>NZ_JAFKRH010000014.1 GCF_019038465.1 Synechococcus sp. CCY 0621 | reverse complement strand
CAGCGCCTGCTCCAGGCCAGCGAGCACCACATCGGCCGTGATCTTGATCCTGTAGCGGCAGGCCTGGGTTTCGCTGCAGGCGAAGGTGCCGTGCTCCAAGCCCCATCAGGCCGGTTGAGACTTAACGCTCCACCACCTGATCACTCGGCTTGCCCTAAGCCAACGGAGACAAGCCGCCGTTTGGCACCTATCGCATCCGCGCAAGATCCGCAAGGCTTGCGGGCATTGCGTTTTACGGCATGGTGCTTCCCTCCCAACAGGGCCTCAATCTTCCCAGGGCGAAGCCTTAGGGCCCATCTGCAGGACTCAAGCGGCTGCTTCGAGCAGGGGGCTTCATACAGCTTCATGAATAGAGCCGCACATTCGCCTACCAAAGTCTCATCCAACATTCACCGGTAGACAACAGCTTCTCCCGGCAAGTTGTCGCGAAATCAAAGGCGCAGATGATCGGATTGATCGATGATCTCCTCGGGCGTGACTGGGCTCCCCAGCCCCTGAACTAAACCCGAGGAAAGACCAACTCGCAAGTGTTCTAGATCCCGTGACTTTGATGTCCTTCTGGATACTTGGGCTGGCAAGGGTGAAAGCTTCTCGCGGGGTCCGCTGAGCCTCAATTTTCCATCGCAAAGTGGTCTTGACTGCCCCATCCAATCTGACGAACTCCCTGGTCGGTGCCTATCTCTTTCCCGATTGGTCTGGTCAAGCAAGGCGCTCGTCCGATTCTTTCGTTCCGAGTCGCGGCAACACGCCATCCCAGGGGAGCGGCAACCTGCTCGCCCTCCCGATGTGGGGGCTTGCGACGACGACGGCCCTCCCTTCCCCAGGTGGATCGACCAGCGGAGGCGCCATCGCCGACAGCGTGCTGGCTCCGAAGGCTCAAGGCCCCCTTTTCCAATCCAGCGCCCGCATCGAATCCTCCACGAGCGTCGCCCTGAGCAGCCATCAGGTGCTGGGCGATTCCTTCGCCAACGTTGCTGCCACGGCAACCGCCTCAGGGGATAGCTGCTGCCTCTGCAAGGACTGCAGCCAGCTCGCCATCGACACCGACCCGGCCAGCTCGGGCGGCACCGCTCAGGCCCCCATCGTCCTCGGCGGACTGGTCACCCTGGCCGGCTCGGTGGATCTGAGCCAGACCTTCCAGCTCCACAGCAATCCCCTGGCCACCAAGACGATCTTCCTCGACTTCGATGGTTTCAGCATCAGCTCCACACCCTGGGAAAACGGTGGCGCCCTCAGCCTCGGCTCCTTCTACTCCTCCTTCGACTCCGCCGCCCTGACAGAGATCCAGCGCATCTGGCAGCAGGTGGCGGAAGATTTCGCCCCCTTCAACATCAACGTCACCACCCAGGACCCGGGCAGCGCCAACCTCAGCAAGTCCGGCAGCGGCGACGACCGCTGGGGCATCCGCGTTGCCTTCACCAGCAACCTCAACCTGCTCACCGGCAGGGCCATCACCAATGCCGGTGGCGGCGGTACCGCCTACTACAACAGCTTCAACTGGAGCACTGATGACGTCGCCCTGGTCTTCAACCGGGGCAGTTACACCGCCGCCGCCACCGCCTCCCACGAGGTGGGCCACAGCCTCGGCCTCACCCATGACGGCTCCAGCGGCACCGAGTACTACGCCGGCCATGGCGGCACCGGGCCCACCAGCTGGGGCACCCTCATGGGCGCTCCCTGGCTGGGCGACGACGAAAATCTCACCCAGTGGAGCAAAGGCGACTACGCCGGCGCCAACAACACCCAGGACGACCTGGCCGTCATCACCGGCAGCAACGGTTTCTCCTACGCCGCCGACGACCACGGCAGCAGCTTCGCCACCGCCACGGCCCTCACCGGCATCAGCTTCAGCAGCTTCGGGGTCATCGAACGGAACACCGACATCGACCTGTTCCGCTTCGACACAGGCGCCGGTCTGGTGAGCTTCGACATCGTCAACGCCGCCAGGGCCTACATCGGCAGCGGCGGCAGCACCATCACCCAGTACCTCGCCGCCCTGGGCCCCAATCTCGACATCGCCGCCAGCCTCTATCGGGCCAACGGCTCCCTCCTGCAGACCTTCAACCCCGCCGATCTCACCACCGCCAGCTTCTCCATCAATCTTGAGGCTGGCACTTACTTCCTCGGCATCGACGGCGTCGGCTCCGGAAACCCCCTCGCCATCACCCCCTCCGGCTCCACCGACTACGGCAGCCTCGGGCAGTACATGCTCTCCGGCAGCGTCCAGCAGGTCACCACAACCACGACCACGACAACAACGACCACCACCACCACCACGGTGACGCCCCCAGCCGCGGCGCTGGTGGTGCAACCCACCGGCACCCTGTCGACCAGCGAAAGCGGCGCCACCGCCAGCTTCCAGGTGAGCCTCTCGCGTGCCCCACTGCAGGACGTGATCGTCAACCTGGCCAGCACCAACACGGCCGAGGGCCTGCCCCTCACCACACGCCTGGTGTTCAGCGCCAGCAACTGGTCGACGCCGCAGACCGTCACCATCCGGGGTGTGGATGACGGGGTGGTGGACGGCACCGTGAACTACGGGATCACCCTGACCACCAGCAGCACCGATCCCGCCTTCAACCAGCTGCAGACCACCCCCGTGGCGGCGCAGAACCTGGACAATGACGTGGCCGCCAGCCCGACGCTGTACACCGCCAGCAGGGGCGCACTAACGGCCCAGGCCTACATCACCGCCCCCGTCGTCAGTGGATCCCTCACCGACATCCATGGCAGCGACGATCAACGGCTGGCGATCACCGAAGGCAGCATCTCCCTGAAGAGAGGCCAGGTCGCCAGCGACCTCAATGCCTATCAGTGGACGTTCGACAATCTGATCAATGCCAGATCCCTGGTTTTCGAAGGCTCTCGAACCGCCAATACGGTTAACGACAACTTCAGCATCCAGTTCTCCACCAATAACGGCAGTCAGTGGACCACGGCCTTCACCGTGTCGAACACCACCGAGAGCCGCTTCTCCTATGCCTTCGCCAGCCCGCTGAACGGCACGGTGCTGGTGCGGGCGATCGATACGAACAGCACCAGCAAGGCACAGTTCCGCAACACCCTCTACGTGGATCAGCTGGCCTTCAGCACCACGCCCAGTGCTGCGGGATCACGGGCCAAGGCCTTGGAGGTGGATCCCATCATCGGAGCGGGGCCTGCACTCGCCACCAACGACGACCCCTCTCCGACCAGCTCGATGGACCTCCACGAGGGAAGCGGAATGGATGTCCTACCCAGCCTGGAGACGTCGCCACTGGCGGGGTGGATGCCAGGCAGCGTCAGTGAGACACCGTCGCCCCTGGCCACCGACCCGCTGGGGATCTGGCACCCCGCACCGTCGCCATTGGTCTGACGTGTCGCTGGCCTGGAGCTCAGGACTCAGCCAGCCCCGGAAACACCATCAGGTCGATATGGCCTCCGGCAGGCTGGCGCCATTCGCGGAACTCCGCCGCCAGGGCCCGGTGCTCGTGGTCGAGCGATTGCGACTCCAGATCCAGCAGGCGCTGATGCACCAGATCGAGCGTGTTGTCGATGAGCTGGGCAGCCTGTTCGGAGGTCATGGCATCGCTGCGATGGGGAAAGCCTGGGCTTCGCGGTGTTGTAGAAGACGCCGCCCCGGTGGGCTGTAGCCCCTGACACGGGCCGTCTCCCCCGTCGGCGGACCCGCACCGATCACACCGTCTGGGCCAGCCACTGCTGCAGCGGTGTCCAGTCGTCCCGTTCATCGATGGCGGCCCAGATCCGCTCGATCACCGGCCGGATCGGCGTTTCCGGCGGGTTCCAGCGCTGCAGGCAAGTGCTGATGGCGGCCTCAGCGGTGCTGGCGGGGTCAGGGCGCGCGGCATGACTCCAGCGCCACCAGGCGTCCCGCCAGTCCAGCCATTCGGCCCGTGGCGGCGCCGGGGCCTCGGCCACGAAAGGCGCCAGGTCGTCGGCCGTGGCCGGCAACCCGCCCACCCGGACGCGCTCCGCCAGGGCGGCGAAGAAACGGCCATAGGCCACGGGCCAGCCGGCCAGCAGCCGCACCGTGGGGGGCACCGGATCGGGGAGGTCGGCCAGGGTCTCGGCGGGCACCAACCCGGCGTCGAAACCGAGGCGACGGCGCATCTGGCGGCGGTAGTGGGCGTCGTAGACAGGGTCGAACGCCTCCAGCGCCGCCTCCAGCGGCCGCCGGGGCAGCAGCATCGCCAGGGGCTCCTGCAGCAGCCGCAGGTTGTGCTCGCAGACGAGCGGCTGGCGGCCGTAGGCGTAGAGGCCGTCGCGGTCGAAATAAGCGGCGGTGAAGCCCGGATCCCAGGCCTCGAGGAAGGCGAAGGGGCCGTAGTCGAAGCTCTCGCCGGCCAGCGACATGTTGTCGGTGTTGAGCACCCCGTGGGTGAAGCCCGCCGCCATCCATTCGGCCGCCAGCCGCGCCACCCGCTGCACCAGCTCGCCGTAGAAGGCCAGCAGCAGCTGGTCGCCACTGCTGTGGATGGCCTGCAAATGGGAATAGTGGGTGGCCACCACATGGCGCAGCAGCCGCTCCAGCTGGGCCGGCTGGCGCCGAAACTGCAACCGCTCGCAGGTGCCGAAGCGCAGGTGGGTGCGGGCCAGCCGCACCATCACCGCACTACGGGTGGGGGAGGGCTCGTCACCGCGCCAGAGATCTTCGCCGGTTTCGATCAACGTCAGGGTGCGGCTGGTGCTGACGCCAAGGCGATGCAGGGCCTCACTGGCGATCACCTCCCGCACGCCTCCCTTGAGGGTGAGGCGGCCATCACCGCCCCGGCTCCAGGGGGTGGTGCCTGAGCCTTTGCTGCCCAGGTCCTGCAGCTGGCCGTGGCGATCCCGCAGCTGGCCGTAGAGGAAGCCGCGGCCGTCTCCCAGCAGGGGGTTGTAGGTGCCGAACTGATAGCCGTGGTAACGGAGCGCCAGCAAAGGCGCGCGGCCCTCGAACCGCCCGTAGGCCTCCTCCAGATCGGCGTCGCGGATGGCGGCCGGATCCAGGCCCAGCTGGTGGAGCAGGGGGTCGTTGCGGAACCGCAGGCGCGTGAGCGGAAACGCCGCCGCCTCCACCACATCCCAGTACTCGGGCCCGAGGGCCTCGATGGCAGCCTCGAAGGGCAGGCCCAGCAGGGGGTTGGGGGTGACAGCCATCAAAAGAGACCCTAGGGAGCAGGAGGTCCCCGGAGCCGGTGCGGTGGCGAGGGGTGGGACGGCCATCCCGATGGCAGGCCAACAAGTCGTGTGGGCGAGTGACGCAGGGCACCCACAGTCCCTCAACCAGAACTCCGAACCCCGTCAAGTGCCGATGGAACACCAATCCAGTCGGCCAACGTGGCGACATCATCAGCAGAGAACACCACTGGATCAGTGGAATTCAGCAGCAGGATTTGCTTGGCCGCAAGCGGTGAAGTCTGGCCTCAATGGATGGATTCAATGGACCAATTCGGTGCAGTTTTGCGCTCTCCAGATTCCTCCAGTTCGGCGTGCTTGCCCGAAGGATCTGAGGCTTGCTGGGATGTCCCAACACCATAGACATGGAGATCTCCACCACCATGACATTGGCAGGGTCATCAACCCGAAACAGAATCATCGCCCCAGTGTCACACCTTGGGGTCGCCGTTGTACGGCTTGGAAGCTTGATTGCCTACTCCACCAGCACACCTGACGCAATCCCGCCGTCCTGCAGCAAATCTGCTGTGCAGGCTTTCAGCCTTGGATTTCTGGATAGGGTTGTAACGAGAGAAGAATCTGAAGCAGGAAGGTGAAGAGATGAGAATCGCGCAGATTTCCACCCTTCACGAGAGGGTTCCGCCCGTCGGCTATGGAGGAACAGAACGGGTCGTTCACTATCTCACGGAAGAATTGGTGCGCCGTGGCCATGAAGTGGTGTTGTTTGCCAGTGGCGACTCCCTGACCAGCGCCAAGCTCTGCGCCTGTGTCCCCCAGGCTCTGCGTCTCAGCGGGCAGGTGTCTGACGCCAGCGTGCACAATGCGATCCAGCTCGACCGCGTCGTTGAGCAGCTCGACAACTTCGACATCCTCCATTTTCATAACGGCCACTCCCATTTTCCCCTTTCCAACCTGCTGGGCATTCCCCATCTGAATACCCTGCACGGCCCCCTGCATGCGCCCGAGCAGAAGCTGCTGTACACCCACTTCCATCAGGTGCCTCTGGTCTCGATCTCCGAAACCCAGCGCCAGCCCGTGCCCGGGGCCAACTGGCTCGGCAACGTCTACCACGGGCTGCCCAACGACCTCTATCGCTACCAAGCCACACCCAGGCCCTACCTGGCCTTCATCGGCCGCATCTCACCGGAAAAGCGGCTGGATCGTGCCATCGCGATCGCCACGGCCGTGGGCCTGCCGTTGAAAGTGGCCGCCAAGATCGATCCGGTGGATACCCCCTACTTCCATGATCACATCGAGCCGTTGCTGAAAAACAACCCGCTGGTGGAATTCGTTGGCGAAGTGGATGACGCCGGCAAGCAGGATCTGCTCGGCCATGCGCTTGCCCTGCTGTTTCCGATCGACTGGCCCGAACCGTTCGGCCTTGTGATGATCGAGGCCAACGCCTGCGGCACCCCGGTGATCGCCTGGCGCAACGGCTCGACCCCGGAGGTCATCCGTCAGGGGGTCAACGGCTACCTGGTGGACTCGATCGAGGAGGCCATCGCTGCAGTCGGCCGGCTGGAGCAGCTGGATCGATCGCGGATCCGCAGCCACTTTGAGGTCTGCTTCTCGGTCACGCGCCAAGCCGAGGACTACGAGCACCTCTACCGGCACCTGATCCAGGCCCGTCGCTGCCAGAGCCCCGCCCACCGGACTCCGGTGTATGCCTGATCCGCTGCCTCCCTTCGTTCTCAAGAACGAGGAAACCTTCGCGATCCTGGATTCCCGTGGCGAGATCTGCCCGGACCTCCAGCACGAGGCCGGCATCTTCCACCGCGGCACGCGCCACGTCAGCCGGCTGCAGCTGTTGCTGTGGGGACGACCACCCCTGGTGCTGAGCTCCACCGAGCTCGGCGCGGTGGGGGTGCTGGTGAGCCATCTCAGCAACAACGATGGCGGTGCCGAGGGCTCGGCGGCCATGACGATCCACCTGGAGCGCAACACGGTCCTGACCGCCACCGCCTGTCTGCAGCAGTTCTGCTTCACCAGCTATGGGGACCAGCCCGTTGTGATGCCGCTGACCCTGCGCCTTGATGCGGACTTCCGCGACATCTTTGAGGTGAGGGGCTATACCCGGTCGGAGCGGGGCCGCACGGTGCGCCGTGGCGTCGATGGCACCCTCGAGCTGATCTACCGGGGGCTGGACGGGGAGGATCGGGCGACAGTGCTGCGCCTGAGCGATCCCGTGGAGGACGTGAGCGAGGAGCACATCAGCCTGCAGCTGACCCTGGAACCCAGGCAGACCCGGCGGCTCTTCCTGGTCTTGGACTTCCACCCTGGTTCAGCGCCACTAGGCGCGGAGGATCACTACAACGCCGCCATGGCCGCCACGATCCAGCGCTTCCGCGAGGCCCGGCGCAGCGCCGCCTCGGTGATCAGCGACAACCCGGCCTTCAACAGCTGGCTGATGCGCTCCTTCTCCGACGTGCATCTGCTGGCCAGCCAGGTGGAGGATGGCCTCTACCCCTATGCCGGGGTGCCCTGGTTCAGCTGTCCCTTCGGCCGTGACGGGCTGATCACGGCGCGCCAGATGCTGATGGTGGAACCACGGCTGGCGCGGGGCGTGCTGGGCTACCTGGCCAGTCGCCAGGCGGTGATCAACGATCCCGCCCACGACGAAGAGCCCGGCAAGATCCTGCACGAATCACGGCTGGGGGAGATGGCGGCGCTCGGAGAAGTGCCGTTTTCGAGGTATTACGGCGCCGTCGACTCCACGCCCCTGTTTCTGATGCTGGCGGGCGACTATCTCTGCCGCAGTGACGATCAGGATTTTGTCGCCGGCCTGCTGCCAGAGCTGGAGGCGGCGATGGCCTGGATTCACAGGGCCGAAGCCGGCAGCTTCGATGGCTTTCTCCGCTACCTGCGGGTGGCCGAGAACGGCCTGCGCAATCAGGGATGGAAGGATTCCGACGACTCCATCCACCACGCCGATGGTCGATTGGCCGAAGGCTCCATCGCCCTCTGCGAAGTGCAGGCCTACGCCTACGGCGCCCGCCGCTCGCTCGCTTCGATTCTTCACCGCCTGGGACGGCCCACAGAGGCCGAGGGTCTGCTGGAGGAGGCCTCCGCCTTGCGCCACCGCTTCCACCAGGCCTTCTGGACGCCCTCGATCGATTCCTATGCCCTGGCCCTCGATGGCGAAGGCCAGCCCTGCCAGGTGCGGACGTCGAATGCCGGTCACTGCCTCTGGACCGGCATCGCCACCACTGAGGCGGCGGCGGCCATCGCCCGGCAGCTGATGGCACCCACCAGTTTCAACGGCTGGGGCGTGCGCACCCTGGACGAACGGGAGTGCCGCTACAACCCGATGAGCTACCACAACGGTTCCGTCTGGCCCCATGACAACGCCCTGATCGGCATGGGTCTGGCCCGGTATGGCCACCGCTCCGAGGCCCTGCAGATCCTCACAGGCCTGTTCGAGACCGCCAGTGCGGTGCCGATGTTCCAGTTGCCGGAACTGTTCTGCGGCTTCCCGCGCCGAGAGGAGGAGGGACCCACCTTCTACCCGGTGGCCTGCAGTCCCCAGGCCTGGGCCAGTGCCAGTGTGTTCGGTCTGCTGGAGGCGGTCACGGGGATGGCGATCGAGCGGGAGCACGGCAGCAGCCGGGTGCAGGTGCGCCTGCACAATCCCTGCCTGCCGAGGGGGCTGAATATGCTGGACATCAACGGGCTGCGGCTGGGAGACGAGGAGATCAACCTGCAGTTCCACCGCAGTGACCACGACGTGGGCGTGATGGTGCGCGGCCGCTCCCCCGGGGTGGATGTGCTGATCATGAAGTGAAACCCAGGCCAGGAACCGACGGCAACCGCCTGCCGGTTCAGCCGATGCCGGTGCGGCAGAGGTCGAGCACGTCGGCCATCGAACGGATCTGGTCCATGGTGGTGCGCAGCTGGGCGGCGCTGAGCAGCTCGACCCGCAGGTCGATGCGGGCCGGCCTGCCGGCGCTGGTGCGAACCCGGGCATCGCTGACGTTGATGCGGTGGTCGGAGAGGCGCATCAGGATGTCCTTGAGCACCCCCACCCGATCGAGCACCTCGATGCGCAACCGCACCGGGTAGCGCCGCTGCTGGGCCTCCCCGAGCGGGTTCCAGCGCACCGGCAGCCGCCGCTCCACCGGCACCTGGGGCACGTTGGCGCAGTCCTGGCGGTGGATGGTGATGCCGTGGTTGCCCAGGGCCACGGTGCCCACGATCGCCTCGCCGGGCAGGGGGCTGCAACAGCCGCCCAGGCGGTACTCGAGTCCTTCGAGCCCCAGGATCGGGCTGGTCGAAGGGTGCCCGTGGGGCGCATGGCGCGGCTGGGCTGCCGCCACCCCGGCCGCCACCTCTTCATTGGTGGGCGTGGGGGCGGCGGCGGCGGTGCTGAGGCGCACCTCTTCCCGCAGGCGATTCAGCACCTGCTGCAGGGTGACGCCGCCGAAGCCCAGGGCAGCCAGCAGATCCTCGGTGCCCACCAGGTTGCAGCGCTTCGCCACCCGGGCGATCGCCTCCCCGTTCAGCAGGGCGTCGAAGCCGTCGCGACCCAGCTCCCGCTCGAGCATCTCCGTGCCCCGCTGGATGTTGTCGTCGCGGTGGCTGCGCTTGTACCAGCCCCGGATGCGGTTGCGGGCCGTGGGGGTGGCCACGAAGTTGAGCCAGTCGAGGCTTGGATGGGCGTTCTTGGTGGTGATCACCTGCACGAAGTCGCCGTTCTGGAGCGGGGTGGCCAGGGGACAGAGGCGGTCGTTGATGCGCACGCCCTGGCAGTGGTTGCCCACCTCCGAGTGGATGCGGAAGGCGAAGTCGACGGCGGTGGACCCCTTGCGCAGACCCACCACATCCCCCTTGGGGGTGAACACGAACACCTCCTCATCGAAGAGGTCCTCCTTGATCGAGGCCAGGAAGTCGCTGCTGTCCTCGCCGCCGTCGTCCTTCTGCCAGTCGACCAGCTGCCGCAGCCAGTTGAAGCGCTCGGTGTCGCCGGCCGCCGGAGAGCCCCCCTCCTTGTACTTCCAGTGGGCGGCGATGCCGTACTCCGCCACCTGGTGCATGTCGGTGGTGCGGATCTGGACCTCGATCGGCCGGTGCCGGCCGATCACCGCCGTGTGCAGCGACTGGTAGCCGTTGGGCTTGGGCAGCCCGATGTAGTCCTTGAAGCGGCCGGGGATCGGCCGGAAGATGTCGTGCACCACGGCCAGGGCCCGGTAACAGCTCTCCACGCTCGGGCAGAGAATCCGCAGGGCCGCCACGTCGTAGATCTCGTGGAAGGCCTTCTGCTGGCGCTGCATCTTGCTCCAGATGCCGTAGAGGTGCTTAGGCCGGCCGCTCACCTCGCAGTCCTGCAGACCCGCCGCCACCAACCGGTCGCGCAGCAGCTGCACCGTGGCCCCCAGCCGCTCCTCCCGTTCGCTGCGCTTGGTGGCGACCTGCTGCTGCACATCCCGATAGGACTCGGGCTCCAGCACCTTGAAGGCCAGATCCTCCAGCTCCCACTTGAAGCGGCCGATGCCCAGGCGGTTGGCCAGGGGGGCGTAGATGTCGCGGGTTTCCCGGGCGATGCGCTGCTGCTTCTCGGGCTTGAGGGCGCCGAGGGTGCGGATGTTGTGCAGCCGGTCGGCCAGCTTGACCAGCACCACCCGGATGTCGCTGGCCATGGCCAGGAACATGCGCCGCAGGTTCTCCGCCTGGGCTTCGGTGCGGTTGGTGAAATGGATGCCCCCCAGCTTGGTGACCCCCTCCACCAGGGCGCGCACCTCCTCACCGAAGCGGGCCTCGATCTCCTCGGGGGTGACCTGGGTGTCCTCCACGACGTCGTGGAGGAAGCCGGCGGCGATCACCGCCGCACTGGCGCCGATGTCGCGCAGCAGGCCGGCGACGGCGATCGGATGGACGATGTAAGGCTCTCCGCTGGCCCGGAACTGGCCGTCGTGGAGCTGGTAGGCGAAGTCGAAGGCCGTGGCCACAAGGGCCTCTGGATCGACGGGGCGCGACGCGTCGTCGCCGGCGGGCTGCCGTTGCTGCAGGCTCTGGCGCAGCCAGGCCGGCAGCGAGACGCCGTAGCTGCGCTCGGAGAGTTCAGGAGCCTGGGGTGCGGGAGCCACTGGGGCGAGCACCGAAGCCTCCGGTGTCCCATCCCCATCAGAAGCTGGAACCGAGGCGTAGGCCACCGGAGGGGAACCTGGATCCGGCGCCACTCTCAGCATCACACCCTTCAGGGTTCTCCCATGGTATGGGGCAATCGTCACGAACCAGGGGATTTGCGCATTCGGCCATCCAGACTGGTCGCCGTCGGACCCGTCCATGGCCCCCAGAGCCCCGTCCATCCCGCCGGCGCCAGTGCTGCGGATCGGCGCCCTGCAGGTGCGTTACCCCGGCAGTGAACGGCCCACCCTCGATGGCCTCGACCTGACCCTCTCGGCGGGCGAGCGTCTGGCCCTGGTGGGGCCCTCGGGCTGCGGCAAGAGCACCGTCGCCCGTGCCGTGCTGCAGCTGCTGCCCCCCGGCAGCAGCTGCGAGGGGGAGCTGCTGCTGACCGGTCAGGACCCCCGCCAGCTCCGGCGCGCCGCCCTGCGCCGGCTGCGGGGCGAAGCGGTGGGCCTGGTGTTCCAGGACCCGATGACCCGGCTCAACCCGTTGCTCACCATCGGCGAGCACCTGCGGGACACCCTGGCCGCCCACCGCGGCGGGGGCCGCCAACGGGCCCGGGAGCTGCTGGCCCGGGTGGGCATCGACCCGGAGCGCTACGGCAGCTTTCCCCATGAATTCAGCGGCGGCATGCGCCAGCGCCTGGCCATCGCCCTGGCCCTGGCCCTGCAGCCGCCCCTGGTGATCGCCGATGAACCCACCACCAGCCTGGATGTGGCCGTGGCCGGCCAGGTGATGGCCCAGCTCAGTGATCTCTGCACCGAAACCGGCAGCGCCCTGCTGCTGATCAGCCACGACCTGGCCATGGCCGGCCGCTGGTGCGACCGCATCGCCGTGCTCGACCAGGGGCGTCTGGTGGAGGAGGCCCCCAGCCACCAGTTGCTCACGACACCCGCCTCACCGCTGGCCCAACGGCTGGTGGGGGCCGCCCGGCTGAGGGAGGGCGGCCACAGCGAGGCCCCCGCCGCCGCGCCGGTGCTGCTGGAGGTGGAGGAACTGCGCAGCTGGCACCCCCTGCCCTCGGTGCCCTGGCAACCGCGCTGGATCAAGGCGGTGGATGGGGTCAGCCTCACCTTGCACGAGGGCGAAACCATCGGCCTGGTGGGGGCCTCGGGCTGCGGCAAGAGCAGCCTCTGCCGCGCCCTGATGGGACTGGCGCCGGTGCGGGGCGGGGCGGTGCGGCTCCAGGGGGTCGATCTGCGCCAGCTGCGGGGCCGCTCCCTGCGGCGGGCACGGCGCCGCCTGCAGATGGTCTTCCAGGACCCCCTGGCCTGCCTCAACCCCCAGATGACGGTGGGGGAGGCGGTGGCCGACCCCCTGCTGATCCATGGGCTGGCCAGCCGCCCGGAGGCCCGCCGCCGCGCCCGGCAGCAGCTGGCCCTGGTGGGGCTGGATCCACCCGAATCCTTCGAAGGCCGCCTGCCCCGCCAGCTCTCGGGCGGTCAGCAGCAGCGGGTGGCGATCGCCCGCGCCCTGATCCTGGAGCCCCAGGTGCTGCTCTGCGACGAGAGCGTCAGCATGCTGGACGCCGAGGTGCAGGCCGAGGTGCTGGCCCTGCTGCGCCGCCTGCAGGAGCAGCTCGGCCTCGGCCTGCTGTTCATCACCCACGACCTCTCGGTGGCCGGCGGCTTCTGCCACCGGGTGCTCGTCCTCGACGGCGGCCGGGTCGTGGAGGAGGGCGCCGGTGCCGAGCTGCTGAGCCATCCCCGGGCCGCCATCACCCGCACCCTGGTGGAGGCCTGCCCGCGCCTGCCGGCCTTGTCTTGATCGACCCGCCCGCTTAAAACATCGCCCCCAGCAGGTCGGCGATCAGCAGGTTGTCGAGGGACAAAAGGCCACCACCGGAGGTGATCAGCACCAGGCACATCACCACGTACATCGCCGCCTTCTCCCAGCTGGGCGGTTCACCGACGCCCATCGGTCCGGCGTAGTCCCCCGCGGGGATCTGGTAAGGATCGGGAGCGATGAATGGGGTACCGGACACCAGTTCCAGCACCATGGCGTAGGCCATCGACACCAGAATTGCCAGGGCCGCCAGGGGGGTGAGCAGCCCGGGGATCAGGGCGATCCCGGCGCCCCACATCGAGGCCGCCGACAGAAAACAGAGCCATTCCGGCGTCTTCATCGCCGTGGACCACGTTTTGAGGTTGCGCAGCTTCGGCCAGCCGTGGCGGATGAAGGCCAGCCCCACGAACAGGCGCAGCACCAGCAGGCCGACGCCTGCCGCCAGGGAAGGGCCGCTGGGCACGAGCAGGGTGACGATCTCGAAATCCATCGGCGGGCGGGACGACGGGACGGCGCGCCGGCTCACCGTAAGCAGGGTGGGCGGACGGCGCCGCGGAGGGGTCGGGCGAAACCGGGGGTCCTGGCCATCATGCGGTTGGCGGGCGACGGCGGTGGAGCTGTGCCTGTTCGAGTGCGTCGAGGACGCCGAGCCCCGGCATCGTTCCGCCCTCGATCCCGGCCTGCATCGCACCGGCGATTACTGACATGTCCGGGTCGAGGGGATCGGGCCGGGCCAGCTTGATGGCTGGCGGGTGGAGGGGGCCTGGCAGCCGGTTTCGTTTTTCGCGCCCCATCCGGGCTACGGCTGCAGCTGCGATCCCATGGCAGTGATCAATGAGTTCCGCGACCTGGTCAAGGCGCTTCACCGCGCCGGCATCGAGGTGATCCTGGATGTGGTGGTCCACCACACCGCCGAAGGAGATGCCGAGCGGCCGGCCTTCTGCTTCCGGGGACTGGCCGACGGCGATTACTGCCTCCAGAACGGCGATGGCACCTACATCGATGTCACCGGCTGCGGCAACACCTTCAACACCAACCATCCGGTGGTGCGACGCCTGATCCACCACAGCCTGCGCCACTGGGTGCAGCACCGGGACCAGACCGGCCAACCCACGCCCCTGTCCCCGATCCTCTAAGACATCGACACCGACCCGGTGCTGGCAGGGGACACCTACACCCTGGGGCCCCGCTCGATCGTGGTGCTGGTGGTGGGTCTCAGTCCTGCAGCAGTTGCAGCCGATGGCCATCCGGATCGGCCAGTTGCAGGGCCGTCTTAGCCCCGATCGACTCGGCCTGATCCCCCAGCGCAAGGATCCCGCCGGAGACCAGGCGGCCGCCGAGGGCCTCGGCCCGAGCGGCGATCGCCTCCAGATCGGCCACCCGCAGGCGCAGCTGCCAGTGGGCCAGGTCCTGGGCACCGTGATCGGCCGGCATCGGCCGGCCACCGCTGGGCTCGCGGTAGTCGAGGCACTCGACGCCGGCGCCGCAGGGGCAGCGGTGGCCGGTGATGTGCACCCGGGTTCCCGCCAGTCCATCGAGGCCATCCTGCTCCGAACCGCTGTTGACGCCATCCCCCCCGGCGGCCAGGCCCAGGAGCTCGCGGTAGAACCGGGCGCTGGCGGCGGTGTCGGCGATGCCGATGGCGCTGTGGTCGAGGCCCAGCAGCGGCCCGGGCGCCTCCCCATGCCAGCGGGGCTCCCCCTTGTCGGGCGGGAACTGCAGCAGCTCCAGCGGATGGCCCTCCGGGTCGCGGAACTTGTAGGCCTCGATGCCGGCGGCGGCCGTGTTCCAGTCCGGCAGCCTCTGGGGCGCCGTGGAGATCGGCGTGATCCGCCCGGCCGCAACGGCTGGCTGCAACAGGGCCAGGGCTGCCGCCATGTCGTTCACCACCAGGCAGCCGTGCTGAAACCAACAGTCGTTGCTGCGGGAATCGGCCGGGACCGGCCGGCCAGGGCGGGTTCCGGGGGCCAGCGCAAGCACCTCAGTGAGCTCCAGCACCTCCGCGCCGATGGCCAGCCGCAGCAGCTTGAGGCGGGCACCGGGCAGGCCCACCAGGGTGGCGTAGGGGCCACCATCCACGATTCGGGCCTGGCCACACCGTTGGAAGCCAAGGGCCTCGACGAAGAACGCGGCGCCGGCTTCGGCATCGGCACTGGTGAAGCCGATGCTTTCGATGTGGGGCAACGTCATCGCCGGCCATTCGCCCGAGTGAAGGTGCCAGTCAAAGGGAGAGCGCCGGCCGTGGCGACGTCAGGCGCTCAAATCAGGGGTCGGTCGCGGCGGGTTCTGCCAGACCAGGCTGAGCACGCCACCGGTGCAGATCAGCACGGTGCCCACCACCACGCCAAGATTGGGAATCTGAGCAAACCAGATCCAACCGATCAAGCCAGCGAAGATCACAGACGAATACTGAAAGGCTCCGATGGTGCTTGGATCGGCAAAACTGTAGGCGCGGATCAACAGCAACTGGAAGCTGAGCAAGCAGATGGCCGAGGCCAGTACCACCAGGAGTTGATCCGCCGTGATGCTCTGAAAACGCCCCACCATCATCAGACTGGATGTCAGGCTGCCGATCACCAGAAAATAGGCAAGCTGGGTAAAGGCAGACTCGCTCCTGCCCAGCGCTTTCACAGCTAGAAACTCAATGGCGCAGACGAATCCAGCCGCCAGGCCAAGCAGATCGCCGGGCTTGTCAAGGAGGCTCGCATTGGGCTGCACAACAATCACCATGCCGGCAAATCCCACCGCCAACGCCTTCCAGAGATTGGCAGGAATCCGTTGCTTGAGAACCAGCCAGGCCAGCAACGGTATGAACATTGGCGTCGTATTCAGCAGGACATTGGCATTGACCAGATTCACCAGCTTGGCGGCGGCCATGAACAGCAGGAAGCCCCCCATGCCCATGCCGCCACGGAGCAGATGCAGGGGCAACACAGCGGTGGGCAGATCGCGACCGCCGCGCACAACCAGCACCGGAATCAGCAGGACCAGTGCCAGAACAAAGGTGAGCCAGGTGAACGTCAACGCGTCCATGTCGGCACCCACCGCCCGCGCGAACGCACTCTGGAGTGTGTTCGCCAGGAACGCTGCCACCAGCAAGGCCGCGCCCTTCGCCACCGAAGTGGCGGCCTGCCCGTTTCCCTCCGGGTCTTGCAACAGACGGCCGCCCATGAGGTTGGATCTACAGTCGTAGTGAACAGACTAGAGATGGCGCCCTATGTTGTGGCGTCATGAACGGGTTTCGCAACAGCGCCAACCACTCCGAGCGCTGCTTGAGCGGCCATCAATGCCATGATCGCAGCCTGAAGATCTTCACCGTGAGGGCCAACGACGCTGCCCATGGCTCCGCCTCCTGATGCGGAATGTTCAGGTGTTGCGCTATCAAGCCCGTGGGCCCGTTCGATCGTCGTCACTAGGATGAGCGTGTGAGTTTCCCACCACATCCCTTTCCTGGCCCCACCCGATGAGCAGCTCCAACCCCCTGGCCGGCAAGGCCCTTTCCACCCTGCTGCAAGGCAAGGTCGCCATCGTCACCGGTGGCAATAGTGGTATAGGAAAATCCATCGTTGAGTATCTGGCGGAACTCGGCGCCAAGGTGGTGATCGATTACCGCTCCCATCCCGAAGCCACCGAAGAGCTGGAGCGTGAAATCGGCACCTACGGAGGCTGCAGCTTCGGTGTTCAGGCCGATGTGGGCAAGCTCGATGACCTGCAACGTCTGGTGGATGCCACCGTGGCGAAATACGGCCGCCTCGATGTGATGGTCAACAACGCCGGCATCGAAACCCGCACCTCGATTCTCACCACCACCCCGGACAATTTCGACAAGGTGCTGGATGTGAATCTGCGCGGCGTCTTTTTCGCCACCCAGTTCGCCGCCAAGCAGATGATTGCCCAGGGCGGAGGCGGCCGCATCATCAACATCTCCTCGGTGCACGAGGACTGGCCGATGCCCGACAACACCCCCTATTGCTGCGCCAAGGGCGGCGTGCGCATGCTCACCCGCACCGCGGCCCTTGAGCTGGCGCCCCATGGCATCACGATCGTCAATGTGGGCCCCGGTGCCGTGGCCACGCCGATCAACGATTCCACGATGAACAATCCCGAGCTGCTGGCCAAGCTCAACGCCGCCATCCCGATGGGCCGCATGGCCCAGCCGGAGGAGATCGCCAAGGTGGTGGGCTTCCTGGCCAGCGACGCCGCCAGCTACATCACCGCCACCACGATTTTCGCCGATGGGGGCCTGATGCACAGCAGCCCCGGCCTCTGAACCTTCAGGCCGCCGCCGGCTGCTCCACGGCTTCGGGAGCGGAGTCCTCCGCCCGTTCCGCCCGCTCCAGGCCCACCTCCACACCCATGTGCTGATCGGTCCGGCCGGTGATCAGCAGGCTGGCCCGCCGCTGGCCAGCGATCATCCATAGCCACTTGGTCAGCAGAGTGAGACGGTTCTCGTTGGCGGGCATGAAGGCCAGGTGGGCCAGGCCCCAGAGCAGCCAGCCCAGCGGCCCGGTGAACTTGAGGCCCCGCAGGTCAGCCACGGCGCAGAGGGGACCGATCACCGCCATGCTGCCGAAATCGAACCAGCGGAAGGGGGCCTGCCGCTGCTCCCCCAGCTGGGCCAGCAGATCCAGGGCCACCCAGCCCCCCATCTGCACCGCCGGTCCGGCCATGCCCGGCAGGGGCTTGCCATCGACCGTGTGGGCATAGGAGCAGAGGTCGCCCACCACCCGGATCTCGGGATGGCCGGCAATCGAGAAATCGGGCTCGACCACCACCCGCCCACCGCGATCGACCGTGCAACCGGTGCGCTCCGCCAGCAGTTTGCCGAGATGGGAGGCGCGCACCCCGGCGCTCCAGCAGATGGTGGCCCCCTCCAGCACCCGCTCGCTGGGAGTCCCCGGCGCCGGTGCCTTGAAGGCCACGGTGAGCCGGCCCGCCTCGATGCTCTGCACCCGACCGCCCAGCACCAGTTCGACGCCACGGGAGCGCAGGTAGTCGGCGGCCGCTTTGGACAGCGACGGATCCATGGCCCGCAACAAGCGATCGCCGGGATCCACGAGCAGCACCCGACAGAGTTCGGGATCCAGCTGGCGGAAGTCGCGTGCTGCCGCGTGGCGCATCAGCTCGTTGATCGATCCAGCCAGCTCGCAGCCGGAGGGGCCACCGCCGACCACCACCACCGACTGCAGGAAGCGACAGCGTTCCGGATCCGGTGTCTGCTCGGCCTCCTCCAGGGCCGTCAGCACCCGGCGCCGGATCTCGTCGGCGTGCTCGAGGATCTTCATCGGCGGCGCCAGTTCCCGCCACTCCTCGTGGCCGAAGTAGGTGCTGCCAGAGCCCGTGGCCAGGATCAGGCTGTCGTAGCGCAGGCGGCGGTCATTGAAGACCACCTCCCGGGCAGCGGCATCGAGGTCGACCACCTCACCGAGCAGCACCTGCACATTGGCCGCCTTGGCCAGCAGCAGCCGCAGGGGCGTCGCCACGTCGCCCTCGGACACCAGGCCGGAGGCCACCTGATAGAGCAGGGGCTGAAAAAGGTTGAAATTCCGCTTATCCACCAGGGTGACGCGCACCGGCTGGCCGGCCAGCCGGTGGGCCGCTTTCAGACCGGCAAAGCCTCCTCCCACGATCACCACGTGGGGCCAGCTCTTCATCACGGCGTTGCTCGGCTGAAGCTCAAGGAAGAAGTGTTCCTTTGGCATCGATGCGCCGCTCACGATGTCTGAAAGGTAGGGACAATCTCACGGTCTGGGAGCGCTGTTCCGCCCGGATGCGGGGACCATCGCCTGACGGGTTGCCCGCGTCAGGTCGGGGTATCGCCACAGTGCTGTAGCAAAAGGTCACAGACCCAGGACAGCTGCCGGGCGCTGGCCATGGTGAAGGAGCACTCCCCGGCCGGTGCCCGATGCAGCAACTGCTGCCAGCCCTCAATGATCACAACCTGCCCTGGATGGACACCCTCCATCCGATCGTGGTCCACTTCGTCATCGCCATGGCTGTCATCAGCGTGGTCTTCGATCTGATCGGTGTTGTGCTGCGGCGGCCGAATCTGTTTGAAGTCAGCTTCTGGAACCTGCTGTTCGCCACTGGGGCCATCTTCGTGGCGATCATCTTCGGCCAGGTGGAGGCGGGCCTGGCCGATCCCTATGGCGCCTCGCGCGCAATCCTCAACCTGCACAGCACCCTGGGCTGGTCCCTGGCCGGCATCCTCTCGGTGCTCACCGGCTGGCGCTATGTGCTGCGCAACCGCGACCCCGAGACGCTGCCGCTGCCCTTCCTGGCCGCCGGTGGGGTGCTGGCCGCACTGGTGGTGGTGCAGGTCACCCTGGGCAACCAGCTGATCTGGGTGTACGGCCTGCACACCGTGCCGGTGGTGGCCGCCGGCCGGGCCGGACTGATCTGATGGCCTCCTCCATCCTTCCGGCCGAGGCTCCGATCCAGCAGCTGGGTGACTGGCTGGGCCCCAACGACCTGCCCTACAGCCTGCCAATCCATCCGAATCTGGTTCATTTCACGATCGGCCTGTTCGTGATCGCCATCGCCTTCGACATCGTCGGCGCCCTTTACCCGATTGAAAAGCGGGTGTTCCGTTTCCTGGCCCTGCCGATCACCCGGGCCGGTTTCCACGATGTGGGCTGGTACAACCTGCTGGCCTGCGCCGTCGTCAGCTTCTTCACCGTGGCGGCCGGCTTCTTCGAGATGCTGCTGGCGGTGCCGCTGCCCGGCGTCACCAGCAGCATCGGCCTGCAGAGCATGGAAACCATGCTCTGGCATGGCGTCGGCGGGGTGGCGATCCTGGTGGCGATCATCGCCATGACGGTCTGGCGCGGTTACCAGCGCTTTCTCTGGCGTCGGGACATGGGCCGCCAGGTGCAGTGGCTCTATCTGCTGGTGGGGCTCGGCCTGTTCCTGGTGATCGGCCTGCACGGCACCCTCGGTGCCGAACTGGCCGCCGAATTCGGCGTCCACATCACCGCCGACCAACTCCTGGCCAGCGGAGCCAACCTCCGCACCGCCCTTCCTTAGGGCCCCTCCCCATGACCTCCTCCACCCCACGCCGCCCTGGCCCTATCGCCCTGGCAGCCCTGGCCATCTGGATCGGCCTGCTGGCCCTGATCAGTTATTGGATGGCAGGCGAGTCCTACCAGTGGCTGCCGGTGCAGGCCTCCAATGCCGCCCCGCTGGTGGATGGCCTGTTCAGCTTCGAAACCGGCATCGGCACCTTCGTGTTTCTGGGGGTGATCTCGGTGATGGGCTGGGTGATGCTCGTGCACCGGGCCGAGAAGTACGACGAAAGCGACGCTGAGCCGATCGAGGGCAACACCCGCCTTGAGGTGATCTGGACCGCCATCCCCCTCGTGCTGGTGATGGCCATCGCCTGGTACGCCATCCAGATCAACACCGAACTGGGGGTGCTGGGGCCGATGGAGCACATCCATCTGCGCAGTCCCCAGGAGCAGCAGGGGGGGTACCCCGGCGACCGGCTGCCAGCGGAGCAGGTGGAGGTGGTCGCCCGGCAATGGTCATGGGAATTCCGCTATCCCAGCCAGCACGTCTCCAGCACGGAGCTGCACCTGGAGCTGAACCGGCCGATCACGTTCCGGCTGGTCTCTGAAGACGTGCTGCACGGCTTCTTCATCCCGGCCTTCCGGCTCAAGCAGGATGTGATCCCTGGCCGGGCGATCGATTTCAGCCTGACCCCCACCCGCCTGGGCCGCTACCGCCTGCGCGACTCCCAGTTCAGCGGCACCTGGTTCGCCGCCAACCAGGCCGATGTGGTGGTCGAGACCGCCGAAGACCATGGCCTCTGGCTGAAGCAGGCCGCCGCCGCCCCCCTGCAGAGCGGCCTCAGCGTCGCCGCTGCCGAATACACCGAGCGCCAGACGAACCCCCGTGGGGGCTGGCCCACGGTGGTGCCGGCTCCCCCGCCCCAGGTCAACGTTCCCGGTTCCAGTTCCCTTCCCCACGACGCCTGAGGCCATGACCAGTACCGCCCTCTCCCCCGAACCACCCGCCTCCTGGCGGCGCTACTTCGGCTTCAGCACCGATGCCAAGGTGATCGGCATCCAGTACATCGTGGTGGCCTTCTTCTTCTTCCTGGTGGGTGGCCTGCTGGCCATGATCATCCGAGGCGAGCTGATCACACCCGCTTCCGACTTGGTGGATCGGACCGTGTACAACGGCCTCTACACGATGCACGGAACGATCATGCTGTTCCTGTTCATCTTTCCGGTGCTCAACGGGCTCAACAACCTGTTGATCCCCACCATGATCGGCGCCCCCGACATGGCCTTCCCCCGGCTCAACACCGCCGCCTTCTGGCTGGTGCCGGTGTTCGGCATCCTGCTGATCGCCAGTTTCTTCGTGCCCAGCGGCCCGGCCACCTCCGGCTGGTGGTCGTACCCGCCGGTGAGTCTCCAGAACCCCCTCGGCCACCTGATCAACGGCGAGTTCCTCTGGGTGCTGGCCGTGGCCCTCTCCGGCGTCTCCTCGATCATGGGGGCGGTGAACTTCGTCACCACGATCCTGCGCATGCGGGCTCCGGGCATGGGCTTCTTCCGCATGCCCGTGTTCTGCTGGACCGCCCTGGCCGCCCAGACCCTGCAGCTGATCGGCCTGCCCGCCCTCACCGGCGGCGCCGTGATGCTGCTGCTGGATCTGAGCGTCGGCACCTCGTTCTACAGGCCTGAAGGGGGCGGCGATCCGGTGCTCTATCAGCACTTCTTCTGGTTCTATTCCCATCCGGCGGTGTATGTGATCATCCTGCCGGTGTTCGGCATCTTCTCGGAGCTGTTCCCCGTTTATTCTCGCAAGCCCCTCTTTGGCTACGTCTACGTGTGCCTGGCGTCCTTCATCATCGTTGGCCTCGGTCTGATCGTCTGGGTGCACCACATGTTCCCCAGTGGCGTCACCCAGTGGATGCGCAACCTGTTCATGGTCACCACGATGCTGATCGCCGTGCCCACCGGGGTGAAGGTGTTCGCCTGGCTGGGCACGATGTGGGGAGGCAAGATCCGGCTCACCACCCCGATGCTGTTCTGCCTCGGCGGCCTGTTCAACTTCGTCTTTGCCGGCATCACCGGCATCATGCTGGCCACCGTACCGATTGACATCCACGTCAGCAACACCTACTTCGTGGTGGGCCACTTCCACTACGTGATCTATGGCGCGGCCGTCATGGGCGTCTTCGCCGCCATCTACCACTGGTTTCCCAAGTACACGGGCCGGATGCCCTACGAGGGCCTCGGCAAGCTGCATTTTCTGCTCACCTTCATTGGCGCCAATCTCAGCTTCCTGCCCATGCATCCGATGGGCCTGATGGGCATGCCCCGCCGTGTCTCCTCCTACGACCCGGAGTTCGCCTTCTGGAACGTGCTGGCCAGCCTCGGGGGCTTCCTGCTGGGGGTGTCGATCATTCCCTTCCTGCTCAACATGATCAGCTCCTGGGCCCGTGGTCCAAAGGCACCGCACAACCCCTGGAATGCCATCGGCCTGGAGTGGCTGCTGCCCTCACCCCCGGCGGAAGACAACTTCGGCGAGCACGTTCCCACCGTGATCAGCCGCCCCTACGGCTATGGCAGCGGCGAACCGCTGGTGGAGCACCAGGCCGAGATCGAGCGCGCGCTCTCCCTTCAGGAGGCCATCCGATGAGCAGCACCCCCATCCCCCCCACCAGCCCGTCCGCAGCCCACGGCGAGGGCCAGCACGCCAACCACACCCTCACCGGCTTCATCATTTTTCTGTGCTCCGAGAGCGTCATCTTCCTGGCGTTCTTCAGTGGCTACGCCCTGCTGCGCCTCTCCGCCCTCGACTGGCTGCCCGCCGGCGTGGACGGCCTCGAATGGCGCATGCCGCTGATCAACACGGTGGTGCTGGTGTCCAGCTCGTTCACGATGGTGGTGGCTGAGTATTTCAAAGGCAAGGGGAAGATCTGGCTGTTCCGGGGCTTCTGGCTGCTGACCATGGCCATGGGGGCCTACTTCCTCTATGGCCAGGCGGTGGAGTGGAGCGGCCTCACGTTCGGCTTCACCTCGGGCACCTTCGGTGGCACCTTCTATCTGCTCACCGGCTTCCATGGCCTGCATGTGCTCACCGGCATCCTGCTGATGGGCCTGATGCTGGCCAAATCCTTCGTCCCCGGCAACTACGACGGTGGCGAAGAAGGCGTCATCGCCACATCCCTGTTCTGGCACTTCGTGGATGTGATCTGGATCATCCTGTTCGTGCTGCTCTATGTCTGGAGAGCCTGAACCATGATCATTGACGACAACCATTACGACGTGATTCTGATCGGCAGCGGTGCCGGTGGCGGCACCCTGGCCGCCAGCCTCGCCGATGCGGGCCACACGGTGTTGCTGCTGGAGCGCGGTGGCGTCATGCCCCAGGCCGACCAGAACGTGAACGAGGTAAGTCTGTTCCGCAAGCCGCGGTACCACCCCGAGGAGAAGTGGTTCGGCACCGATGGGGATCCCTTCTCCCCCCAGATGGTGCATGCCATCGGCGGCAACACCAAGATCTGGGGTGGCGTGCTTGAGCGCATGCGTGAGAGGGAATTCCTTGGCGTGCCCCTCCAGGAGGGGCCCTCTCCGGACTGGGAACTGCGCTACGACGACCTGGCCCCTTGGTACGACCAGGCGGAATCGCTGTATCACGTGCACGGTGTGGCCGGTGCCGATCCCACCGCCCCGGCCCGCAACAGCGCCTACCCCGCTGCGCCGCGGCCGGTGGAGCCGTTTCTGGTGGAGCTGCGTGCCGCCCTCGAACGCCAGGGCCTGCATCCCTACGACCTGCCGCTGAGCTGGTCCGATTCGGCGGTCGATCCCACCGGAGATGCCGAACTGTTTGGCGTCGATCCGGTGCGCGCCTGCGGCGCCGTCACCGTCAAGGAGCACGTCCGGGTGATGCAGCTGCACGTCAACCCGTCGGGCCAGGAGGTGCGCGGCGTCGAAGCGGAGATCGACAACCAGCGCTGGCTGTTCCGCGGCCACCAGGTGGTGCTGGCCGCCGGGGCCATCGGCACGCCGGAGATCCTGCTGCGCTCCGCCACCGACCACCACGCCCGCGGCCTGGCCAACGGCTCCGATCAGGTGGGCCGCAACCTGATGAAGCCCCAGCTCACCTCGATCCTGCAGCTGGCCGCTGCCCCCAATTCGGGCCGCTACAGCCGCGGCCATGGCATCACCGACTTCTACTGGGGCGACAAGAACGTTGACTTTCCGCTCGGCTCGATCCAGAGCGGTGGGGGGGTGCTCCAGGACGCCCTGTTCGCCGAATCGCCGCCGGTGCTCTCCCTGGTGACCCGGCTGCTGCCGGATTTCGGTCTTGAGCAGCTCGCGGCCCGCTCCATCACCTGGTGGGCGATGAGCGCCGTGCGGCCCGATCCCCACAACCGCGTCGCCCTTCGGGGCAACCTGCTGCAGATCCATTACACGGCCAACAACCGGGAGGCCCACGATCGCCTCGTCTACCGCTGGATCGACTGCCTCAAGGCGGTGGAGGCCGACCCCCTGACCCTGGTGGCCAAGGCCGCCCCCACCCACCCCCGCGGCGAGGCGCCCCTGCCCGTGATCGGCGGCGCCTGCGGCACCTGCCGCATGGGCTCAGATCCGGCCACCTCGGTGGTGAACCTGCAGGGCCGCAGCCACGAGGTGCACAACCTCTGGATCGTCGATGCCAGCGTGTTGCCCTTCTGTCCCTCGGTGGGGGTGGGGCTCACGGTGGTCGCCAACGCCCTGCGCATCGGCGCCGCCCTGAAGGCCGCCCTTTGACGGCCAGCGTCCCCAGCGGCGCCGTGCTCGACGCCATCACGCCGTCGGAAACCCGGCGCATGGCCGAGCGCGACCACGACCTCGCCCCCTGGAGCCTGTGGGGCAGCTACCTGAGCGAGCGCCAGTGGGGCACCGTGCGCGAGGACTATTCAGCCGACGGGGACGCCTGGACCTCCTTCCCCCACGACCACGCCCGCTCCCGTGTCTACCGCTGGGGCGAGGACGGCCTGCTGGGCCTCTGCGACGACCAGTGCCGCCTCTGTTTCTCGCTGGCCCTCTGGAACGGCGTGGACCCGATCCTCAAGGAACGGCCCTTCGGACTCGGCAATCCCGAAGGCAACCACGGTGAGGACCTCAAGGACTATTTCTTCCATCTCGCCAACACTCCCACCCACAGCTTCATGCGGGGGCTGTACAAGTACCCGCAGCGGACGTTCCCCTACGAAGAGCTACGGGCCGAGAACGGCCGCCGCGGCCGCGACCAGCCCGAGTACGAACTGATCGACACGGGGATCTTCAACGAGAGCCGCTATTTCGATGTCCTCATCGAGTACGCCAAGGCCGGACCGGAGGACCTGCTGATCCGGCTGCGGGCCACCAACCGCGGCCCGGATCCCGCCCCGCTCACCGTGCTGCCAACCCTGTGGCTACGCAACACCTGGCGCTGGGGCTATCCCGATGAAGTCGAGCACCGGATCTGCCCACTCGCCGGCGCCGACGATGCGGCCAGCGGCCCTGCCGTGGTTACCGATGGGATCCCCCGTCTGGGGGTGTATCAGCTCGACTGCGACGAGCCCGGACGCTGGATCTTCACCGACAACGAAACCAACAGCGAGCGGCTCTGGGGCCAGCCCAACGCCACGGCCTTCCAGAAGGACGGCTTCCATCGCCATGTGGTCGACGGCGAAGCCGGCGCGGTGAATCCGGCCCTGCAGGGCAGCAAGGCGGGCCGTCTGCTGCAGCGCACCCTGGCCGCCGGCGAGGAATGGGTGGTGGAGCTGCGCCTGCACCGCACCGACGGCCCCGCGCCGGCCCCTGCGCTGGATCGGGACGCCGTCGCAGCACTCTTCGCCGAGCGTGAACGGGAGTGGCTGGAGTATTTCGAGCATCGCGTTCCCGGCCTGTGCGAAGACGACCGGCGCATCCATCTGGCCGGCACCGCCGGGCTGCTGTGGTGCAAGAAGTACTACGGCTGGAGCGTGATGCGCTGGCTTGAAGGTGACCCCACCGGCTCGCCGCCACCGGCCCAGCGACGTCACACCCAGAACGCTTACTGGGAACGTCTGCACGCCCACGACGTGATCTCGATGCCGGATTGCTGGGAGTATCCCTACTTCTGCCAGTGGGACCTGATGTTCCACGCGGTGGCTTTCGCGATCTTCGATCCGGCCACCGCCAAGGAGCAGTGCATGCTGCTGCGCAAGCCCCATTACACCGCTCCCAACGCCCAGACCCCTGCCTACGAGTGGGCCTTGTCCGATCCCAATCCGCCGATCGGCGCCTGGGCGGCGATGCGCATTTATCAGATTGATCGCAAGAACAGCGACAGCGCCGATCTGGCCTTCCTGAGGGCAGCCCTGCGCAAGCTGATCCTGGAGTACGGCTGGTGGGCGAACCGCAACGACCGCTCCGGCGACAACGTCTTTGAGGGGGGGTTCCTGGGCCTCGACAACATCGCCGTGTTCGATCGGCGTTTCCCCCTGGCCGACGGCAGCATCATCGAGCAGTGCGACGGCACCGCCTGGATGGCCTCGCTCAGTCTCAATCTGCTGGACATCGCCGTGGAACTGAGCCAGGAAGAGCCGGAGTACGCCGACATCTGCGAGCGTTTCGTGGTGGATTTCGTGCAGCTGGCGATCGCCCTCAACAATCCGGCCGGCCGCAACTACCTCAACTGGGACGAGGAGGACGGCTTCTATTACGACGTGATCAAGCGGCCCGACGGCAGCGTCGACTATCTGCGCACCCGTTCGCTCTCGGGCCTGGTGCCCCTGCTGGCGGTGCAGAGCTTCGACATCGACACCGTGGCACGGCTACCGATGCTTGATGTCAGCCGCACCCTGGCGTGGTTCACCCACGAGCGCACCACGCCCTCCTGGATCGTGGAAAACCTGGGGATCTGGCACAACGACCGGGTGCTGTTCACCCTGGTGCCCAGGGAACGCCTGCAGCGCATCTGCGAACGACTGTTTGACGAGGAGGAGTTTCTCTCCCCCTACGGCATCCGTTCCCTCTCCAAGGTGTACGAACAGCACCCCTACACCTACACCGAAGGCAGCGAAAGCCAGACCCTCGCCTACAGCCCGGCCGACAGTCCTGTGGCGATGTTCGGGGGCAACTCCAACTGGCGCGGGCCGGTGTGGATGCCGATGAACTTCCTGCTGATCGAATCGCTGCAGAAATTCGCCCACTTCTACGACGAGAGCTTCAAGGTGGAGTTCCCCACCCGCTCCGGCCACTGGATCAGCCTCTGGGAGGCCTCCCTGGAGCTGGAGAAACGGCTGGTGGATCTGTTCCGCCGCAACGGCGAAGGCCGACGCCCCTTCAATGGTGGCGTGGAGATGTTCCAGAGCGATCCCCACTGGCGCGATCTGATCCTGTTCAACGAATACTTCCACGGCGACAATGGCAGCGGCGTCGGTGCCTCCCATCAGACCGGCTGGAGCGCCATGGTCTGCAAGATGCTCAACCAGCTCAACCGCTACTCCCCCCCGTCATGAGCGCCCCGTCCGCCAGCACCGCCATCGCCGGTCCGAGTGTTCACAGCTCAACCCTGCCGGCCGCGACCCAGCTGCAGGTGAGCAACGGTGCCCACTTCGATGTGGTGATCATCGGCAGCGGCGCCGGTGGCGGCACCCTGGCCCGCCACCTGGCCCCCGCGGGCCTGAAGGTGCTGGTGCTGGAGCGGGGCGACTGGCTGCCCCAGGAGCCCCAGAACTGGGACGCCGAAGCGGTGTTCCAGCAGAACCGCTACGTGTCGAAGGATCCCTGGCTCGACAAACACGGCAAGACGTTTCAGCCGGGCAGCCATTACTTCGTCGGGGGCGCCACCAAGATGTACGGCGCCGCCCACTTCCGCCTGCGCCAGCAGGACTTCGAGCAGCTCGCCCACTTCGATGGCACGTCGCCGGCCTGGCCCCTGCGCTACGCCGACTTCGAGCCCTGGTATCAGAAGGCCGAGGAGATGTACCACGTGCACGGCCAGCGCGGTGAAGATCCCACCGAGCCGCCCTGCAGCGGCCCCTACCCCCATCCGCCGGTGGCCCATGAGCCGCGGATGCAGAAGCTCGTCGACGACCTGCGCTCCGCCGGGCTGCACCCGTTTCATGCCCCCAGCGGCGTGCAGCTCGATGAGGCCAACATGGCCTTCAGCCGTTGCCGCAAGTGCAACTGCTGCGATGGTTTCCCCTGCCTGGTGCACGCCAAATCGGACGCGGAAGTGCTGGGCATCCGGCCGGCCCTGGCGCAGCCGACCGTGTCACTGCTGACGCGGGCGCTGGTGAAGCGACTGCACACCGATACCTCCGGCCGCACGGTCACCGGGGTGGAACTGGAACGGGACGGCGAGCCGCTCACCGTCAGCGGTGATGTGGTGGTGGTGAGCTGCGGCGCCGCCAACAGCGCCCGGCTGCTGCTGGTGTCAGCCAACGACCGCCATCCGCGTGGGCTGGCCAACGGCTCCGACCAGGTGGGCCGCCACTACATGTTCCACAACAGCAAGGCGATGGTGGCCCTGGCCCATGAGCCGAACCGCACCATTTTCCAGAAAACGGTGTCGATCAACGACTGGTATCTCGGCGATGCCGACTTCGACTACCCGATGGGCAACATCCAGATGACGGGGAAAACGAACGGCACGATCATGAAGGGCTACGCGCCACTGGAAACCTTCATGATGCCCGGCTGGAGCATGGACAAGATCGCCCAACATGCCCTCGACTTCTGGATCTCCAGCGAAGACTTGCCCGATCCGAACAACCGTGTCACCGTGACCGCATCCGGCCAGATCCAGCTCAGTTACACCCCCAACAACCTCACCGCCTCGGCGCGTCTGGTGAGCCGGCTGGAGGGCCTGCTGGATCGCCTCTATCTGCGCCAGCATCTGGTGGAGCGCCAGTTCTACATCGCCAACAGCATGGGCATCGCCGCCGTGGGCCACCAGGCCGGCACCTGCCGCTTCGGCAGCGATCCGGCCAGCTCGGTGCTCGACCTCAACTGCAAGGCCCACGAACTCGACAATCTCTATGTCGTCGACACCAGCTTCATGCCCACGATCGGCGCCGTGAACCCCTCCCTCACCGCCATCGCCAATGCCCTGCGGGTGGGCACCCACCTGGTGGAGCGGCTGCGGGGCTGAGGCTGACCATGGAAACGTCCGAGGAAGCGACGGAGCGGCGGGTGCTGCTGGCCCTGGGCACCGCCTGGGCCCTGACCGCCGGCTGGTTCCTGTTCTGGCCGGTGCCCACCGAGGTGATCGGCCGGG
Organism: Synechococcus sp. CCY 0621; assembly: GCF_019038465.1. Taxonomy (GTDB): domain Bacteria; phylum Cyanobacteriota; class Cyanobacteriia; order PCC-6307; family Cyanobiaceae; genus Cyanobium. The sequence continues at coordinate 246,877 of NZ_JAFKRH010000014.1, read as the reverse complement.
GGGTGGTGATCGTGCCCGGCGGTGCCACGGTGATCGATGCCCGGGCCGAGGGCCAGATCCTCAGCCTGCCGGTGCGGGTGGGCCAGCGGGTGAGCCGGGGCCAGACCCTGCTGCGCCTCTACCTGCCCACCTTGGAGCAGCAGCTGCGCCGCCAGGAGAAGGATCTGGCGGAGCTGATCCGCATCAACGCCGATCTCGACCGGCGCGACCAGGCGCGGCTGGCCTCGGCCCGGCGGCTGCGGGACACGGCCCTGGCCGAGTTGGCGGGCAACCGCAGACGCCTCGACGCCCTGCGTCGCGTCTACGACCAGAAGGTGGCCGATTTCCGCCATCTCGCCGGCCGCGAAGTGGTGGCCCCCCTGGCCGGCGAGGTGGTGGCCAGCGAAGACCGAGCCATCCAGCTCGACAACAGCGTCGCCGATCTCGGCATCCGCGAACGGGAGGCCATCGACGCCTGGGAGACGGTGAAGCTGGGCATCGACTCCGAAGCCCAGCGGCGTCGCTTTGCCATCAATGACGCCCGCCGCGCCGTGCGGGTCACCCAGACCCGCCTGGGCTTCGACGGCAGCCTCAGCGCCACCCGGGACGGGCGGCTGCTGGATCTGCAGGTGGTGCGCGGTCAGACGGTGAAACCGGGCCAGCGCCTCGGCACCCTGGGAGGGCCCGAGGATGGCCAGACCCTTCAGGCCGTGGCCTACTTCGCCCCGGCCGATGGGCGTCGCCTGCGCCCTGGCCTGGCCATGGAGGTGGTGCCGGACTGGAACGAGCGGGGCCGCTTCGGTGGCATCCGCGGTCGCGTCGTGCGCGTCAACCTGCTGCCCGCCACCCGCGAAGACATCAACACCACCATGGGCAACCCCCAGCTGGCGGAGGCCCTGGTGCGCCACGGACCGGTGCTGCGCACCGAGATCGCCCTGCAGCCCACGGGCAACGCCCCCGGCTTCGATGGCTACCGCTGGACCCTCAGCCGTGGCAGCAGCGTCTTCCCGATCCGCGAGGGACTGACCCTCAAGGCCCACGGTTATGTGGAGTGGCGCCCACCGGTCAGCTATCTGCTGCCGATGCTGCGCGACCTCACGGGCAGCTACCGCACCCTGCGGCAACAGGAGCGCCAGGACCAGCCTCCGCTCCAGCAGCGAGAGGCCCTGCCATGACCCGCGAGCTGCCCTGGCTGGTGCTCCAGGCGGCCCTGCTGGTGGTGCTGCTGCATGCCAATGCCCCCGAAGTGTGGTTCTGGTTCGCCGCCCTGCTGGTGCTGCTGCTGTGGCGCTCGTTCGCCTGGCGCCATCGCCGCTGGCAGCGGCTGCAGGAGCGGCAGGGCGACGCTCAGGAGTCGCCCAGCACCAGCGGCAGCGCCACCGGCTGATCGGGCCGGTCCGGCACCGGCAGCAGTTCGCGCAGCAGCTGGGCGTAGCTGACATTGGCCAGGGTGGTGGACTCGGCCACCCCCTCCATGGCGCCGGTGAGGGTGGCCACGGTGGTGGCCACATCGCTGTAGTCGGCCAGTCCGAGCTGGTAACGGGCCCGCACATCCCGGAAGGCCTCCCGGGAGGCGCTGTAGGAGGCACGGGCCGCCACGATCTGGCGCAGGGCGGCCCGATGGTCGTAGAAGGCGGCTTCGAGGCGCTGGCGGATGGCATTGCGTTCGCGGGCCAGGCTCTGGTCGGTGCGTGCCGCCGCGCTGCGACTGGCGGCCACGGCACCGGCGGTGACGCCGCCATCGAAGAAGCGCCAGTGCAGCTGCAGGCCCGCCGCCCAGTCGGAGCGCTGGTTGAGCAGCTGGGGGATGAGAGCCGAGCTGCAGCACCCCTCCAGCTTGATCACCGGTTGGGTGATCAGCCCCTGGCCGTAGCCACCGGTGGCCACCAGCCGCAGGCTTGGCAGCAGCTCGGCGGCGCGGCGATCGGCCTGGCGCAGCAGGGCGTTGCGGGAGGCCTGCAGGGCCCGCAGCTGGGGATTGTCGCGCCAGCCGCGCACGATCGTCTGCTCCAGGTCGAAGGGCCAGGGGGGCTGCAGCCGCACCGCTTCGCTGGCCCGCAGGCTGACGTCGAAGGGCACGTTGATCAGGTTGCTGAGCTGGCGCTGGCGGCTCAGCTGCAGGGCCTCGGCCTGCTCAAGGCGATAGAGGCTCTGCTGCAGGGCGGCCTCGGCCCGGAGCCGGTCCAGCCGCGGCACCAGACCCGCCTGCTGGAGCGCCGCCACCTGGTCGCGCACCACCGTGTCGCTGTCGGCGACGGCCCGGCGGATGCGCTGCAGCTGGTCGGCGAGCTGCAGGCCGTAGTAGGCGACGCTCACATCCAGCTGCAGCTGGCGCAGCCGGTCGGCATAACGCTGGCGGGAGGCCCTGAGGCTCTCGTCGGCCTCGGCGATGCTGGCGCTGCGGTAGGGGCTGATCAGCTCCCAGCCCAGTTCCATCCGGGCAGCGGCCGCACCGACGTTGGTCTGCACCACATTCCAGCCCTGGGGCCTGACCAGAAACGGGGAGTCCGCCGGATAGAGGCCCGTGTTGGCGGCCCAGACCTGGCTGTAGGAGCGCTGCTGACGGAAGCCACCGGCCAGGTTCAGGCCCAGCTCCGGCCACCAGCGTCCCCGGGCCGAACCGGCCAGGTCCTGGTGCTCGCGCACGCCCAGCACGGCGGCGGCCAGATCGGGATCGTTGCGCACGGCCACCGCCAGGGTCTCGGCCAGGCTGAGCTGTTGGCGCCGCTCGATCCGCACCGCCTCAGGGGCCTCCGGCAGGGCCGTCGCGGCCGGGGCCGGCAGGTCGGGCGCCTCAGCTGCGTCGGGTCTGTCCGCCTCCGGCGCCGCCGGCAGCAGGCTGCGGTCGAGCCGCTCGAGATCCTGCTGGAACCCCTGGAGGCTGCGCAGCAGCGCCGGGGAGGGGGGCGGCAGGCGGCGGCTCTGGGCCCGGGCCGGTGCCATCACGGCCACCACGGCCAGCGCCAGGGCCGGTGCCAGCCAGCGGTGGGCGTGGCACCGGATCATGGCTGTCTGGGGCCCGGGGCTGGCGCCTCGTCCTTGGTGGGGGAGGCCTGGATCAGGTCGTGGAGGCCCAGGCTGGTGCGGGCCAGGCAGCCGATCGAGAAGCAGATGGCGGCACTGCCGAACAGGCCCAGCTGGGCTTCGCGGGTTTCGCCCTCGAGGCGGGTCATGGCCAGCAGCACCACCCCGGCGGCCAGCCAGGGCAGGGTGACAACCATCCCGAGCTGGGAACGGGTCATCGCCATCAGCGCAGACCCAGCTCCTGGCGCAGTTGCAACTCCAGCTGGCGCACGGCGTTGAAACGCGCCATGGCCCAGGAGAGCTTGCAGACACAGCCGATCGAGAAGCAGATCGCCGCGTTGCCGAACAGGCCCCAGGCGTGGCTGTGCAGGTTGAAATCCTCGGCCAGCAGCAGCCGCAGCGCCAGGATCACCAGCAGGCCGGCCACCACCCAGGGGCCATACACCCAGCCAACGAAGAACTGATCGACGAACAGCCGACGCGGCGGCGGGGCCATGACAGCGGAAGCCAGGGAACCAAGTCTGCCGCCGGCCCCAGGCGATACAAGCCGCCCCGGCCGCAGGTCGAGCTGGCCCTCAGGAGCTGCGCCGCCTGAGGGCCAGCAGCAGCTTCTCGAACACCTCCGGCAGGGGGGCCTCACACACCAGACGCTCGCCGCTGATCGGATGGTCGAGGGCCAGCCGCACCGCATGCAGGGCCTGGCCGCCCAGGGCCACCGGAAGCTTGCGGCAGCGGCCGTAGGTGGCATCCCCCACGATCGGATGGCCCGTGTGGGCGCAATGCACCCGGATCTGGTGGGTGCGGCCCGTGTCGAGCTTGAAGCGCAGCAGGGAGTAATCGCCCAGGGGTTCGATCAGGCGCCAGTGGGTGCAGGCATGGCGGCCGGTGCTGTCCGAGACCACGGCGTACTTCTTGCGATCGACCGGATGGCGGCCGATGGCCCCCACGATCGTGCCGCGCTCCGCCGCCGGCTGGCCGTGCACCACCGCCAGGTATTCCCGCGAGGCGATGCGCTTCTGGATCTGCACCTGCAGCTTCACCAGCGCCTCCTGGCTTTTGGCCACCACGATGCAGCCAGTGGTGTCCTTGTCGAGGCGATGCACGATGCCGGGCCGCATCTCACCGCCGATGCCAGGCAGGTCGGGGCAGTGGTGCAGCAGGCCGTTCACCAGGGTGCCGTCCTTGTTGCCGGGGGCCGGATGGACCGTGAGCCCGGCGGGCTTGTTGAGCACGATCAGGTGGGCATCCTCGAACAGCACGTCCAGCGCCATGGGCTGGGCCACCAGATAGGGCAGGGGTTCCGGCGGCGGCATCCACAGCTCGACGGTGTCGTCGGTGCGCAGGGGCGTCTTGGCCCGGCCCGTGACGCCGTTCACCCGCACATAGCCCGCATCAATGAACTTCTGGATCCGGGCGCGGCTCTGCTCGGGCCGCTGGGACACCAGCCAGCGGTCGAGCCGCATCGGCAGCGGCTTCGGGTAGTGGAGCGTCAGCAGCTCCCCATCACCTTCCCCGAAGCAGGCCATCAGCTGGGGGGCCCCTCCACCGGAGGCAGGGCGAGAGGAGGCAGCTCCAGGGAGATCGGCCCCAGCAGGGAGCGGCGGAAATCATCGAGCAGGCGCTGGGCCATGCGGGCCGTGTCACCACTGGTGTGGCGGGCCGCGGCGGCGCTGAGCCAGGCTTCGGCGTCAGGCACGGGCATCGCGCGGGTCCCTCCCGGCAAGGACGGCACCGCCACCCCGTAGCGCCGCTCCACCAGCCCCGGCGCCACACCTGCGGCCGCCACCCGCTCCAGCTGCACGAGCAAACGGAGGAAGGCCAGGGCCACCGCCTCGCCGTCGTAGGAGGCCTGGCCGATGTCGTCGCAGAGAGCCAGTCGCAGCCCGGCCAGCTGATCATCGAGGCGGGGGGGCAGCACGCCGGGGGCGTCGAGCAGATCCAGTTCCTGGCCCAGCCGCACCCAGCGCAGGCTGCGGGTGACGCCGGCCCGGCGGGCACTCTCCACCACCTTCTGGCGCACCAGCCGGTTGATCAGCGCCGACTTGCCGACGTTGGGGAAGCCCAGCATCAGGGCCCGCACCGGCCGCGCCCGCATGCCGCGGCCGGCCCGGCGGGCGTTGAGCTGCTCCCCGGCCCGGATCGCCGCCTGCTGCAGTTGCTTGACGCCGGTGCCGACCTTGGCGTCACACCACCACGGCACCTCGCCCCGCTCGCGGAACCAGCCGTCCCAGGCCAGGCGGGCCGCGGCGCTGACCATGTCGCGGCGGTTGATCACCAGCAGGTGCTGCTTGCCCCGGATCCAGCGCTGCAGGCGCGGGTGGCCGGTGGCCAGGGGGATGCGGGCATCCCGCACCTCGATCACCAGGTCCACCTTCTCCAGGTTGGCGCTGAGGGCTTTCTCCGCCTTGGCGATGTGGCCCGGATACCACTGGATCGGTGGGGCGGCCGTGCTGAGGCGGACCGTGTCGCCGACGTCCGGCATCAGGGCACCACCAGCACCGGACAGGGCGCCAGCTGCAGCACCCGGGCGGCGGTGCTGTGGTGGTCCTCCTCCAGGGTGATGCCGCGGGTGCCCATGACGATCACATCGGCATTGATCTCATCGGCCACATCGCCGATGACGAAGGCCGGCTTTCCCTCCCGCTCGAGCACCTCGCAGGCCACACCGGCCTGGGTGAAACTGGCGCGGGCCTGCTCCAGCAGCTGGGCCACCGCGGCGGGATCGTGCATCACACCCTCTTCGGCCTCCACGACCGACAGCAGCACGATTCGACTGCCGTGGCGCTGGGCGAGCTGAAGGGCGACGGCCGCCGTTTCCATCGTCTGGCGGCTCTGGTCGATGGGGAACAGGACGGTGTCGAACATGGCGGAAGGCCCAGCCCCCTTGTCTTAGCGCCGACCGTTGCGGCCGCCAGGGATGGGAGGTGGGAAGAACCGAATCGCGCCGGCGGCAGGAGCGGAGGCGCCGGAGGCTAATCTCCCCCCGCCTTTCCTTACACGTAACCGTGGCGAAGCGATCCCTCTCCAGCCTCAGCGCCGATGATCTCCGCGGCAAGCGGGTGCTGGTTCGGGTCGACTTCAACGTGCCTCTCGACGACGCCGGTGCCATCACGGACGACACCCGCATCCGGGCGGCACTGCCCACCGTGCGCCACCTCATCGACCACGGCGCCAGGGTGCTGCTGGCCGCCCACTTCGGCCGGCCCAAGGGCCAGGTGAATGAGGCGATGCGCCTCACCCCGGTGGCGGCCCGCCTCAGCGAGCTGCTGGGCAAGCCCGTGACCAAGACCGACAGCTGCATCGGCCCCGACGCCGAGGCCAAGGTGGCCGCCATGGCCGATGGCGATGTGGTGCTGCTGGAGAACGTGCGCTTCTTCGCCGAGGAAGAGAAGAACGACGCCGGCTTCGCCGAGAAGCTGGCCGCCCTGGCCGACGTCTATGTGAATGACGCCTTCGGCGCCGCCCACCGGGCCCACGCCTCCACCGAGGGCGTGACGAAGTATCTGAGCCCCAGCGTGGCCGGTTTCCTGATGGAGAAGGAGCTGCAGTACCTGCAGGGGGCGATCGATGAACCCAAGCGTCCCCTGGCCGCGATCGTGGGCGGCTCCAAGGTGAGCAGCAAGATCGGCGTGCTTGAGTCGCTGATCGACAAGTGCGACAAGGTGCTGATCGGCGGCGGCATGATCTTCACCTTCTACAAGGCCCGTGGACTGGCGGTGGGCAAGAGCCTGGTGGAGGAGGACAAGCTGGAACTGGCCAAGGAACTCGAAGCCAAGGCGGCCGCCAAGGGCGTCCAGCTGCTGCTGCCCACCGATGTGGTGCTGGCGGATAACTTCGCCCCCGACGCCAACAGTCAGACCACCGCGATCGACGCCATTCCCGATGGCTGGATGGGCCTCGATATCGGCCCCGATTCAGTGAAGGCCTTCCAGGAGGCCCTGGCCGACTGCCAGACCGTCATCTGGAACGGCCCCATGGGGGTGTTCGAGTTCGACGCCTTCGCCGCCGGCACCAACGCCATCGCCCACACCCTGGCCGATCTCAGCGCCAAGGGCTGCTGCACGATCATCGGCGGCGGTGACTCCGTGGCGGCTGTGGAGAAGGTGGGTGTGGCCGAAAAGATGAGCCACATCTCCACCGGGGGCGGCGCCAGCCTGGAGCTGCTGGAAGGCAAGGTGCTGCCCGGCGTGGCCGCCCTCGACGAGGCCTGAGACCAGGCCTCAGAGGCTGCCAGATCGGCCCTCACCCCATTTCTTCTTGCCCCACTCGGGCATGGCGATGCCGTTGCGCTGGAACAGGGCCCGCAGGGACTCACGGTGCTGCTGGCGCTGGCGCTGGCTCGCTTCACGCTGCTGCTTCATGCAGGCCCGCAGAGCTTCGCTGCTGGCGGCAGAAGAGAGACAGCGCTCACCGGTCTGGAGGATGGCGATGCGGGCCTGCTGATCGCTGATCGCCAGCCGCTTCTGCTCGGGAAAGATCTTCTGCATCTGGGCGGGCGTGGGCCGGGTGGCCTCGGTGGGAGCGCTCTGGGCCATCACGCCACCGGTGGAGCCGAGGACCGCGGCCAGAACGGCGATCCGCAGGGGCTGGAGCAGGCTGGAAGGCATGGGAGGAACGGTGATTGACGATTCCATCGTGACCGGAACGTGTGACGGGAATCGGACTGGCTGACCGCCACCTATGTCCGGATGCGACCGTCGCCGCTTCACCCCCCCGGCAGGGGCCAGGCCCTCAGGGCCACGCCGAAGCGTCCCTGCGGCGGCTCGGCGGCGGCAGGGGCCTCCAGCCGGCGCAGGTCACCGCCATGGTCGCGGGCGACTTTGGCGGCAATGGCCAGGCCCAGGCCGCAGTGCCCCTCGCCGCCGCGCGCCTGATCGAGCCGCTGAAATGGCGTCATGGCCTTGTGCCACTGGTCCGGGCCGATGCCATCGCCACAGTCCCAGACCTGGATCTCGAAGCCGCTCTCCACGGGTCCGGCCTCGCCGTGGGGGTGCACCGCCCCGTCCCCGGATCCCAGGGGCCGCAGCACCAGCCGCAGGGGCGGCCGGCCATAGGTGAGGGCGTTGTCGAGCAGGTTGCCCACCGCCCGCGCCAGCGCGATCGGCCGCACCCGCCGCACCAGCGGCTCCAGATCCAGCTCCAGGGGCACCTCGCCCACCGACGCCGCCGACTCCGCCACCAGGGCATCGAGCGGTACGAGCACGGGAGTCTCCCCCGCCTCGGCTCCCGCGAAGATCATGAACTGGCGGGTGATCCGCTCGATCGAGCGGATGTCGGCCTGGGCCCGCTCCAGCTCCTGGGGTGCCATCGGGCCCTCGGCGGCGAGGGCCAGGCGCAGCCGCAGCCGTGTGAGGGGGCTGCGCAGGTCGTGGGCGATGCCGGCCAGCATCGTGGTGCGCTCCCGGCCGGAGTCCTCCAGCCGCAGCAGCATGGCGTTGAAGCGGGCCATCAGCTGCCGCACCGCCGGGGCGCCCTGGTCCGGCAGGGCCTCGGGCAGGGCTTCGAGGCCCACATCGGCCAGGGCGTCCTGCAGCCGGGTCAGGGGCCGCTGGATCTCCAGCATCAGGAACAGCAGCAGGGCCCCGAGCGCCCCCAGGCCGATGGACAGGGACAGCAGCAACGGATCCGGCGGCCAGCCGCGCGGTGAGGGCAGATAAACGAACAGCCACACCGGTTCCAGCGGGGAGGCCATTTCCACCCATACCCCCCGCCGCGGGGAGAAGGCCGGCTGCACCGCCGGACAACGGCCCAGCCGGCGGCACAGCTCCGCCTGCAGCCGCTGGGTCTGCCAGCGCAGCCGCCGATCCCCCCGGCCCACCCAGGCCGCCGTGGCCGCAGGCTCCGGTCGGCGGCCCACCACCAGTCGCATGCCACTGATCTGGCCAAGCACCTCCGGGCTGAAGCGCTCCAGCGCCACCTCCCCCAGCACCAGGTTCGAAGCCACCTCCGAGCCCGTCTGGATCAGCTGCTGCTGGGCCAGGCGCCGACCCAGCAGCAGGTGCAGCAGCAGCAGGCTGAGGGCGGCAGCACCGGTGCCAGCCAGCAGGTACGCCAGCGTGCGCCCCAGGGACGGCCGCCAGACGGGTTCAGGACTGGCGGGGCTTGCCATCGGGAACGAACACGTAGCCATAACCCCAGACCGTCTGCACATAGCGAGGCCGGGCCGGCTCCGGTTCGATCAACCGCCGCAGCCGCGACACCTGCACGTCCATGCTGCGGCTGTCGGTGTCGCTGCCGGGACCCCGGGCCAGTTCGATCAGCCGCTCCCGGGACAGGGGCCGGTGGGGGTGCTGCACGAAGGCCGCCAGCAGGGCGAACTCGCCGCCGGTGATCGTCAGGGCTTCCCCCTGGCGCTCCAGGGTGCGGGCCGCCAGATCCACCTCCAGGTCGCCGAAGCCGATCCGTTCCCCATCGGGCTGGGGCAAGCCGCCGGGGAGGGTGCCGCGGCGGCGCAGCACCGCCTCGATCCGGGCGGTCAGCTCCCGCGGCAGGAAAGGCTTGGCCAGGTAGTCGTCGGCCCCCTGCTCCAGGCCGATGATCCGATCCACCGCATCGGCCCGGGCCGTCAGCATCAGCACCGGCAGGTCGTCGTCCCCGTCCCGCAGGCGCCGCAGCAGGGTGAGGCCGTCATCGCCGGGGAGCATCAGGTCGAGCACCAGCAGATCGGGGCGCTGCCCCTCCAGTCGGGCCATCAGCTGGGCGCCATCGCCCATGCAGCGGACCTCGTAGCCCTGGTCCCCCAGGTAGGTGGACAGGAGATGGCGCAGGTCCGGATCGTCGTCCACCACCCAGATCCGATGCGGTCGGCCCATGGTTCAGGGCTCGAGCGATTTGCGGTCGGCGACAACGCGCACCCGCTTGGTGGCGCTGACGATGCCGTCGGGGTGCACCAGCAGGACGGCCCAGGTCTGGGAACCGGGGGACAGGGGCGCCTGCACGATCTTGAACAGTCCGCCGCCCCCGAGGGCCCCGAGCTCCATGCTCGGGCTGGCCATGGTGGCCTGCTGCTGGGGGGTGATCGCGGCGATGCCCCCAGCGGAGAGGGCACCGTCGAGGGGATCGTCGAAGATCACGTCGACGTCGTAGCGCTGGCCGGTCAGCACCGCGTCGGGGATCAGCAGGCTCACCGGCAGGGGCTTGTCACCGCTGCGCAGCAGCGACCGTTCCCGCAGCACCGTCTGGCCGTTGATGCGGGTGCCGTCGCTCTGCAGGGCCAGCTGTTGCTCCGCCTCCAGCCGGTAGGTGGTGCCGCCCTGGCGCCGGGTGCCATCCACCCGGAGGGTCACCGTGGGTTGGCCATCGCGCATCTGGGCGCCGCTGCTCAGCTGCCAGCGGGCATCGGGAAACTGCTGCCTCAACAGGCGCCGGCGGCTCTCCAGCAGGGCGGGATCCAGCCCGGGGCCCGCCTGCAGCAGGCCAGCCAGGGCCGTGTCGGAGCTGCTGTTGAGGGCACTCTCGAGGGCCTGCAGCTGGGCGGGCGAAGGCGGAACCGCCAGGGCGGGGGCGACGCCGGCGCCGGCCAGCACCACGGTCGCCAGGAGGGTGCCGAACAGCTGGGGCGACCGGACCGAAGGCAGGGGGGCGTTCAGCGGGCAGGACGGAGCCATGGAGAGGGAGGGAACCGGGGCGGCGGTGAGCGGACCGGAATCGGCTTTTAAGTTAGGCGCGCTCGCCCCACCCGCCCATGCCGACCCTGCTGATCGCCGCCAGCGGCACGGGTGGCCACCTGTTCCCCGCCCTGGCGGTGGCTGAAGCCCTGTCCGCCGACTGGCAGGTGCACTGGGTGGGGGTACCGAACCGGCTGGAGACCGACCTGGTCCCCAGCCGCTACCCGCTCCACATGGTGCGGGCCGGCGGACTGCAGGGCCGGGGGCTGCGAAAGCTCTGGAACCTGCTGCAGCTGCTGCTGGCGGTGCTGCCGATGCGGCGCCTGATCCGGCGGGAGGGGGTGAGCGTGGTGTTCAGCAGCGGGGGGTACATCGCCGCACCGGCGATCCTGGCCGCCCGCTGGTGCGGGGTTCCGGTGGTGCTGCACGAGAGCAACGCCATCCCCGGGCGGGTGACCCGGTTGCTGGGCCCCCTGTGCACACGGGTGGCGGTGGGGCTTCCCCAGGCGGCCGAGCGGCTGCCCCGCTGCCGTCCTCTGGTGTGCGGCACCCCGGTACGACGGGACTTCCTTCGTCCCACTCCCCTGCCCGAGTGGGTGCCAGGGGGCGACGGGCCCCTGCTGCTGGTGATGGGGGGCAGCCAGGGGGCCCTGCGCCTCAACCGCATGGTGCGGCCCCTGCTGCCGCAGCTGGCGGCCAGCGGCTGTCGCATCGTTCACCTCACCGGCAGCCAGGACCCCGAAGCCGGAACGCTGCGCCTCGACGGGGTGGCGGAGCGGGCCTTCAGCGATGAGCTGCCGGGGCTGCTGCAGCATTGCGACCTGGCCATCAGCCGGGCCGGCGCCGGCAGCCTCAGCGAACTGGCCGTCTGCGGCACCCCGGCGATCCTGGTGCCCTTCCCGGCGGCCGCCGACCGGCATCAGGACGCCAATGCCGCCGCCGCCGCCAGCCTGGGCGCCGCGGTGATCGTCTGGCAGCACGAGCCCGGCGAGCCTGCCCTGGAGCGGACCGTGTGGCGGCTGCTGGGACCGCGCCTGCGCGGCTCCGCCACAGGAGCCGATCCTCTGGAGCCGATGCGGGACGGCATGGAGGCCCTGGCGGTGCGGGACGCCGACCGGCGGCTGGTGCAGGTGCTGGAGCAGGTCAGGGGGCGCGGTTGAAGCGCCGCAGGGCCCCCAGGAGTCGGCGGTTGCCGGCCCTGCTCTGCACCGCGATCCGCAGCCAGCTTTCGCCCAGGCCCTCGAAGGAGCGGCAGTCGCGCACCAGGATCCGGTGCTGGCGTTCCAGCGCCAGCCGCAGCGGCTGGAGCGAGGCGGCCGGCGGGCGGCTGCGCACCAGCAGGTAATTGGCCGCCGAGGGCAGGGGCTCCAGTCCGGGCATCGCCGCCAGCCGGCCCGTCAGCCAGGGGCCCTCGCGGGCCACCCAGCACTGCACCCGCCGCTGCCAGCGCCGCAGTCCAGCCTGATCGGCCATCAGGAACTGGCCCGCCGCCGCCGCCAGAGCGTTGACGGGCCAGGGGTCGCGCCAGGCGGCCCAGCGGGCCAGCCGCTCGGCGCCGCCCAGGGCGTAGCCGAGCCGCAGGCCGGCGATCGAGAACAGCTTGGTGAGGCTGCGGATCACCACCAGGTTGGGGTGGGCCGGCAGCAACGGCACCAGCGACTGGTCCTCGCCGGCGGGCACCAGCGGCAGAAACGCCTCATCGACGATCACCAGGGCGAACCGCTCCAGCAGGGGCTGCAGCGAGGCCCGGCTCCAGAGCTGGCCGGTGGGGTTGTGGGGATTGGTGAGCCACACCACGGCCGGGCGGTCTGTCGCAACGGCCGTGGCGGTGGTGGCCTCTGCCAGGGGCCAGTCGGTGGGACCGGCTCCGCGCCAGTCCAGTGGCAGCGGCAGGGTCCGCCACACACCGCCCCAGCAGTCCAGGGCCCGGCGGTAGTCGCCGAACCCCGGCGCCGGCAGCAGGCTGGGGCCGCAGGCGGCGGCGTCCCGCGCCGCCCAGGTGAACAGTTCGGCGGCCCCGTTGCCGGGCAGCACCATGGCCGGATCGAGCCCGTGCCAGGCGGCGATGGCACCGGCCAGGGCCCCGTAGTCCCGGTCTGGATAGTCGCGCAGGTCGGTGTCGAGTGCGCGGTGCAGCAGGCGCCGCAGCCGCGGTGGCGGGCCGAAGGGCACCAGGGAGGCGCTGGCGTCCAGCAGCTGATCCGGACGACAGCCGAGGCGTCTGGCGGCCGCCTGGAGGTTGCCGCCATGGGGTTGCGGCGGATCAGGAAGCCCCGTCACCGGGTGGTGAGCTGGCACCGACTCCAGGGAACATTCAGGCGGTTGTAACACAGAAGCGTGGCGGGGCTGCTGCAATGGGTGGACCACCGGTGACCGCACCAGCCCCGTGCCCCCTTCCCCCCTTCACCCGGTGATCAGCGCGATCGGTGCGGTGTTGCTGGGCAAGGAACACGAGGTGCGCCTGGCCCTGGCCTGCCTGCTGGCCCGCGGCCACCTGTTGATCGAAGACCTGCCCGGCATGGGCAAGACCACCCTGGCCGAGGCCCTGGCCCGCAGCTTCGGGCTCGGCTTCAAGCGGGTGAGCTTCACCAGCGACCTGCTGCCCGCCGATCTGACCGGCCTCAACGTGTTCGACCCTGGCGCCGCCAGCTTTCACTTTCAGCCCGGTCCCCTGTTCAGCCAGGTGCTGCTCGCCGACGAGATCAACCGGGCCAGCCCGCGCACCCAGAGCGCGCTGCTGGAGGCGATGGCCGCCGGCAGGGTGAGCGTGGACGGCACCAGCCATCCCCTGCCCCGGCCCTTTCTGGTGATCGCCACCCAGAACGGCCTCGACCAGGGGGGCACCTCGGCCCTGCCGGAATCCCAGCTGGACCGTTTCCTGATGCGCCTCAGCCTGGGCTACCCCCCCCGCCAGGCGGAACGGGCCCTGCTGCAGGGCGAGGGCCTGCGGCCCGATGGCCTCAGCAGCGCCTTCGGGCCCGAGGATCTGCTGGAGCTGCAGACACGCTGTGACCAGCAGCACTGCAGCGCCGCCCTGCTCGACTACGTGCTCGACCTGCTGGACCGCAGCCGTCACCAGCCCGCCCAGGGCCATCCGCTCTCCCCCCGGGCCGGTCTGGCCCTGGTGGCCGCCGCCCGCGCCTGGTCGCTGCTGGAGGGCCGGGACCATGTGATTCCAGACGACGTCCAGTCCGTGCTGGCCGCCGTCTGCGAGCACCGCATGGACGGCGGCCAGCGCGGGGGGAGCGACGGGGACCTGAGCCAGCGGCTCCAGGCGGGTGTCGATGGACTTCGGTAGGCCCCAGCAGGGGGAGCGGGTGCGCCTGCGGATGCGCAACCTGTACATCCTGCCGACGCGGTTCGGCTGGCTCTGGCTGGCGGGCACGGTGCTGCTGCAGGTGGTCGGCGTCCAGATGCAGAGCAACGGCACGTTGTTGCTGAGCTTCCTGATGCTCAGCCTGTTCCTGCTCACCCTGCACCTCACCCACTTCAACCTGCAGGGTGTGGAGCTGGGCTGCGGCGAACCGGCACCGGGTTTCGCCGGGACCCCGGTCGCCTATCCGATCCAGCTGCGCTGCCCCGGCCGCAGCGAAGGGGTGCGGCTGCGGCTGGCGGGGGAGGCGGCGGGTGGGCCGCTGTCGCTGGCGGCGGGGGAGCATGCGCTCACCGTGACCTGGACCCCCCCGGGCCGGGGCTGGCAACGACCCGGACTGCTGCGGATCCAGACCACGGCGCCCCTGGGGCTGTTCTGCTGCTGGTCGCGCTGGTACCCAGAGGCGGCCCAGCTGATCTACCCGGCCCGGCGGGCCGGACCGGTGCGGCGGCTGGCCGCCGGGTCGGCACCGGTGGTCGGCGAGCCGGCCCTGGCCAGCCGCCAGGACGGCAGCGACGACTGGCGTGACCTGGCCCCCCATCGCCCCCAGGACAGCCCCAGCCGACTGGCCTGGAAGCTGCTGGCCCAGGGGCGGGGCGAGTACGCCAAGCGCTTCCTGGATCACCCCGAAGCGGCCCCCCTGCTGGCCCCGGAACCCGGGGTGCCCCTGGAGGCGGCGCTCGAACACCTCAGTGAGCGCATCTGGAGCTGGCACGGACGGGGCCTCAGCTACGGCCTGGTCCTGAACGGCCAGACCGTCGCGCCCGGCCGGGGGGTTCTCCACCGGGACCGGTGCCTGGCGGCCCTGGCCTGCTGCCGATGAGCCGCGCCGCCGCCCCCCTGCAGTGGCTGACCATGGGGTTGCTGGCGGTGGGGCTGCTGGGCCTCTCGCCGGCCCTGTCCCTGAGCCTGCTGGCCTTCGGTCTGGCGGTGCTGACGGCCCTGAAGCTGCGCGAGGCCCGCAGCCTCGAGGAACGCCGGGTGGTGGCGCTGCTGCAGCTGGTCTGCGCCGGTCTGCTGGCGGCCCTGCGCCCCGAACTGGCACCGAGCCTGCTGCAGGGCCTGGCCATCCTGATGGCCCTGGCCGGGCTGCTGGCCCTGGAACTGGGGGCGGGGCCCGACTGGAAAGCCCTGATGCGCCGCAGCCTGCAGGTGCTGCTGGCGGCGCTGCCGATCGCCCTGGTGCTGTTCCTGCTGCTACCCCGGCTGATGCCCTTCAGCAACTTCGGCACGGGCCAGGGCATGGGGGCGATGACCGGCCTGAGCGACAGCATGGAGCCGGGCTCCATCGCCAGGCTCGCCGTCAGCCGCCAGGCCGCCGCCCGCGTCGCCTTCCCCCTCGGTGGCGGGCCACCCCCCCTGGAGCAGCGTTACTGGCGGGTTTTGGTGCATGACCGCTTTGATGGCCGCCGCTGGCGCAGCAGCGCCCCGCCGTTCCCCAGGCCTGCGGCCGGCCAGCCCGCCCCGCCGGCGCCGCCGCCCGCTGCCCCGGGGGAAGGCCTTCAGCTGTGGCTGGTTGAACCCAGCGGCCTGTCCGCGGTCCCCTGGAGCGGCGCCGGACGGCCGCTCTCGGCCGACCTGACCCTGCAACGCAGCGGCGAACTGCTGAACCGGGCACCGGGCAGCCAGCGGCGCGTCTACGCCCTCACCCGGACGGCGGATCAGGCTGACTGGCGCACCGAACCACCCGGGCCCATCGATCTGGTCCTGCCCCGGGGCGACAACCCCCAGCTGGAAGCGCTGGCCGCCTCATGGGAACGCCTGGGCAGCGACCGGGAACGGCTGAACGCCGCCGGGAGCTGGTTCCGCAGTCAGCCATTCCGTTACACGCTCGAGCCCGGGGCCCTGCCCAGCCAGGCGCCCCTCGACCACTTCCTGTTCGAGTCCAGGCTCGGCTTCTGCGGCCACTACGCCAGCGCCTTCACCACCCTGATGCGAGCGGCCGGGGTGCCGGCCCGGGTGGTGAGCGGCTACCGGGGTGGCCAGTGGGTCCAACCGGTGGGGGGCAACGGCTACGTGGACCTGCGCCAGGCCGATGCCCATGCCTGGAGCGAGGTGTGGCTGCAGGGGGAAGGCTGGCAGCGGGTCGATCCCACCGCCTGGGCCGCTGGGGACCCCATGGCGCGCGCCGTGACCAGCGGCGACACACCCGGCAGCGCCACCCCCTGGGACTGGCTCCAGCAGCAATGGTGGAGCCTCGACATCGCCTGGGCCCGTTGGTGGCTGGGGTACGACAGCGAGCAGCAGCAGGCCCTGGTGCGTCGGCTGCTGGGTGACCAGCGCCACCTGCTGGGGCTGGTGGTGTTGCTGGCGGTGGCCATCAGCCTGGCCGCCAGCCTGGGGGGGCTGGGCTGGCTGGGCCGCCGCCGCCGGGGTGATCCTCTGCGCCTGGAGCTGGAGCACACCCTGAGGGCCTTCGCCAGGCACGGCATGGCGCCCCAGGCGGGGGAAACCCTTGCCGTCTTCGCCCAGCGGCTGACGCAGCGATGGCCCGTCCTGAGCGCTCCCCTCAACGCCTACGTCGGGCACTACCAGCGGCAGCGCTTCGCCAGCACCCCCAGCCGGACGGGATGGCGCGAGACCCAACGGCTGGGACGGACCCTGCGCCGTTCCCTGCGGGCCGGCAACATGCCTGAGGAAGCGGTACAACGGGGGGACCGCTGAACGGGCGACCATGACCAGCGTGCACGGGTTCGCCCGGAGCCACATCCGGGCCCTGCTGTTCGCAAGCTCGGCGTCTCTGGCCCTGCTGATGCCCGTGGCCGTGCGTGCGAGCAGTGATGGCGATCTGATCCGTCTGCTGAATCAGCGCAACTGCCCCCGCTGCAAACTCCAGGACGCCGACCTGGTCCATGCCGACCTGCGGGATGCGGATCTGCGGGGCGCCAAGCTCCAGCGCGCCAACCTGGGCCAGGCACGGCTGGATGGGGCCCGCCTGGAAGGGGCCGACTTGCGCTTCACCAGTCTCCAGGGAGCCTCCCTGCGGGGTGCCGATCTGCGGGGGGCCAATCTGGAGGGCACCGACCTGCGCCAGAGCGATCTGAGCGGCGCCCAGCTCGATCCCGGCGGTCTCGCCCGCAGCCACTGGCAGGACGCCCGGGGTGTGGGACCTGCGGTGTTGAGCTATCCCGAGCTGCACAACGCCGGCGTCACCGCCGCCCTGGAGGGCCGCCATCCCCAGGCGGAGCAACTGTTTTCCGAGGCGATCCGGCTGCAGCCGGAAGCGGCCATCAGCTGGGTGGCCCGGGGCCTGAGCCGCACGGAGCAAGGCAAGACGGATCTGGCCGCCCAGGACATCAACTACGCGGCTGTCCTTTACGGCCAGGCCGGTGAGGAGGCACAGGCGAAGCAACTGACTGAGGTCGCTGCCAGCCTCACAAAGCCTGGAAAGAAAGCGAAGCAGGAAAGCGGAATGGGAGGACAATTGCTCAGCGGCGCCGCCGGGTTTGCCTCGACCATCGCTCCATTGGCCATGAAATTCCTGCTGCCCCTCGCCTTCTGATCAGGGGCTTTCCTGGTCAGGGAGCCATGGAGGGCTGGGGGCCACCACCGAGGAAGGCACGGGAGGCCGGCGTTGATGGCTGGTAGCCATAGCCGTAGGTGCCACCCTCGGTGTCGTTGATGATGCGCGGTGTCACCATGATCACCAGTTCGCGTTTCTCACGACTGTTGTTCGTGGCACGGAAGAACTGACCAATCAGGGGAATATCTCCCAGAATCGGCCATTTGGTGACCACGGACCGGTCGAAATCGGAAATCACCCCGGTGAGGATCAGGGTTTGACCGTCCCTAACCCGCAGGGATCCAGTATCAAGGCGTCGGATACTTAAAATCTCAATGTCGCCGCAGCCCGTTACAGGCAGGCGATCAGTGACTGCAGATATACTGGGGGGACAGCGTAAATGTAACAAATCCATTGTCATCAATCTTTTCGACTCGCGCGCCCAACACCAAACCGGCCGTGGACAAGGTTGGCGTACAGGTGATGACATTGCTCGTCGCCCCAGTACCGGCAGATGAATTGGTCTCAAATTCCGTAATGACATTGGTGCCCACACGCACCACGGCCTCATTCGCCCTTCTTCGACCAATAGGTGAGTCAATCGTGTATTGATCCAGGCCCCCAGTAGCCCCAGAGTCACCGCTGGCGGAGCTGGTCGATCCAGTACCAGCCTCTCGAAGAACCGAGGGATTCTCTTGCAGAATAAGCGTAGGACTGGCAAGAAGCTTACTATTGCGAGAAAGGATCTGAGCCTGGACAAAGTCAAAGAAGTTATTAATCGGATAATTCACACCAGGGTTGGGGGTCCCATTAAACCCCTGAAATGGGATCACTGCAGGAACCTGATTCCCGACATTCGGCGAACTACCACCAAGGAGGGATCCAAAGTTTGCAGCCAGCGAACCATTATCATTGACGATAAAGTTATTGCCCCACCGGAAGGCGAAACTATTGGCCACCTCAAAGTCATTCTCTAGATTCACATCCAGAATCTTCACCGAGAGGGCCACCTGCCTCTGGCGCAGATCCAATTGCTTGAGATACTGCTCAGCGATGGTCACCAGCCGTGGCGCACCAACCAAGGTGATGGTGGAAAGCCGAGTGTCGGTAGTGGCTTGCAGGCCAACCAGCGGACCGGTTGCGGCCCCGTAGGACTCCACGCTGGTGGTCGTGCTGGAGGTGGTCGTGGAGGACGTGGGGCTGCCGACTGGAGCGGCCGTGGCGGCGACGCCCTCAGAGACGGCCGTGGAGATGGTGTTGGTCTTGGTGACCTGGGCCCCCAGGTTGGCCAGATAGTCGGCGGCGGAGTTGGCCGGCACCTGGTTCAACCGGTACACCTTGGAGAGCTGGGCGCCGAAGCTCTTGGACAGCACCCTGGGGCCGGCGAAGATCGTGTTGCCGTCACGCTTGCCCTGCAATCCGGCGGCCAGCAGGGCCGAGTTGATCGCCCGGCCATAGCTTTCACGACGGAAGGAGATCGAGATGGGTCGCATTCCCGCAGCTGGGGCAGAGGATGCGCCGGGAGCGCTGGATTCATCGACGTAGACGAACCCGTAGCCACCGAGCTGGCTGAGGGCCATCAGCACATCCTTGGCCGGGGCGTTGCGCAGGGTCATGGTGACCGGTGGCCCGCTGACGCTCACATAACTGGGATTGCTGATGGTCATGGTCCCCACAGCCATGTCGCCCAGCGGCGGGGCCACGGCGCGCGGCTGGAGGGGGGGGATGAAACCGGGCTGGGGAACCCTGCCAGGGGTGTTGACGTTGGGGGTCAGGGTCTGGAGGGTGCTCTGGGCCGGCGCGTTGAAGGTGAGGATCAGGCTGCGGCCGTCGGCACTGACAACGGGCCGCCCCACGGGAAAGCCGGGTGTGGGGGAGATCTTCAGCTCGAAGAGATTGCCCGAACCCTGGAAGCTGATGCTCTGGAGCCCGGCCTCGGGCAGGGAGAGCTGCACAGGGCCGCGACGCAGGGCCATCGGCACGGCCGTCTGCAAACGGCCCAGCCAGGTGGCTCCCTGGGTGGTCTGCTGGAGAACAGGAGAAGGGCCGGTCCCTTCGATCACCACCTCCACGGAATCAGGCAAGCGCCGCAACTTGATGTCGAGAGAGCCGCCGGCCTGGGCGATGTCGGAGAGACGGGCGACGGCCGTTCCGTCTGCTGCGGGTGCCACAGCGGCTGCGGCACCAGCGGAAAGACCTGCCCCCTGCTGCAGAACCACGAAACCAACCGATGCCGTAAGAACGTGCCGCCACTGACGTTTTGCCACGTTCCGTCGCTCTCCGAATCGGTCGAATGGTATCGGCGATTGTGAGAAACGGCCAGTTTCCAGATCCCGTTGCATCGGCATGATCAGTTGGAAGTTGCAGGAGGTGCTGGAGCCGGGGCTGGGGCAGCCGCTGGGGCAGCCGAAGGTGCCGCCGCTGGTGGTGCCGAAGGTGCCGGGGATCGGCTGTAGAGACCCAGGGTGAGCTTCATCACCACCTCCGTTGTGGGGTTGGGAGGTTTGCCGTTGGCAGGCTTGTCATCGGAAAGGGTGAGATTGAGATCGCTTTGCACCACGAGGACGTTGAGGGCCTCCAGACGACGCAGGAAGGCCAGCAGCGAAGGGAATGACCCTCGCGCCGACACCAGCAGCGTGCGTTGGGACAGACCCTGCAAGGCCAGGGGATCGGTTGGGGCGGCAGGGGTGCCTGCGGCTGGGGCTGCTGCTCCTGCGGGTGGGGTGGCCGGGGCTGCAGGGGCGCCAGCGGCGGGCGGTGTCGTGGCCGGGGGCACGGCCTGGGTGGGCTCGTAAAGCGTCAGCTGCACGCCGGAATTGTCGGCTTCCCGATCAAGCATGGCCAGGAAGGTGGAGAGGTCGCCGTTGCCCGTGATCAGCCGTTCGATCTTGGACTTGCTGACCAAGGCCGCCTCGGTGTTCTCTTGGGTGGCGACCAGCTGCCCCCGCATCAGGGTCACCTGATCACGCAGTTGCTCCAGCTCCTGGAGGCGCTGGCTGTCCCGCTGGAGCGTGGCCCAGAGGGGCAGAAGGCCGGCGAGAACCACCAACAGGCCCAGCCCGCCAAGCACACCCGCCGGCAGGAGCAGCCAGATCAGGCGCAGACTGGCAACCGGAAGCCTGGCAGAGCCTTGCTGAAGATTCGTCATGGGATCAGGCCCTCCGCCTGGAGCAATTGGAGCCGGCGCACCATGCCATCCGAGCCAAGCTGCCGCATCACCATCAGCTGCCGGGCGGGCGGCAGGCTGGCAAAGGGAGCGACGAGTTCGAAACGGACCGCAGAGGGGGCCGCCTGCACCGCCTTCCCGGCCACGGGAGCGGCAGCAGGAACCCTCTCCAGCTTGACGAGCGTCACCCCTTTGCCCTCCAGCAGCGGCGAGCGGGCCAGCTCCAGCTGCAGCGCATTGATGCGGGCAAAGGCCAGGGGATCCAGGGCCTGACCCTTGAGCACCAGTTTCTGCCCCTCCGCTTCCACGCTCTGGAGCTGCAGGCCCTCAGGGATGCGCAGCTGCAGGTCGGCCAGAAGGGCCGAGGAGGTGCGCAGCGTGGTGAGGCCCTCAGTCAGGCTGCGGGTGGTGGTGGTGAGTTGGTCAAGCTTTGCCTTGCTGGCCGCCATCTCGGCCTGCATCTGGGTGGCTTCGACTTCGAAACGGGTGAGCTGGGCGGTCTGGGACTTGACCACCATGTAGCGGAGGAGCACCAGGGCGGTGCCAGCCACCGCCATCACCAGCAGAGCAGCTCCGATCAGGGCACCCCTGATCAGCAGCGGACGCCGATCCAGCAGGGCCGTGATCATGCTCTCCTGGCCGAGCTCCTGGCGCCGTTCCCGCAGCAGATCGAGAGGCGCTGTCATCGGACCCTCTCCACCATCGCCAACCCCTGCAGGACCAGAGATCCAAAAGGCTGCGTGGTGAGCAGTTCGGCGCGTACCCCAAGCGCGTCCTGGAGATGGTCCTGGCTGGCCAGCGGCGCGCTGAGCAGCAGCCGGAGCCGATGCACGGAAGGATGGCGGCGTCGATAGAAGGCCACGCAGCGGGTCACCTCCCGAACGAGCTGATCATCCTCCTCGGGCAGGGGCCAATCGAAGACCGGCTCGGCGCGACGCAGAAGCAGCAACCGCCCTCCCCCAGGCAGTGCATGGATCAGCAGCGTCAGGACATCCTCCGCCGCGTGCTCCAGCAGCGCATTCACAGCCGCCAAGCGACAGGACTGGGCCGGGGCCAGCCGCTCAAGCTGAACTCCGGCCAGGTTGAACACCTCGATCCAGTCGTCCACCAGCTTCCTGGACGCCACGGCCAGAAGCATGCGGGGGTTGGCACCCGGCAGGGGCTGCAGATCGATGGTCGCTTCGGACAGGGGAACGGCAAGACTGAGGGGAGGATCGATCGTCCGCAACGCTTGGATGGGGTCGTCGGGGATCGCCTCCAGGGGCCAGTCGATGACGCGCCATTCGGCAGCCCCCTCGGGAAGGGAGGCGAGCACGACGGCATCCAGCAGACCGTCGCGCACCATCAGATCGCCGATCAGGTCACCAAGGGGTTCTTTCTCCAGGGGCTGGCCATCCAGGCAGGTGAGCGGAGGCAATGGCAGATCGATGCTCACCGGCTCTGGCCCATTGACCCGCAAAACCTGTCCCATCAAGGCCTCGTCCTGCAGCTCCAGCAGCAGCCGTCGCGGAAGGACCTGCGCTCGGATCGGACGCAGACGATCATTCAGATCATCCTTCAAGCCGATCAGGCCAGAAAAAACCAAGACTCCGATCCGATGCCTGCGAAAGTTACCGAATTATGAGCGCCAAGGCATCCCCGAACCTACAACTTCAGAAAGCGTCCTGCAGCCATGGCGATCGAGCTGGTGGCTCAATCCCTCCAGAATCGATGGCACAAGTGCGGGGCCTTCGTAAATCCAACCCGTGTAGATCTGGATCAGGGACGCTCCTGCACTGATCCGTTCCCAGGCGGCCTCGGCGGAGTCGATGCCGCCCACGCCGATCAGCGGCAACGCAGGACCTGCCGTCGCCCGCAGCCGCCGCAACACCTCCACCGCCCGCCGCCGCAGGGGCCGGCCGCTCAGTCCTCCGGCTTCTTCGGCGAGGGTCTGCCCCGTGGCTTGCAAACGGCGCCCTTCGAGTCCAAGTCGGTGGACCGACGTGTTCACGGCGATCACGCCAGCCAGGCCCTCTTCGTAGGCCAGTCGGGCGATGGTGTCGATGGCGTCATCTTCGAGATCAGGGGCAATCTTCACCAGCAGGGGGGGACAGGCCGGCAGCCGCCGCAGACGCTCCACCAGCCGCCTGAGCTGGGCCTCCTCCTGCAGGTCCCGCAGCCCCGGGGTGTTGGGTGAGCTCACATTGACCACCGCGTAGTCGGCCAGCGGTGCCAGCAGCTCCAGGGAAGCGGCGTAATCGTCGGGGGCCATCTCCAGCGACACCGCCTTCGATTTGCCGAGGTTGATGCCGAGCACGGCGGGCCGCTGCCCCGGCAGGGGCAGCCCCTGGCGCTCCAGGGTCCGGCGCACGCCCCTGGCCCCATCGTTGTTGAAGCCCATGCGGTTGAGCGCGGCCCGCTCCTCAGCCAGCCGGAACAACCGCGGCCGGGGATTTCCCTGCTGGGGCTGCCAGGTGATGGTGCCCAGCTCGGCGAAGCCGAAACCGAACAGATGCCAGATCGCGGCCGCCACCCCGTTCTTATCAAAGCCCGCGGCCAGTCCCACCGGGTTGGCGAAGCGACAACCGAACAGCGTCTGCTCCAGGCGCGGATCCCGCCGCTGCAGCTCCGCGCCCAGCCCAGCCAGGCTGCCACTGACCAAGGGCCAGCGGCGTCGCAGGGAGGCCTGGCCCAGGGCCAGAAGCGTCAGACGACTCAGCTGCTCGGCGTCGGCACCGTCGTCACGGCGCAGCAGCGGCTCGACGAAGCGGGCATAGAGGGCGCCGGTTCCCACCTGGCCGCCGCCGGTCGATTGCTCCTGCGCCATTCCTACCTCCTCACTGCGGCCTGGCCAATCCTCCCGTGTCGCGCTCCAGGCGCCAGCTCCCGTTGCCCAGGGGCCTCACGAGCCAGTCGCGCCAGAGCCAGGGATCGCCCTTCCTCTCCAGGGTGGCGGTGGGCACCTCCAGCAGCCGGGCGAGCTCAACGGCCCGCAGGCTGTAGCCGCCTGCGGCAAGCCGATCGGCCAGCTCCATGCGGGAGAGCAACTGCTGCAGCGAGCTGGGGGCCGGATCCACAACGTCTGGAACCGCCACCTCCTCTGCCCCGGCTTCTGGCACGTCTTCCTGCACCGCTTTAACCGCGACGCCGGATCGGCTTTCCACCGCCAGGGTCGGGGTCTGACCGCGGGAATAGGCAACGGCAATGGCATCGCAGCGGTCGTTGTCCGGATCGCCGCTGTGGCCGCGCACATGACGCAGGGCAAGCCCAGGCAACCTGGCGGCATCGAGCAGTTCCCAGAGATCGCGGTTGAGCACAGCCCCACCGGAGGCCGTCCGCCAGCCTTTGCGCTTCCAGCCGGCCATCCACTTCTCGAAACCATCGATCAGGTAGCGGCTATCGGTGCGCAGCACCAGATCGGGATGGCGCGGCAGGTCCCGCAGAGCCTCCAGCACCGCCAGGGCGGCGGTGAGCTCCATGCGGTTGTTGGTGGTGGCCGCTGCCGCCCCCCCCAGCTCCCGCCGGGAGCCGTTCTCAAAGCGCAGCAGGGCACCCCAGCCCCCCGGGCCTGGGTTGCCGCTGCAGGCCCCGTCGCAGGCGGCAGACACTACCCGCACCGGACGATCACCCATGGAGTCCCCTTGACAGCATCGCTTGAATGAGACCCTCTCTCCCGGAGAACGCCCGGGCCCTGGAGGTGTTCCCATGCAGCGAACCTACCTGGCCCTGGCGGGCCTGGCCCTGGCCGGAGCCGGCCTGCCGATGGTGCAGCCCAGGCTGGCCATGGCCGCCGGCCTGTTCCAGAGCACGGAGGTGGACCCCCAGCGTTTCGCGGTGCTGGCCAGGCCGGTGGGCGACAACGACTGGACCCTCCTGGTGCTGGAGCAGCTGGCCGCCCAGCCCTCCTGCTGGCAGGCCCGCCCGGACGGGCTGGTGGATCCAACCCTGAACCGGTTCGACTACACGGGCATCTGCAATCGCTACCTCGACAGCAACGGCTATTCCCTGCGGGTGGCCGACCAGGACATGGGCACCACCTACCGCCTGCAGGTGCAGCAGGTGGGCTCCCGTCTGGAGCTTCAGGCCGTCTCGCCCAGAAGTTCTGCCGTCCTGGTGCTGGGAAGGGCCGAGGTTCCCCTGCGGGACCGCGACGGCTTCGTCGCCCTCACGCTCGAACCCGGCTGGGATCTCAAACGCCGCACCTATGAGCAGAGGTCCCTGTCCCACCTCTACTTCGCCAGTCCGACCCCCCTGGAGCAACTGATTGCCCGGGCCGGCGGCCAGACGTTCCGGCGTTCCCCGGGCAGGGCCGAACTCCCCGGCCTTGCCACCACCCCGCCGCTGCTCGACCAGCGCGACGACAGCATGATCTCCGACCGCTCCGGTCGGGCGATCGCCCTCCAGGTGATTCCCTACACCGAGGCCAATGGAGGGGGTCTCTGACCCCATCGCTCGATCCCGTCTGGGGCCCTGGTCCGGGACCAGTTGAATCACCGGACTCCTCACCCCCCCACCTGCCTTCCCCCTCCTTTAATCTGATCTGGTGAGGAGTGAAGGACGCTCTTCCAGGGTCGAAACGAGGACAGACTCCCGGAATCGTTCCATCTCCAGAGCCCTGCCTTCGGCGGGGCTCTTTTTTATGGGTTGCACTCCGCGTGCCCGGGGGCGCCCAGCCGTCACCGGACGCGACCATCAAAAAGCCGGCCCCGAAAGGCCGGCATGGAAAGAAAGGGGTCGCCGGGCCAGGAGGCCCGGCGGTGGCCGGTCACTTGATGGAGACCTTGCCACCCACTTCTTCGATGCTCTTCTTGAGAGCTTCGGCATCGTTCTTGGAGATGCCTTCCTTGACGGCCTTGGGAGCGGCTTCCACAAGGGCCTTGGCTTCGCCCAGACCGAGGCCGGTGGCCTCGCGGACGGCCTTCAGCACCTTGATCTTGGCGGCCGGATCGAAGCCATCGAGGATGACGTCGAATTCGGTCTGCTCCTCAACCGCCTCGGCGGCGGCGCCGGGGGCGGCGGCGGCCATGACGACGCCAGCCGAAGCGGCGGCGGAGACGCCGAAGGCCTCTTCGATCTGCTTGACGAGCTCGGAAGCCTCAAGCAGCGAGAGGGTTTTCAGTTGTTCGAGAATCTGGTCGGTGGTAGCGGACATGGGGGGGAATCAGCAACAGAACGGGAGGATCGGTGGAGCCCAGGGGTTCGCGAAAGGCGAACTCAACCTTCGCCGGATTCGGCGTGTTGCTTGAGCGCCCTGGCGAGACCGGACGGAACCTCGTTGATGCCCACAGCCAGCTTGGTGGCCAGGCCATTGATCGCACCGGCGATCTGGGCCATGAGCACCTCCTTGGAAGGCAGATCCCCGATGGCCTGGATGTCGGAGGGGGAAAGGAGCTTGCCTTCGAAGAGGCCTCCCTTCACATCCGACTTCTTGGTGTCCTTCTGGAAGGACTGCAGGGCCTTCACCGCACCGCCGATATCGCCCTTGACCAGGACGAAGGCATTGGTGCCGGTGAGCAGGGAATCGAGATCCGACCAGACGCTGTCACCATCAATGGCACGGCGCATCAAGGTGTTTTTGGTCACCTTGCACACACCGTTGCTGGCCTGCAGACGGGTCCGCAGATCAGTCATCTCCTTGATGGTCAGGCCCTTGAAATCGAGGACCAGCGCCATTTCGGCTTCACCGAGGAGCCCTTTGAGCTCTTCGACGATCTGTTGCTTGTTCTCCAGCGTGCGGCCCATAGGAAGTGGATCGGATCGGGGGAACAAGCAGGGAACGCAGCCCTGACAGCTCCCCGGCTAGGGAAGCTTCGAGGCCGCTCATCGCTCCGCTCCGATCTGAGTGACTCCGGCGGAGTCACCAGCACAGGCAAAAACCAATCGCGTGTACCTCGGCAGGACTTACGACAAGGAACGAGCGACCGGAATCGACGACCCTGACGACCTGCTGTCTTGGGTTGGGCGCGTGCCCTTCTGGACGAATCCAGTTGTTCAACCTACATCACGGCAGGCCCAGTTCCCGCAGCCGCGCCTGCCAGCGGGCGTAACCGGCGGCGTTGAGATGCACGCCATCCACGGTGTAGGCGCGCTTGAGACCATCGGCGTCCGCCATCACAGAGGTGAGATCGGCGTAATCCCGCGCAGGCGTCTGCTGGGCGAGCCGCTGATTGAGTTCCGCCACCCGCCGAACCCCGTCGGCGCCACAGCGGAACCGGGCACAGGGAATGGTGGACTGGACGACCACCCGCGCCCCGGTACCAATCTGCAGGCCGGTGCGCAGCCACTGGATCCGGCCGGCGATGCGGCCGGGGTCGTAGCCCCAGATGATGTCGTTGATGCCCACCATCACCAGGTAGGTGGCGGCACCGGTCTGGCGGATCGACGGCAGACGGGCCATCAGCTGGAAGCTGGTATCGCCACTGACGCCCTGGTTGTAGACCACACGAGCGGGGAACGCCGCCTGCCAGTCGCCCTCGGCCGTGAGCGAGTCGCCGACGAAGGTCACCGGACCGCCGCCAGGGTTGGACGGCGATCCGGAGGACTCCGGCGGCAGGGAGGCGATGGAACCGGCGCCGGGCCGGAAAAGCAGGCCCCACCCCAGGGTCAGCAGGGTGAGCGGAACTGCCACCCAGCCACCGATCCGCACCCAGGACGACGCAGGCACTCCAGGGCTTCAGCTGTCCTGCTTGATGTCCTGGAGTGCGGCGAAGTCGACCTGCACCGAGGGGCCCATCGTGGAGGCGACGTAGAGGCTCCTCCAGTAGCGGCCCTTGGCACCGCTGGGCTTGTTGCGGTCGATGGTTTCCTGCAGTGCCTTGAGGTTCTCCAGCAGCTTGGCGCTGGGGAAGCTGGCCTTGCCGAAGCGCACGTGCACGATCCCGGCCCGGTCGGCCCGGAACTCCAGTTTGCCCGCCTTGAATTCGTTGATGGCGCCAGCCAGATCGGTGGTCACGGTGCCGGCCTTGGGGTTCGGCATCAGACCACGGGGTCCGAGCACCCGACCGAGCTTGGCCACCTTCGGCATCATGTCGGGGGTGGCGATCAGAAGATCGAAGTCGATGGCACCGCCGGCGATCTGGTCCACCAGTTCATCGTCGCCGGCAAGGTCGGCACCGGCGGCCTTGGCTTCGGCCACCTTCTCGCCCCGGGCAATCACCGCGATGCGAATGCTCTGACCGGTGCCGTGGGGCAGAGCCACGGTGGTGCGCAGCTGCTGGTCGGTGTACTTGGGATCGATGCCGAGGCGCACATGGGCTTCGATGGTTTCATCGAAGCGGGCGGTGGCGGTGTCCTTGACCAGCTCAATGGCTTCGAGCGGTTCGTAGGAGCGGTCCTCGACCTTGGCGGCGAGGGCCGTGAAGCGTTTGGAGATTTTTGTCATGGCAGGAAGGGGTGCGGACGACCGCGGGCGGTCTCCCCCAGGTAGGTGAATGGAATGAAACGACGCCCGGGGAGGGTCAGTCGCTGACGGCAACGCCCATGTTGCGGGCAGTGCCTTCGATGATGCGCATGGCCGACTCAACGCTGGCGCAATTGAGGTCGGGCAGCTTGGTCTTGGCGATCTCCTCAAGCTGGGCGCGACTGATGGCACCCACGGCGCCCTTGGCGGACGTGGCAGCACCTTTGTCGATGCCGGCGGCCTTGGAGATGAGCACCGAAGCGGGCGGGGTCTTGGTGATGAAGGTGAAGCTGCGGTCTTCAAAGACCGAGATCTCCACCGGGATCACGTACCCGGCCTTTTCCTGGGTGCGGGCGTTGTACTCCTTGCAGAACGCCATGATGTTGACCCCGTGCTGACCGAGGGCAGGGCCCACCGGTGGTGCGGGGTTCGCTTTGCCGGCCTGGAGGGCCAGCTTGATCACAGCTACGACTTTCTTGGCCATCGTCTGGACTAGGGGACGGAACTCCCTTGCGGGAGAGCGGGACGGGACTCCCTCGCGGGAGTGCTGCGGATCGCCGGGGCGGTGGACGGCCCGGCAGCGTGGCGGTCCCGTAGGGACCACCTTGGGCCGCCCTCCGCAGGGAGGCGGCCGCCGCTGATCAGCTCTGTTTGCTGATCTGGGAGAACTCGAGCTCGACAGGGGTCTCCCTGCCGAAGATCGACAGGAGGGCCTTCAGCTTGCTGCGCTCACCGGAGACTTCGATCACCTCGCCCTGGAAGTCCTTGAACGGACCGGCGGTGACGAGGATCTGATCGCCTTCGGTGAGGTCGACCTTGAGGACAGGTTTCTTCTCGGCGGCACGCTTGAAGATGCGATCCACCTCCTGGCGGCTGAGGGGCCGGGGCCGGATGTGCCCCCGGGCCTTGCCGGTGGCGCGGCGTTCCTCCTGGCCCACGAAGTTGATGACGTTGGGGGTGCTGCGCACCGCCATCATCGTGTCCTCATCGAGGACCATGCGCACCAGCACGTAGCCGGGAAACACCTTCTCCTCGATGGACTGGCGGCTGCCGTCCTTCTTCAACTTGACACCAGGGGTCTGGGGGATCTCGATCTCGAGGATCCGGTTGCTGACCCCTAGGGTGACGGCCCGCTGCTCGAGGGTGGCCTTCACCTTCTTCTCGCAACTGGAGGCCACCTGAACCGCGAACCAGCGGGCCACCTGGGGCTTGGCCGATTCAGCCGCCTCGGCGGCGCCGTCTGCGGCGACGGGGCCAGGCCCTTCGCCAGGAAGCTCCAGCACCTCGGGGGCGTCCGGTTCGATCTCGGGCACGGTCTCGGGCACGGCAGACAGGGGAAGGGTCATCAACGGAAGATCTGGGCCGATCCCCAGTGATAGAAGCGATCGATCGCGGCAATGGCTGCGGCCGAAAGGCTCACCATCAGAATCACCGCCACCGATTCGCTGAACAGCTGCTGGCGGCTCGGCCAGACAACCTTGCGCAGTTCCGCGAGGGTGACCGCGAAGAAACCGGTGGCGGTCTCCTCGTCGCTCGAGGCACCATCCGGCCCCTCGTCGGGATCGGACAGGCCATTCCTCTGGGCCAGGGGCCCATCGGGACTGCTCGTGGTGGTGGTGACGGGGGGAATGGGTTCCACGGTGTGGAGGCGATGGCTGCCGTTATGTCGGCAAGCATCGACAAACGATCACCCTACCGGACGTCCTTCCCCATCCGCCTTCAGGGGAATGAAGCGAAAGCCCTCGTCCCCGGGGCCGGCGAGCTCCAGCCGCACGCCCCTGGCGCCGCTGAAGTGATCCTCCAGCAATTCGGTGGCCAGGGGATTCTCGATGCGACGGCGCAGCACCCGCCGCAGCGGGCGGGCACCGTACTCCGGCTCGTAGCCCTGCTGGGCCAGGGCCACGACGACGGCCTCGTCCAGCTCCAACTCCAGGTGCTGCTCCCGCAGCAGGGCGGCCAGCTCCGCCAGCTGCAGGCGCACGATGCGCTCGAGATCGGTGCGGGCGAGGGGCCGGAAACGGATCACCTCATCGATGCGGTTGAGAAATTCCGGGCGGAACTGGCGCGACAGGGCCTCCTCCACCGCCAGATCCAGGGCGCGCTCCTGGGCCAGCTCGCCCTCCTCGGGGTGAAGGGAATGGCCGCCGCCGTCAGGGCTGGAGCCGGAGCGGGCCCTCTCCAGGATCGCCCGGCTGGCCAGGTTGCTGGTCATGATCACCACCGTGTGGCGAAAGTCCACCGTGCGGCCCTGGGAATCGGTGAGCCGGCCGTCGTCGAGCACCTGCAGCAGCAGGTTGAACACATCGGGATGGGCCTTCTCCACCTCATCCAGCAGCAGCACCGCGTAGGGGCGGCGACGCACGGCCTCGGTGAGCTGGCCCCCCTCCTCGTAGCCCACGTAGCCGGGGGGGGCCCCCACCAGGCGGGCGACGGCATTGCGCTCCATGAATTCGCTCATGTCCAGCCGCACCAGGGCCTCCTCCTCATCGAAGAGGGCCGCCGCCAGGGCCTTGGCCAGTTCCGTCTTGCCGACGCCGGTGGGCCCCAGGAACAGGAACGACCCCACCGGCCGGGTGGGGGCCTGCATGCCGGCGCGGGAGCGACGGATCGACGCCGCCACCGCCGCCACCGCCTCGGGCTGGCCGATCACCCGCTCGCCGAGCCGCTGCTCCAGCTCGAGCAGCTTCTGGCGTTCGCCGGCCAGCAGCTGCTGCACGGGGATGCCAGTGGAGCGGGCCACCACATCGGCGATGTCCCCCTCCTCCACCTGCTCGCGCAGCATCGGATCGCTCTGCAGCTCCGCCTCGACGGTGGCGCGGCGTTGCTGCACCCCGTGCAGCTGGTCGTACTGGAGCCGGGCCGCCTCCTCCAGGTCCCCGTCCCGCTCCGCCTCGGCGATGGCGTGGCGCAGGTCCTCGTCCTGGTGCATGAGTTCGCGCAGCTCCTCGAGGCGCTCCCGCTCCCCCGCCCAGCGCCGCTGCAGGCGTTCGAGCTGTTCGTGGGCGAAGCGCCGCTGCTCCTGCAGCTGCAGACGTTCCTCCAGCGGAGACGCCTCAGCCGCCAGCAGCTCCAGTTCCACCCGCCGCAGGTCCGCCTCGGCCGCCTCCACCACCTGGGGCTTGGAGGTGGCCTCCATGCGCAGGTTGGCGGCGGCCTCGTCGATCAGGTCGATGGCCGAATCAGGCAGGCAGCGGTCGCTGATGTAGCGGGCCGCGAGTCTGGAGGCCGCCACCAGGGCCCCATCGGTGATGGTGACGCCGTGGTGGAGCTCGTAGCGCTCCTTCAGCCCCCGCAGGATCTCGAGGCAGGTGGGGCCATCGGGTTCGCGGATCACCACCTGCTGGAAACGGCGCTCCAGGGCCGGGTCCTTTTCGATGCTGCGCCGGTAGTCCTCGGGGGTGGTGGCGCCGATGCAACGCAGGTCGCCCCGGGCCAGCACCGGTTTGAGGATGCTGGCCGCATCGGTGCCGGAGCGATCACCGCCCACCACCGTGTGCAGTTCGTCGATGAACAGCACCACACCGCCGGCGCCTCTGGCACCCCCCTCCTCGCCTCTGGCACCGTCGCAGTCGCGGACTTCCGCCAGCACGCTGCGCAGGCGCTCCTCGAACTGACCGCGGAACTTGGCCCCGGCGATCAGGGCCCCCAGATCCAGGGCCACCAGCCGCAGTCCCCGCAGGGCATCGGGCACCTCTCCGGCCACGATCCGCTGGGCCAGGGATTCGGCCACCGCGGTCTTGCCGACACCGGGCTCACCGATCAGCACCGGGTTGTTCTTGCTGCGGCGCGAAAGCACCTGGATCAGCCGGCGGATCTCCGGATCCCTTCCCACCACTGGATCGAGTTCTCCTGCCCGGGCGGCGGCGGTGAGGTCGCGTCCGTAGCGGGCCAGGGCACCGGGTTCCGGATCGCCCTCCCGCTGCAGGGTCAGGTCGGTCTGCGGCGGCGTCGGTGACCGCAGGGGGGCGGCGGGCGGCGGGGCCGATACCGGCGCCGCAGACGGAGCAGCGGCCTCGGCCGCGGCCGGCAATGGCCGCCACTGGCGCAGCAACAGGTCCTCGCTCAGGCCCTCCTCCACCAGCAGGGACGCCCCGATGCGGGGATCCACCAGCAGGGCCAGCAGTACATGGGGGACATCCAGCAGCCGGGATCCCCAGGCCGCCCGGCGGCGATCGGCCTCCTCCAGCAGATCTTCAAGGGCATCGCCGATGTAGAGGATGCCGCCGTCGCCACCGGGCTGCTCGGCGCAGAAGGTTTCCAGTCGATCGAGCAGCCGGTCCTCGTCGAGGGGCAGCGGTTCCACCCAGGTGGCGAAGCGCCGGTTCAGCAGCAGGGTGAGCAGCAGGTGCTCCACGTCCATGGCGCCATGGCGCCAGCGCCGCGCCTGCTCCTGGGAGGCGATCAACAGATCCCAGGCGGCGTCACTGAAGCGGTCAGGATCGCTCGTGAGGCTGGCGGGAGCAGCCGCCGACTCCCGGTCGTCGCGCAGGCGGGACTCAGGGCGCATCGGACCTCGACGACGTCTGGATCAGTTCCACCTTGTAGCCGTCGGGATCCTGCACAAACGCGATCACACTGGTGCCGTGCTGCTTCGGGCCGGGTTCGCGCACCACCTGACCACCCTTGGCGGCAATGGCCGCGCAGGTGGCGTAGATGTCATCGACGCCGATGGCCAGATGGCCGAAGCCGGTGCCGAGGTCGTAGGCCTCGGTGCCCCAGTTGTGGGTGAGTTCCAGCACGGTGGTGTCCTTCTCATCCCCGTAGCCGACGAAGGCCAGGGTGTAGGCGCCGCCGGGATAGTCCTTGCGGCGCAGCAGCTTCATGCCGAGCACCTCGATGTAGAAGCGCAGGGAGCGCTCCAGGTCGCCCACCCTGAGCATGGTGTGAAGCAATCGCATCGGCGCTGGACCAGCTGGGGCCATTCTGACCAGGGGGCCGTGGGCCCGGGTCATCGCCAAACGGTGGTGCAGGGAACACAGGCAAGGGTGGAGGGCCACCCATAGGATTCGCCCACCAGCACACTCCCTGTGTACGACTCCCTCGACCTCGTCATCGACTCCATCGTGGCCCGTGAGGTGCTCGACTCCCGGGGCACCCCCACGGTGGAGGCGGAGGTGTATCTGGAGGGGGGCGCCAGTGGCCGGGCGATCGTGCCCAGCGGCGCCAGCACCGGCGCCCATGAGGCCCACGAGCTGCGCGACGGCGAGAAGGCCTACTTCGGCAAGGGCGTCAGCAAGGCGGTGGAGAACATCGAGGAGCGCATCGCCCCGGCCCTCTGCGGCCTGAGTGCCCTCGACCAGGGCGCCGTGGACGAGGCCATGAACGAACTCGACGGCAGTGACAACAAATCGGCCCTCGGTGCCAACGCCATCCTGGCGGTGAGCCTGGCCACCGCCCATGCGGCCGCGAAGGCCCTGGGCCTGCCGCTTTACCGCTACCTGGGCGGCCCGATGGCCACCCTGCTGCCGGTGCCGCTGATGAACGTCATCAACGGCGGCGCCCACGCCTCCAACAACCTCGACTTTCAGGAATTCATGCTGGTGCCCCATGGGGCCGGCAGCTTCCGCGAGGCCCTGCGCATGGGCGCCGAGGTGTTCCACACCCTCAAGGGGCTGCTCAAGGATCAGGGCCTCTCCACCGCCGTGGGCGATGAGGGTGGCTTCGCCCCCGACCTGGCCGGCAACGACGCCGCAGGCGAGCTGCTGATGCAGGCGATCGAGAAGGCCGGCTACCGCCCCGGCGACCAGATCTCCCTGGCCCTCGATGTGGCCAGCACCGAGTTCTATGCCGATGGCCGCTACGCCTTCGGCGGGGGCAGCTACACCAGTGGCGAGATGGTCGACCAGCTGGCGGCTCTCGCGAGCCGCTTCCCGATCGTCTCGATCGAGGACGGCCTGGCCGAGGACGACTGGGAGGGCTGGCGCCTGCTGACCGAGCGCCTGGGCAGCACGGTGCAGCTGGTGGGCGATGACCTGTTCGTGACCAACACCACCCGTCTGCAGCAGGGGATCGAGCAGGGCATCGCCAATTCGATCCTGATCAAGGTGAATCAGATCGGCTCACTCACCGAAACCCTGCAGGCCATCGATCTGGCTGGAAGGGCCGGTTACACCAGCGTGATCAGCCACCGCAGCGGCGAGACCGAGGACACCACCATCGCCGACCTGGCCGTGGCCACCCGCGCCGGCCAGATCAAGACCGGCTCCCTCAGCCGCAGCGACCGGGTCGCCAAATACAACCAGCTGCTGCGCATCGAGGACGAACTGGGCAGCCAGGCGATCTATGCCGGCGTGGAAGACCGGGGGCCGCGGGGCCGAGGCTGAGGCGGCCCGCCGATCACTCCCGGCGTGACGCTGCGGCGACCCCAGGCAGCTGGTCGAGGCGGCCATCGCGCTTGAGCCGCGATTGCAGCTTCAGCCAGGAGAGGCCCACCGGCAGCCCCAGCACCAGGGGCACCGCCACCAGGGCGGGGCGGCTGCTCGCTGCCAGCAGCGCCGCCGCCACCGCCAGGCCCCCCAGCAGGAAGGACTGACCCGAGCTCTGCTGGGCCAGGGCCAGGCGCCGCAGCAGCCGATCGGTTTCTCCGGCACGGATCAGCACCTGCAGATCCCCCTGCTCAATGCGTGAGAGGCTCTCCTCCAGCCGCCGGGGAATCCCCAGCGCCCGGCTGCCCACCTCCGCCGCCTGGCGGGAGATCTCGTTGAACAGTTCATTCGGGCCGTTACCGCTGGCGGTCATGAGGGGCAGCAGGTAAGGACGGGCAATCGCCATCAGGCTAAAGCCCGGATCCAGGCTGCGGCCCACTCCTTCGAAGGTGGAGAGGGCCCGCATCACGAAGATGAGTTCCGGTGGCAGGCGAAACGGCTGGCCGTACACCAGTTCATACAGATCACCCGAGAGCTTGTCGAGCACGTTGGCGCTGAACGGCGGCGTCAGGGCCTCGGTCAGCATCACCCGCACCAGCCGTCGCACCGGACCCGGGTCGATGCCCTGGGCGATCACGCCGGCCTGCTGCAGCTCGTCCACCAGGCCGGAGGCATCCCGGGCCGCCGCAGCCCGCACCATGCGCCCGATCCGGCTGCGCAGCCGCTCGGAGATCTGGCCCATCATGCCGAAGTCGTAATAGATCAATGAGCCGTCGCCGGCGACCGCCAGGTTGCCGGGATGGGGATCGGCGTGGAAGAAGCCGAAGCGGACCAGCTGCTGCAGGTAGCTGGCGGCCCCCTTTTCCGCCACGGCCGCTGGATCGATGCCGGCGCGGACGAGGGCCTCCCGGTCATTGATCTTGATGCCGGGCATGTAGTCGAGGCACAGCACCCGGCGGGAGCTGAGTTCCCAGATCACCGCAGGAATGCGGATGCCGGGATCATCAAGAAACTGCTGACGGAAACGGGCGGCGTGCTCCGCCTCCAGGCGGAAATCCAGCTCCCGCAGCAACACCCGGCGGCATTCCTTGGCGATGCCTACCCAATCACGGCCCGCACCCCAGCGGGGATGGCGCTGCACCACCGCCGCCACCTGCTGCAGCACCTCCAGATCCAGTCGGAACAGCCGCTCCAGCCCGGGCCGCTGCACCTTGAACACCACCTGCCGGCCGCTGCGCAGGCTGGCCCGGTGCACCTGGGCCAGGCTCGCCGACCCCAGCGGCTCCACCGCCAGGTCGATGATCTCGGCCCGACGCTCGCCCAGTTCCTGTTCCAGCAGGGACTCCACCACGGGGAAGGGGAACGCCGGCACCCGGTCCTGCAGATGGGCCAGTTCCTCCACCACGTCGGCGGGGAGCACATCGGGGCGGGCCGAGAGCAGCTGCCCCAGCTTGATGAAGGCGGAGCCGAGCTCAAGAAACTGGGACGTGAGCCAGCGGGCCCGGCGGCGCTGGCGAGCGGCCTGGCGCTCGGGGGTGCGTCCTCCCGGGTAGCTCCAGGGACGGCCATCCCACCACAGGCCAGCCAGCAACTGGACGACCAGACGCCAGATGCGCAGGGGCCGCCAGAAGCGGGACAGCAGGATCCCGGGGCTGGAGGGGGCCGCCATCAGGCCTGCCCCGGAGACCGCGGCGGACCGTCGGGGGCGGCCGCTGGGACCTGATCGAGGCGTCTGGAGAGTTCGGCCACCTTGGCCCGCAGGCCATCGATCCGTTCCTGGGGGTCGTCGGCGGAGCCGCCCCTTCCTGGGGCCGCGGCTGCACTGCGGTCGTTCTCGATCCGCTCGGCTTCCATGGCCACCTCCTCCCAGAACAGGCTGAGTTCCTGTTGCACCTTGGCGGGCGCGTCCTGGGCGAGCACCGCCAGGGTGGCCGCCGCATCGGCCAGGCCGCTGCCCAGGCGGGCGGCCAGGCGGTTCACGGCCGCCATGGCGAGGGACTGCGGCGCGCTCATGACAAGGCCGGAGGGTTCAACGAACTGTGGCAGATCAGGGCTGGTTTCCGGGAGCCGGTGGGGCGCTCAGCGGAGGCGGGGCGATCGGCGCTGGGCCGGCGGCCTCCCGCTCGCGGGCCGGCGGCGTTCGTGGCGGGGGCAGGGCGGGGGCCGGAGGGGGCTCAACGTTTCCGGGCCCGGGCGCTGCCGGCGGGTCGGCGTCGCTGGGAGTCTCGGTCTGCTCAAGCAACCGCTGCCGCTCCCGCGCTTCACGCTCCTCCATTCCCCGCCGTCGCTCCTCGAGGTCGGC
This sequence comes from Synechococcus sp. CCY 0621, assembly GCF_019038465.1. Classification (GTDB taxonomy): domain Bacteria; phylum Cyanobacteriota; class Cyanobacteriia; order PCC-6307; family Cyanobiaceae; genus Cyanobium. The sequence goes on along the minus strand of NZ_JAFKRH010000014.1, from coordinate 210,181 downwards.
CTGCTCCTGTTTCTGCAGCTGCTCCAGGTCGATCAGGTCGAGGTCACCCCGAATCTCCCGGGCCTCGCCGCCGAAGCGCTGACGCAGGGATTCGAGCGTCGTGCCGGGGGCAGCCTGCACATCGAAGCGCTGGCGGTTGCCCCGCTCCTCCTCACCGCCCAGACTCAGCAGCCGAAGACCGGCGCCGTAGCTGAGCCCGAAGCAGAGGCCGACGATCCACCACACCCGCCAGTCCCAGCCAGGGCGGGATCCGGCGCGGGCGCGGGGCCCGCTGGGCGTGGAGGGGGGCCTGGCCGTGACCATCGACGTCAGCGCAGTCGCTGCCATCTTGCCCAGGCGTGGCCCCGGCATCCATGGGGGCCGGCCGGCGGGCTCAGGTGGTGTAGTCGGCGTTGATGCGCACGTACTGATCGGAGAGGTCGCAACCCCAGGCGCTGCCGCTGCCCGGGCCCTCGCCGACCCGCAGCCGGATGCCCACCGTGTCGTCGACCAGGTAGGCGCCCGCGGCCCGGGCCTTGAGGTAGGCGGAGGCGGCCGGACGGTCGAAGGCCAGGGGCTGGCCCGCCGCCATCAGCTGGTGCTCCCCCAGCCACAGGGCCACGGCCAGCGGGTCGAAGGCCACCCCGGCCCGGCCGGCGGCGGCCACGATCCGGCCCCAGTTGGGGTCGCGGCCGTGCACGGCGCACTTCACCAGCGACGAACCGGCCACGGTGCGGGCGATGGCGCGGGCGCCGGCCTCATCGGCGGCGCCCTCCACCCGCACCTCGATCAGGCAGGTGGCACCCTCGCCGTCGCGGGCGATGGCCCGGGCCAGGTGCTGCGACACCGCCGTCAGGCCGGCCTCCAGTGCCTCGAAGTGCCCCGGATCCAGGAGCTCACCGGCGGCAAAGGCCAGGTATGTGTCGTTGGTGCTGGTGTCGCCGTCCACCGTGATCGCGTTGAAGGAGCGATCCACCGCCCGCTTCACCATGTCCTGCCAGACATCGGCCGGCACGCCGGCATCACACGTCAGGTAACCCAGCATCGTGGCCATCTGGGGATGGATCATCCCCGATCCCTTGGCCATGCCGCCGATCCGCACGGTGCTGCTGCCGAGACTGGCCTCCAGGGCGATCTGTTTGTCAATCAGATCGGTGGTGAGGATCGCCGTGGCCGCTGCGGCGCCACCCTCCGCAGAGAGTCCCGCCACCAGCGGTTCCATGGCAGCCAGCAGCGGCGGCATCGGGATGGGCACGCCGATCACCCCTGTGGAACAGATCAGCACCTGCTCCTCGGCTAGAGCCAGCCGCTCCGCCAGGGCGGCGGTGGCCCGCAGGCTGTCGCTGCGGCCGCGCTCGCCGGTGCAGGCGTTGGCCTGGCCTGAGTTGGTGAGCACGGCCCTGGCCCTGCCGCCCGTGGCGGCCAGCCGTTCGGCGCAGAGGTCGACGCAGGCCGCCCGCACCCGGTTGGTGGTGAAGCTGCCGGCGCAGACCGACCCCTCCGGTGCCAGCAGCAGGCACAGATCGGGCTTGCCGGAGGGTTTCAGGCCCGCCGTGAGGCCCGACGCCAGAAATCCTGCCGGGGCCGTGATGCCACCGGCGATGGGATGCCAGGGGCCAGGGACGCTCACCACGGAACCAATGCACGTTGGTCCCATCCTGAAGGGGCACCGGACTCCAATGATCCGCTGCCGCGGCGTCGATCGACGGGCGCCAGGCCCCAGAGTGCAACCCAGCGGATCCAACGCGCCCTGAGCCAGCCCCAGCGCCGCATCGGACTGACCGGTGGAATCGCCACCGGCAAGAGCACGGTGGCCGCCCTGCTGGAGCACCGCTTCGGGCTGCCCGTGCTGGATGCCGACCGCTACGCCCGCGAGGCCCTCGCGCCGGGCAGCCCCGGTGCGGCGGCGGTGCTGGCGCGCTACGGCCAGCAGGTGCGGGCGCGCGATGGGGCTGCCCCTCCGTCCGCCGACGCTTGCCCGGCCCTGGACCGGGCCGCCCTGGGAAGGATCGTGTTTGCCGATGCGGCCGAGCGGGCCTGGCTGGAGGGGTTGGTGCACCCCCTGGTGCGGCAACGCTTTGCCGTCGAGCTGGAACGGCTCCAGCAGGTGCCCACCGTGGTCCTGATGATCCCGCTGCTGTTTGAGGCGGGGCTGGAGAGCCTCTGCAGCGAGGTGTGGCTGGTGGATTGCGACGAGGCCGAGCAGCTTCGACGCCTGATGGCCCGCGATGGACTCGACGCTGGGGAGGCCACCGACCGCATCCACTCCCAGTGGCCGCTCGCCCGCAAACGGGCCCTCGCCAACGCCGTGATCGATAACAACCAGGCCAGCAGCGACCTTGCCTCACAGCTGATCAACCTGCTCCTGTCTCCGCATTGACAGACGCTCTGGCGGCCATCAACGCGATACCGCAAGATCGACAACGAAGGGCGCAGACAAGCACCTTTGATGTAAAGATTTCAGCAGAAAACTCCACGGGTCGACTTGAGCACTGGTGCTTACATGACAATGAGCGCTGGCCGGAAGACATGAATGTCACGCACCATTCGTTACTTCGCCACCAATCGCGATCGCCAGAAGCTCGGGCGGGCCTTTGATGATGCGGAGCGCATCAAGTTGCAACGCAGTGGCTACCACTGGATCGACACCGAGATCTGCATGGCCCAGTACCTGGGCAGCACCGATTCCTCCAGCCTTCCGATCGAGGCGGTGATCGCCGAAGAACAACGCGAGGACCTGAAGAGCTTTCTGGCCAAACCGTGCATCCGTACGGTGGTGATCGGCATTCACGGCTTCAACGTGCCGCTGCATGGAGCCATCACCTCCTTTTCGCTGCTGGCGGAGCTGCTGCAGCAACAACTGGCCCAGCAAGGTCACTCGCTGCTGATGGGCCCGGATGCCATCGACGAGAGCAGGGATCACATGGCCTTTATCGGCTTTTCCTGGCCATCCGATGGCAGCGTGCTGGCCTATCAGTCGGATCGCAACGAGGCGACCCAGTCCACCGCCGCGTTGGCCAACATGATCGCCACGATCCGGACCGTGAATCCTGGCGCCGGCATCGCGATCATCGCCCACAGCATGGGAAATTACCTCACCTGCAACATGCTGGCCAACCTCCTCAACGAAGAGAGTTGGCCGAAGCAGGCCTTCAGCGGCGACGATGCCGGCCGTCGCCTGACGTGCCGCCTGTCGCGAAGAGAAAACAATGGCACCGAATCCTTCGTGGATCAATACATCATGCTGGCCCCCGATGTGGAACGAAGGGAGGTCACCCAGTGTCCGAATGTGCAGATCCGCTCCGAGCGACTTCACTACAACGGACCCTTCTACGGTGGACTCAAGCACCTGGTGGGTCATACCCATCTCTTCTACTCACGCCACGACAGCGCCCTTCAGGCGTCGGTGCTGGAAAAAGAGGCCCTGCGCGAACCGATCGAAAAACTCAAACAGCGACTCACGGGCCCCGAACTCACCAAACGCTGGGAAAGCAGCCTCGGTCTCAATCCCCTGCCGTCCCTGGCGCCCCCCAACATGACGGGGTACAACGCCACCCGGCTGACCAACCGCGCCATCGACCACGGCGATTATTTCGACGCCCCGGCCATCATCCACACCATTGCCGATCTACTGATTCAGCCGCCGATCACCAGCTGGACCTGATCGAGGAGGCTCCGCGGATCAGCCCTTCAACTGCTCGCTGAGGATCCGGTTGGCCAGCTTGGGGTCGGCGCGGCCACCGGTGCGCTTCATCAGCTGCCCCACGAAGAAGCCCTGAAGCTTGTTCTTGCCGCCGCGGAAGGCCTCCACCTCCTCCGGGTGGGCGGCCAGCAGCTCCGCGACGATGGCGGCGATCGCCGCGGGGTCGGAGATCATTCCCAGGCCGCGGGACTCCACGATCGCAGCCACCGAGCCACCCTTCTCGAGCAGTTCGGGCAGCAGGTCCTTGGCGATCTTGCCGCTGATGGTGCCTGCCTCGATCAGCTGCACCATCTCGGCCAGCTGCGCGGGCCCCAGAGGCAGCTCACTGATCGACAGCCGGTTGGCGTTCACATGGGCGGCGATGTCACCGGTGACCCAGTTGGCCACGGCCTTGGGGTCGCCACCGGCGGCCACTGCTGCCTCGAAGTACTCCGCCATGGGGCGCTCATCGGTGAGGACGCGGGCGTCGTAGATCGAGAGCCCCAGGCTTTCGGCATAGCGGTGGCGCTTGGCGGCCGGCAGTTCGGGCAGCTCCGCCAGCCAGCTTTGGCGCTGCTCGGGGCTCACCTCGATCGGCCCCAGATCCGGGTCCGGGAAATAGCGGTAGTCGGAGGCCCCCTCCTTGCTGCGCATGCTCTTGGTGAGCTGCTTGCCCTCATCCCAGAGACGGGTCTCCTGGACCACCGGCTCACCGGATTCGTAGGCCTTGATCTGGCGGGCGATCTCGAAATCGATGGCCTTCTGAATCGCCGAGAAGGAGTTCATGTTCTTGATCTCCACCTTCACGCCGAAAGGGGCATCCGGGCCGCGGCGCACGGAGATGTTGACGTCGCAGCGCAGGGAGCCCTCCTGCATGTTGCCGTCGCTGACACCCAGGTAGCGCATGATGCGGCGGATCTCGGAGGCGTACTCGGCCGCCTCCCGGCCCGTGCGCAGGTCCGGCTTGGAGACGATCTCCGCCAGGGCGACGCCGGCCCGGTTGTAGTCGACAAGGGAGTGGGTGGAGCCGGCCAGGCGGTCGCTGCCGGCGTGCACGAGCTTGCCAGCATCCTCTTCCATGTGCAGCCGCTCAATGCCCACCTTTTTGAGATAGGTCTCCTTGCCCTTTTCGGCCACCTCCACCTCGATCCAGCCGTCCTCGGCGATCGGCTGGTCGTACTGGGAGATCTGGTAGTTCTTGGGCAGGTCGGGATAGAAGTACTGCTTGCGGTCGAATTTGCTGTGCTCGGCCACCTGCAGGTTGAGGGCCAGGGACGCCTTCACCGCGTACTCGAGCACCTTCTGGTTGAGCACCGGCAGGGTGCCAGGCAGGCCGCACACCACCGGGTCGATGTGGGTGTTGGGATCGTCGCCGAAGCTGGTGGAGGCGGCGGTGAAGATCTTGCTGGCGGTGCCCAGCTGCACGTGGGTTTCCAGGCCGATGACGGCCTCCCACGCAGCCCCCTTGCCTTCCGCCCTGTTCCCTTCAGCCATGGTCGCGAATCCTGCCGGCGCTGTCGGCCTCCCGCGGTGGGCCGGAGGCGCATGGGCGGATCCTAGGCAGCGGCGGGCAGCCGCTTGAATTGAAACGCGCAAGTCCCGGAGGCCATGACACTGGCTGGCACCCCTTCCGATCACGCCCCCGTGCTGCTGCTGGGCGGCGGCCTGATGGGCCTGGCCATCGCCCACCAGCTGGCCCGCATCGGCCGGGCCGTGACCGTGCTCAGCCGCCGCCGCAGCGAGGCGGCGGGTTTCGTGGCCGCCGGCATGCTGGCCCCCCACGCCGAAGGGCTCAGCGGCCCGATGCTGGCTCTGGGCCAGGCCAGCCTGGAGCGCATTCCGGCCTGGGTGGCCCGCATCGAGGCCGACAGCGGCCTGCCCTGCGGCCTGCGCCCCTGCGGCATCGTCGTCCCCTTCAGCGGTGCGGCCGAGCGGGAGGCCTACCCCACGGCCCCCTTCGGCGAGCCCCTCGATCGGGCGGGCCTGGAGCGGCAGGTGCCGGGGATCGGACCCGCCTGGCGGGCGGGCCTGCTGTTCACCCAGGACGGCCAGATCGACAACCGCCGGCGCCTGATGCGCGCCCTGGAGCGGGCCTGCGTCGCCCTGGGGGTGCGCTTCGAGGAGGGCACCGAGGTGCTGGAGCTGCTCACCGGCGACGGCGGACGCCTGCGGGGGGTGCGACTGCGGCGGGCGGAGGGGGGCGAACACACGATCGCCGCCGCCACGGCGGTGCTCGCCTGCGGCGCCTGGAGCGGCCGGTTGCTGCCGTCACTGCCGGTGCACCCGGTGAAGGGCCAGATGCTGTCGCTGCAGGGCCCGAGGGCCAGCCTGGAACGGGTCGTGTTCGGACCCGGCACCTACCTGGTGCCGCGGCAGGACGGACTGCTGGTGGTGGGCGCCACCAGCGAACCGCAGGCCGGCTTCGACGACGGCCTCACCCCCGAGGGCCAGAAACAGCTGCAGCAGGGGCTGGTGGCCCTGCTGCCGGAGGCGGCCCTGTGGCCGCCGATGGAGCGCTGGTGGGGCTTCCGGCCCGGCACCCCCGACAACATGCCGCTGCTGGGCCCAGGGCCGATCGAGGGGATCTGGCTGGCCACGGGTCACCACCGCAACGGCGTGCTGCTGGCGGCGATCACCGCGGAGTTGATCGCTGAAGCGATCACCGCGGCAGGCTCAGGCCCGGGGGCGGGCGAGCCGGTCGACACCCTGCTGGCGCCCTTCCGCTGGAACCGTCCGTTCACGGCGCCGGCCGCAGCCCCCGCAGGGCATACACCTCCAGGGACACGGGCCAGCCCTTGATCCGGTGGCTCCCCAGGGACAGCACCTCCAATTCCCCGGGCAGCAGCGCCAGTAGATCGCCGCTGATCAGGATCGGGTGCTCGGGAAACAGGCGCGTCAGCCCCTCCAGGCGGCTGGTCACGTTGACGCTGGCCCCCACCACCGTGAACTCCAGGCGCTGGGAGGAGCCCAGGTTGCCGGCGATCACCTCACCGAAATGGAGCCCGATCCCATGCCGGAGCGGCGGGGAGCCCGCCGCGGCCAGCTCGACGTTGAGGGTCTCCAGCCGTTCCTGCATCGCCAGGGCGGCCCGCACCGCCGCCCGGGCCTCCTGCGCATCCCCACGGCTGCGGGGCACCCCGAACTCCGCCATCACCGCGTCACCGATGAATTTGTCGAGCAGACCCTCCTGCTCCAGCACCGCCGCAGCCATGGCCTCGAAGTAGCGGTTGAGCAGGGCGAACAGCTCGGCCGGCTCCAGCACGGCACTCAGGGGCGTGAACCCCACCAGGTCGCTGAACAGCACGGCGCAGCGGGCCCGGCTGCCCACCGCCTGGTTCCACACTGGCCCGGGGCTGCGCAGGATGTCGCGCAGCAGGGTGGGGGAGACACGCCGGCTCAGCACCTGGTGCAGATAGGCCCGCTCCCGGCTCTCCGCCAGCCCCTGGCCCACGGCCCGCACCCCGCCGCCGGCCACCGGGGCCAACAGCAGGGCGGCCAGGGGGAGCCGCAGCAGGGCCCCGGCCCACACTGCCCAGCCGGCCAGCAGGACACCGCCCGCCAGGGCCAGGGCCAGCTGCAGGGTGCCTCCGGCCGAGGCGGGACGCCGCAGCAGCAGCCCGATCAGCCCTCCCCAGGCCAGCAGCAGCAGGCCTTCCCCCGCCAAGGGCAGCCGGATCAGGCCCCGGTTCTGCAGCACGTTGGCGAGGGCCACCGCCTGGATCTCCGTGCCGGCCATGGGCCCCACGGGCGTCTCCTGCAGGTCCCCCAGCCCTGGGGCCGTGACGCCGATCAGCACGGTGCGTCCTCGCCAGGTGGAGGCCGGCACCTCGAGCAGCCGCCAGGCCGGCACCCGGGGCATGGTGCCGGCGGGGCCGGGATAGTTGAGGCCCATCGGCGCCGCCGCCGGTGGTGCCGGACGGGCCAGAAAGGCCATCGGCCGGGGCAGGGGGGGCGGGAACGCGCCCAGCCGGTAGCGGATCCAGTCCTGGCCCGGCACCGCCTCCACCACCCCCCGGGGGGACTGGAGCAGGGTGGTCAGCCCGGGGGCACCCAGCGGGTGGATCGGCAGCCGCAGCCGACTCTGCTCCAGCCCCCCCTCCTGACGCACGTCGTAATGGACGGCCAGGTGCACCCGCTGGCGCCAGGGGGCGAGGGTGGAGGCGAAGGCCCGGTCATCGGCAGGCCCGTACCGGCTGGGCTGGCTGTACTCGATGTTGAACAGCACCCGGGCGGCCCCTTGCTCCAGAACATGGGCCGCCAGCCGGGCTTGCAGGGCCCGCGGCCAGGGCCAGGGGCCCATCTGGCGCCACAGCGGCGACGCCTGGCGTTCGGCCGGAGCCAGCAGCTCCCCCAGCTCCAGGGAGTCGGCATCGATCGCCAGGATCAGCGGATCGGGGGGGGCGGGGCGCTGCCCCCGCAGCAGGAAGAAGACCTGCAGCAGCTGGTCGTCGAGCAGCCGCGGCCCCTGGCCCAGGGGGGTGAGGGGGGCCCGGTCGAGACCCGCCAGCAGGGGAAGCGCCAGGGCCAGCCACCAGAGCCGACGCCCCAGGCCAGGCCAGGGGGGCATCAGGGGCTGAGCCCGAGTTCGCGCTCGATCACCGGCAGGGTCTGCATCGGCGCCTGGAAGCCATTGAGCAGCTCGCTGCTCCGCCGCCGCTTCTTCACTTCCGCCGCGTCCATGCGCTGGGGGCCCTTCCAGCCCTGGGGCGTGGCCTCCAGGCGCTGGCCGCTGGTCAGCCGGTACGCGGTGCCGTCAGCCGCACGCACCTCCACGTTCCCTTCCCAGCTCAGGAACAACACCTTGTCGGCGGTGGCCTCGATGAAGACCGTGGTGCCCTGGATCGAGGCCGTGCCCACCCGGGTGCGGACCCTTAGCGGCGTGCTGCCTTTCGATCCCGGATCGATCCAGGCGATGATCCGGCCGCGCACCAGGTCGAGCAGGGTCGGCTCGAGGCGCAGCTGGGCGTTCCCCCCCAACCGGAAGCTGCGCCCATCGGCCAGCAGGATCTGAAGCCGGCCGGGGTTTTCGGTGCGCAGCACCGTGGAAGGACCCAGCACCTGGCCCACCAGGGCTGGCCGCTCCGTAGCCGCCGGCGGCTTCACGAACGCCGGACGCGATGGCACATCGACCACCCGGGGCACCCGGGGAGCGGCCGTGACACCGGGCAGGGCGAGGGCCAGGCCGGAGACGATGACGGCCGCGGCCGCCAGGGTCAGGGTCCTGGGATGCTGGAGGCTCCTGCGCAGCACCATGGCCCGGGGACGCGAAGGTCCCCAGGATGGCCGCTCAGGGCTCGACCCGCCACACCTGGTCGGCCGGCGTCCAGTCACAGAGCTCGGAGGCTGCGAACCAGAGGCCGATCTCGAACACGGCCGTTTCCGGCGCATCAGAGCCGTGGATGACGTTGCGGCCGATGTTCACCGCCAGGTCACCGCGGATCGTGCCGGGTTCGGCCTCCAGGGGCTTGGTGGCGCCGATCAGCTTGCGGGCGCTGGCGATCACGCCATCGCCTTCCCACACCATGGCCACCACGGGCCCGCTGGTGATGAAGTCGACCAGGCCAGCGAAGAACGGCCGCTCCCGGTGAACGCCGTAATGGCTTTCGGCCAGTTCGCGGCTGGGAACCAGCTGCTTCAGGCCCACCAGCTTGAAGCCCTTGGTCTCGAAACGGCCGAGGATCTCGCCCACCAGGCCCCGCTGCACCCCGTCGGGCTTGATGGCGAGGAAGGTGCGTTCGGTGGCCATGGAAACAGATGTTGAGATCCGAGCCATCGTCCGTGGCCGACGTCCTAGTTGGCAAGCACAGGACCTTCCGCCTCCAGGCGCGCGGCCAGGTGGGCCAGCAGACCGCGGCCGAAGTGGCGTGAGCGCCGCAGCAGCTCTTCGAAGACCTGGGAGGGCAGAACGAACAGCGTGGCCCCCTCCTCACCGGCGGCCACGCTGGCGCTTCGGGAGTCACCTGTGATCACACCCATCTCGCCAACGGTCTGGCCCACGCCGATCACCACCGGCTGCCCGGCAGCCGTCTGCAGCCGCACCTCGCCCTGCAGCACCAGGGCGAGGCCATCACTGGGCGCGCCGCGGCTCATCAGGGTTTCACCCGGCTCACACGCCTGCAGATGACCCTGGTGTGCCACCCAGAGGATGCCCTCCGGCAGCAGATCGGCGAACAGCTGGGCCCCGGCGATCGCCGGGAACTCCTCACGGTCGGGGGCGATCTCGCCGCGGCGCTGGCTGAGCAGGAACGGCGACGCCGCCAGGCCGGTACGGGGATCCTGAAGGTGGCGGGCGGCCCGCTGCGGGTCGCGCTCGCGGGCCAGCATCAGCACCCAGCCGGCGGTGTCCGGGTCAGGATCACGCCACAGCAGATCCAGGGCTTGATCAAGCTCACCGCAGGCCGGCACCGAGGCCGGCAGCGGCTCGAGACCGGCCGCCACCAGGCGCCGATCCAGTTCACGGCGGGGCCCTTCGGTGCGCTGGACCATGGCCTGCACCAGCGGCCGCAGCAGGGGATCTCCCGCCGCCAGCTGCCCCAGCAGGGCCCGCAGTCCCGCCTCCTGGGTCCAGGCGACCCGTCGCTCCTCCAGATGCCGGCGCTCCAGTTCCCCGCGGGGGCCGAAACTCTGCAGCACAGCCTGCCACCGGGCCTCATCGAGCCCACTCTCCGCCTGGAGATGGTCGAGTTGCTCCTGAAGGGCCGGCGACAGACGCTCCGGCTCCAGCACCTGCAGACCCGCCAGCCGCAGCAGCTCCTCCACCGCCTCATGGGCGGCCTCGCGGCGCAGGTCGTCGACCTGGCGCTGCAGGGGATCCAGCTCCAGCAGCTCCGGCTGCTCGCTGGCCAGGGTGCGCACCACGGCGTGGTGATCGGAGTCATCGAGCTGCAGGGTCTGGCGCAGCTCCTGGAGCTCCAGCAGGGCGCTGGCGCGATCGAGGCGGCCCGTGCGCAGCATCTCCGCCATCACGTCGCGGTACAAACCGCGACCCTGCTGGCGACCGAGCGCCGGCAACGCCTTGACCAGCGTGAACACCTCCTGAGGCGAGAGGACCTCGAGGGATCGGCCATCGAGGGCAGCCTCCAGCCCGGGAAGATCGCGCAGCTGGCGGCGCAGGCTCTCGCTGGCGCTCTCGCGACGGTACGTGGCCTGGTCACGTCCCCAGCTGCGGTACAGGGCGATGCTGGTGGCCAGCAGCACCAGCAGCTGAAGCACCTCGCCCCCCTCACCGCCCAGGGCCCCCTGGAAGGGGTCCACGAACCAGAAGAAGAGGTTGATCGCCAGGAACGAAGCGAGCAGTCGGGTGCGCTGCGCCGCCCGCTCCTGCGGTTCGCCCAGACCCTTGTGGCGGAAGAACCGCTCCAGGAGGCGCTGGAGGCCTTGAAACAGAAGCACAGAGGAAGCCGCGGCGGCGCTGAGGAGCAGCGGGACCGCCAGCAGGCGGGGCAGGGGCAGCGCTGGCCAGAGCGCCTGCCAGACCCGCTGGGGCTGGCCGGCATCGAAGGCCCAGGCTCCTGAGCGCAGATAACCGAGCGGATGGTCCTCCAGGCCGCTGCCGACACCCACCGCCTGCATCAGCAGGAAGAAGGCCACAATCAGGCCCGGATAGGAGTACCAGATCCAGCTGAGCCCGCGCTTGCCGTGAAGGTTCTGCCAGAAGGAGCGCTCAGCGTCGATGTCGATGCAGGGCACCTGACAGGCCACGCAGGCGCTCTGCTCCCGCCCCTCGGCGGCGAGGGTGCGGCACATCGACTGGGTGATCTTCGAGGTTGAGGCGACATGGGCCGTGCTGCCGAGGGGCCCCCGCAGGCCGGTGAGCACGGTCTGCACCGGCCCCATCGGGCACACGTACTGGCACCAGGCCTTGCCACCCCAGGACCAGCCCACCAGCAGCGCCGCCGCCAGGGTCACCAGGAGCAGGATCGCCAGCCCGATCGGGCTGCCGTTCACCGCCAGCAGGCGCAGGCACAGCCCACCGATCAGCAGGCTCCACTGGAGGGTGAGATGGTGGCGGCCCAGCCACGATTCGGCCTCCACCATCACCACCTCAGGCCGCCCCTTGCGGCCGGGGCGGCTGCGCTGCCGGCCGAGGGCCCGGGCCAGCTGCGACACGAAGGCCAGCGGGCAGACGCGCCGCCAGAGCTCATGGCTGATGGCGCCGATCAGAAGCAGACCCACCGGCACCACGGTCCCCCAGAACAGCCGGTTGCCGGGCTGCTGATGCAGCTGACAATCGGGATCGAAGGCCACGGAGCAGGGGGGCACCAGCGCAGCCGGCAGCATGATCACCGGCAGCAGCAGCGAGGCGATCAGCAGCATCCAGCCGATCAGCAGGGCCCAGCGCACCCGGCGCAGCTGCTGCTCCGGCAGACGACTGAACAGCTGCATGGCTTGAGGACGGCCGGGGCCCCCTGCTGTAGCACCGGCGCAGCAGGATGACACCCCTAGATTCCAGCCACCTTCCCCGCAGCTCCTGCACTGCGCGCGCCATGGCGGCAGCCACCAGCTGGTCCATCGCCGACAGCTCCGCCCTCTACGGCCTTGAGCGCTGGGGGGAGCCCTATTTCTCGATGAACGCCCGGGGCCACGTGATCGTCCAGCCCCGCGGCGACCGTGGCGGCTCCCTCGATCTGGTGGACCTGGTGCGGGAGCTGCAGGGGCGCGACCTCACCCTGCCGCTGCTGATCCGCTTCGACGACATCCTCGAGGACCGGCTGGAGCGTCTGCACGGCGCCTTCGAGCGGGCCATCGCCCAGTACGGCTATGACGGCCGCTACCAGGGGGTGTTCCCGGTCAAGTGCAACCAGCAGCGCCACGTGGTGGAGCAGCTGGTGGAAAGCGGCCACCGCTGGCACTTCGGCCTGGAGGCGGGCAGCAAGGCCGAGCTGCTGATCGCCCTGTCGCTGCTCGACGACCCCGACGCCCTGCTGATCTGCAACGGCTACAAGGACCGGCGCTACATCGAGACGGCGATCCTGGCCCGGCGCCTGGGGCGCCAGCCGGTGGTGGTGATTGAGCAGGCCGACGAGGTGGAGCGGATCATCGCCGCCAGCGGCGCCCTGGGCGGGGCCCCGTTCATCGGCATCCGCGCCAAGCTCTCCGCCCGCAGCACCGGGCGCTGGGGCAGCTCGGTGGGGGAACGGGCCAAGTTCGGCCTCTCGATCCCCGACGTGCTCACCACGGTGGAGCGGCTGCGGGAGGTGGGCCTGCTCGACGACCTGCGCCTGCTGCACTTCCACATCGGCAGCCAGATCAACGACATCGCCGTCCTCAAGGACGCCCTGCAGGAGGCGGGGCAGATCTATGCCGAGCTCACCCGGCTGGGGGCGCCGATGGGCTTCCTCGATGTGGGTGGCGGCCTCGGCATCGACTACGACGGCAGCCGCACCGCCACCGCCGCCTCCACCAACTACTCGCTGCAGAACTACGCCAACGACGTCGTCGCCACGATCCGGGAGTGTTGCGAGCCCCACGGGATCCGCCCCCCCACGCTGGTGAGCGAGAGCGGCCGGGCGCTGGCCAGCCACTTCAGCGTTCTCGTGTTCGACGTGCTCGGGGCCGGCGGCCACACCGAGTCGCTGCCGCCGCCGGCCGAGGGGGAGGCCCTGATCCTGCGCAACCTGCGCGACACCCATGCGGTGATCAGCGCCATCGCGGTGGGGGGAAGCCCCGAAGGGGAGGGCGGGGACGGGCGGTCGGTGGTGGAGCGCCTGCAGGAGGCCTGGAACGACGCCCTCAAGTTCAAGGAGGACGCCCTCAACGCCTTCCGGCTCGGCTACCTGAGCCTGCCGGAGCGGGCCACCGCCGAGCGGCTCACCTGGGTGAGCTGCCAGGCGATCGCCCGCCAGCTCGAAGGCCTGGCCACAGGCACCGTGATCCCCCAGGAGCTGCAGGCCCTGCCGGCGGCGCTGGCCGGCACGTACTACGCCAACCTCTCGGTGTTCCGCTCGGCGCCGGACACCTGGGCGATCGACCAGCTGTTCCCGGTGCTGCCGATCCACCGGCTCGATGAACGCCCCACCCGGCTGGGCAGCTTCGCCGACCTCACCTGCGATTCCGACGGCAAGATCGCCCGCTTCATCGACAGGGGCCAGGTCAAGCCCCTGCTGGAACTCCACAGCCTGCGGCCGGGCGAGCCCTACTGGATCGGGCTGTTCCTGGGCGGGGCCTACCAGGAGGTGATGGGCAACCTGCACAACCTGTTCGGCAGCACCAACGCCGTTCACATCCGGCTGGCGGCCGGGGGCGGCTACCGGGTCGACCACGTGGTGCGGGGCAACACCAACGCCGAGGTGCTCGAGGCGATGGAACACGACCCCGACCTGCTGCTGGAGCGGCTGCGGCTGGCCAGCGAGCAGGCGATCGGCCGCGGCGACCTGGCCATCAGCGACGCCCGTCGCCTGATGGCCCACCTGCGGGCCAGCCTGGAGCAGACGACTTACCTGGAGGCCTGACCTTACCTGGAGGCCTGATCCCGGAGCGACACCGTGAAGATCTCCACCTCCCCCAGGCTCTTCACGGGCTGGGCCCCCAGGGAGCGGGAGTCGAGGCCCGCATCGGCCTGAATCAGGCTGGCGGTCTGCGCGTCACACACCACCGCCGCGTCCACATTCCGGGTGGCCGACTCCAGTCGGGCCGACAGGTTCACCGTGTCGCCGATCACGGTGAACTCCATCCGCTTGGGGCTGCCGATCTGGCCCACCATCACCTGGCCGCTGGCCAGGCCGATGCCGTTGTCGAGGGTGGCGATGCCCCGCCGCGCCCAGTCCTCGTTGAGGCCGGCCAGGGCCGCCCGCATGGCCAGGGCGCAGCGCACCGCCTGGCTGGCCTCCTCGGCCACCCCCCGGCTCACCGGTGAGCCGAAGACGGCCATCACCGCATCGCCGATGAACTTGTCGACGGTGCCGCCATGGGCCATCACCACCTCCACCATGGCGCCCAGATACTCGTTGAGCTGGCGCACGTGCAGCTCGCTCTGGCCCTCGCCGCTGCGCTGCTTGGTGAGCACCGTGAAGCCCTTGATGTCGGTCATCAGCACGGTCACCTCGAGCAGCCGGCCCCGCAGGATCCCCTGGGCCGATTCCGGGTCGGAGAGGATCTCCGCCACCACGCCGGGCGCCACGTAGCGCTCGAAGGTGCGTCGCAACCGGCGCCGCTCCTGCCCCTCCCGCAGGTAGGCATCCCCGCCGTAGAGCAGGCCCAGCAGGACCAGGCCCGAGACCGGTGCCAGCAGCGGCAGCCAGCGGTTGGCCTGCTGCAGCGCCACCGTGACGGCGGCGCCCTGGAGGACCAGCATCAGCGCCACAAGCACGAGTCGCCCGCGCAGGTTCGAGCGTCGCCGGGCCGCCGCCAGGACGATCAGCAGGGGCAGCAGGGACAACAGGGCCCGTCCCGGGGCGCTGCGGGGCCAGGGTTGCAGACCGTCTCCCTGCAGCGAGTTGGCCGTGGCGGTGGCCAGCACCTCCAGACCCGACAGGCTGCCGAAAGGGGTGGGATAGCCATCGGCCCCCTGGGCGACGACAGGCCCGAGCAGCACCACCGAACCGGCCAGGTCCTTGCGCAGGGGATGGGTCTTCCAGCGCTCGGGGTCGAGCACCTCCCAGGCCGGCAGACGCCGGAAGCTGCCCTCAGGGCCGTAGAAGTTGAGGGAGCTGGCCCTGTCGTCCTGGCGGCTGCGGTGGCCCCCCAGCCGCAGCAGGGTGGAGGAGAGGGCGCTGTGGCCCTCGGCGCCCCGGGCGGGGAGCACGCCGCTGGCGTAGGCCTCCGGATGGCGGCTGGGCTCGCTGGAGGTGCCGGCAAGGATGTTGGTGAGCCCCAGGGCGCCGGTGCCGCCGATGGCCGCCAGGAAGCGCTCCGGCCGCACGAAGGTGAGCGAGCCGGCCCCCTGGGCGTCATTGGACTCGAGCATCTCGGCCGCCAGGGCGACCCGGCCGGGGTAACGCCGCAAGCGCAGCTCCAGGGCCTCGTCATCGCCCTCACCCTTGCCGCTGGGCCCCTCGAAGACCACATTCACAGCCACCGCCTTGGCGCCGGCCTGAAGAAGCTTCTCCGCCACCATCCCGTAGGTGGCGCGGGGCCAGGGCAGGCTGCCGACGCCCCTGGCCCATTCCGGGATGCGGCCCTGCTCCTCGAACCAGTCGCCCTGCTGCAGCGTCGCGTCATCGACCGTGACCAGCACCACCTTCGCCGGCGGCCGGCGCGGGCCGCGCAGCAACAGCAGCTGCTGCTCCACGCCCCGTTCCCAGACCCGCATCCGGGGCCCCGGCCAGCCGGAACTGACCCCCACCCAGGCCAGCACGGCCACCACGAGGACCCTGAAGGTGCGGCGTCGCGCCATCATCGTTGCAGTGGGCTCCACAGGGTGCAGATCGCGACGGCCCGGCCGGAGCGCTCCAGCCGCACGCAATCGATGGCCCTGGCCCTGGGGCGGTTGATCAGGATCTGGGTGTGCAGGGGCGAGCCCATCCAGCGCGAAACAATCACCTCCGGGTTCCAGGCGCCCGCCGGCATCGGGCAAGCGATCACCTCACTGGTGGGAATGAGTTTGGACGTCGCCGCCATGCGGCTCTGGAACGCCCCCCAGCTGGAACGGTCGTGGTCACAGTCGCGACTGGCCAGCACCCCCTCCAGGACCGGCGCCAGATAGGCGGCGTTCTGTGCCGCCAGGGGCGCCGGCAGGGGTTCGAGGGCGGGGCGTCCGGCCTCACTGCGGTAGCGGTTGATGGTCTCCACCAGGGGGTCACTGCTGACCGCCGGCCTGGGCGGGGCGGCGATCACACCGGGGAAACGGCGCTGCACGAAGGCCTCCAGCGCCGCCATGCCGGGCAGGGGAGCAGTGAAGTCCTGGAACAGGGGGCCGCGGAGGATCGCGGCGTAGTCGGCCGCCGTGAGCGGGCGCTGCCAGAGCACGTCCCCCTGGCTGGAGAGCCGCACCCTGTTGCCCCCGGCCACAAGCGTCGGCAGCGCGGCCAGCGGCTGCCCATCGGCGAGGGGCTGCAGCTCCACCGAGCCCTCCAGCACCGCCACCTCCTGCTCGCCGCCATCGAGCAGGGTGACCAGGTAGTTGGTTCCCCGGGTGCTCAGCCGCGAGGAGCGGGTGCAGCCGTTCTGCGGACCGGACACCAGGATCTGGCCGCTGTTGAGCAGGAAGCAGGTGCTGCCGAGTCGCAGCTGGGTGAAGCGGTTGAGGCGGCCGGCGGCACCACCGGCGAAGCCGAGCTGGCCGCGGCTGTTCTGGGTGCGAACCAGTTCGGGCACGACCGCCTTCTCTCGCAGATGGGCCTGACGGCGTTCGATGAAGAGCTCATTGCCATCGAGGATCTCCTGGATGACCGCCGATCCCGCCGGGCTGGCCTGACTAGCGCAGGGCCAGGCGAGGGCCGCCGCCAACGCGGTCAAGAGGAGGGTTCGATGTCGGATCACAGGCTCAGAAGAAGCGCGGCAGACCGAAAGGCAGCGACGGCGTGCTGATCGGCACGGGCAGGTTCACCCCCGGCACCCTGGAGCGGATGTAGCTCTCCAGGGAGCCGTAGGCCGGCAGGGGCACCCGGAACCCCTGGAACAGGGGGCCGCCGAGGATGCCGTTGTAGTCGCTGACGCTGAGCCCCAGCAGCGCCAGCACCACCCCGCTGGCCGACAGCCGCAGCTTGTTGCCCGCCTCCACCGTGGTGGCGGGTTGGCCGGTGGGCTCCCCATCGGCGAGAGGTTCCACCTCCACCGACCCCTCCAGCACGGAGATCTCCGACTCCCCTGACTCGCTGACGTCGAGGAGGTAGTTGGTGCCCCGCACGCTGAGGCGGGCGGAACGGGTGCAACCGCTCTGTTTGCCCGACACCAGAATCTGGCCCTTCTCGATCAGGAAGCAGCCCTGGCCCAGCTTGAGCAGGGCGAAGCGGTTGAGGCGGCCGGCGGCGCCGCTGTCAAAACGGATCTGGCCCCGGCTGTTCTGGGTGCTGACCTTCTGGGGGGCGACGGCCTTCTGCTTCACCTTGGCCGTCTTGCCATCGATGAACATCTCGTTGCCATCAAGGATCTCCTGCACAACGGCACTTTCGGAGGCCTGCACCGGCAGCGGCCCGACGGCCGGACCCGCCAGCAGGATCAGGATCGGCAGGAGCGACAGGCTCGGCAGGGCGCTCGACAGGCGGTGGCGCATTCGCTCAAGGCTCCGGGTCCGGATCGCTGCATTCTGCTCGGCGGGGCCCAAAACGCATCCGCAGTCCTCAACAGCATCACCGGGCGCAGAAGCGCACCGTCAGGCTCAGGCGGTCCTTCGGCAGCGCCAGTTCGGCAGGGTCGAAGGGCGGGGCGGCATCGGCGGCGGCGGCCCGCATCAGCATCGGCCGCAGTTCGTTGCCGTCCAGCTGCACCTCCAGGGGGTTGAGCCTGCTCAGGCCCACGGCGGCAGCCACCTCCCGGGCCTGGGCAAGGGCGTCCTGGTAGGCCGCCCGCAGCAGCTGGCGCCGCACGGCCCCATCCAGGCCACGATCGGCCTCGGTGCCCACCGGCGCCAGGCGCACCCCTGGCAGCGCTCCCACCTCCCGGATCAGGGCCTGCAGCCGCTGGGGCTGCAGCCGGCCGCTGACCTGCAGGTTGGCCGTCACCGCGGCCGGTCGGTTGCGATCGGCGTCGCGCCGCCAGGTGCTGGGCGAGGTGACCCGCAGCTCCTCCACCTGCTGCCCCTGCAGGGCCGTGCGCACCGCCGCCAGGCGCTCCTGCAGGCTCTGGAGGGCGCCATCGGCCGTGGCTGACTCCGCCTCCAGGGAGAGGGAGAACGACAGCCGGCGGGTGGGCCGTTCCTGTTCGGCACTGCCCCGGGCCTCCAGCAGGGTGCCCTCGCAGCGCAACTGAACCTGGGCGCCGGCGGCGCCTGGCCAGGCGCCGACCGCCACCAGTGCCAGCAGATGGACGAAGGGGTACAGGCGGATCGAAGGCATCAACGGGGGAAACGGCTGCTTCCAGCCTGCTCTCTGCAGGGGCCGGCGGCCAGGATCGGCGGCAGGATGGGGCGGTCGAAGCGAGTGCCTTGGCCCTGCTGCAGATCTGGATCAGCGCCCTGGCCGCCACGGCCGGGCTGCTGGTGCTGGCCCGACTCGGACGCCTCAGGCACCTACCGACCCTGCCGCTGCGGTTGCCGCTGCTGGCCATCGCCGCCTGGGTGCTGCTGAGTTCCCTGCCATTGCAGGGGTTGCCGCCGGCCTACCGGGTGTGGGTGCTGCTCACCGACGACCTGCTGCTCACCTACGCCGCCATCCTCATCGCCCTCTGGGCAGCCCTGGAGGTGCCCGCCCACCTGGGGCTGTGGCGTCCGCCGCCCCAGTTGCTGATGCAACTGCTCACGCTCGGTAGCGGCGCCCTGGCCACGGTGGTGCTGGTGCGGCAGTCGGCGCGACTGGACTTGGTGGGGCTGGTGACCACCTCCGCCGTGCTCACCGCCGTGATCGGCCTGGCGGCCCAGGAGTCACTCAAGGACCTGTTCGCGGGTCTGGAGCTGCAGCTGGGGGACGACTTCACCGAAGGAGACTTCCTTGAGCTCGACCAGGGGGTGCGCGGGGTGGTGGTCCGGGTGAGCTGGCGGGACACCATGCTCCGCAACATGGACGGCCAGCTGGTGGTGGTCCCCAACAGCCTCGTCACGGCGCGGGTGCTGCGCAACCTGGGCCGGTCCGGGGCCGTCAGCAACCGGTTCAGCGTCGGCCTCGACTACGAACTGTCGCCTGCCCAGGCCAGGGCCCTGCTCGAGAAGGTCGTGCTGCAGCACCCCAAGGTGTTGCGCGAACCGGCCCCCCGCATCCGGGTCCAGGAGTTCCAGGACAGTGCCATCGCCTACGAGCTGCAGGTGTGGCAGCGGGATCTGGGGGACGGCGCCATCGGCGATCTGCGCAGTGATCTTCTGGAGCAGATCTGGTACGCCCTGGCCCGGGAGGGCCAGAGCATTCCCTTCCCTGTGCGGGAGTTGCGCCCGCGCCGCCCCCAGGACAGGGACAAGCCGCCCGGCCACCCCTCCCGCCAGCAGTGCTGCCAGACCCTGGCCAGCGCAGGGATCTTCACGGACCTGAGCGGCGAGCAACTCGAGACCCTCGTCGAGGGCAGCCACCAGGTGGCCTACGGGCCCGGTGAGGCGGTGGTGCAGGAGGGGGCCGAGGGCCACTCGATGTTTCACGTCTTGCGTGGGACCGTGGAGATCCTCAAGGAGATCGAGCCGGGCCACACCGTGGCCGTGCGCCAGCTGGGGCCCGGCGAGGTGTTCGGCGAGATGACCCTCTTCCTCGACGCCCCGCGCAGCGCCACGGTGCGGGCCACCGAGGAATGCCTGCTGCTGGAGGTGGACCGGGGCAGCATCAAGGGCCTGCTGGACGAGAACCCCGACCTGCTGGAGCGTTTCGCCGCCATGGTCCAGGAGCGGCAGGCGGAGCTGAAAAGCCTGGATCGCGAACAGCACACCGAACGCTCCAATGCTCTGCTGGAGACGATGAAACGCCTCTTCTTCGCCTTCAAGGGCACCTGATGGAGAGCAGAAAGGGGCCCGGATCAGCGCTGAGTTCCCTGCTGGTACGGCTGGGGTTGAACCACCTGGGGGATGGCGTCCGCTCGCTCGTGCCCTACGCGGCGGCGGGGCTGCTGCTGCTGGCGCTGCAGCGCAGCCCCATCAACGAAACCCTCAACCTGCTGCTCTATGACCTGATCACCAGCCTGCGCCCGGCTCCGTCCGGCACGGACAAACCGATCACGATCATCGGCATCGATGAATCCGACCTCGCCACTTATGGGTTCCCGATCGACGACAAGGTGCTGTGCCAAGCCATCGACCGGCTGAGCGCCGAGGGGGCCGTGGCGATCGGCCTCGACATCTACCGCGATCAGGGCGTCGGCCCTGACCAGGCCTGCCTGCGCGATCGCTTCCGGACCAACCCTCGCCTCGTTTCGATCTTCAACGTGGCCGAAGCCATCGGCCCGGTGCCGGGCACGCCTCCCGATCGGCGCGGTTTCAACGACCTGGTGCTGGATGCCGATGGCGTGATCCGGCGTGATCTGGTGCATGTGGCCGGCCAGGACGAAGCCACCGTGTCCTTGCCCCTGCGCCTGCTGGAGGTGGGCAAGGGCCAGCGCAACCTGAGGCAGCGGCTGGAGAAGGGAAGCGAACCGGGCCCCTGGCTGGATCCGGCCTCCGGGGGCTACGACCAGCTGGATGCCGCCGGGTACCAGCAGATGCTCTCGTTCCACCAGCTCGGCAGCTTCCACCTCTGGAATCTCCAGGATGTTCTCGGCCGCCGGCCCATCCCCCGGGACCAGATCCGCGGCCACATCGTGCTGATCGGCAGCACCGCTCCCAGCCTGAGGGACCTGTTCCCGACGCCCCAGACCCGCTCCGCCCTCGGGGCCAAGCAACTGCTGGTGCCAGGCGTCGAAATCCATGCCCATCGGCTGGCCGCCCTGATGGACCGCACCGTGGCCGGCGACCCGCGGCGCCTGCGCACGCTTCCGGGCTGGGTGGAGCGTGTTGCCGAGGTGCTGGCCGTGGTGCTGGGGATCGTCCTGGGGGAAGCCTTCCGGCTGCTGCGGCGCAGCGTGATCGTGGTGGTGCTGGTGGCCGCCCTGATGGTCGGAGGGGCCGTGCTGCTGCTCTACAACTTTGTCTGGGTCGGGTTGAGCCTGCCGCTCACCGGGCTGATCGCCATGGCAGGTGCGGCCTGGGTTCGCCGGGGCGCCTCCAGCCAGAAGCAGCGCCAGCAGATCGAGCGGCTGCTCGGCCAGACCACCTCCCCGGCCGTGGCCCGCCAGCTCTGGAATCAGCGGGATGGGCTGCTCAGCGACGGCCGCTTCGAGGGCCGCCAGCTGCCGGTCACGGTGTTGATGTCGGACACCTGCTCGTTCACAAGCGTGTCGGAACGGCTCAGTCCCGGAGAGCTGCTCGACTGGCTGAACCGGGGCATGGCCCTGTTCGTCCCCGCCATCACGCGCCGGGGCGGGATGGTGAACAAGTTCACGGGCGACGGCCTGCTGGCGGTCTTCGGGGCCCCCCTGAGCAGCGGCGAGGAGGCCGATGCCAAGGCCGCGATCGATGCCGCCCTGGCCATCCAACGCGCCGTGGACAGCCTCAACGAGGAGCTCCAGAAGGAGGGACTGCCGGCGATGGGCCTGCGCATCGGCGTCCACTCCGGCGCCGTTCTGGCCGGATCGATGGGCAGCAGCGAACGACTCGAATATGCCGTGATCGGCGATGCCGTGAACTGCGCCGCACGGCTGGAGAGCATCGACAAGGAGCGTCAGTCCAATCTCTGCCGGGTGCTGGTGTCCTCCAGCACGGTGGACCTGCTGCCCAAAGGGCTACCGCTGGAGTGGCTCGACTGGGGCGCGTTGAGCGTCAAGGGGCGCTCCGAACCCCTGCGCATCTGGGAGCTGCGTGGTGGCCTCAGGCGGGACATCGCACTGGAATCCGCTCCGGCCACTGGGCCGTGATCAGATCAGCCAGGCCGAATGTGGCGCCCACTTCCTCGCGGGGCACGCTGGAGCCGCAGGACCGATGCAGCTTGGCCAGGGAGGCCTGCACGGCCTCGTCGTCCTTGGAGGCTTCCATGACCAGGAGGCTGAGGGCCGGCGGCGAGTCCGCAGCCACGAAGTTGAGCGGATCGGCCGGGGTGGAGGTGGCAGCCGCCCCGGGGCAGATGTAGCTCGACTCCCACATCGTCGGCACCTTCACCGGGGGCAGAGTCAGGAGGGTGATACCCGGTGCGGAGGCCGGCAGCACCCGGCGTTGGCCCGAGGCGATCGAGCCATCCACCGTGCCGCGATCGCTCAGCGGTCGGAAGGTGATCTCCAGGGGACTGGGGGCAGCGCTGGGGCCTTCGAGCACGCCCAGGAAACGGGCCTTGCCGGGGGCGAAGACGCTGCTGGAGGGCACCAGGTGGGCCAGAAGGCGACTGGCGCATTCACCCCGGGTTCCTCCACCCACCCGCCTGCCCGGGAAGCTTTTCCGCAGCTCACTCTGGGCGTGGGCCTGCGGCGGCTCGATCACCACCAGGGGGGCCAGGGTCAGGAGGGAAGCGGCGAGCAACGGGAAGGGGGAACGCCGCGAAGAGCCAACGGAGGGGTTTCGGAGCAGGGCACGGGATCGGACAGCCATAGGGGGACCAGCAACCTTTCTCTTCATTGGAACCAGAGTGGTGTGGAGGCCTGGCGAATCGCCAGCCAGGCCCAGAGGAACTTGCAGAGGATGTGAAGCGCCTGATCAAAGGACAGCGTCCAGAGACGTCGGCATTTGCCGAAGTCGATCAACAGATGCATACCCCATTCTGCCACACCCAAAAGGGGTGACTGGGTCACCATGCCAACCAGAAAGCCATGGATGGCGGCATGGGAGGTGAGCCACCAGCCCCATCCGAGGGTCACCCCGCAACCTGGACATTTTTCCCGTGCCATGCGATCACTCTGGAGCCCGAAATCCCCGAGGAAATGGGCCATCGCCAGCATCAGAAAGACGTTGAAGACCGCTGAAAGCTCAGGCACTGAATGGGGAACTGGGTGGACCGTGGAGACCCACCACAAGTGGGGCAGGAAGAGGGAAGAAAGCAGACCAGGAAAGCCGATGGTGATGAATCACCAGGGAGTGCCGACCAACTGAACCCCGGCCCAGAAATAGGGATGGGCCATACCTGACGCAACGCGGCGGCGCTGGGAGGGTGTCAGTTCGGTGAGCAGGGGGACTCCATCGGATCCGATGACCTTATCGCCCTCAAGACGCACTTTGCCAGTGGCCATCGCCTGCCGTGTGGCCCGCAGGGCATCGGCTTTCTGCACACCCTGGTCGAGGTAACGATAAAGCTGCAGGAAGTAGGCCGAGGTGGCGACATCATCGACATACCAGAGTGTCCCGATCGCACTGCGTGATCCGGCCTGCAGGGCCAGGCCTGCAAAGCCGAGCTCACTGTCGCTGTCCCCCAAGGCTGTGCGACAGGCGCTCAGCACGAACAGCTCCAGCGGACTGCTGCTGCGTTGCTGCCGCAGGCGGGAGAACTCCTGAAGGCTGACGGAGCCGGTTCCGGTGAAGATGCGGGCCTGGGACGGTCCACCGGGCATGAACTCCGCATGGGTGGCCACGTGCAGGCGCTCATAACGGGGGTCGGCCGCCTGGCTGAGGAGCACCTCCGGGGTGAAGTTCTTGTTCAGGAAGCGGTCGATGCCGACCCCATCCGGGATACCTGCCAGCTCCTCGGGCACCAGGGGCAAAGGGCTGAGTCCTTCGAACTCCGAGGCCCCCGCCGCCAGCACCCGACCCCGGGCCAGCCGGGGAGGGCCGAAGGAGGTGAGGTTGAGGGACGGGGTGATCGAGAAGCCGAACTGGTCGCCGAAAAAGCTGGTGCCGTCATGCAGCGCCGCGAAGGGAAGACCCTGCAGGCCCCGGTCGGCGACGATCACCAGGGTGGTGATGCCCTTGGCCTTGAGTTCCTCGGCCAAGGGAGCAATCAGGGCCCGGTGGATCTGCCTGGTGGGGGACTCAGGGTTCTCCACTTCAAGCGGTTCGAGGCGAGCCAGCTGGCGATAGAGCGCCCGCAGCTGTTGGCCGAAGCGCTCGCGGGACAGTTCAACCCGCTGACCGAACGGCTCACCCTTGCGGCTGAGCAGAATCAGATCGAGGAAGGAATTGGTCGGCTTCTTCTCAGTGCCTGCCTGGGCCTTCTGATCCTGGGCCGCAGGGGGCTTCTGCTCCTGGCCTGCAGCCTCCTTCTGTTCGGTGAAGGACACCATGAGGACAGCCGGATTGAAGCGTTCGTCGTCCTGGTCCCCCTTCTGGGAAGCCTTGCTGAGAAGTCGCTGCAGCTCCTCAAGGCGCAGGGTTCCGTTGGAATCCGCCGCCGTGCCTACATCCCCGAGCGTCCTCCTCACATCCTCCGTCCGCTGCTGATCCCCATCCGAGAGGGCCGCGGCCACCAGGTCCGGCGAAAGGGCGGCGGTGGTGATGGTGAGGGGAGCAGGTGCCGTATGGGGCCCATCCGCCAGGCTGAAATCGGCTTCCGAGAGATTCACCGCCAGAGCCTCGGTACCCACGCCCTGACGGCTGCCGCTGAGATTGGAGCCGAAGGGAGACGTCTCGGTACCAGCGAAGATTTGGTAGCCGAGATCAGGCACCAGGAGCGACGGGGTCGGCGCGGGGGACGGCACAGGTGACGGCGACGGCTCCTGGGGAACGGTCACCGTCTGGGGCGGCGCGGCTGTGGGAGGCCGGCTCGGGGTGAAGGGCGGGTCGGGTGGCGCGGGGGGAGGTGGAGCGTTAGCCGCCAGGCTGCCGCCAACGGCGACCGGCAATAACGGATCGCCAGTCATGGCCACACCCTGAAGCTCGAAACCAACCGGCAGGAAAATCTGGTTGGGGATGAAAGCGCCGCTGATGGCCTGGGCCCTGATCAGGTCGAAGGGAGTGGCAACCCCGACGATGGGCGGAGAAGCCGCTTCCAATCCCCCGCCAAGGACGGTGTCGCCGAAGATGGAGAGTTGATCAGCGGTGGAGAGATCAAAAAGGAGCTGACTGTTGTCGGCCAGCTGGAAGCTGGCGGCGCGAATGACGAGCGAACCAATGGGATCCAGCAACGCCACTGGGGCCCCCGGCAGGGGGGAGCCTCCATTCGAGAAAGACCCCGTACCGTTAGGACCGACCACAATCTCACCGGAACCCTGCACGGTTCCATCATTCCGAAACGTGGCACTATCGACCCGCAGCGTTGCCGAACCATTCCCCTGCAGAACAATCGAGGTACCTGGGGAGATGGTCGCAGTCTGCAGATTCAAGGTGCTGTTGGGAGCAATCAGGATCGATCCGGCACTGGCAAGGTTCGCCAGCTGATTGGATCCAGACAGCTGTAGCTGTGCTCCACTTTCAAGGTCCAGATTGGGGCCACTGATGCTCGCCTGATTGAGGGCAAGAGTAGCTCCATCAGAAACCTTGAGGAAGGTTGTTTTAGTTGATGTCACATCCCTGAACGTGCCACCATCGATGCTGCTGACTTGAGCGGAAGGGCCAATCTGCAGAAGTGCTGTGGAGAAGGCGGTGACGATGCGGTCCGGGCCCTGGGTGTAACGCCTGGAAACATCCAGAGTGGCAGGATTTGGGTTAGCAAAAAAGGAGAGTTGAACCTCCCCCCGGCTGGCTGAACTCCAGGCGAACTCACCCGTACGAACCGTACCGGAGAGAAGCTTGAAGGGTTCGACCAGGCCGGTGAGTTCGATGTTGCCATCGATCCGTGCGGCACCTTGCAAGGCCCGAAGGGTGCCCGTTTTGATATCGACGTCGCCCTTCTCCCAGCTGATGGCACCTGCAGGCGCCGAGGCATCCGATGTTTTCTGGTACCAGATATTGACGTCCAGACGTCCCGTTGCGGAGCTGTTTGAGAAGGCGACCGGGTTGGCACCTGCCATGTTGATCCGGATGAGGCCGTCGGCCTTCAACTCCAACGTGGCGTCGGATCCAGAGGTTTTCTGGACCGGGGCCAGAAGCGAAATGTTTCCTGGCTGACTTGCGGCTGGATTCGTCGTGTCAACGAAGACCGTCGTGCCGGTGTTGAGCGCCGCATTGATGAAGGCGACATCAATCAGTGAAGGGGAGCCCGGCGGCACCCCAGGCGACCCACCAGGAGGCAACCCACCCCCGAAGGCGACGATCTCGATGTCGCGGGGGTCGATCAGCCAGGTGCCACCTCGCCCCCTGGGTGCCGAGAGATCCGGCGCGGTGGCCAGTGCCAGCCACCCCGCAGAGGTTTCCACAAATCCACCATCGCCACCCTGGGGGCCGCCCCGGGCGCTGATGGCACCAGCCACCTCGGCCCGTTCCTTGCCGAGGACCAGGATGCGGCCTCCAGGGCCAGTGCTGGTGGCGTCCGCTCGCAGGGTGGACGTTGTGTCCACCGTGGTGTTCAACGCGGTCACGGCCCCCAGGGGATCGGCTCCGACCCGCACGACCCCACCCGCCGTACCGCCGGTCGCCAGAAGGCTGGATCCGACCAGTGAAACCTGCTGTCCGGTGAGGCTGATGCTGCCGCCCGCTCCGACAGGGCTGGAAACGTCGACCGAGGTGTCCTGCAGCGACACCTGCTGGCCCTGCAGGGCCACCTGTCCCCCGGGGGCCTGAAGCCGGGATCCACCCAGCAACACATGGCCCCCCTGGGCATCGAGCAGCAGTCCGCCATCCACGGTGAGCAGGCCGCCCTCAATGGCCAGATCCCCCTGGGCGGACAGGCCAAGCTGGCTGAGGGTGGCCGGGTCGGTACTGAGCCCGGACAGACTCAGGACAGGCGCACCGGCCAGGGAGGCGGCGGCGGCAGCCGTTGTGCGATGCACATCGAAACGACCCTCACCCACCCGCAGGCCGGTGGCGGTGGTCAGGTTGAGTTGCTGAGCATTGGTGAAGGTGCCGGCACCGCTGAGCCGTATCCCCCCCGGCGAGAGCCAGACGAGGTTGGCCGGACCACTCAGGGTGATGGCCTTGTCGATGAAGCTGCCCAGGGGATGGGTGACGCCCACCATCACGTTGCGGTGGCCGGCCACATCAAGGCTGACGCCGGTGATCCCGCCACGGGTATCAAAGGCGGAGAAGCGGTGGAAGAGGTTGGCCCCGGCGGAGGTGCCCCCCTGGATCGCACAGGCCCCGCCGAAGCAACTGCCTCCTGGAAGGCCATTCACCACGCTGCCCAGCCCCAGTGGACCACCCGTGGCGGTGATCTCGCCGGCGGCAACGGGGGTGGTCGCCAGACCCATCAGAACGAGAACCCTCAGAGGAGCGAGCCAAGGCGTGGATTTCAGGACAGGAGCCGAACCTGAACAGAACCTTTGAACCATCTCATCGAGACATTGGTATCTGTTGCTACTCAAAATCCTGCTCATACGGCTGATGGGTGGGTAAGTTCTCCTGGCGCCATTCCTAGATCCGATCCCTTGGTCATCATTCTCGCATCAGGTGCTACTCCACCTGCTTTCAACAACATTTAAGGACGCTACCAGCTTCTCTTTCTAAGCGAGAACACGCCCCACCCAGATGCTGCTCCTTCTCGCCCAGTTGGTGGCTCCACCCCTGCAGGACGGTCCGGTCCGATTGCCAGGTCCCCCCCGCCAGCTGGAGCGACCGACCCTCGCCGAACCGCAGCAGCCCGCCCCCGTCGACATCCGGCCCCTGGAAACACCGGAGCCCGGGCCCGACGGCATCCGGCCGGTACCCTCCAGCCCAGAACCCGCTTCCCAGGAACCCTCCCCCCTTCCAGCGGGGCCACTGCCCGAGATCCGCGGACTGACGCTCTACAGCCCTCTCGAGGTGCGCGGGATCCTGGCCGAGTGCAGCAGGATCGCCGATCCCCAGGAACAGCTCAAGGCCTGCGCCGTAGCCCTCAGCACCCGGCTGGTCTTCGATGGGTACGTCAGCAGCCGCGTCTACGTGGTGAGCGACCCGGCCCCTGGCTACCTGAATGTGGTGGAGGGGACTGTCGTTGGGATCCAGGTGTCCGGCAGCGATCCCCGGTTGAACCGTCGTGTCGCGCGACTGCTGAACCCCCTGCGGGGTCAGATCCTGCGGTTGTCAACGGTGGAGCTGCAGTTGCAGCTCCTCAAGCGGCAGCCAGGCATCAAGAGTATCCGGGGGACCCTGGCGCGGCTGGGTAGTGATCCCTCCGAAGGGGTTTTCCGGGTCGCGGTGGAGCCGGCCAGCGAGCCGTGGCAGGGGGATCTGGCGATCCGCAACGACGGCACCGGCGGCTCAGGGGAGTTCCGGGCCGTGGCCACGCTGCTCAAACCCGGCCTGCTGCAACGAGGCGACACCCTGCTGATCTACGGCGAACTCAATGCCACCGACACCCCCGAACTGGGAGCCGCCATTGCCTCGCTGAGTTACACCTACCCCTTCAGCGACACCTTCAGCCTCACCGGTGGTTTCGGCTTCAGTCGCCGCAACCTGGTGGAGCTGCCGGCGCCGGTGGACGGGTTCTCCACCAGCCAGTACCAGGGCCTGGCCCAGTTCGAATGGGTGTTCCGCGAATCCCTGAGCCAGCGCTGGAGTCTCTTCGCCGGCTACAGCAACAGCCGCAGCAACACCTACGAACAGGGCGCCGTTCTGCCAGCAGCCGTACCTGAAAGTGTCCGCAGCCCTTCCGGCGGTTACCTGCGCTTCGGCATCAATGGCAATGTGGCCAACCGCCATTCCAGCTGGAACGGCAGCGCCTACCTGCTGCAGGGCGTCACGGCAGCGACCCCCGCGGTCCAGCGCCAGCAACTGGCGGAGGCGGGAATCGCCATCGGCGGCGCCACCGCCATCGGCGCCATCCTGTCCGGCTCCTGGACCGTGGCACCCCGCTGGCAGATCAACCTGCGCACCGCCGCCCAGCTGGCCTTCGCACCACTCACCTCATCCATGCAGTTCACCCTCGGCTCCGATGTGGGGTTGCGTGGCCTCCCCGGCCAGCTCGTCAGCGGCGACAGCGGCTGGCTGGCCAGCTCCGAGGCGGTGTGGACCTTCTGGAACGGCAAGACCAGTGCCCTCCAGCTCGTGCCGTTCATTGGCGCCGGGGGCATCCGCAGCAATTTCACCGGTGGCTCCTTCGGCGACACGGTGGGGGCAGGCGGGGTGCTGGTGCGCTGGCTGGCCAGCAATCACTGGACGGTGGAGCTGGGCTGGGCGCGGCCCTTCTCCAGCAACGACAACTTCGGGGTCTGGAACGACTGGCTGCTGGGACAGGGCCTATACACCAAGGTGAACTACCGCTTCTGAGCCCCAGCCTCTGAGGGTCAGACCCCGACCAGCTGGTCGGCCAGCCGCCGGCGGGCCTCCACCAGCGCCCCGTCGAGGGCGCCGCCGTCTCGACCTCCCGCCTGGGCCAGCTGGGGACGGCCGCCACCACCGCCGCCACAGAGCTGGGCGATGCCGCCGATGAAGGCACCTGCCTTGGCTCCGGAAGCCACCACCGCCGCACCGAAGGCGGCCACCAGCATCACCTTGCCCAGTTCCCCAGGATCCGGCAGACCACCGAGCACCACGGCCGCCCCCTCACCGAGCTGCTGCTGCAGGCGCTGGGCCGCCTCCTGGAGTCCGGCCCCGTCCACCCCATCGAGGCGCTGCACCAGCAGCCGATGGGGGCCGAACGCTTCAGCCCGCTCCGCAAGGGCACTGGCCTTGGCCACCGCCAAAGCGCCGCGCGCTGCCACCAGCTCCTTGGCGGTGGCCCGCAGCTCATCGGCCTGGGCGGCGACCCGCTCAAGGATCTCGCCGGGCTGGGCCTTGAAGCGATCAGCCAGCTCCCGAACCACCCGGTCGCGCTCCCTCAGGTAAGGCAGCAGGGCGGGACCGGCCACGGCCTCGATGCGGCGGATCCCCGCCGCCACGCCCGTCTCGGCGATGATCCGGAACAGGCCGATCTCAGCGGTGTTGGCCACATGGGTGCCGCCGCAGAGCTCCATCGAGACACCGGGGACATCCACCACCCGAACGACCTCGCCGTACTTCTCACCGAACATCGCCACGGCTCCGGACGCCCGGGCCTGCTCCAGGTCCATCTCTTCCACCACCAGGGGATGGGCCTCGGCGATCCAGCCGTTGACCAGATCCTCAATCTGTTCCAGTTCGGCCGGGGTGAGGGCCCGGGGGCAGTGGACGTCGAAACGCAGCCGGTCGAAGTCCACCAGGGA
The DNA here is from genome assembly GCF_019038465.1 of Synechococcus sp. CCY 0621. Taxonomy (GTDB): domain Bacteria; phylum Cyanobacteriota; class Cyanobacteriia; order PCC-6307; family Cyanobiaceae; genus Cyanobium. The sequence goes on along the minus strand of NZ_JAFKRH010000014.1, from coordinate 179,868 downwards.
TCCCGCCTGGGTGATGCCGTCATCGACGACGTGCTTGAGGGCCGCCTGCAGGAGATGGGTGGCGGTGTGGTGGGCCTGGGTGCGGCGGCGGCAACTGCGATCCACCCGGGCCTGCACCACCTGGCCCACCGCCAGACTGCCGCGCTCGACGCGGCCGCCGTGCACGAACACACTGCGGTTGCGGCTCACGGCATCGATGGGCACGATCAAGCCGGCCTCCGCCTCGCCGGCCAGCAGCACGCCCCGGTCGCCCACCTGGCCACCGGATTCGCCATAGAACGGCGTGCTGTCCAGCACGATCTGCACCGCATCACCAGCGTTGGCGACGGTGGCCGGTTCGCCGTTCACCACCAGGGCCAGCACACAGGCCGCCTGGTCGAGGGCCTCGTAGCCACGGAACTGGGTGGGCTCAAGGGCACCGGCCACCTGGTCGATCGCGCCCTGCAGGGTGAGGTCGATGCTCACGGCCGCGGCCTTGGCCCGCTGCCGCTGCCGCTCCATGGCCGCCTCGAAGCCGTCCAGATCGACTGTCAGGCCATGCTCTTCGGCGATCTCCTCGGTGAGCTCCAAGGGAAAGCCGTAGGTGTCGTAGAGCTCGAAGGCCGCATCGCCACTGATGCGCTCCGGCCGGGCGGCGAGCACCTCGGCCAGCAGCTTCTCGCCCCGCTCCAGGGTTTCCAGGAAGCGGGCCTCCTCCCGCACCAGTTCAGCCAGGATCACCTCCCGCCGCACCAGCAACTGCGGGTAGGCCGCCGCCATCAGGGCGATCGCCGCCTCCCCCATCGCCACCAGGAAGGGGCGGTCGATGCCCAGCAAGCGGCCATGGCGCACCACCCGGCGCAGCAGGCGGCGCAGCACGTAGCCACGGCCGAGGTTGGAGGCGGTGACCCCATCGGCGATCAGCTGGGTGATGGCCCGGCTGTGGTCGCCGATCACCTTGAGCGACGTCTGGCCACGGGCATCAAGGGCGGGGTAGTCCAGCCCCGCCAGCGCAGCGGCCGTCTCGATCAGGGGATAGATGAGGTCGGTTTCGTAGTTGTTCGGAACCTTCTGGAGGATCTGGGCCATGCGCTCGAGGCCCATGCCGGTGTCGATGCTGCGCCGGGCCAGGGGCGTGAGGGTGCCGGCCGCGTCGCGGTTGTGCTGCATGAACACCAGGTTGTAGAACTCGATAAAGCGGCCGTCGTCCTCCAGGTCGATGGCGTCATCGCCCTGTTCGGGGTGGAAGTCGTAGTAGATCTCCGAGCAGGGGCCACAGGGGCCGGTGGGGCCTGAGGCCCAGAAGTTGTCGGCCTCATCCATGCGGATGATCCGCTTCGGGTCCACCCCCACGGTGTCCCGCCAGATGGCCGCCGCTTCGTCGTCGTCCCGGAAGACACTGACCACGAGGTGGGCCGGATCGAGGCCATACACGTCGGTGATCAGCTCCCAGGCCCAGCGGATGGCCTGCTCCTTGAAATAGTCGCCGAAGGAGAAGTTCCCCAGCATCTCGAAGAACGTGTGGTGCCGGGCGGTGCGACCCACGTTCTCGATGTCGTTGGTGCGAATGCACTTCTGGCTGCTGGTGGCCCGGGGCGCCGGTGGCGCCGCCTGGCCGAGGAACACCGGCTTGAACGGCAGCATGCCGGCGATCGTGAGCAGCACCGTGGGGTCGTCCGGCACCAGGGAGGCACTCGCCATCAACCGGTGGCCCCGCTGCTTGTAGAACGAGAGGAACGCGTCGCGGATCTCGGCTCCGCGGCGAGGCCTGGGGAGGGTGGGGTCGGCAGCCATCACGGGAACGCAGGGAGAGGTCCTGGCACAGGCATGATCGCCCAGCGCCGGAGCCCGGCGGGCGCTCAGTAGTGCTCCATCAGGGTCAGCTGGACGCTCGTCTGGCTGAGCTTGGCGCCGATGTCGCAGGTGAGCGCCTTGAGCAGGGCGATCACCACGTCCGGATGGCTGGCACTGAGGGCCTCGAAGTCGCTGCGGTGCAACACCCAGCACTCGCCGGGCCGGGTGGCGATGATGTCGGCGGTGCGGGGCGTCTGGGCCACGAAACCGATCTCCCCGAAGCAGAGCCCCGGGCCGAAGGTGGCCAGCCGGGTGGAGTGGCAGACGCCATCACCGGTCTTGATGTCGAGGGCGATGTCGAAGGAGCCGGAACGCACCAGGAACAGCTCATCGCCGGGATCACCCCGGCGGATGACGAAATCCCCGGCCGCGAAGGATCGTCTGGCCATGCGATCCACCAGGATCCGCCGATGCTCCTCGCTCAGGGGCGCCAGAAAGCCCTGCTCACCGAGGTCGTCGCCGCTGCCGCCGGAGCCCCCATCGGCCTGCTGGTCATACCACGACAGGAGCAATTCCTCGGCGGCCTCAAGAGCTGAATCCAGGTGTTCATAAGCATCGATGCGATCGGTGATGTTCCAGTCCGGCTTGGAGACCATCGGCAGCCTGCCGGCGCGGGAGAGGAGAATCTCGACCCCACTGTCCTCCAGTGAACAGAGCTGGCGGTCCAGCAGGTCGGAGGATTCCATCGGGCACTCGGTCACGTGGGCCAGGTCGAGGATGAGGATGCGCACGTCGTTGCTGAGCCGCACCAGTTCGGAGGCCAGCTGCTCGATACCACCGAAATCGAGCACCCCCTGCACGTGGATGATGCGCACCTCGTCCCGGTGGGGCGCCAGGAGCTCCAGCTCCCGATCGCTGCGCCAGCGGCGTGATTTTCGCTGGGATCCCTGGTAGGAGCGGCGGATGGTGGCATCGGCCTGGAAGTACTGGTTGAACAGGCTCAGACCCACCCCCACCGACAACTGACGGCAGACCGCCACCCCCCGGACGCTGTTACCGAAGTTGTCGAGGGGCGGGGAGTAGGTGGCGATGCCGAGCCGTCCCGGAATCACCGCCAGAACACCGCCGGCGACCCCGCTCTTGGCCGGAATGCCGACGTCATGGAGCCACTGGCCGGCGAAGTCGTACATGCCGCAGGTGCCCATCAGGGCCAGCACCCGAACGGTGATGTCGTGGGAGAGGGGCTGGCCGCCGGTGAAGGGATTGCGTCCCTGGCAGGCCAGGGTGGCGGCCATCACGGCCAGGTCGCGACAGGTGACGGAGATGGCGCATTGGCGGAAATAGAGATCGAGGGCCGGTTCCGGATCCGATTCGATGATGTTGAAGTTGCGCAGCAGGTGGCCGATGGCGCGGTTGCGGTGGCCCGTTTCCTTTTCCGAGCGGTAGACGTCCTCATTGATCCTCAGGCGCCGGCCGGCCAGCTCGCCGAAGTACTCCAGCAGCAGATCGATGGCGCCGCTGGGATCGGCGTCACAGATCTGGGCGGAGGCGGCGATCGCACCGGCGTTGATCATCGGATTGCGCGGCTTGCCCGAATCCGGGTCCAGGCTGATGGCGTTGAAGGCTTCCCCTGAAGGCTCCACGTCGATCTTGCTGGCCATGAAGTCGAACGAGAGCGTCTTCAGTGCCAGGGCATAGATGAAGGGCTTGGAGATCGACTGGATCGTGAACTCCTTCCTGGTGTCGCCGATCTCATAGATCCGCCCCCCCGACGTGGCGATGACGATGCCGAAATCATCCGGGCAGGCCTTGGCCAGCTCGGGGATGTAGTCGGCCACCCTGCCCTCCCGGACCCCGGAAAAGGACGCGTGCAGTTCGGCCAGCAACTCCTGAATGACGTTGGCATGGCGGTCGGCACCCGGCCGCTGCGGCAGGTCGTCGTCCCGGAGATGGTCAGACATTAGGTAGCGACAGATACCAGGAAGTGGGCACGCTTGCTTGGCCCATCACCCACCATGGCAGCGGCAGGTGTGACGGCGGACGGCAGCCCTCACGGGACGCGTTGTTCTGGGTCCAGCAGCGCGTCCAAATCCACTGGATCGATCTGGTCGGCGGCCAGGAATCGCTTCGCATAGGTGAGGTAGACCCCGGATCGCAGGAAGAGATCGAAAAGGTCCGCATCGATGCGGCCACGATCCCGCAGCCCGGCCAGGATCGCCAGAGACTGGGACAGGGGCATGCCCCGTTTGTAGGGGCGGTCGGCGGCGGTGAGGGCCTCGAAGATGTCGGCGATGGCCAGGATCCGGGCCGGGATCGACAGCTGCTCCGCCGTCAGTCCCCTCGGGTAACCGCGGCCATCCAGGGTTTCATGGTGCGCCCCGGCGATCTCCGCGACACGGTGCATCGACGGGGGAAAGGCCATGCTCTCCAGCATCACGATCGTGTGGATCATGTGCTCGCGGATCTTGTAGATCTCCTCCGGGGTGAGCGTGCCCCTGGCCACGGAGAGGTTGTAGAGCTCGCCACGGTTGTAGAGCAACTCCGGCACCGTCAGGTTGAAGCCCCACCTGGACTCGGGCACGTCGGCGGCGGGCCTGGGCAGGCGGTGGTGGGGGGCGTCACTGAGCAGGGTTTCGGGGGCTGGCAGGGGCACCGGCGGGCCGCTGCGTCTGGCCTGCTCCTCCCAGCCCAGCCCCTGCCGGTCGTCGAAATGGCGCCACCAGCGGCGCACAGCCAGCCGCTGGAGCTGGGCGAGGTCCCCAGGGTCGGTGCCCTCACTGCCCAGATTGCAGCGGGCCACGCAGGCGAATTCCCGCTGCAACTGCTGCTCCAGTTGGGCAAAGTCCAGCTGCAGGGTTTCAGGGTCACCGCCCGCCAGCAAGCCCTCCAGCATGGCGATGCGCCCATCCCGCAGCAGCACCTCAAAGCGGGTGCGGATCTCATGGATCCGGTTGGTCGGGGCGTCCAGCTTGGTGGCCTTCTCCACCACGGCTTCGGGGGTGACGACCTTGCCGCAGTCGTGCAGCCAGGCCGCCGTGCGGAACTCCCGCCGCTCCGCCTCCCCCCGGAAGCGGAAGGCCGCCAGCGGCCCCGCCTCGGTGGCCTCCGCTGCCTCCGCCAGCAGCAGCGCCAGTTCCGGTACCCGGGAACAGTGGCGGCCGGTGTGGGCGCTGCGGGCATCGATCGCCCCCGCCAGCATGGCGATCATCGAATCGATCTGCCGCTGCTGCCCTTCCAGGGCCTGGGCCCGCTCGACACAGACGGCCGCCAGGGCCGCCAGGGCCTCGATCAACTGCTGGTCGCCGGCGTCGTAGGGACGCACCAGCGCCGCCGCCGTCTCGGGGGTGAGCAGGGAGGCGGACTCCCGCTTCCTGTTGATCAGCTGCATCACCCCCACCACGTCTCCGGCCATGGTCCGCAGCGGCACCACCAGCATCGACACCGCCCGATAACCCGTGCGTCGATCGAGCGCGGCGTCGAAGTGATAGGGACGATCGGGCGGAATCGCATACACGTCCGGCAGGTTGAGCACATCGCCATGCAGGGCCGCCCAGCCGACAAGGCGCTCGGGAGTGATCGGGAAGCGCACATCCAGGAGGCCCGAATCGATGCCGGCCCCTCTAGCCGCCAGGGAGCTGTTCTGGAAGGCCGTGAACCAGAGGCGTCTCTCGCCTTTCTCCTCTTCCACCAGGTAGATGCTGCCGGCATCGCTGAGGGTGAGATCTCTGGCACTGGAGAGGATCTGTCGCAGCAGGGCGGGAAGGTTCAGCGCACCGCTGATCGCCGTCGCGATCTGGAGCATCTCCGGCAGGGCACGCCTCGCCTGGTGGGCGTCGGAGGCGTGCGGTGGCGGATGGGCGGCGCTCAAGATGGTGGCCTGCCGAAATGGGCCTTCCTGGCACACCCATGGCCGTGAACGGAACGACGCCCGATGACCGGCCAGGGGTCGGAGAAAGGCTGAGGAAAGGTCTGTGCTGGTTGAACCGCTGGCATGGCCAGCATCACTGGATAATGTAAGCCTGCCGATGGCCAGGCATGATCGGGCCATCGCCAAGGCCTTGCCGTTGACCCAGGCGTCCGACGATTCCCGTGCCCGTCTGCGGCTGCAGTCCCTGTCGTGGGCGCTGCTGGGCGGACTGGCCGCCGCCCTGATCGGGCTGCCGGCCGGCCTGGACAGCGGACTGCGGTCGGCGGGCTGTGGCTTCTTCTACGGTCTGCTGGCCTTCCACCTGCAGCGGGTCGATCCCGACGACGAGCACCTGGCCGCCGGCCTGGTGGGGGCGGTGTGCGGGATCCGCAGCCTGGGGGGACCCGTGCAGATCACCTCCCTGGCCCTGCCCGTTCCCGAGCTCCACTCCCTGCTCCACCAGCCTCTGGCGCACAGCGCCATGGCGGCGATCATCGAGCTGATGCGCGGCTGGTTGCCGCTCTGGCTTCCCCTGATCGGCAGCGCCCTGCTGCTGAGGGGCGCCCAACGTCTGTTGCCCGCCTTGCGGCCATGAGCCTCCTGCACGCCACCTGGCTGTTTCCTCCCGAAGGGGCCGGGGGCCGGCTGCTGCTCTGGGCCGACACCTGGCGGGTCGCCGCACCGGTGGCGCCGCTGCGCACCGTTCCCGACCATCCCCTGTCCCTGAGCGTCGACGATCTGGGCGCCTGGCTGGATGACCATGGCCTCTGGTCGGAGGCCTTCCGCCCGGCGGAGGCCCTGCTCACCCTGCCCAGCCGCAGCCAGGGGGCCCGCGGCCGCCGCAAGGCCGCCAGTGAGGGGCTGGCCGCCTGGAGCGGCCTGCCGCTCCAGGCGGGCGAGCCGATCCCGAAGGAGGTGCAGTGGTGGCCCTGGCGGGTGGAGGGGCTGGCCCTTGATCCCGCTGGGGCCGGCGACTGGCTCGCCGGGCTGCCCCTCTCGGGCGACGATCCCGGGCTGGCGGACGATCTGCGCTGGTGGAGCCACCTGGAGCGCTGGGCCCTGAGCCTGATCGCCCGGGGCCGCTGGTTGCCCCAGGTGGAGGAGGACCGGGCCCGCTGGCTGCCCCTGCTCAACCGGGAGGGGGACCGGCGGCGGCTGGAAGAACTGGCCATCCGCCTGCCCCAGGTGGCCACCTGCGCCATGGCCGCCGGGGCCACCGGGGACGGGGGCCTGGCCTGCCGCCGCCCCGGCAGCGGCCGACTGCGGGTGGCCAGCCTGCTGGAGGCCCTCCTCGATGGCCAGCTGCGCAGCGGTTTCCGGCCCGGGGCCGAGGGTCTGGATCCCCTGCTGGGGGCCTGGCAGAAGGCCCTGGGCCCCGGCCCCGGCCGTCTCGAGCTGGACGAGGAGGAGCGGGAGCGGCTGGCCGTGGCCACCCAGCACTGGCGCGAAGCGGTGGCGGGGCGCGTGGCGCCGGCCAGGACCTGCCTGGAGCTGTTCACCCCCGAGGAGGGCGAAGAGCTCTGGGAACTGCGCTTCTCCCTGCAGGCGGAGGCTGATCCCAGCCTGCGCATGCCGGCCCGCACCGTCTGGAATGCGGGCGACGGCAGACTGCAACTGGGCGAAGTGGAGGTGGCCGAACCGGGCCAGCTGCTGCTGGAGGGCATGGGCCGGGCCCTGCAGGTGTTCGAACCGATCGGGCGGGGCCTGGATGCGGCAGCTCCCGAAACCATGCAGCTCACGCCAGCCGAAGCGTTCGTGCTGGTGCGCACCGCCGCCACCCAGCTGCGCGACGTGGGCGTGGGCGTGGTGCTGCCCGCCAGCCTCAGTGGCGGCCTGGCCAGTCGGTTGGGCCTCTCGATCGAGGCCGAGCTGCCCGAGCGCTCCCGCGGCTTCTCCCTCGGGGAAAGCCTCGCGTGGAAGTGGGAGCTGATGATCGGCGGCGTCACGCTGACGCTGAAAGACCTTGAGCGCCTCTCCGCCAAGCGCAGCCCGCTGGTGCAGCACAAGGGGGCCTGGATCGAGCTGCGCCCCAGCGATCTCAAGAACGCCGAGCGCTTCTGTGCCGCCGATCCCAACCTCAGCCTCGACGATGCCCTGCGGCTGACCGCCAGCGACGGCGACACCCTGATGCGACTGCCGGTGCATCGCTTCACCGCCGGGCCCAGGCTGCACGCCGTTCTGGAGCAGTACCACCAGCAGAAGGCCCCGGATCCCCTGCCGGCACCGGAGGGCTTCGCCGGCCAGCTGCGGCCTTACCAGGAGCGGGGCCTGGGCTGGCTGGCCTTCCTGCACCGCTTCGACCAGGGGGCCTGCCTGGCCGACGACATGGGCCTGGGCAAGACAGTGCAGCTGCTGGCCTTCCTGCAGCACCTCAAGGTGGAGCAGGAGCTGAAGCGGCCCGTCCTGCTGGTGGCCCCCACCTCGGTGCTGACCAACTGGAAGCGGGAGGCGGCGGGCTTCACGCCGGATCTGGAGGTGCGCGAGCACTACGGCCCGCGCCGGCCGTCCACCCCTGAAAAGCTGGCCAAGGCCCTGGACGGGGTGGACCTGGTGCTCACCAGCTACGGACTGCTGCAGCGCGACAGCGAACTGCTGGAGAGCATCGACTGGCAAGGCATGGTGATCGACGAAGCCCAGGCGATCAAGAACCCATCGGCCAAGCAGAGCCAGGCGGCCCGCGACCTGGCCCGCCCCGGCAAGCAGGGGCGCTTCCGCATCGCCCTCACCGGCACGCCCGTGGAGAACCGGGTGAGCGAGCTGTGGGCCCTGATGGACTTCCTCAACCCCCGGGTGCTGGGGGAGGAGGGTTTCTTCCGCCAGCGCTACCGCCTGCCAATCGAGCGCTACGGCGACATGAGCTCCCTGCGGGACCTCAAGGCCCGGGTCGGGCCCTTCATCCTGCGGCGGCTCAAGACCGACCGCTCGATCATCTCCGACCTGCCGGAGAAGGTGGAACTGCGCGAATGGGTGGGCCTGTCGGCCGAGCAGACGAAGCTCTACCGCCAGACCGTGGACGACAGCCTCGACGCCATCGCCCGCGCGCCCCTGGGCCAGCGCCATGGCCAGGTGCTGGCCCTGCTCACCCGCCTGAAGCAGATCTGCAACCACCCGGCCCTGGCCCTGAAGGAGGGCCGGGTGGACAACGGCTTCGCCAGCCGCAGCGCCAAACTGCTGCGCCTGGAGGAGATCCTCGAGGAGGTGATCGAGGCGGGCGATCGGGCCCTGCTGTTCACCCAGTTCGCCGAATGGGGCCACCTGCTCAAGACCTACCTGGAACAGCGCTGGCGTCAGGATGTGCCCTTCCTGCATGGCGGCAGCAGCAAGACCGACCGGCAGGCGATGGTGGACCGCTTCCAGGAGGATCCCCGCGGTCCCCAGCTGTTCCTGCTGTCGCTCAAGGCCGGCGGCGTCGGCCTCAACCTGACCCGGGCCAGCCACGTGTTCCACATCGACCGCTGGTGGAACCCCGCTGTGGAGAACCAGGCCACCGACCGGGCTTACCGGATCGGCCAGACCAACCGGGTGCTGGTGCACAAGTTCATCACCAGCGGTTCGGTGGAGGAGAAGATCGACCGCATGATCGAGGAGAAATCCAAGCTGGCCGCCGACATCGTCGGCAGCGGCGAGGAATGGCTCGGAGGCTTCGACGTGGGCCAGCTCCGGGACCTGGTGGCCCTGGAGGACGGGCCCTGACGGCCTGCCGGATCAGCGGCTGACCAGGGCAGCGACGTCAGGCTCCCCCAACACCGGCAGAAGCACCGGCAGGGCCAGGGGGGTGGCGGCGGCAGGCGTCTGACCCATGCGGCGAAGCCAGCGGTAGTGGGAGACCACACCGGCGAGGAAGGAACGGTGGCTGCGGAAGGGCACACCGCAGTCGCGGCAGGTCTGCTCGACGATGGCGGAGAGCTGGGGGTAGTGGACGTGGCAGATGCGGGGGAACAGGTGGTGCTCCACCTGGAAGTTCAAGCCCCCCAGCAGCCAGCTCAGCAGGCCGTTGGAGCGGCTGAAATCCACTGTGGTGGCGAGTTGGTGGTCGGCCCAGGGGCCCATGCCGGAATCAGTAGCAGCCACGCCAGGGAAGTCGGCCTCCTCCACGCAGTGGGCCAGCTGGAACACCACACTCAGGACGATCCCCTGCACCATCGCCGTCACCACGTAGCAGCCGATCACCGCTGCGATGGAATGGCGCTGCAGGGGCAGCGCAAAGGCCAGGGAAAAGAAGATCACCTTGCCGCCCACGACCAGCAGCCAGTCGGCCAGCGAGAGCGGGGGCAGGGAATGGTCACCGCGGCCCCGACTGGCCAGGTCAGCGAAGTCGTCGAAGAACTGCCACTTGATCGGCAGCATTCCGTAGAGGGGCCAAAGGTAGAGGTGCTGCCAGCGGTGCCACCAGCGGTGGGGCTGGTGGGGCGAGAGACGCCCGATCAAGCCGAGGTTGATGTCGTCGTCGTGGCCGGAGATGTTGGTGAAGGTGTGGTGCAGACCGTTGTGCTTGTGGGCCCAGATCAGGGAACTGCCGCCCAGCAGGTCGAGCGTCATGGCGGCGGCCTTGTTGATCCAGCGGTGGCGCGAGTAGGCGCCGTGGCCACCGTCGTGCTGAATGTTGAAGCCGATGGCGGCGATCGCCAGGCCGAGAAAGGCCGAGAGGGCCACAGCCACCGGCCAGCTGCTGGCCTGGAAGACGAGCAACCCGTAGGTGAGCACGAACCAGCCCAGGATCAGGGCCGATTTGACCACCATGGCCCGGGAGTCACGCCGGTCCTGGCCCGTGCTCTCGAAATGCTCGTGAACCCTTGCCCTCAGAAGACTGTGAAAACCGTTGCCGGCCCCGAACATGATGCGATTCAAGGACTCCACGCCCTGCGTCGGGACAACCTAGGCCAGTGGGTCCGGTAGGCGTCAGGATGGGGCCCTGAGGCCGGCGGCATGACCAGCTCCTTCCCCGGCGCCAATGGCGCCATCACCACCCAGCTGGGCCAGCAGGGTCTGGGGCAGCAGCCCTGGTGGGTGGAGCAGTGGATGGAGCTGATCCACTCCTACCGGTTCAAGAAACGCCTGGAGCGCGCCTGGACCTACGCCCGGGAGGGCAATGTCGTCTCGATCCGCTTCGAGGGACGCCGGGTCCATGCCCGGGTGCAGGGCACCGACCCCGATCCCTACAAGGTGAAGCTCTGGCTCGACGTGCTCAACGACGAGGACTGGGGCTATGTGCTGGAAGCCCTGAGCCAGAAAGCCCGCTGGTCGGCCCAGCTGCTGGCGGGGATCATGCCGGCCGACATCGAGCGGGCCTTCGCCGCCAGTGGCAAGCGGCTGTTCCCCTTCAAGCTCCAGGAGGTGCGCAGCGAGTGCAGCTGCCCCGACAAGGCCAATCCCTGCAAGCACATCAGCGCCGTCTATTACCTGATGGGGGATCGCTTCAGCGAGGACCCCTTCGTGCTGTTCCAGCTGCGGGGCCGCACCCGCAGCCAGCTGCTGGGCGATCTGGCCAAACGCCGCCGGGAAGGGGTGGTGGCGCCCGTGGAGCATGCGCCCCATCCAATCCACCCCGCCATTGCCGATCCGGCCCGTTGGTGGCGCTACGACGCCCCCCTCGATCCCGATCTGGTGGTGATCACGCCGGCCATGGAAGGGGAATCGGGCCTTGATGGGGCCGGCCCCCTGCCCCTGGCCGAGGAACCCCGCTTCCCGGAGGCCAACCAGCTCTTCCTGGACACGCTCAAGGCCCACGGAACCGGGATGGCCCAGCAGGCCATGGCCCGGGCGATGGCCACTGGGGCGGATGCCGAGGCCTGAGCCGCCCCCCTGGCTAAGCGAAGCCGCCATCACCACCGCCGGGCGCCTCCTGGCTGGTCACCGGCAGGCCTTCGATCGGCCGCTGCTGGCCGGCGTGGAGAACGGCCGCTCACCGCTGCAGGCGGCCCAGGAACTGTTCGTGGCCGCCACGATCGTGCTGGCCCATGACGGCGGCGCCGATCCGCAGCTGATCTATGCCAACCGCGCCGCGCTGATGCTGTGGTGCCGCCCCTGGAGCGCCATGGTGGGCTTGCCGTCCCGGCTCACAGCCGAGCCGGCCGAACGCCACAGCAGGGCCCTCGCCCTGGAGCAGGCGCGCCGCTGCGTGGCCCTGGAGGGCTACGCCGGCATCCGCATCGACAGCGGTGGCCGCCGGTTCCGCATCGAAAAGGCCCGGCTGTGGACCCTGCGGGATGGCGGCGGCCAGCCCTGCGGCCAGGCGGCTGCCTTCGCCACCTGGTGGTGGCTGTAGCCGCCCCGCTCCGGTTCTCCACCCCCGCTGGCGAAGAGGCCGAACCCGGTTGGGGGGACCGAACCCGGAGCGTCGGTTCTCCTCCTCGAAGCCTGAGGGCAAGGCGGGCACATTGAAGCAGCGGTTGGTCCTTCACCCGGCCCTTCCCGTGACTCGTATCGGAAACCACAACCATGCGTACCCTTCATTCGTCCCCTTTCGATCTTTTCGACCGGCTGGAGCAACAGCTGCAGACAGCCGAACGGGTTCCTGCCGCCGAGATTCATGAATCCGAAGCGATGTACACGATCGCTCTGGAACTCCCCGGCGTCGACCGCTCCTCCATTGATGTGAAGGCCACGGACCGTTCCTTGATCATCACCGCCGAGCGACGTTCCCTCCAGCCGGTGGAGGACAGCAACACCGAAACCGCAGGCAACCGCCGCGCACCCCTGCTGAGCGAATTCCGCTACGGCACATGGAGCCGCAGCTTCCGCTTCCCTGGCGGCATTCAACGGGACGCCCTCGAAGCCCACTACCGCGATGGCCTGCTCACCGTGACGGCACCGAAAGCACAGTCACTGACCTCCGTCAGTGTGAAGCTGGCCGACTGAGGGCATCAGGCCTCGATGCGGTGGGCGGAATCAAGGGAGAGACCGATCACAGAGATGTAGCTGGTGGCTTCGATCCAGCGCACGGTGCCTCTCAGGTGGTAGGTCTCTCCCTCCCCGTCACCCACCACAACACTGCAGTGCTGGCCAACGGCGAGATCATGACCGGCCTCGATGGCAATTTTCATTCCATCCGCACTCATGTCGAGGACCTCACCGAGCACCCCCTCGGAGGCGTTGATCGACTCCTGGTGAAGGCGGGCCGTGGCCAGGCCCGTCGGCGGCTTGAAACGGTCCGACCGCGAGGCTTCCAGAAGACGCTCTTCCAGGCGGCGGAACGCGTTCCGAAACCGCTCCAAGTCGTCAGTGACCACCAATCGGCTCGTCTTCGGAATGTTCAAGCCCATTGTCCACCGTCCCGCAAGGTTCCTGCGAGGTTGCCTTGCAGACCGAAAGGGACATCACCCTGCCTACAGTCGTGAGCCTGCGGAAGGAGTCTGACCCCATGAGCAGCAGCACCGCCACCGCCCCGGCCTCGATGGCGACCGCGGCCGGTCGCCTCAGCCTTCAGTGCGAGCCGATCGCCGCTGACACCACCGCGATCCGCTCCCTCGACTGGGACCGCAGCCGTTTCGACATCGAATTCGGCCTGCGCAACGGCACCACCTACAACGCCTTCCTGGTGCGCGGCGAGCGCACGGCCCTGGTCGACACCAGCCACGCCAAGTTCCGCGACACCTGGATCCCCCTGCTGGAAGGTCTGATCGAGCCCACGGCGATCGATCACCTGATCGTCTCCCACACCGAACCGGACCATTCCGGCCTGATCGGGGATCTGATCGATCGCCACCCGGACATCGAGATCGTCGGCTCCAAGGTGGCGATCCAGTTCCTGCAGGACCAGGTGCATCGCCCCTTCCGCAGCCGGGCCGTCAAAAGCGGCGATGAGCTGGATCTGGGCGTGCACCCAGCCAGTGGCGTGGCCCACCGCTTCAGCTTCCTCAGCGCCCCCAACCTGCACTGGCCCGACACGATCTTCTCGTTCGACCACGGCACCGGCATCCTCTACACCTGCGACGCCTTCGGCCTCCACTACTGCTCCGACGACCTGTTCGATGTCGACCCGGGGGCGATAGCCCCGGATTTCCGCTTCTACTACGACTGCCTGATGGCCCCCAACGCCCGCAGCGTGCTGCAGGCGCTCAAGCGGATGGAGGGGCTGCCGGAGATCAGCACGATCGCCGTGGGCCATGGCCCCCTGCTGCGGGACCACCTGCCCCTCTGGGTGGGTGACTACCGCGACTGGAGCGGCCAGCGCAGCGCCGGGGAGGCCTACGCCGCCGTCTGTTACCTGAGCCAGTACGGCTTCTGCGACCGGCTCAGCCAGGCCATCGCCCGTGGCGTCGGCAAGGCCTCCGGCCAGGTGCAGCTCGTCGACCTGCGCGCCACCGACGCCCAGGAACTCGCCGCCCTGATCGGTGAGGCCAGCGCCGTGGTGGTTCCCACCTGGCCCGCCTCCCCCGATCCCGACCTCCAGACGGCCATCGGCACCCTGCTGGCAGCCCTCCATCCCAAGCAGTGGGTGGGCTGCTATGACGCCTTCGGCGGCAACGACGAACCGATTGACACCCTGGCCGGCCAGCTGCGCAACCTGGGGCAGAAATGGGCCTTCGAGCCCCTGCGCATCCGCCAGGTTCCCGGCGGCGCCGACTACCAGCGCTGCGAGGAGGCCGGCACCGACCTGGGCCAGCTGCTCACCAAGGCCAAGACCATCGCAGCGATGAAGTCCATCGATGGGGATCTGGACAAGGCCCTGGGGCGCCTCAGCGGCGGCCTCTACATCGTCACGGCTCGCCAGGACGACGAGGCCGGCAGCCGCAGCAGCGCCATGGTGGCCAGCTGGGTGAGCCAGGCGAGTTTCGACCCTCCGGGGCTCACGGTGGCCGTCGCCAAGGACCGGGCCATCGAAGCCCTGATGCAGGTGGACGATCGCTTCGTGCTCAACGTGCTGCGGGAGGACAACCACCAGCCGCTGCTGCGCCATTTCCTGCGCCGTTTCCCACCGGGGGCCGACCGCTTCGCCGGGGTGTCCATCCTCGAGGGCGTGGCCGCCGGCGGCCCTGTGCTGGGGGATGCCCTGGCCTACCTGGGCTGCCGTGTGACCCAGCGCATGGAAGGCCCTGACCACTGGATCATCTACGCGGTGGTGGAAGAGGGCAATGTGGCTGACACCACAGCCGCCACGGCCGTGCATCACCGCAAAGTGGGCAACCACTACTGATGACCACCTCCCCATCCGCGTCCGATCGGCGCGTCATCACCCTGCCGGTCGAACCCGGCCTGCTCTGCCTGCGCGGCCTCAGCCCGCGCCGCCTGCGTTTCGAAGTCGAGTACGGCCTCGAGCGGGGCACCACCGCCAACAGCTTCCTCTTCCAGCAGGACGCCTCCGGCGGCGCCCCGGTGCTGGTCCATCCACCGGGGGCCTCCTTCGCCACCCCCTTCCTGGAGCAGCTGGCCCTGCTGGTGCCGGCCGACGCGCCCCTCAAGGTGGTGGTGGGACACGTCAACCCCAACCGGGTCGCCCTGCTGAAGCAGCTGGCGACGGGCTGGCCGGAAACGGTGCTGGTGGCCTCCAATCCCGGCGCCCAGGTACTCGCCGAACTCTGGGAGCAGCAGCGGCCCGGCCAGGCCAGTGAAGCCACCCCAGCCGACCCGGTGCCCCTGCCGACGATCGAGGTGGTCAAGCAGGAGACCAGCCGCACCCTCGCTGACGGCCATGTCCTCACCCTGCTTCCCACCCCCACCCCCCGCTGGCCCGGCGGCCTGATCGCCTTCGAGTCCACCACTGGGCTGCTGATGAGCGGCAAGTTCTTCGCCGCCCACCTCTGCACCGAGGACTTCGCCGAGGCGAACCGCACCAGCACCGAGGAGGACCGCCGCTATTACTTCGACTGCCTGATGGCGCCGATGGCCCGCCAGGTGGAGACGGTCGTCGACCGGCTCGACGAACTGCCGATCCGCACGATCGCCCCGGGCCACGGCCCGGCCATCGCCCAGAGCTGGCGCAGCCTGCTGGCCGACTACCGCCGCTGGGGGGAGAGCCAGGAGCGGGCCAGCCTGTCGGTGGCCCTGCTGTATGCGAGCGCTTACGGCAACACCGCCGCCATCGCCGACGCCCTCTCCCAGGGGGTGGCCCGCAGTGGCGTTCGAGTCGAGAGCATCAACTGTGAATTCGCACCCGCCGAGCAGTTGCTGGAGGCGATCCACTCCTGCGACGCCCTGCTGATCGGCTCCCCCACCCTCGGGGGCCATGCGCCGACACCGATCGTCTCGGCCCTCGGCACCGTGCTGGCCGAGGGGGATCGGGCCAAACCGGTGGGGGTGTTCGGCAGCTTCGGCTGGAGCGGTGAGGCCATCGACCTGCTTGAAGGCAAACTTCGCGACGGAGGCTTCCAGTTCGCCTTCGATCCGATCCGGATCAAGTTCAGTCCCGATCTGGCCACCCTGCGCACCCTGGAGGAAACCGGCACCGCCCTGGGCCGTCGCCTGCGGAGCCAGCATCGCCAGGCCCAGCGGCGCAGCACCGGCGGAGGCCTGAGCGAGAGCCGCACCAACCCGGCGATCCAGGCCCTCGGCCGGGTGGTGGGTGCCCTGTGCGTGGTGCTGGCCCGCAAAGGGGATGGGCCTGAGGCCATCGGTGGAGCGATGGTGGCCAGCTGGGTCAGCCAGGCCAGCTTCAGCCCCCCAGGCTTCACCGTGGCCGTGGCCAAGGACCGGGCGATCGAGAGCCTGCTGCACGTGGGTGACGCCTTCACCCTCAACGTGCTGGCGGCCGGGAAGGAAAGCGGACCGATGAAACAGTTTCTTCAACCCTTCCCCCCGGGGGCCGATCGCCTGGCGGGCCTGGAGCTTGAAGCCACTCCCAGCGGACAACCGCTGCTTCAGGAAGCCCTCGCCTGGTTGGAGGCCCGTGTCAGCCAACGGATGGAATGCGGCGACCACTGGCTGCTCTACGCCGAGGCCCTCAGCGGCGACCTGCTGGATCCGGCCGCCACGACCGCCGTGCACCAGCGCCGCAGCGGCGCCAGCTACTGAGCTGGCGGCCTAGGCCGCGTGGGGCGGCGTGGGCGAGCCGCCGCCCGCCTGGAAGGGCAGCACGAGGGTGGCCCAGTGGTCGGGCCGCTCGGGGCGACTGCGGCGGGCCCGGCGCACCCCGAAGGGCACCCGCACCACGTTGGTGCCATCCACCCGTTGGCTGGCCTCCGGCAGACCGGGCACAAGGGCGCCCGGGCCCGGCTCACCACCTGAGTTGTCGTTGCCGTTCATGAACCCCATGAAAATGAAAGGCTTTTGCCATCGCCGCGAAGGGATGGCACAGCAATGATGCGCCATGGCGGGGGGAAAAGGTACCGGCGGAACACTCAGGCGGCCAGTTCGGGGATTGCCACCTCTTCCACGCTCGGACAGGTGCAGACGAGGTTCCGATCGCCGAAGGCGTTGTCGATGCGGGCGACCGCCGGCCAGAACTTGGCCTGCCGCTGGCTCTCCCCGGCGGGGAAGGCGGCCTCACTGCGGCTGTAGGAGCGATCCCAGTCGTCGGCGGTGACCGCCGCCAGTGTGTGGGGCGCCTGTTTGAGCGGGTTGTCGAGGGGGTCGGCGGCGCCGGTCTCGATCGCCCAGGCCTCGCGGCGGATCCCCTCCATGGCTGCGCAGAAGCGGTCGATCTCCGCCAGCGACTCGCTCTCGGTGGGCTCCACCATCACCGTGCCGGCCACGGGCCAGCTGACGGTGGGGGCATGGAAGCCGTAGTCCATCAGCCGCTTGGCCAGATCGTCCACCTCCAGGCCGCAGCTGCGCTTGAGGGGCCGCAGGTCGAGGATGCACTCGTGTGCCACCCGGCCGCCCCGGCCCCGGTAGAGCACCGGGAAGTGGGGCTCAAGACGCTCGGCGATCAGGTTGGCCGCCAGCAGGGCCACCTGGCTGGCGGTGCGCAGGCCCGAGCCGCCCATCATGCGGATGTACATCCAGCTGATCGGCAGGATGCCGGCACTGCCCAGGGGCGCCGCCGACACCGGGCCGATGGCCTGATCCCCCGCCCCGCTGGCGCTCGCCGCAGCCAGGGGGTGGGAGGGCAGGAAGGGCACCAGGTGGGCCGCCACGCCGATCGGCCCCACCCCGGGACCACCGCCGCCGTGGGGGATGCAGAAGGTCTTGTGGAGGTTGAGGTGGCAGACGTCGGCGCCGTAGAGGCCGGGCTTGCAGAGGCCCACCTGGGCGTTGAGGTTGGCCCCATCCAGATACACCTGGCCGCCATGGTCGTGAACGACCTGGCAGATGCGGCGGATGCCGGTCTCGAACACCCCGTGGGTGGAGGGGTAGGTGACCATCAGGGCCGCCAGGTCGGCGGCGTGGGCGACGGCCTTGGCCTCCAGGTCGGCGATGTCGATGTTGCCCTGGGCGTCGCAGGCCACCGCCACCACCCGCATCCCGGCCATCACGGCGCTGGCCGGATTGGTGCCGTGGGCGCTGGTGGGGATCAGGCACACCTGGCGATGGCCCTCGCCCCGGCTGCGGTGCCAGGCCCGGATCACCATCAGACCGGCGTACTCCCCCTGGGAGCCGGCGTTCGGCTGCAGGGACACCCCGGCAAAACCGGTGATCGCCCCCAGCCAGGCCTCCAGATCGGCCACCAGGGCTGCGTAGCCGGCGGTCTGGTCGGCGGGGGCGAAGGGATGGATCTGGCCGAAGGCCGGCCAGCTCACCGGCGCCAGTTCGGCGGCGGCATTCAGCTTCATGGTGCAGCTGCCCAGGGGGATCATCCCGTGGACCAGCGACAGGTCCTTGCTCACCAGGCGCTGGATGTAGCGCAGCAGTTCGGTCTCGCTGCGATAGCGGTGGAACACCTCCTGACGCAGCCAGGGGCGCTGGCGCAGGGGCACGCCATCGAGCAGCTCCGCCAGGGGCCGGGCCTCGAAGGTGGAAAGGCCGGCCCGCAGGGCCGCCTGGGCCGCAGCAGCAGCGGTGGCCTCCGGCGCCAGGGCGCCCACCAGGGCGGCCAGCTCCTCGGCCGTGGAGAGTTCATCGAGGCAGATGGCCAGGGCGTCCTGGCCGTCGTCGCCGCGGACGCCGCAGCGGAGGTTGAAGCCGGCGGCCACGGCCCGCTGGCGCAGGGCGGGGGCTGCAGCGGTGCGCACCACCACGGTGTCGAAGCCGGCGCCCGGATCGGCCGGCAGGCCCAGGGCGTCCAGGGCCAGCACCAGGCCCTGGCGCAGGACGAGAAGGCGACGGGCGATGGCCTCGAGGCCATCGGGGCCGTGGTGGACCGCATAGAAACTCGCCATCACCGCGAGCAGCACCTGGGCGGTGCAGATGTTGCTGGTGGCCTTGTCGCGACGGATGTGCTGCTCCCGCGTCTGGAGGGCCAGCCGCAGCGCCGGGTTCCCCTCCGCATCCTTCGACTGGCCCACCAAACGGCCTGGGATCTGGCGCTTGAAGTCCTCCCGGGTGGCGAAGAAGGCGGCGTGGGGCCCGCCGAACCCCATCGGCACCCCATAGCGCTGCAGGCTGCCGACGGCGATGTCGGCGCCCAGCTCACCCACCGGGGCCAGCAGGGCCTGGGCCAGGGGATCCACGGCCACCGTGCTGATCACGGCGCCGGAGCGGGCCGCCGCCAGCAGCGGAGCGGGATCCCAGAGCCGGCCCTCGACGCCGGGCAGCTGCAGCAGCAGGCCGAAGACGTCCTCGCCCAGCGCCGGATCGGCAGCGGCGCTGAGGGCCTCGGCCTCGAACGTCTCGATCACGATCCCCAGGGGCTCGGCCCGGGTGTGGAGCACGGCGAGGGTCTGGGGCAGGACGGCCCGGTCGACCAGGAAGCGGCGGGCGCCGCGGCGCGTCGTGACCGCCGCCGCCATCGCCATCGCCTCGGCGGCGGCGGTGGCCTCATCCAGCAGGGAGGCGTTGGCGATCGGCAGCCCCGTCAGCTCGCTGACCAGGGTCTGAAAGTTGAGCAGGGCCTCCAGCCGCCCCTGGGCGATCTCCGCCTGGTAAGGGGTGTAGGCGGTGTACCAGCAGGGGTTTTCCAGCACATGGCGCTGGATCAGGGCCGGCGTCGCCGTGCCGTGGTAGCCGAGGCCGATGAGGCTGCGCAGCACCTGGTTGCGGGAGGCGAGCGCCCCCAGCTCCTTGAGGGCCTGGGCCTCCGGGCAGGGGAGCGGCAGGCCGACCGCAGCCTCCTCCGCCGTCAGCAGGATGTCGGCGGGAACGACCTCGGCCGCCAGCTGATCGAGGGAACCGAGGCCGAGCTCCGCCAGCATCCGTTGCTGATCCTCGGAATCCGGACCCAGATGCCGGACCAGGAAGGAGGCGGACACGGGCGTTCGGGCTGGAGGTGGCGGGATCCTAAGGACAATCAGCCCGCCTGCACCTTGGCCCCGTAGGTGGCGGCATCCATCAGCTCGTCGAGCTCGCCGGGGGCCCCCAGCCGCACCAGCAGCAGCCAGCCCTCCCCGTAGGGATCGTTCTGGAGCTCCTCGGGGCTGGCCAGCACCGCCTCGTTGCGGGCCTCCACCGTGCCGCTCACAGGGGCCATCAGATCCTCCACCGCCTTGACCGATTCGACGCTGCCGAAGCTGGTGCCCCGCGCCAGGGCGGCCCCCACCGCCGGCAGCTCGACGAAGACGATGTCCCCCAGCTGATCGACGGCGAAGGAACTGATCCCGAGCCGCACCAGGTCACCCTCCGGGCGCACGTATTCGTGGCTCTCGGAGTAGCGGCAGTCGTCGGGGAAGGAGTGCGCCAAGGCCGGTGCGATGCGGAGAAGCGGTCTTCAGTCTGACCGAGCGGCGGAGACCGGAGCCTCCCCCGCGTGCCCAACGTCCGCCACTTTCCCCAGGGCGGCCAAGGCGCGCTCCAGGGCCAGGGCCACGTGGCCGTGGTGGGTACCGCCCTGGGCATAGAGCACGAACGGCTCCCGCAGCGGGCCATCGGCGGAGAACTCGCTGGTGCTGCCGTCGATGAACGTGCCGCCCGCCATGACCAGATCACTGGCGTAGCCGGGCATGGGGGCCGGCACCGGATCCAGGTAGGCCCCCACAGGAGACAGCTGCTGGAACGCCCGGCACACGGCGATCAGCCGATCGGGATGGCCGAGCCGCACCGCCTGGATCACGTCGCTGCGTTCGGCACCGGGGGCGGGGTTCACCGGATAGCCAAGGCCGCTGAACACCTCAGCCACCAAGTCAGCGCCGATCAGGGCCTCGGACACCATCTGGGGGGCCAGGAACAATCCCTGGAACAGCAGCCGGTACTGATCGAACCCCGTGCCCCCCTCGCTGCCGATGCCCGGGGCGGTGAGGCGGCAGCAGGCCATCTCCACCAGCTCCCGGCAGCCGGCCACGTAGCCCCCCGTTGGCGCGATGGTGCCGCCGAGGTTCTTGATCAGGGATCCGGCGATCAGGTCGGCCCCCACGGCGGTGGGTTCCTGCTCCTGCACCAGCTCGCCGTAGCAGTTGTCGACGAAGCAGACGCAGTCGGGCTGAAGCGCCTTGACCCGTTCACAGAGGCGCCCGATGCTGGCCACCGACAGGGAGGGGCGCCAGCTGTAGCCACAGCTGCGCTGGATCAGCACCATCCGCGTCTGGGGGGCGAGCGCGTCCTCCAGGGCCGCTTCGTCCACCCGGCCGTCGGCGGTGAGGGCCAGCTCGTCGTAGCGGATGCCGAACTCGGCCAGGGACCCCTGGCCCTGCCCCCGCAGGCCGATCACTTCCTCGAGGGTGTCGTAGGGGCGGCCAGTGAGCGCCAGCAGCCGGTCCCCCGGCCGCAGCACCCCGAACAGGGCGGCGGTGATGGCATGGGTGCCGCTGACGAACTGCAGCCGTACAGCGGCGGCTTCGGCCTGCAGCACCCGCGCGAAGACCCGGTCCAGCACCTCCCGGCCCAGGTCGCCGTGGCCATAGCCGCTGACCGAGGCGAAGTGGTGCACCCCCAGGCGTTCGGCGGCGAAGGCCTCCAGCACCCGGCCCAACCGGGGCCGCACGGCGGCCGTGCGGCGGGCCGCCACCGGGGCGAGCCGTTCGAGGGCGGCGGCCACCGTGTCGGCAGGGCTGGAGCCGTCGCGCAGACCTGGAAGAACGTCCCCCAAGGGCTGACAATCGGCGGGGTCCACTCTGCCATCGCTGCCGTGGGCCAGGATGGGGGCCGGACTCTCAGCCCACAGCCCCCTTCCACCGGAGAAACGTTTGGTCGCACGATCCGAAGCCTTCCGATCAGGCCAGAGCGCCGAAACCGTGCGCGTCCCCCGGCAGGAATCCAGCCACTCGCGCAAGAAAGCCCAACTGCTGGCGGCCATGGAAGGGCCGAGGCCGCCCCTGCCAGCGACCCAGCGCAAATTCAAGAGCGGCACCACCGGCTTCATGCTGGCCATCCATGTAGGGGCGGTCTTCGCCCTGCTGCCGCGCTTCTGGAGCCTGCAGGGGGTGATCGTGCTGGCAGTTTTGTACTGGGCCACGGTGCTGGGGGTGACCCTGGGGTTGCACCGACTGGTGGCGCACCGGGGCTTCGAAGCCCCCCGCTGGGTGGAGCGGCTGCTGGTGCTGATGGGCACCCTGGCCTGCCAGAGCGGCCCGATCGAATGGGTGGGCCTGCACCGCCACCACCACCTCTTCTCCGACCAGCCCAACGATCACCACGACGCGGCCCGGGGTCTCTGGTGGGCCCACAGCGAGTGGATGCTGCACAAGATCCCAGCCCTCACCGAGATCCATCGCTTCACCGGCGACATGGAGAAGGATCCCTTCTACCGCTGGCTGGATCGCTGGTTTTTGCTGCTGCAACTGCCCCTGGGGGCCGCCCTCTACTGGTACGGCAACTGGGCGAACATTCCTGGAGGCGGCCTGGGGCTGGTGCTCTGGGGCATCCCCCTGCGCCTGGTGCTGGTGTATCACGTCACCTGGCTGGTGAACTCCGCCACCCACGCCTTCGGCTACCGCAACTTCGACTGCCCCGACCGCTCCCGCAACTGCTGGTGGGTGGCCCTGCTGACCTTCGGTGAGGGCTGGCACAACAACCACCACGCCTACCCCCACTCGGCTCGCCACGGGCTGCGCTGGTTCGAGTTCGACATCACCTGGCAGCACATCCGCGCCCTGCGGGCCCTGGGCCTGGCCAGACGCGTCCGCATCGCCCCCGTGTTCGGCCACCGCGGCGACGCTCCCGCCAGCGCCTGATCAGAGCTCCGCAGGGATCGCCGCCCCGATCTCCCTGCGGATGGCGGCCGCCAGATCGTCCGGGGCCTGCTCGGCGCCTTCCCCCTGCAGCCGCAGGGCCCGCTGCCGCAGCAGCTCCAGAAAACGGTCTGGGCCGAGCTCTTCCTCCCCCGCCGCCCCCAGGGCCGCCAGGGTGCGGCGCAGCTCCGGCAGCTCGGCGTCGAGTTCCACCGCCGTGTAGTCGCGCTGCCCGGCGATCACCTCGGCGAACCGTTCCCGGCGCTGGCGCTTGGCCACCGGATAGGCCGCCATCAGCCGGTCGCGGCAGTGGCGCCAGGGCCGGCCGGCGGTGAGCAGCTGGGCCAGGGCGGCGCTGAGTCCACCGGCCTCGGCGTCGGCGATGCGCAGGTCGAAACTGGCCGGCGGCTGGGAGAGGCCCACGAACACCTCAAGCAGGGCCCCGGGCCCCAGCACCCGCTGGTGCTCATCGCGCACCGGCAGGGCTGAACTGCAGAGGGCTTCGAAGAGCTCGGGGTGGGCCGCCAGCAGCGTGCGCGCAGACTCCGGCTCCAGCCGGCCCCCGGGGGCCTGGGCATCGAGCCAGAGGTTCACGCTCCCCAGGGCCAGGAACACCTCCGGGCCGGGGGAGGCCAGCTTGCCGTTGCGCAGCATCGAGAGCTGGGAGTTGTGCACCCGTCCCAGGTCGAGGGCCTCGGCCAGCATCGGCAGCACCCGGTGCGACCAGCCGTTGCGCTCGTGCCAGACCCGGATCAGATGGGCGAAGGCAATGCGGCCAGATACGAGTTCGTCTCGATACCCCACTCGATCTGGATTCGTATTGCTACCATCTTAATCACTCATCAGGAGCCCGGTCCTTCATGGCCGTCACCCCCCTCTCCCGCCCCAGCATCAAGCCAGGCGCCCCATCCGGCAGCCAAACACGCCACACCCGCCGCCCGGCCAGCATCAACCAGGGGGCCGACGCCCTGGTCCGGGCCAGGGGACTGCACGAGCCTCGCCGTGGCGAACCCCGCGGCGTCTCCCCCAAGGGCAACCGCTGGGGCACGATCGGCTACATGGCCGTGCTCCACATCCTGGCGGTGGTGGCCCTGCTGCCCCGCTTCTGGAGCCCCGGGGCCGTCGCCGCTCTGGTGGTGATGTATTGGGTCACCGCCTGCCTGGGCGTCACGATCGGCTACCACCGCCTGCTCTGTCACCGCTCCTTCCGGGTGCCCCGCTGGCTGGAGCGCTTCTTCGCCACCTGCGGCGCCCTCAGCGCCCAGCACGGCCCGATCGACTGGGTCGGTCTGCACCGCCACCACCACAAGTTTTCCGATACGGACGCTGATCACCACGACAGCAACAAGGGCTTCTGGTGGTCCCACATGGCCTGGATGTTCAACGAAATCCCCGCCATGGGGGCGGTGCCCCGCCTCACCGGCGACCTGGCCGCCGACCCCTACTACCGCTGGCTGAACACGCGTTTCCTGCTGCTTCAGGTGCCCCTGGGCCTGTTGCTGTTCTGGATCGGCTCCGTCACCGGTGCCGGCGGCTGGGCCCTGGTGCTGTGGGGCATCCCCCTGCGCCTGGTGATCGTTTATCACTGCACCTGGCTGGTGAACTCCGCCACCCACATGTGGGGAGAGTCCGTCCACGACAGCGGCGACAAGTCGAAGAACAACCCCTGGGTGGCGGCGCTGACCTTCGGTGAGGGCTGGCACAACAACCACCACGCCTACCCCCATTCCGCCCGCCATGGCTTCGGCCCCCGCCAGTTCGACCTCACCTGGCAGCACATCCGACTGATGCGGGCCCTGGGCCTGGCCACCCGGGTCCGCCTGCCCCGCGCCGCAGCCCCCGCCGGGTCCGTGTCGTAGGCTTGCCGATCGGATTTCAGATGGCTCAGCCGGGGCGTTGTCATGGTCAAGAAGCGTGTGCAGGTGGTCCTGAGCGAGGACATCCTTTCCCTGGGCAAGAACGGGGATCTGGTGGATGTGGCTCCTGGCTACGCCCGTAACTACCTCCTGCCCACCGGCAAGGCCCTGGCCGTCACCGCCGCGGTGCTGCGTCAGGTGGAGCACCGGCGGGCCAAGGAGGCCGAGCGCCAGGCGGCCCTCAAAGCGGAGGCCGTGGCCTTCCGCACCGCCCTTGACACCATCGGTCGCTTCACCGTCAAGAAGCAGACCGGCGGCGATGACGTCCTGTTCGGCACCGTCACCAACGGCGACGTGGCCGAGGCCATTGAGGCGGCCACCAAGAAGGAGGTCGACCGCCGCGTCATCACCGTTCCCGAGATCCACCGCACCGGCTCCTACAAGGTGCAGATCAAGCTGCACCCCGAGGTCGTCGCCGACGTCAACCTGGAAGTGGTCAGCTACTGATCAGCCAGCAGCGAACCGATTTTTTCCGCTCCGGACGCCAGAGTGATCTTCCTCAATGGCGCCCGATCCCGACCGATCCGGCCTTCTGTTCCGTGAGTCGCGTTCTGGAGTCCCGTCCATGGTGAGCGTGCCCCTGGCTGGATCCGATCCCCCCAGCCCCGACGGGCCGAAGCCAGCAGCCCGGCGAGCCGAACAGGCTGGTTTTGAGGCCCTGCCCGATTCAGTCCCGCCCCAGAACCTGGAGGCGGAGGAATCGGTCCTCGGCGGCATCCTGCTGGATCCCGATGCCATCGGCCGCATCGCCGACGTGCTGCGTCCCGAGGCGTTCTATCTCGGCGCTCACCGCGAGATCTACCGCACCGCCCTGATGCTGCACAGCCAGGGCAAGCCCACCGACCTCACGGCCATGGCGGCCTGGCTGGCCGACACCGGCCAGCTGGAGAAGGTGGGCGGCAGCGCCCGGCTGGTCGAGTTGGTGGAGCGCACCCTCTCCACCGCCTCCATCGACCAGGTGGCCCGCCTGGTGATGGACAAGCACCTGCGCCGGCAGCTGATTCGCTCCGCCAACGATGTGATCCGCCTGGGCTTCGACCAGAGCATCCCCATGGAGCAGGTGCTCGATGAGGCCGAGCAGAAGATTTTCGCCATCAGCCAGGAGAAGCCCACCTCCGGCCTCACCCCCACCGCCGAGATCCTCACCAGCACCTTCAACGAGATCGAGAGCCGCTCCCTGGGCACCGCCGTCGCCGGCATCCCGGTCAACTTCTACGACCTCGACGCCATCACCCAGGGCCTGCAGCGCAGCGACCTGATCATCGTGGCCGGGCGTCCTGCCATGGGCAAGACCTCGATCGTGCTCAACATCGCCAAGAACGTGGCCCAGCTGCACCAGCTGCCGGTCTGCGTGTTCAGCCTGGAGATGAGCAAGGAACAGCTCACCTACCGCCTGCTCTCGATGGAGGTGGGCATCGAGAGCGGCCGCCTGCGAACCGGCCGCCTGCAGCAGGAGGAGTGGCCCCTGCTCGGCCAGGGTATCAACAGCCTCGGCCAGCTGCCCTTATTCATCGACGACAAGCCCAATTCGGGCGTGCTCGAGATGCGCTCGCTCTGCCGGCGCCTGATGGCCGAAACCGGCAAGGAGCTCGGCCTGATCGTGATCGATTACCTGCAGCTGATGGAGGGCACTACCCCCGACAACCGCGTCCAGGAACTCTCCCGCATCACCCGGGGCCTCAAGGGCATGGCCCGTGAGCTGCACGTGCCCGTGGTCGCCCTCTCCCAGCTCAGCCGGGGCGTGGAGTCGCGCACCAACAAGCGCCCGATGCTCAGCGACCTGCGGGAATCGGGCTCGATCGAGCAGGACGCCGACCTGGTGCTGATGATCTACCGCGATGAGTACTACAACCCCGAAACCGCCGACCGCGGCATCACCGAAGTCATCGTCACCAAGCACCGCAACGGCCCCGTCGGCACCGTCAAGCTGCTGTTTGAGCCTCAGTTCACACGTTTCCGCAATCTTGCTGCATAGGGATACCCGCCGTATCCCGGCAGGGAAAAGCCCCCTAGGGTTGATGGGGGCTGTTCCAGTGGAAAGGTCTGGTGGAGATCATCTAATGGACATATCCGTGCAGCATCATTCCTTCTGGTTTTACGTTTTCGCCTTCTTCGCCATCATTCTGGCGCGCTATCTCGCCATGGCCGGCTTCGCCCACTGGCTTCTCTACCAGCGTCAGGAGGCCCGGGTCTCCGTTTTCAATGACATCCAGCTGTCCATCCTCTCCGCCGCCATCTTCTCCCTGGCCACCGCCCTGGTGATGACGTTGCAGGAGCAGGGTCTGACCCGTCTGCATGGCCAGATCCATTCCGACACCTGGTGGAGCCTGCCGCTCAGTTATGTGGCCGTGCTGGTGCTGCAGGATGCCTATTTCTACGCCACCCACCGGCTGTTCCACCAGCCGAAACTCTTCCCCTTGTTTCACCGGGGCCACCACCGATCACGCCAGCCCACACCCTGGACTTCCTTCGCCTTCGACCCCCTCGAAGCCGTCGTTCAGGCCCTGTTCCTGATCGCCGTTGTGCTGGTGATTCCCCTGCATTTCGCCACCCTGCTGGCTGTGCTCACCACGATGACGGTGTGGGCCGTGGTCAACCACCTGGGCCTGGAGGTGCTGCCGCTGAGCTTTCCCCACCACTGGCTGGGGCGCTGGGTGATCGGCCCCGCCCACCACTCCCTGCACCACCGGCGCCACGGCCATCATTTCGGGCTCTATTTCACCTTCTGGGACCGGGTGTTCGGCACCGAAGATCCCGCCTACGCCGCCTCTCTGCAGCCACCGGCGTCCATGCCGGCTCACCCAGGCTGATCAGGCGCCTCGCCACCCCCACCGGCCCCTGCCACGCCATACATTCAAGGGATGGCCCTGAGCGCAGCCCCCACCGAACGTTTCGACCTGATCGTGGTCGGCGGCGGCCATGCGGGCTGCGAGGCGGCCCTCACCGCCGCCCGGCTCGGGGTGTCCACCGCCCTGTTCACGCTCAACCTCGACCGCATCGCCTGGCAGCCCTGCAACCCGGCCGTGGGCGGTCCGGCCAAGAGCCAGCTGGTGCATGAGGTGGATGCCCTTGGCGGAGTCATTGGCCGGCTGGCCGATGCCACCGCCCTGCAGAAACGGCTGCTCAACGCCAGCCGCGGCCCTGCCGTCTGGGCGCTGCGGGCCCAGACCGACAAGCGCCAGTACGCCCGCCAGATGCTGCAGCTGCTGCAGCACACCCCCAACCTGGCCCTGCGTGAAGCCATGGTGACGGGGCTGGAAGTGGAAGGGGATCCCAACGATCCCGCCGGGGCACGGGTGATCGGCGTGAGCACCTACTTCGGCAGCGTCTATGCCGCCGGCGCCGTGATCCTTACCACCGGCACCTTCCTGGGCGGGCGCATCTGGGTGGGCAACCGTTCGATGGCGGCGGGCCGGGCCGGCGAACAACCGGCCGAAGGCCTCACCGAAGCCCTGGAGGCGCTGGGGTTCCGCACCGACCGGCTCAAGACCGGCACCCCCGCCCGCGTCGACCGGCGCAGCGTGGCCCTCGACCGGCTCGAGGAGCAGCCCAGCGACGCCGCCGATCGCTTCTTCAGCTTCGATCCCATCGCCCGGGTGAGCGGCGAGCAGATGGCCTGCCACATCACCCGCACCACGGCGGCCACCCACCAGCTGATCCGCGACAACCTGCACCTCACCCCCATCTACGGGGGCTTCATCGACAGCAAGGGGCCCCGCTACTGCCCGTCGATCGAGGACAAGATCGTGCGCTTCGCCGACAAGGACAGCCACCAGATCTTCCTGGAACCGGAAGGGCGCGACACGCCCGAGCTGTATGTCCAGGGCTTCTCCACCGGCCTGCCCGAATCCCTGCAGCTGGCCCTGCTGCGCACCCTGCCCGGGCTGGAGACCTGCGTGATGCTGCGCCCCGCCTATGCCGTCGACTACGACATCCTGCCGGCCACCCAGCTGGAGCCGACCCTGGAGACCAAACGGGTGCGGGGCCTGTTCTCGGCCGGTCAGCTCAACGGCACCACCGGCTACGAGGAGGCCGCCGCCCAGGGGCTGGTGGCCGGGTTGAACGCCGCCCGGCTGTTGGGGGGCCAGGACCCTGTGCATTTCCCCCGGGAGGGCAGCTACATCGGCACCCTGGTGGACGACCTGGTGACCCAGGATCTGAAGGAGCCCTATCGGGTGCTGACCAGCCGCAGCGAGTACCGGCTGGTGCTGCGCGGTGACAACGCCGATCGCCGCCTCACCCCCCTCGGCCACCAGCTGGGCCTGATCGATGAACGGCGCTGGCGCCTGTTCGAACAGAAGCAGGCCGGCATGGATGCCGAAAAGCGACGCCTGGAGACGGTGCGGCTCAAGGCCACCGATCCGGCCGCCAGTGCCGTGGCCGCCCTCACCGGCGCCGGCATCAACGGCTCCATCACCCTGGCTGACCTGCTGCGCCGGCCGGGCCTGCACGGCGAGGACCTGGTGCGGCTGGGGCTCTGTGACCCGGATCTGCCGACCGACGTGCGCGATGGCGCCGAGATCGACATCAAGTACAGCGGCTACCTGGCCCGCCAGGAACAGCAGATCGAGCGGGTCCGGCGCCAGCTCGGCCGGGCCATCCCCGCCGGCATCGCCTACGCCGGCATCGGCACCCTCTCGGCGGAGGCCCGCGAGAAGCTGACGGCCATCCAGCCCCGCAGCCTCGGGCAGGCCTCCCGGATTCCCGGCGTCAGTCCCGCCGATGTCAACGCCCTGCTGCTCTGGCTGGAACTGGAGCGGCGCCGGGAGCCACCGGGCCCTCGTCAGACCGCGGAACCATCGTTACAGTGACGCACGCCTTCGCCGAGGACTGCACGTGAGCCCCTCCCCTCGGCGCCCCCTGCGCGGCATCCCCACCTCCCGTGCCTACTGGGAGCTGAAGGCCGAGCAGATGATGAACCGGGTCTTCGACCCCGAGGCCACCATTGATCTCGATGTGGCGGCCCAGGCCGAGCCGCCCCCACCACTGCCGGTGGCCACCCCCATTCGACGGCTGCGGGGCCGCCCGGCCACTGCATCCCCTTCAGCGGCCCCCGCCCCGACCCGGCCCGACCGCCACACCCTGCTGCTGACGGCAATGGGCGGGGTCTGCATGATCAGCGTGGCCAGCTCGGTGCTGTATCTGACCCATTCCAGCCGCATGCAGCAGGCCCTCACCCAGGAGCGCAGCCTGTTGCTGGTGGAACGCTTACGCAGCCTCGGGCCGGCCAATCCGGCCCCACTCGGGGCCGTGGCTGGCACCAACCTGGTCAGCGGCGGGCAGCCCATGCTGCCCCTCTCTGGCGACCAGCTCCCGCCTCCACCGGAAGAACCCTGGATCGAGCAGCTGTCCCAGCTGCCCCAGCAGGAAGGGGCGAGGGCTCCGATCCTGCGGGTGCCGGTGAGCCCGAAACTGGCCGCCGCAGCCCCCCCCGCCAGCGGCGGCGGAACCTACCCCGAGCGCAGCGCCGCCCCGGTCGGTGGGGGCGGCCCCGTGCCGGAGCTGGTCGGTGTCGTGGGCTCCGCGGGACGCCCTGCCTCGGCGATCTTCCAGATGGGGGGAAGTTCCACCAGCGTCAACACCGGAGAAGCGATCGGTGGCAGCGGCTGGCGCCTCCGCTCCGCCGATGGCGATACCGCCCTGATCGAGCGCGGCGGCGAGGTCCGGCGCATCTCGATCAGTAACGGCTACTGACCCGAACAGCGACTGACCCGAGCCCCAGCCCGCCATGACCCCTGACTCCGGCGGCCTGTGGCCCTCTCCCGGCTTTCTGTGGCAGGCCAGCGCCGCCGAACGCCAGGAGCTCCCTGCCGGCCGGGAGCTCACCGGTCCCTGGAAGCTGCTGCTGCTCGGTGACGGCAGCCCGACCCGGCACCTGCAGCTGCTTACGGGCCTTCCGGTGGAGGTCGAACTGATCGCGATGGCCTCCGAACCGGGGGGATCGCCAGGGGCTCCGGCGGAGGTGGCCCAGCTGGCCGAGCCCCTGCTGCGGCGACAGGTATGGCTCACCTGTGGGCCCCAGGCCCTGGGCTGGGCGGAGAGCTGGTGGAACCAGGCCGAGGCGGAGGCCCATCTGCAGGATCGCCGTCTGCCGATCTGGCGCAGCCTCTCGGCCGGACGGGCGGAGCTGTACCGGGAGGTGGATGGTTTCGGCCAGGTGCAGGAACCCTGGCTGAGGGAGCGTTTCGGCTGCGATGGCCCCTTCTGGAGCCGCCACTACCGCTTCTTTCGCCAGGGGAGGGAACTCACCGTGATCAGGGAGGTGTTCTCCCCGGCGCTGGAGCGCTGGCTGGGCCCGGCCGAAACCTGAATTGTTCGTAAAGTCTCATCAATTCGGTAACACCATGTGGCGGTTTCCTGTTGACGAATTGACGCTTCAGGGGTCACGGGCAGGATTCGGTTACTCGATTCCGTCTCCATGTCCGCCCGCCACAGCGCCCAGACCCCGCCGGGAGGCGACTGGCTCACCCTCACCGAATTGGGCCGCCGCTACGGCGTCTCTGCCGTCCACACCGGGAAACTGCTGGTTGCCTCCGGC
This sequence comes from Synechococcus sp. CCY 0621, assembly GCF_019038465.1. Taxonomy (GTDB): domain Bacteria; phylum Cyanobacteriota; class Cyanobacteriia; order PCC-6307; family Cyanobiaceae; genus Cyanobium. The sequence continues at coordinate 148,659 of NZ_JAFKRH010000014.1, read as the reverse complement.
CTGCGCCGCAGCAGCGGCGAGCCCACCCCCGAAGCCCTGGCGGCCGGCCTGGCCATGCGCCCCCAGCCCGGCCATCACCACTCCAGCCTCTGGCTGCGTCAGGGATGTGCCCCCCACCTGGAACGGCTGGGCCTGGTGCCCCAGGCCCAGCGCACGATGGTGAGCCTCTGGGCGGATCTGCTCAGTGCTCTTCAGAACGGCTCACCGTCGATCAGCATCTCCGCGGAGGAGATGGCCGATGACGTTCCCAGCGACCTGGTGAAGCCGGTCAACAGGGAATTGCGTCAGAGGGGCTGCAGCTTCCGGGTCAACCCGAAGCTCAGGACAACCGCAGTCCCTGGGCCTGCTTGCTCGCCTGCTCGAGCATCTGACGCAGCCGGTCCTCGTCGGTCGTGCTGAGGTTGGTGCGCAGCAGCTTGGCGTGGGGGGCGTGAACCCTCAGGCGCTCGATCAGCCGATCGGGGGTGGCATCACGCAGCAGCAGGCAGAGAGCCGCACTGCCGGGGGGCAGTGTTTCTCCCACCTCGCGCATGAAGCCGTCATTGATACCCAGATCGGACAGGGAGCCTGAAGCGGCCCCCAGACCCGCCCCCACGGCGGCCCCAAGCAGGGGGTTGAGGAACAGCAGGCCCACGAGGGTGCCCCAGAAGCCACCGCCGAGGGCACCCGCTTTGGTGAGGTTGAGCGACTGGTGCAGGCGGACCTTGCCGTCCGGCTCCGCTTCCACCACGACCGCATCCTCCAGGGCGATCAGTTCCTCCTTCTGGATCTCCACCAATTGACGCCGGACCTGGTCCGCTTCCGCCACGGACGGGAACCCAACAACCACCAGGCTGCTCATGGCCGACATGATCTCAATGACGAGGTATTCCTAACCCACTCCGGCCCGAACTGGCGGTGTCCATGGCTCAGGCACGTCGGCGGCTGGAGCGCGGCAGGGGCCGGCCGTCGGCTGGTGGGTTGGCCACAACTTCCGGCGGGGCGGAACGCTCGCCGCCCGGCGGACGTTGCCACCGGGGCAGGGTGAAGCTGGCGTCATCGGGCCAGTCGCCATCATCGGTGCTGGCGGTAGACGTGCTGGGACGGGGTTCAGGAGCCGGCGGCTGGGACGGGGCGGATCCGGACCGGCCGCGGCGCGAAACGGCCTCCAGCCCCTGGCGGCGCGGAGGGCCCGGAGGGGCGGGCTGCTGCTGCGGAGGCGGCGGTACAGGCGTGGTGCGTTCGGACTCCTGCCACGGTTCGCGCCAGTCGTCCCCGTCATCGAGAAGCCAGTCGAGTCGCCCCTCCACCCAGCGGCCGAGCTCGTCCATGCGGGGCCGCAGCGGGGGGCGGCGGTCGGCACTGCGTGGCGCCGGTCGGCCGCCAGGCCGTGAGCCCGCCACCCCCTCGACGAACTGGCGCCCAGCCGTCACCCAGCGGTCGACCCGTTGATCCAGCGGGTCGGTGCCGCCCCTTGGCCGCCGGGACGGTTCTCGCTCACGCGACTCTCGTTCTCGGGGATCACGGTCTCTGGAATCCCGTTCGTGGCCGTAGCCCTGATCCGTCGTAGGCATCAAACCATTTTAACGTCGCCGACCGGAGAGCCAGTGCTCCCGACCCATCCCCACCAGGGCAATGGTGAAGCCGCCCCATTCCAGGGTCCACAGAAACGTTGCCATCGGCCCCAACACCTGCGGCGAACCTAGGCGGTGTTGGGCTCGAACACCAGCAGACAACTCGCATCCCAGCGGCCGCCATGGAGGCGCTCGCAGCAGTGGCGGCAGGCCAGGCCCTGCCGGCGGCGCTGGTAGGGCGTCCGACTGCCGCAACACGGGCAGCAGGCGATCCAGCGGCTGGCAACCACCGGCAAGGGGTAGCGGTGCCGCAGGCTCACCTCAAAACCATCCTGGGCCTGGTTGATCGCCGCCATCCGGGCCCGGAAGTGGGGGCCATGCACCTCCCGCACCACCAGCACCCGATCCACCCAGGCGTGGATCATCTCGTGGCAGAGGGTGCCCAGGGTGGCCTGCCGCGGCAACGGTTCCAGCAGGGGCCGGGAGAGAACGATCTCGCAGAGGTCACGCCCCCGCCGGTAGAAACCGGCGGTGCGGGTGAGGCGGCCGTCGCTCCAGCGCACATCGACCAGCGGCCTGTCGTCGCGGGTGAGCTGGCCGTCGAAGTGTTCGCGATTGAGCCGGTGGAACAGGGGCAGCAGCGGTTCCAGGGGCATCGGCCCATTCTGGTGGGGTCGTCCGTCAGACTCTGCAACGCTGCGAACGGATGGGAACACCATGGACTGGGGACTGGCCCGCGACATCGGCACCAAGCTCCTGCTGGCGGGAGCCGGTGGCTTGCTTCTGTACTGGACCATCTCGGCGGTCCGGCTGGTGCTCAGCGCCCGGGGCATCAATCCGCTGATCAAGCAGTTCTTCACCCAGGTGGCCTCCGGCCAGGTGGACGGGGCCTACCTGCTCACCACCCGCAACTATCGCTCCCACGTCAACCGCCAGCAGTTCATCCGCTTCCTGGCCGGGCTGCAGCTCAACAAGTACCGCAACCTCAAGTCAGGCCGGCCGCGGCTGCAGGAGGGCCAGGTGATCCTGACGGTCAAGCTCAAGACCGACGGCAAGGAGGAACTCCCCCTCGACTTCACCTTCGTGAAGGTGGAGGAGGCCTGGCGGGTGGATCGCATCACCCGGCTGGCGGCCGCCTGAGCCGTGGCCCAAGCCCGGGCAGAAGAACTGCGGCGCCTGCTCAACCGCGCTGCCCATGCCTACTACGTGCTCGATGCTCCGGTCATGGAGGATCCGGTCTATGACCGGCTCTACCGGGAGCTGGTGGGCCTCGAGCAGGCCGATCCCGCCCTGATCCAGCCCGACAGCCCCACCCGCCGGGTGGGGGGAGCCCCGGCCGAAGGCTTCACGAGCGTGGCCCACAGGGTTCCCCTGCTGAGCCTCGACAACGCCTTTTCGCACGGGGACCTGGACGTCTGGTACGGCCGCCTGCTGAAGGTGCTCGACCGCGAACCCCAGGAGGGCGCACCGGCGCCGGCCCTGCCGATGGTGGGCGAACTCAAGATCGACGGCAACGCCCTGGCCCTCAGCTACGAGCAGGGGGTGCTGGTAAAGGCCGCCACCCGGGGGGACGGGGAGCGGGGCGAGGAGATCACCGCCAACGTGCGCACGATCCGCAGCGTGCCCCTGCGGCTGGAGCTGGCGTTGCCGCCGGCCTGGGTGGAGGTGCGCGGTGAGGCCTTCATCCCCGAAGCCACCTTCGCCGCCATCAACGCCGAGCGCGCCGAACGGGGCGAATCGCCCTTCGCCAACCCGCGCAACGCCTGTGCCGGCACCCTGCGCCAGCTGGATCCAAAGGTGGTGGCCGCGCGGGGCCTGTCGTTCTTCGCGTACACCCTGCACCTGCCCGGTGACTGGCAGGCCGGGCCCCGCAGCCAGTGGCAGGCCCTTGACTGGCTCAAGGAGGCTGGTTTCCGCGTCAATCCCCACTGCGCCCTCTGCCCCGACCTGGCGGCGGTGAAGGCCTTCTGTGACCACTGGGAGCAGGAGCGCCGCGGCCTGCCCTACGCCACCGATGGGGTGGTGGTGAAACTCGACGACCTGCGGCTGCAGGAGGAGGCGGGTTTCACCCAGAAGGCCCCCCGCTGGGCGATCGCCCTCAAGTACGCGGCCGAAGAGGCCCCCAGCCGCCTGCTGCGCCTCACCTGCCAGGTGGGCCGCACGGGGGTTGTCACCCCGGTGGCGGAGTTCGAGCCGGTACCCCTGGCTGGTACCAGCGTCAGTCGCGCCACGCTCCACAATGCCGATCGCCTGGCGGAGCTGGATCTCTGCGCCGGCGACACGATCGTGGTGCGCAAGGCCGGCGAGATCATTCCCGAGGTGGTGCGGGTGCTCCACGAGCTGCGGCCGGCGGGGGCCACCCGTCTGGTACTGCCCCCCATCTGCCCGGAGTGCGGCTCGGCGCTGGTGCGGGAGGAGGGGGAGGCGGCCACCCGCTGCGTCAACAACGGCTGCCCCGCCATCCTGCGGGGCTCCCTGCGCCACTGGGTGAGCAAAGGCGCCATGGACGTGGACGGCCTGGGAATCAAGTTGATCGAGCAGCTGGTGGACCGGGGCCTGGTGGCATCGATCCCCGACCTCTACCGCCTTGATGCCGCCCTGCTGGCCAGCCTGGAGCGGATGGGGGAGACCTCGGCCGCCAAGTTGGTGGCCGCCCTGGAGGCCTCCAAGCAGCAGCCCTGGCACCGGCAGCTCTACGGCCTCGGCATCCACCACGTGGGGGAAGTCAACGCCAAGGCCCTGGCCAGGGCCTTCCTCAGCGCGGCCGAGCTGGAGGCCGCCGCCCTTGCCGACGAAGACGGCGAGGGCCCCGATCCGCTCACGGCGGTCTTCGGCATCGGCCCCGAGATCGCCCAGTCCCTGCGGCAGTGGTTCGCCACCCCAGCCAACCGGGCGCTGCTGGAGCAGCTGGCGGTGCTGGGCTTCTCCCTGGCCGCAGCGCCGGCACAGGACGGGGGCGGAGGGCCGCCGACGCCCACACCCCTGGCGGGGCTGACCTTCGTGCTCACCGGCACCCTGCCCAGCCTGAGCCGCTCCGCCGCGCAGGCCCTGATCGAGGCCGCCGGGGGGAAGGTGAGCGGTTCGGTGAGCCGCAAGACCAGCCACGTGGTGGCGGGCGAGGAAGCCGGCAGCAAGCTCACCAAGGCCCAGGAGCTGGGGGTGAGCGTGCTGGATGAGGAGGGTCTCAGGGCGTTGCTGGGGACCGATCCGGTCTGAATGGTTTCCGCTCTTCCGGCGTCCCCGCCGTCATCAGTGGCCCGAGTGGAAGGGCTCGTCTGCCGTTGGGCCATGCGACGACGGCAACGGATCCTGTTCGTCGTCGTGGGCACAGAGCTGGAACGCAGCGCAACCGCCACTGATACAACTGGAATCGCAAGTTGAGCCCCAGAATGCCTGCGTGAAAGCCGATCCTGTGGCCGTCGCCCACCCCTTAGACCACGACATCAGTCTCGATCCGCCCGTGCGCCCCTCCAGGCCACCGGTGCTGTTGGAGGTGGAGCCGCTGCCTGAAATCCCAGGGGGACTGCGTCGCCAGCTCGCCCGTCACCAGTTGCTGCTGCCCCTGCTGCGCCAGTCGGTGATCGCCACCGCCGTGGCCAAGGTGACCCTGGCGGAGGAGGAGCGCCAGCAGGCCCAGCAGGCCTGGGGCGCCAGCCATGGCCTCCGCTCCGCCGAGGATCTGAAGAACCACCTGCAGCGGCACGAACTCTCGGAAGCCGACGTGCTCTGGCAAGCGGAGCTCCCCACCAGGATCGAACGCCACTGCCAGGAGCATTTCCTGCACCGCGCGGAGCAGCGTTACCTGGCCCGCAAGAACCAGCTCGATCAGGTGATCTACAGCCTGCTGCGGGTGGAGGACGGGGCCCTGGCCCGCGAGCTCTACCTGCGCATCGCCGAGGGGGAAGCCGATTTCGCCGAACTGGCAGCCACCTACGCCAAGGGGCCCGAACGCTCCACGCGCGGGGTGGTGGGTCCGGTGCCGTTGCTGCAGGCCCACCCCTCCCTCGCCGAATTGCTGCGCACCAGCCGCCCGGGGCAGCTGCATCCCCCCCTGCGCATCGACCGCTGGTGGCTGGTGGTGCGCCTGGAAACCCTCCGCTCGGCCAGCTTCGACGACGAGATGCAGAAGCGGATGGCCCGGGAGCTTTTTGAGGAATGGGTGGACCAGGAAGTGACCCTGCAACTGCGTCCGGGGCAGGGGCAATGACCTCCACCGTCCCCGGACGCACCGACTGGCTCACCCTGGCGCCCTTTGTCGGCCTTTCCGCCGCCGGCAGGGAGCGACTGCTGGCGGAAGCCCGCCCCTGCCGGTTCAGCGTCGGCGAAGACCTCAGCAACGCCGGCAGCATCGGCGATCGCGTCCTTGTGCTGCACGAGGGTGAGGCCCGACTGCTGGCGGAACGGGACGGACGGCCGTTCACCCTGGAGCGGCTGGGGCCCGGCGCCATCGTGGGGCTGGTGTCCCTGTTGCGCGCTGAGGGGATCGAAGCGGTGAGCGCCGCCTCCGACCTTCTGGCAACGGCGATTCCGGACACGCTGATGCTCGAGCTGCTTCTGGCCGAGGACGGTCTGCGGCAGTGGTGTGGCCGCCACCTCTGGACCGCCGAACTGCACCAGCTGCTGTTGCAACGGGAGGGGGCCACCGCGGGCCGCTTCGATCCGGCCCTCTGGCGGGAGAAGCTTGAGCGTCTGCGCCTGCGGGCCCGGGGCGTGCTTCCCACCAGTGACGGGCCCATCGCCCTGCAGGACGGCGACGAACTGCTCCTCGCCAGCGCCAACGTCCCCGACCTGGCCATCGGCTCGGTGCTGGCGGCGGCAGAGGCCCTGCCCCAGCCCCGTCCCCCCCTGCCCCTGCGGCTGCTGGCCCTGGCCCCCGCACCCGCCGTGGCGCCCAGCCCGGACATCACACAGGCAGGCCAGGCCATCGTCCCCATCGAGGCCGTCGCCGGCGGCCAGGCCCAGCCCAGCAGCCTCGATCTGGGTCAGGACCGGGCCGACCGCCACCTGGTCCTTGTGCGGGGCAACGGACCACTGGAGGAGACCCTGGCCTGCTTCCAGATGCTCGGCAAGCTGCTGGAGCTGCCCTACCGCCGTGACGCGGTGGACAAGATCCTGCGCGACAAGATGCGCCGCGGCCAGCCGCCGGATCTGCAGCTCTGCGGCCAGATCGCCGCCATGCTCGGCCTGCTGGTCACCGGCGCCAGGGTGCCGGCGGCCTCGGCCACCCGGCTGATCACCCCCTGCCTGGTGCCCTGGAAGGAGGGCTTCGCCGTCGCCACCGCCAGCAACGCCGCCGGCCTGCGGCTGGCCTCCCCGGCGGAGGGCTGGGTGCAGCTCAGCCCGGCCCAGATCGCCGAGCAGTACCCGGAGGGGCTGGAGCTGCTGCTGCTGGAGCGCAGCATCGACACCCCGGAGCAGACCTTCGGCCCGGGCTGGTTCTGGCCGGCCCTGAAGCGCTACCGGGGCATGCTGCTCCAGGTGCTGCTGGCCTCGTTCGTGGTCCAGCTGTTCAGCCTGGCCAACCCCCTGCTGATCCAGGTGATCATCGACAAGGTGATCTCCCAGCGCAGCCTCGACACGCTGCAGATCCTGGGGATGGCCCTGGTGGTGGTCACCCTGATGGAGGGGGTGATCGGCTCGTTGCGCACCTTCCTGTTCACCGACACCACCAACCGCATCGACCTGCGCCTCGGTGCCGAGGTGATCGATCACCTGCTGCGCCTGCCGCTCGGCTATTTCGATAAGCGTCCCGTCGGAGAGCTGGGCACCCGCATCGCCGAGCTGGAGAAGATCCGCAACTTCCTCACCGGTCAGGCGCTGATCACCCTGCTGGATGCGGCCTTCTCGGTGATCTACATCATCGTGATGGCGATCTACAGCTGGCTGCTGACCCTGATCGCCCTGGCGGTGCTGCCCATCCAGGTGGGGCTCACCCTGCTCGGGGCTCCCCTGTTCCGGCGCCAGTACCGCCAGGCGGCTGAGGAGAACGCCCGCACCCAGAGCCACCTGGTGGAGGTGCTCACCGGCATCCAGACGGTCAAGGCCCAGAACGTCGAGATGGTGAGCCGCTGGAAATGGCAGGAGCTCTACGCCAAATACATCTCCCGCACCTTCGAGAAGACGATCACCGGCACCTTCCTCAACGAGACCAGCTCGGTGCTCCAGAAGCTCTCCCAGCTGCTGGTGCTCTGGGTGGGGGCCACCATGGTGCTCAAGGGGGAGCTCACCCTGGGCCAGCTGATCGCCTTCCGGATCATCAGCGGCTATGTCACCCAGCCCCTGCTTCGCCTCTCCTCGATCTGGCAGAACATTCAGGAGTTGCGGGTGTCGTTCGAGCGCCTCGCCGACGTGGTCGACACCCCGGAGGAATCAAGCGAAGCCGATCGCGGCCACATTCCCTTGCCGCCAGTCAAAGGCGACGTGGTCTTCGAGAACGTCAGCTTCCGCTTCAACCCCGGCGGACCGGAAGTCCTCACCAACGTCAGCCTGCACGTTCCCCCCGGCACCTTCACCGGGATCGTGGGCCAGAGCGGCAGCGGCAAGAGCACCCTGATGAAGCTGCTGCCGCGGCTCTATTCCCCCACGAAGGGGCGCATCCTCGTGGACGGCTACGACATCGACAAGGTGGAGCTCTATTCCCTGCGCCGCCAGATCGGCATCGTGCCCCAGGACCCCCTGCTCTTCTCCGGCACCATCAGCGAGAACATCGCCCTGACCAATCCGGAGGCCCCCAGCGACGCCATCGTCGAGGCCGCCCGCATCGCCGGCGCCCATGACTTCATCATGGAGCTCTCCGCCGGTTACAGCACCCCCCTGGGGGAGCGCGGCGCCTCCCTCTCCGGAGGCCAGCGCCAGCGCATCGCCATCGCCCGCACCCTGCTGAGCCAGCCCCAGCTGCTGGTGATGGATGAGGCCACCAGCGCCCTCGACTACGACACGGAACGCCAGGTGTGCGACAACCTGCGGGAGGCGATGAGCCAGAGCACCGTGTTCTTCATCACCCACCGGCTCTCCACCATCCGCCGCGCCGATCTGATCGTGATGATGCACCAGGGCGCCATCGTCGAGACCGGCAGCCATGAGGAACTGATGGCCCTGAAGGGCCGCTATTTCGCGCTCTATCGCCAACAGGAGGCAGGCTGATGGTTCCCCCTACCCCAGGCAGCCTGCTGCGCCGGGCCCAGAACAGCCTCGAGCGCAGCATCCACACCGACAGCGACGACGTGGTGCTGCAGCAGTCGCGCTTCTGGGCCCGCTCGATCACCTGGACCCTGATGGGGGTCACCCTGTTCGGCCTCGGCTGGCTGGCCTTCGCCCAGACCGAGGAGATCGTCACCGCCCCGGGCAAGCTCGAGCCCCTGGGGGTGGTGAAGGACATCCAGATGCCGGTGGGCGGCGTGGTGGAGGAAGTGATGGTGAAGGAGGGCGAGCGGGTGAAGAAGGGCCAGGTGCTGCTGCGCCTCGACACCGAGACCACCCTCGACCGCCAGGCCAGCATGGAGCAGACGATCCGGTACAAGCAGCAGCAGCTGCGGCTCAAGCAGGTGGAGCTCGACCGCTACCTGCAGTTCAATGACACCGAGCAGCGGGTGCTGCGCCAGAGCCTGGTGCTGGAGAAGGACGTGCTCGGCCGCCTCGAGACCCTCAACAAGGAGGGCGCCACCGCCGAGCTTCAGTACCTCTCCCAGCGCAACAAGGTGCAGGAGGTGGAGGGCAAGCTCCAGGAGGGCCAGGTGGACCGGCTGCGCCAGCAGGCGATCCTGCAGCAGGGCATCCGCGAAATCCAGAGCGAGCTGGCCGACCTGCGCAGCAAGCTGACCGAGCTCAACGTCAACATCCGCTACCAGGTCATCCGGGCCCCGGAAGCCGGCGTGGTGTTCGAGCTCAAGCCCCGCTCCAGGGGTTTCGTGGCCCAGACCAGCGAGCCGGTGATGAAGGTGGTGCCCTTCGACAAACTGGAGGCACGGGTGGAGGTGCCCAGCCGGGAGATCGGTTTCGTCACGGTGGGCAAGGCCGCCGACATCAGCATCGATTCGTTCCCGGCCACCGATTTCGGTGTGCTGCAGGGCACCGTGCGGCGCATCGGCTCCGATGCCCTGCCCCCGGACCAGATGAACAACTTCTACCGCTTTCCGGTGGACATCCGGCTCAACTCCCAGCAGCTCAAGCTCAAGAGCGGCAAGGTGCTGCCCCTGCAGGTGGGCATGTCGCTCACGGCCAACGTCAAGCTGCGCAAGGTGACCTACCTGCAGCTGCTGCTGAGCGACTTCAAGGACAAGGCTGACGCCCTGCGGCAGATCTGAGCCGCTCCATGGCGAGGTAGTGGTCGGGGATGATGCGCGTGCGCAACCCCACCAGGGGCTCGAGCCACGGCAACAGCAGCCCGTCGAGGCCGCGGTTCACCAACCAGCCGGCCACACGGAAAGCCCGCCGCCAGCGGGCCTGCGGGGCGATCAGATGCAGGGCGCGCTGGTGCACCGGCCCATCGATGCAGACCAGCCAGGCCGGATCCATCCCCGCCTGCGCCATCGCCACCTCGAAGCTGCGGCGGCTGTGGAAGCTGATGTGCTGGCCGTTGCCGAAGGCGTAGTACCACCAGTCGGGAGCAGGAATCTCCCCCGCCTGGCGCATCAGGGTGGAGAAGACGAACAGGGGCGTGGCGCCCACCTCGTCACGCAGGAATCCGGGGGTGCCGGGCACATGTTCGATCACCTCGAAGGCGGTCTTGCAGCCGATCGGGCCATCGCCCGGGGGCTCGCAGAAGGGGCGGATCAGTTCCATGGCCGCATAGGCGTCGGTGCCGTGGAAATCGAAGCCGTGGTCGCGCAGCAGGCGCGGCAGCATGCCCAGGCCGGTGCCCAGGTCGCAGCCCGGCTCGCTGGGGCCAAAGCGACCCAGCCGGCCGATCACCAGCAGCAGCCGCAGCAGGCGCGAGGCGTGCAGGTTGCGGTCGACATAGCCGGTGTCGCCGTAGAAGGACTCCTCGTAGGCCACATCCAGCCAGGTGGGATCGGCCAGGAACAGGAAGTCGCAGCTGCCGCAATGGACGAGTTCCGCCGCCACCCGGGCCTTGCTCACCCGCTCCCGTCGCACCAGGGTCAGGCTGCTTCCGCCGCAGTTGGGGCAAGCGCCGGCGGAGGGGCTAGGGAGAGTCTCGGCCGTCACCATCGCTGGCCTGCATCGCAACGTGGGAGGCTACCCCGCGTTCCTCCAGGGCCAGCCGCACCTGGCGGCTCACCAGCAGCACCGCCGCCACGGTGGCGGCCACCCCCAGCAGGCGCAGGGCCCAGGTGACGCCATCGGCCGGGCCGGCCAGCAGCGCCGCAAAGCGGCTGGGATCGCCGGCCGCCGCCCCCAGGGAACAGAAGAGCACGGTGCCGGGGAGGATGCCGATCAGGCCAATCGAATAGTCCCGCAGGCTCACCTCACTGAGGCCGTAGGCCAGGTTGAGCAGGCTGAAGGGAAAAGCCGGCGACAGACGGGTGAGCAGCACCAGCACCAGGCCCTGGCGGCAGACCGCCCGCTCCACCGCCAGCAGCCGCGGCGCCCTGGCCAGGCGGCGTCGGGCCCAGCCCCGCCAGCGACCGCGCCCCAGCAGGAACACCGCCTGGGCCCCGAGGCAGGCCCCGGCGAACACCAGCACGCTGCCCCAGAGCGGGCCGTAGAGCACCCCGGCCAGCATCGACGCCCACACCCCCGGCAGCAGCAGGGTGACCCAGAGGGCATAGAGGGGCACGAAGGCCACGGCCCCGACGGGGGAGCGCAGCCAGGGCAGCAGGTGGTCCGGCAGCCAGAGCGGGTCCATGCAGCCACCGTATCGACCCTGCCTACGCTTGGGTCTGCTGCCCGTGCTGCCATGGCTGACCCCTCGGAGCTGGCCCAGCAGGTCGCCCGGGGGGCCCTGTTCCGCGGGCGCCATTGCATCACCGGCGACGGCGAGCCCCTGGAGGCCGCCGTGGGCGGCACGGTGCTCCCGGCGGGCGGTGGCAGCACGGTGGGCTGGCAGCTGTGCCGCAGCCACCAGGAACTGGTCCAGTCACTGCACGGCGGCAGCTCGCTGGGGATCGGCCTGGGCCCCCTGCAGCTGCTGCAGGCCAAGCAGGCGTTCCGCGACTCCCTGAAGACCACCGCCTTCAGCCTCTCGCTGGTGGTCTGGGCCCGCCAGGTGGCCGCAGCGCTGGAGGTGGACCAGACCCACCTGCTGGACGGACTCGCCGTGCCGGCAGACTCCGCCGCGCTGGAGGCCTTCGTGGCCCTGCACGGGGATGGTTTCGTGGCGGCGGCGGAGGTGGGCGGGGAGTGCCACGGGGTGTTCACCTTCTACGCCCAGTCGCGGGAGCAGGCGCGGATGGTGGAGCGGCAGATCAGGGCGGGACTGGGCCTCGGCGGACTGTCCCTGAACCCCGCCCTGGTGGAGACCGTGACGGCGGTCGCCCGCACGGCTGCGGTGAATGTGGGCTTCCGGGTGCAGGTGATCGGCAGCCGGGCCCAGCCACCGGCCGAGGCCGCCTCCCTGATCCCCTTCGCCCGCGACTTCGCCGGGCTCCCCCTGGATCAGCCCGCCCTGATCGGCTTGCGAACCAGGGGCTACGAGAGCGTGCCCGCCATCGGCGCCGCCTTCGAGGCGGTGGCCGCCAACCGGCGGCTGTTCAGCGGCGACGCCTCAAGCGACGGCCTGCTGGAGCGTCGCGAGCGGGTGGTGGAACTGATCCACCAGATGGACTGGGTGGCGGACACTTACAGGCTCTATGCCGTGGCGGCGGACCCGAGGCTGGCCATCCAGCGCGCTGTTGCCACAGCTGACCTGGCGGCCCTCGACGCCTGCCGGGGCGCCTACGCCGCCGCTCCCACCGCTCCCCTGGAGCCACCGCCGCTGCCGTCCCTGGCCGCAGGCAGCCCCGAGCTGAACGTGACCCTGGGCGAGGAGCCGCCGATGGGGGGCGACGGCGGCGCCCCCTTCGCTTTCCCCGGACGGGCCGAGGCGATTCGCCAGCGGCAGCATCTGGTGGAGGTGGGGCTGCGCACCGGCTCGCGGGTGGATCAGATCCGGTTGCGTTATGCCGGCGAGGGGGATCCACGCGAGGCGGAGGTCCACGGGGGCGGTGGCGGCGGCGACCGGGGCCGCCTGGAGCTGGGACAGGGCGTGGTGATCCGCCGCATCGAAGCCCTCAGCGGCAGCCGCGTCGACCGCCTGTTCCTCACCAGCAGCGACGGCCAGCGGATCGGCGGGGGTGGCGAAGCCGGTGATCGCCCACTCGACTGGACAGTGCCGGCCGACAGCGTGGTGCTGGGTTTCAGCGGTCGCAGCGGCCGGGAACTCGATGGCCTGCGGGCCGTGGTGGCCCGTTTCGGGCCCCTGATCTGGCAGCCGCTGGAGGCGGAAGCCGAGGGGCCCTGAAGGCCAATCGATCAGATCAGCGGAACGGTCTGCCGGATCAGGTCGATCTGGCCACCCTCCACCAGGTAGCCGGAACCGTTGATGTTGCCGCCACCAAGGCTGTGGGCCTGGACGTTGGCCAGGAACATGCCGCCGGGGGCGGTTCCGTAGATCGTCGAGACATCAATGATCCCCGAAGATTCCCAGTTGCCGACACCGTTGCTGTTGGCGTCGGTGACCACACCGGGCTGGCTCTGGCCGTAGGCGGTGGGGACGGCGGTGCGGTCGATCTGGGCCCAGCGCAGGGCTTCGCCGGTGGAGCTGCCGGTGATCGGATCAATCGCCAACTTCCAGATCGAGGCTTCCTGGGTACCGAAGTTGCCGAGGGAGGTGTCGGTGCCGCCGCCGTTGGCCCGGTCCTCCTGGATGTAGGCATGGCCATCGGCGCTGATGGTCATGTTGTCGGGATTGCGCAGACCGGTGGTGGGATCCACCAGCAGGTCGCCGTCGTAGACGACCTTGAGCACCGAGTCGCCAGGACCGGAGATCAGGCCATTGCTGCCGAAGGCCTCACCGAAATCCAGGGTGTAGACGTTGCCGTACAGATCACCTTTGTTGAAATCAGTGGTGCCGGTGGAGACGAACACCGCCTGCTGACCGTTGAGCGGGTTGACCTCACCGTCCTCGATCCGGCTCAGCTGCAGGGCACCGGCGCCCACTGCCAGCTGGCGAAGCGCCGGAGCGCCCAGTTGGGTGTAGTTGCCATTGAGGCTGGCCAGGTCGACCCAGGAGCCATCGATGGCCGTGTTGAGGCCGTTGGCCTGGGTGAAAGCCCGCAGGTCGGAGGAGTCGGGGCCAGCGCTCACCCCGTCCTCGGCGAGAGCCGTGGTCACGTAGGTGTAGAGCGTGCCCTGGTTCTGGGCCAGGCCGTTGCGCTCCAGGAAGCTGGCGTCAGCGGCTGAGCTCTTGGTGCCGACCCACAGGTAAAGGGGCGCCTTGGCATCGTCGAACAACAACACGGACACGGTGTCCACACTGCCCGTATCGATGATCGTGGCGGATTCCCAGGTGCCCTTGCCAAAGCCCACCACCTCATGGATGGCACGGCCGTCGACATCGAGAGCGAAGAAGGAACCACCGTCACCGCTGAATTCCTCTTCGCCCACGAGATAGATACGGTCGGCGAAGCCGATACCAGCACCGAAGCTGTTCGCTTCCACCAGATTGGCCGCACAGAACCGCTTGAAGCCCGCGGCACCCAGATCGGCAGCCTGATCAATCGCAGCGTCGGCGCCGTCGAGGTGGATGCTGTCGTAAGCCAGACCACCTCTGAGCACTTTGCTCTGGTAGCCGTTGGAAGCGTCATCATCGACGTCCTTGTCGATCACCAGGCTGCTGACGCGAGCACCGGTGAGCCCACCTTCAACACCCGGCAGAAGATAGCCATAGCCGCGATCAGCACCCAGCTCACTGTTAACCAGCAGGGTGAAGGTGCCGTCGCCATTGTCGTAAGCACCCTGGCCATCAAAGATGCCCGTGGGAGCGAAGACGCTGTCGCCGGGGTTCAGCCCGTTGGTGAACTCGCCATTGGTGATCAGGCTGGTGATCGAAAGCTCGGGACCACCAACCACATCCTTGAGCATGGTGGAGGTGAAGGTGCCGGCACCGGCCACCGGAGGAGCAGCGATCAGGGCCTCGAGATCGAACACGTTGAGGGTGTTCGACACCTCGTTGGACACGATCAGCTGGGACCGGCCGGTGGGACTCTGCTTGGCGTCCACCACGTGCAGCCCCTCCGGGGAGATGCTGCCGGCGATCACGGTGCTGGTGACGAAGCTCACCGCGGCTGGATCGGTGACATCGAACACCGCCAGCATCGAGCTGCTGGTGCGCTCCATGCTGACGATGGCGTAGCTGCGGCCCTTCATCTGGGCCACCACCACGCCCTCGGGCTCAACTCCCTTGTCATCACTGCGGCCGTCGGCATACATGCCGGCGGCCACGGCAATGGTCTGCAGGCTGTTGCCGCTGTCCCAGAGCAGGGCGCCGGTGTCAGCGTCGAAAAGGCTGATGCTGCGGCCACCGAAGGTGGTGATGCGATCGGGGCTGCCGGCCGTGGCGTCGTCCGTCAGCCGCCTGACCCGATTGGCGTTGCCGGAGCCGCGCGCCTCATCGGTGTAGGTGACAACGACATCAGGGGCTGTTCCCTGGGTGTACTCGCGGCCATCGCCTTCGTTGGCCGTGACGAAGTAGTCCTTGCCCTTGACGCTGTAGGCAGCAATGCCATCAGCCATGCGCAGACCTTCGTAGTTCTGGCCCAGCAGGGGCCTGAACAGGCTGGTGCTGCCGGTGGGGTTGTCCCGATCGGTCAGGTCGACGAGCTGGTTCTTGAAATCAACCGCGCCGAGGGCAAAGATCGTCTCAATCGCGTTGGTCTTGAGGTTGACCTTGGCAACGCCGTTGTTCTCCTGCAGGGTCACATAGGCATAGTTGCCCAGGATCGAGACGTACTCCGGCTCGATGTCGGTGGCCTGGGTGGTGCCGGCAGGGCCAGAGATTCGGAGGCCCGCGGGCAGGGTGAGTCCGGCGAAATCAAGCTCGGTGTAGGAGAACCTGAGATTCGCCTGACCCTTGATGTCGATGATGCCGATGCTTCCGACAGGATCCTTGCCGCCCGCGACGCCGTAGCCCGTGATCGGTTCGCCCTCGTTGGCGATCACCAACTTGGTGCCCTTGTCGTTGAAGGCGATCGAGTCGGGCAGGTAGCCGACCTGAACGTCCTGCAGGAAGGTCAGACCGCCCTCCGCACCCACGCGGTAGAAACGAATCACCCCCTTGCCGCCGTTGCTGCTGTAGTCGCTGGGGGAAAGGGCCACCGCCAGCAGATTGCCGAAACTGGCCACCGACTGGGAGTTGTAGCCCGTCAGCGTCACCCGTTCTTCCAGGGTGATCGCTGACGGATCGGTGGCGTTGGTCACCTGCAGGGTGCCGCCACCCCCACTGGAGACCACAAACATCTGACCACGGATGCTCACGGTGGTGGAGATTTCGCTCTGGAACTGCTCGCCCGGGGTCGCCTGGGGAGACAGGTCCAGACTTCCCAGCAAGGGTTGGGCCGGCGCCGGCTCAGGCCGACCGGGGAACGCCTTGCGGTTGGCCACCGCCGCTGCCGCAGGACCCACGTACGGCTGACTGCTGGCGGTTAGCTCTTCAGGCAGGATCCATTTGTTGGCGGGACCCTTGGCTTTGCTGGAGGCAACCATGGAGGCGGAGGAATGTTCACTGCAAACAACCATCACCCAGACCCCCCACCACCTCGGTTAAGGATTGGGTTGGGAATCGGCGAACAACACCGTCCAACGTGATCCCGGATACGGGAAGGTCACGTGTGAAATCAAGGAAATCTGGTATGGCTGATGACCTCCGTTCCATCAGGCGATGTCGCCGGGGGCCATGGCGCCTCAGTCCCCCAGATCCACCAGCCGCTGCCGCGCCAGGGCCGCCTGAGCCTCGGCTTCGGCCAGGTTGGCCTGGCACTCGGCCACCACCTCCGGCGGCGCCTTGCCGGCGAAGTTGGGGTTGGCGAGGCGGCCGGCCAGGCCGCTGATCTCCTTGGTGGCCTTGGCGATGTCCTTCTCCAGGCGGGCGCGCAGGGCGTCGAGGTCGACCAGGCCCTCCAGGGGCAGCAGCACCTGCAGCTCGCCGCTCACCGCCGCCAGGGCCCGGGCCGCCGGCCGGGCCGCCGCCGCTGCCGGATCCAGCACGGTCACGCTCTCCGCCTTGGTGAGGGTGGTGATGTCGTCGCTGCCCTCCCGCAGCACCGCCGCCAGCTCCTGGCGGCCGGTGATGAACAGCACCGGCGCCCCCTGGGAGGGCTTGAGGCCCGCCACGGCCCGCAGGTTGCGCACCACCCGGGTCGCCTCGATCAGCTCGGCGAACGAAGCCTCCAGAGCTTGATCGAGGGCGGCGCTGTCGGCCGCCGGCCAGGGCTGCAGGGCCAGGAAGGTGCCCTCGGGGGTGCCGGTGAGCCCATGCCAGAGCTCCTCACTCAGGTGGGGCATCAGCGGGTGCAGCAGCACCAGCAGCTCCGCCAGCACCTTGGCCAGCACCTGCCGGGCGACGCGCTGGTCGGCCAGCACCTCGGCGGTGAGGGGCTCTCCTTCGGCGGCGGGACGCGGGTTGAGGCGCCGCTTGAGCAGCTCGATCGTCCAGTCGCAGACCTCGTTCCAGGCGAACTCGTACAGCCCCTTGGCGGCTTCCCCCAGGCCGTAGCTGGCGTAGCGCTCGGCCGTCTCGCGCTTCACCCGCTCCAGCCGCGACAGGATCCAGCGGTCGGCGAGCTGCAGGTGCGCCGGATCCGGGGCGCCCAGGCTGGCAGGCGTTTCACCGCCCAGGTTCATCAGGGCGAAGCGGGTGGCGTTCCAGAGCTTGTTGGCGAAGTTGCGCGCCGCCTCCACCGTGGCGGAGCTGCCGTCGTTGCGGTCGTAGTCGAGGCGGATGTCCTGGCCGGCGCCAGCCACCTCCCGCACCAGGGCGAAGCGCAGGGCATCGGCGCCGTAGCGCTCGATCAGCGGCAGCGGATCGATGCCGTTGCCGGCGCTCTTGCTCATCTTGCGGTTGTTCTCGTCCCGCACCAGGCCGTGGATCATCACGTCGGCGAAGGGCATCCAGGCCTTGCCGGCGCCGAGGGGCTGCATGGCGCCGGCCAGCATCGTCATGCGGGCCACCCAGAAGAAGATGATGTCGAAGCCCGTCACCAGCACGCTGGTGGGGTACCAGCGGGCCAGATCGGCGGCCTCCGTCTCGGGCCAGCCCAGGGTGGAGAAGGGCCACAGGCCACTGGAGAACCAGGTGTCGAGCACGTCCGGGTCCTGCTCCAGCTGCAGCGCCCGGCCCGCGGCCCGGGACGCCGCGCCGTGGGCCGCTTCTGCCTTGGCGGCGGCCTGGGCGGCATCGCGGGCGACCACGTAGGGCGTGGCCTCGGTGATCACGCCACCGGTTTCACTCACCACGAACCAGGCGGGGATGCGGTGGCCCCACCACAGCTGGCGGCTGATGCACCAGTCGCGGATGTCGGTGAGCCAGTCGCGGTAGACCTTCTCCCAGCGCTCCGGCACGAAGCGGGGCGCGCCACCATTGAGGGCCTCCCGGCAGCGGGCGGCCAGAGGCTCAGCACGCACGAACCACTGGGTGGAAAGCAGCGGCTCCACCGGCACCTTGCCGCGGTCGGAGAAGGGGACGCTGTGGCGGTGGGGCTCCACTTTCACCAGGAAGCCCTCGGCCTCCATCGCCGCCACCACCGCCTTGCGGGCCTCGAAGCGGTCCAGGCCGGCGAAGCGCCCCGCCGCCGCGTTCATGCTGCCGTCCTTGGCCATCACCGTGATCAGGGGCAGGCCGTGGCGGCTGCCGATGGCGAAGTCGTTGGGGTCGTGGGCGGGGGTCACCTTGACGCACCCCGTTCCGAAGGCCGGATCCACGTGCTCATCCGCCACGATCGGGATCTGCCGTCCCACCAGGGGCAGGGTGATCGTCTGCCCCACCAGGGCGGCGTAGCGGGGGTCGGTGGGATGCACCGCCACGCCGGTGTCGCCCAGCAACGTTTCGGGGCGGGTGGTGGCCACCACCAGGTGGTCGGTGCCATCGGCCGCCGCGCCGCCGCTGAGGGGATAGCGGAAGTGCCAGAGGTGGCCGTCGAGCTCCTTCATCTCCACCTCCAGATCGCTCACCGCCGATCCCGAGGCCGGGCACCAGTTCACCAGGTACTCGCCGCGGTAGATCAGCCCCTGCTCGTGCAGGCGCACGAAGGCCTCCACCACCGCCGCGCTCAGGCCCGGATCGAGGGTGAAGCGCTCCCGGCGCCAATCCACCGAATACCCCAGCCGGCGCAGCTGGCCCACGATCGTGCCGCCGCTCTCCCCCTTCCAGGCCCAGGCCCGCTCCAGGAAGGCGTCGCGGCCCAGATCATCCTTGCTGCCGCCCTCGGCCTTGATCTGCTTCTCCAGGATCGTCTGCACCGCGATCGAGGCGTGGTCGGTGCCGGGCAGACACAGCACGTTCCTGCCCTGCAGGCGCTGGAAGCGCACGATCGTGTCGATCAGGGCCGTCTCGAAGCCGTGGCCCATGTGCAGGCTGCCGGTCACGTTCGGCGGTGGAATCACCACCGCGAAAGGCTCACCACCGGCGCCGGGATCGGGGTGGAAGGCGCCGGCCTCCTCCCAGGCCGCCTGCCAGCGTGCCTCGGTGGCGGCCGGGTCATAGGTCTTGGGGAGGGCGCCGTCGGGGCTGGGGGCGGCTGAGGCCTCGATCACGGCAGGCGGGGGAAGATCTGCCCATGCTCGCAAAGGGGGCGGGTTCACCCTGCCTCCAGCCCCGACGTCATTCCTGCCACTGGGAGCAAGGCGGCACCACTGCTGGACTCGATCGCCGATGGCGTCAGTCCAGGGTCGTGGGGGAGGAAGACCTCCTGGCCAAAGACGTTCTGCACCACGAACAACAGCACGAAGCCGATCACCGCCGCGATCAGTGGCGTGGTGACCCAGCCGGAAGCGATCCCGCCAAGAACCCCCCAGCGAATCTGGCGCACCCCCTTGAACCCCTGCAGCAGGCCGATGCCGAGCACCGAACCGACCACTGCCTGCGATCCCGACACCGGCAACAGCGGAATCGTTGGCAGGCCCAGACTCGCCAGCAGGCTCTCCAGCGCCGTGGAGGAGAAGAGGAACAGCACTAACGAATGGGACACGACCACCACGAAGGCAGCCAGCGGCGAGAGGGCCAATAGGCCGTCGCCCACAGTCATCATCACGCGTCGTGAGTAGGTATACACGCCCACGGCCACGGCGATGGCGCCGATCAGAAACAGCTGCTCCACTGACGAAACACTGAAGCGTCCAACGGTGAGGTCACGGAAGGGTGAGGCCTCCACGAAGAAGCCCATCACATTGCCGATGCCGTTGGCGCCGATCGCATAGGAGCCGAAGATGCCCGCCAGGATCAGACCGGTGCGGGTGTTGCGATCGAGGCAGAGCAAGTGGGGCTGACTGAGGCGGATCCACTCCACCAGCAGCTTGTAAAGCAGCATCGCGAAGATCGCCCCGAGCACCGGTGAGATCACCCAGGTGGCCATGATCCGGCGCAGGGTGCCCAGGTCGGTGGGGGAGCCGCTGAACAGGTTCCAGCCAATGATCGAACCCACCACCGCCTGGCTGGTGGAGGCCGGCAGGCCCACCTTGCTCATCCAGGCCACCGTGACCGCGGCCGCCAGGGCGGCCGTGAAGGCGCCCGGCAGGGCGTTGATGGCGCCCAGCTGTCCCAGTCCCTCGGCTGCGCCGGTGCCGCTGGTGACCGCGCCGATGATCACGAACACGCTGCAAAGGAAAGCGGCGGTGGAGAAGCGGATCATCCGTGTAGCCACGGCGGTGCCAAAGGCGTTGGAAGCGTCGTTCGCCCCCATCGACCAGCCGAGGAACAGACCGCTAGAGAGGAAAATCAGAGTAACGATCAGGGACACCGTGGAAGCTCCTGCTCAGAGCGAGCGCTTGATCGCGAAGATCGAAAGGTCGTCGCCGATGTTCTCCGCCTTGTCAGCCAGGGAGTTGATCATGGCCACGGCCTCACGCAGCTGGGAACGTTGCTCAAAGCTGAGTTCGGTGGCAAAAATCCTGCGCTTGGTCCGCCAGGCGAGCTTGTCGGTTTCATCCTCGAACACCCGCACTTCGTTGATGTGGTCACGCACAGCAGCCGGCGTACGGAAGAACATGCGGGCCGCCACCACCACGGCCTGCACGCAGCGGATCGCCATGGCGGTGAGATCGGCGAAATCCTGACCGAATTCCGGCAGGCCGCGCGGCTGAACGATCATCAGCTCCTGGAAGTTGTCGCCCATCTCGTCGAGCAGTTCGAACAGGCTGCCGAGCAAGCTCAGCACGTCGCCGCGGGCATCGGGCAGCAGCATCTCGGTGTAGAGCATCGTGACGATCGTGCGCCTCAGTTCACTGCAGCTGCGCTTGATCTCAATGATCTGATTCAGCTTCTCCAGGCAGATCTCCGGCCCTTCACTGGTGGTGAGATAGGCCTTGATCCCGATCTCGACGACGATCACACCCTCGGAGATCTTGTCGAGAAACTCATCGATCAGGCCAACCAGAAACCTGGTTTTACCGAATAGCGGTGGGGTTTCGCTGGACACTGGCCTCACCCTCAAACGCGCCTTGCGCCCTTGCACAGTAGGGGGCGTGGATCACCGCCTGCACGCCTGCTGAAGGTTCGTTGCAACCTCAGCCTGCGGCACGGCAGTCGCCGGGTGACGCCGGACAAGCCAATCCCGCACCGGCAGTTGCCCGATGGGCTCAAAGCGGGATCGATCTTCGTGGCCCTGGGCTCACGTGCCGAGGATGTTGATGGCCCTGGCCGCGATCACGGCGATGGTCAGCAGGGAGATGGAGCTTTCGAGCATCATCAGCAGCATGGCCCGGGCGCTGAGTGGGATGGCCCCGGTGGGGCTGAAGGCGGTCGCCGTCGAAAAGCCCAGGAACAGGTAGTCGATGAACGTGGGGCGCCAGTCCGGGCGGACGGCATCGGGCACCCCCTCCTGGGGAAAGAACCAGTCCGCGCGGATGGGCAGACGATTGAGCCTCGCCTCGGGGCCACCGCGATCGACATGCCAGAACGCCAGAGAGAAGGTGACCACGTTGGAGACCCAGATCGCGACCCCGGAGGCGAGCAGCTCAATGGCAGTGAGCTGTCCTCGGCCAAACAGCATCTCCTGAATCAGTACAGCCAGATTCGCCAGCGTGATGCCGCCCACGGCAGCAACGAAGAGCCAGGTGGTGACGCGCTCGATGCGCAACCAGCTGCGGCGGCCGGCCGTCAGTCCAACGGCCAGCATCGGGATCAGAACGGTGGCGAAGAGGATAACGTCGAAGCCGTAGGGAAAGAGCCGGAACCGGCTCGGCAGCCCCCTCTCCAGCACCCAGAGGATGACCACCGCGAGCGCGGCGGACCAGCGCAGTTCGATGCGCAGGGATTTGACGGACTTGCTCTGGGTCATGCCGACTACTGCCGCGCCAGGATCATGCGCATCTTCTCTTCCTGCGACTCCACAGATGTGCCGGTCACATCCACCATCGCCCGCTTCACCGTCCCGGCGAAGGCGAAGGGTGGCTTGTAATCGGGCATGGTGGGTGAACCAGGATCGGCGCCCACCGCCGCCCCCGCCGCCAGGCCCAGGCTCAGGGGAATCGTGACCGGCAGATGGCCCTCACCCACGGCCTGGCCATCCACGAACAGCTTGATCGCCGCTGGGGTGCCCTTGCCGTTGGCGATGTCGGCCGGACCCGTGGGGGTGAACTCCACGCTGAAGATGTGATGGCCGCTGGGAATCGACGCCGTGGACGTGATGCGGAAGTGACTGTCGGCCACATAGTTGTAGCCGTAGGTGAGAAGGCCGTTCTGCACATAGAACGCAAAACCACCGTCGTTGCCCCCCATGCTGAACAGCACCCCATCGGCTCCGCCTTCGGGCACCAGGGCCTCCACCGAGATCGAGTGGGACCGGTTCATCACCCTGGGGGCCGCGTTGGTGGGCACCACCTGGGTGCCGGGGTAATAGACGTAGCGCTGTCGATCGGCGGCGATCTGGGGCCGCTCCACCCCGAAACGCTGGGTGCCGCGGCTGTCGATCGGCAGCACGTTGTACTTGCCGGCCTCCACGTACCACATGCCGATCATGGCGATGAGGCGGTCGCGCTCGCTGGCGGCCAGGTCGTTGGTTTCAGCGAAATCCTCCTCGAGGTTGTAGAGCTCCCAGCCGTGGGCGTCGAGCTGGATCAGCTGGTCGTAGGAGATGGGATCGCCGAACCTGCGGCCCGATTCGCTGAAGGAAGTGCCCGGCCAGGGGCAGACCGCACGCCAGCCCTGGTGATACAGGGAGCGATGGCCGAACATCTCGAAGTACTGGGTGATGTGCTTGCTCGCCGCAGTGGCCTCGTCGAACGAGGAGACCAGGCTGAAGCCCTCGATCGGGCTCTGGGTCACCCCCCGGATGGTGGTGGGCGCCTCGATCCCCAGGGCATCGAGCACGGTGGGCACCATGTCGATCGCATGGGCGTACTGGCTGCGGATCTCCCCCCTGGCGTTGATGCCTTTCGGCCAGCTCACGATGAAGGGATCGCTGGTGCCGCCCCGGTAGGTCTCGCGCTTCCAGCGGCGGAAGGGGGTGTTGCCGGCATGGGTCCAGCCCCAGGGGTAGTGGTTGAAGTACTTCGGTCCGCCGATGTCGTCGATGGCGGCCAGGTTCTGCTCCAGGTTTTCCGGCACGTTGTTGAAGAACTTGCCCTCGTTCACCGATCCGGTGGGTCCGCCCTCGGAGCTGGCGCCGTTGTCGGAGATCACCATGATCAGGGTGTTCTCGTATTCGCCCAACTCCTTGAGGAACGCGATCAGCTCGCCGATGTAGTGGTCGGTGTGCTCCAGAAAGCCGGCGAACACCTCCATCATGCGGGCATACAACCGGCGCTCATCGTCCGAGAGAGAGGCCCAGTCCTGCACGTCGGGATCGTGGCGGGAGAGAGTGGTGTTCGGGGGAATGAGACCCAGCGCCTTCTGGCGGGCGAACGTCTGCTCGCGGTAGGCGTCCCAGCCGTCGTCGAATTGACCCTTGTATTTGTCGGCCCATTGCTTCGGCACATGGTGGGGCGCATGCATGGCGCCGGTGCAGAAGTACATGAAGAAGGGCTTGTTCGGCGCCACCTGCTTGGCATCGGCGATCATCGCCTTCGCCTTCTCCACCAGATCCGGCGTGAGGTGATAGCCCTGCTCAGGAGTTGTCTCAGGTTCCACCTGGGTGTTGTCGCGCACCAGCTCGGGGTAGTACTGGTGCGTGTCACCGCCGAGGAAGCCGTAGAAGCGCTCAAAACCCCTTCCCAGGGGCCAGCGGTCGTAGGGTCCGGCGGCGGAGGTGGCCTCCGCAGGCGTGAGGTGCCACTTACCCACGGCATAGGTGTTGTAGCCCTTCTGCAGCAGAATCTCGGAGAGGAAGCCGTTCTCGAACGGGATGTAGCCGTTGGAGCCTGGGTAGCCCATTGACCCCTCGGTGATGCAGGCCAGCCCGTTGGAATGGTGGTTGCGCCCCGTGAGCATGCAGGAGCGTGACGGCGAGCAGAGCGCCGTGGTGTGCATGTTGCTGTAGCGCAGCCCATCGGCCGCCAGGGCATCCAGATGCGGCGTGGCGATCGGACTGCCGTAGCAGCCGAGCTGCCCGAAGCCCGTGTCGTCCAGAACGATGTACAGCACGTTCGGCGCACCCTCCTTCGCCCGGTTGGGCTCGGGCCAGGCCGGGGTCGACACATCGGCGGTGCGGCCGATCACACCGGGGAAGGCGGTGCCGGGCTTGTATTCGTTGAGGGGCATCGGGGACGTCGCAGCGGCAGTGGTCTTGTTGAGAACGCTAATCAGAGCCTTCTGGGCTAGCCCATGGCCCGCGAAATCGTTGTAAACGTCCTCCCGAGCTGCCATCTCAGCCGGCCACGTGTCTCGTCACCTCGTCGGAAGGGGGGCGTGCGGCATGCGAATGGCACAGCAAGAAGCCTTCGGATCGATGTTGTGGTCATCGCCAGGTTGACCCTGGTGTTGGCGATCAGAATGCGGATCCGATGGCGAGTATTTCGTGGCCCGCACAAGGATTCGGGCCTGGAATGATCTGAACCTCTTGCTGCGAACTTCACCGCCTCCACATGGTGGTCCTGCCAGTGGAATTCGGGCCAGCCGGGTCATGAATGTGGGCGAGGTTCTCGGCAGGCGCAGGGGGGAGGCGCGGGTCGTGGGCCCGTGGTCGCAAAACGCCGCTCCCCCTAGCCTCCAGCCATGGGCGATGGCTGGGAATCACGGCTGGAGCGCTGGCGGCAGGCGGGCCTGATCGACCCCGCAGGCGCCGAGGCCATCCGGGCCTGGGAACGGGCCCAACCCAGCCCCCAACGGCTGCGGGTCCCTGTACTGGTGGCCGTCGCCCTGGGGGGCGTGCTGGTGGCCGCCGGTCTGCTGCTGTTCGTCTCCACCCACTGGGAGGCCCTTGCGCCGGCGCAGCGTTTCGCGCTGCTTCTGGCCCTGGTGGTGGGACTGCACGGGGGCGCCGCCGCTGTGGAGGAACGCTTCCCGCCCCTGGCCGTGACCCTGCACGGGGTGGGCACCGTCACCCTGGGGGCCGGCATCTTCCTGGCCGGCCAACTGTTCCACCTGGAAGCCCACTGGCCCCTGGGGCTGCTGCTTTGGGGCCTGGGCGCTGGCCTGGGCTGGGGATTGCTGCGCCAGTGGCCCCAGCTGGCGCTGCTGGCCCTGGTGGGGCCGGCCTGGCTGATCAGCGAATGGCTGATGGCCGTTAATGGAACCACCCAGGGACTCCAGGGGGGATCCGGGGATCCAACGGCTGTGGCGGCGCCGGTGGCGGGCCTGCTGCTGCTCAGCCTCTCCTATCTGGGGGCGCCGACAGGACCAGGTCCCACCGCGCCGGCGCGACGGGTGCTGCTCTGGCTGGGTGGGCTGGGCCTGCTGCCGGCGGGCCTGCTCTGGCACCTGTTCACCCACTGGGCTCCGGGCACGCCGCCCCCGCCCCTGCCCCTGCTGCTGTCGCTCTGCGGCTGGGCCGTGGCCCTGGGCACCCCCCTGCTGCTGGGCCTGCGCCTGCGGGGGCGGCGCGCCTGGCCGCTGGGGGTGGCGATCGGCTGGCTGCTGCCGGGGTTGGCGATGGCCTGGGGGAGCCATCAGGACGCCGGTGTGTTCACCTACCTCTGGTGGGCCGTCGGCGGCCTGTTGCTCGTGGCCTGGGGAGTGATGGATGGCCGCTCCGAGCGGGTCAACTTCGGCGCTGCCCTGATCGCCATTGACGTGCTGACCTTCTACGTCTCCCAGGTGATGGACAGCCTGGGCCGCTCCGCCAGCCTGATCGGCCTGGGGGTGCTGTTCCTCGGCGGCGGCTGGGGACTGGAGCTGCTGCGCCGCCGGTTCGTGGCCCGCGCCCTGGGCAGGGGGACCCCATGATCCCCGGGCCGGGGCGGGGCCTGCTGGTGGGCCTGCTGCAGGGCGGCCTGCTGCTGATCCTGGGGGGCCAGCTGCTGCTGGATCGGGCCACCCGGCCCCGGGGCTGGATCCTTACCGAACCGGTGGATCCCCATCTGCCGATCCGGGGGCGTTACGTGAACCTGGGCCTGCTGGTGCCTGCCCCCGAGGTGCCGGCCGGCCAGGCCAGGCCCTGGTCGGGCGAACGGGTGGTGCTGTCCTCCGAGGCGGGGCAGGTGCGGGCGACCCTGACCACGGATGCCACCCCCCGCTCCCGGAGCCTTGCGGCGTCACCGCAGGGCGAACGCTGGCGGCTGGGGCCATCGGTGGCCTTCTTCATTCCGCCCGGGGTGGCGGATCCCTCCCGCCGCCCGCCGAGCGAGCAACTGTGGGTGGAGGTGACCCTGCCGGCGCAGGGTCCTCCCCGGCCGATCCGGCTGGGGGTGAAGCGGGGCGACGGACCCATCACCCCCCTGGTGCCGCGCTGAAGCGACCCAGGCCGTCTGCCGCTTCAGCGCATCAGAGCCAGCTCCCCAGGGAAGGGGGTGTGGCGCAGCAGCGCATCGAGGCCGAGCTGCTCGCGCCAGGTGGCAATGGGTGTCGACCAGCCCTCCTCCCAGCGCATCGCCAGCAACCGGGGGCCGAGGCGTCGGGCCACCTCCAGGCCGAAGCGGATGCCATCCCAGATCAGGGCGTCCTCCTCGGGCGCCAGGAAGCCATGGACCATCCAGGCCGAGAGCACGGCGACCGACCCCGGCTGGCGCAGGGCGGAGGCGTAGTAGGCCGAGCCGCTGGCCTCGCCGGCCACATCGGACGGAATCGCCAGAACCACGTGGTGGAGATCATGGGTGGCCCGCAACCGCAGCTGCAGGTAGCTCCCCGGGCCGTCCATCTGGCTGGTGTCCGGCGGCGGGACAGCGTGCAGACCCAGGCGATCGAAGCGCTCCTGGTGGAGCCGGCCCAGGCTGCCGGCAGGCAGTTGCCGCAGCTCCTCGCCCCCTGGCCAGGGACCCCAGTACTGCTCCTCCGCCAGGGCCCGAAGCTCGGTGTCCTTCAGCAGTTGCTCCCTGCCCAGTTCGCCGAGGGGCGAAGCCGTCAGCAGATCCAGCATCGGCAGGGCGTGGGTGAGGGTGTGCTGCGGATCGCGAGCCGTCTCCAGAACCCCCACGGCCGTGCGCAGGGCCCGGTGACGCAGGGCGGGATCGATCTTCATCGCAGAGACGGGCCAACAGCTGGACGTGGGGCCATTCTCCCCATTTCTGCCCGCCTAACCTCCGGCCATGGCCACCGCCCCGCCGCTGGAATTCCTGCCTCCCCAGCTCGATGGCCGGGTGCTGGCGGTGGGGAGGCTGGTGCTGCCGCTCTGGCTGCGGTGGCGCTGCCGGATCGATGCGGTGGAGGTCGAGGGCATGGCGTCGCTCGTGGAGGCGATGCGCTCCTTCCAGGCCAGGGAGAGCCGGCTGCTGCTCGCCTTCCGGCACCCCAGCCTCGATGACCCCCTCAGCATGGCCCAGCTGCTGTGGGTGGAGCTGGCGAGGGCCGGGCTGCGGCAGGGCCTGAACTTCGATCCGGCCCCCACCGGCCAGTTCCTGTTCGACCGCGGCATCCCCCTCTGGGCCGGGCCGGCGATGGGCTGGCTGTTCACCCACCTGGGGGGCGCCTCGATCCAGCGGAGCAAGCTGGATCTGCCGGCCCTGCGCACGGCCAGGCGCCTGCTGCTGGACGGCCCCCACCCCTTCGCCCTGGCGCCGGAAGGGGCCACCAATGGCCACAACGAGTTGCTCAGCCCCCTGGAGCCCGGCACCGCCCAGCTCGCCTTCTGGACGGCGGCCGACCTCGCCGACGCCGGCCGTCACGAACGCATGGACCTGCTGCCGATCGGGCTGCAGTACAGCTACAACACACCGATCTGGGGGGCGATCGAGGCGCTGCTGTGTCGCCTGGAGGAGGGGGCAGGACTGGCTCCCGATCCCAGCCACGACCTGGCCGCCGCCCGGCTGCTGGAGCGGCTGGTGCGGCTCGGGGAGCGCATGCTCGAGCAGATGGAGGCCTTCTACCGCGACAAGGTGCACCTCTGCCTGCCGGACGGGGACGTCCCGGGGGCGGAGGCCGCCACCACCCCCTTCGGGCCCCGGCTGCAGCGGTTGATGGATCTGGCCCTGCGGCGGGTGGAGCTGTCCTTCGGGCTGCAACCCAGCGGCAGCCTCACCGACCGCTGCCGGCGCCTGGAGCAGGCGGGCTGGGATCGGCTCTACCCTCCCCAGCCAGCCAACGCAGCGCCCCTGAGCCCCCTGGCCCAGGGCCTGGCCGACCGGCTGGCGGCGGAAACCGAGGCGCAGCTGTGGCACATGCGCGTGGTGGAGTCGTTTGTTGCCGTGAGCGGCAGCTATGTGGGCGAGCGGCCCAGCCAGGAGCGCTTCGCCGACACGCTGCTGCTGCTCTGGGACACCCAGTGCCGGATCCAGGGCCAGACCGCCAACCAGCGCCCACGGCTGGGCCGGCTGCGGGCGCGGATCAGCATCGACGCACCGATCGTGGTGGACGATCGCATGGCGGACTACCGCCGTGATCGCCGCCAGGCGGTGCAGGCGCTCACCGAGGAGCTGGCCCTCCGGCTGCAGCGGCTGATCGTGCCCTCGGCGCTGGGGTAAGCCTCAAGCGGCGGCAAGACGGGCCACGTAGGCATCCAGCGAACCGACATTGATCCAGCCGGTGGCGATGGTCTTGGTGTGGCTCTGGCTGATGCGGCCCCGATGCAGGTGGGACAGGCTGGCGGGAAAGATCGCCAGCTTCCCCTTGACCGCCTCGACGTGGTGGTCCTGCCAGTGGAATTCGGTGCCGCCGTCCGGCACCGTGTTGAGGTAGAGAATCCAGGCCAGCACCCTGCGGATGGGCTCGGTGGCCTCGTCGCTGGTGTTCCAGTCGCAGTGCCAGCTGTAGAACCCCTCCCCTGGCGCGTAGCGCTGCAGGTTGAAGATCGGATTGACGAACAGGGAACGCTCCGGACAGCAGGAGAGGAACAGGGGGCGCTCGGCCAGGTAGCGCTTCAGGCCAGCGGACACACCCCGCATGATCACGTCCGCCAGGCCCTGGGCCTCGGGGTCGGAGCGGTCGAGCCACACCAGGCTGATGTCGGTGGAGATCTTGCCGGGATCGCCCTCGGCGTCGCCGCCCGGTTCGGCACCGAAGGAGAAGGCGACCCCGCGCCGCTGCAGGTCGGTGCGGCGGTCGAAGAAGGCCATCGCCGCATCGGCCAGGGCCACGTAGCCGGGATCCTCGAAGCTGCCGATCAGCCGCATCCGCGCCCGGGACCACAGGGACATGGAACCTAGAACGGAGGCCCGAAGACCACCGGAGGTGTCCTCGGTGTCTTGACGGGGCCCGCGGGATCGGCAGAGTGCCGCCAGACGCCTCCCCCAGACCGTCCTGCCCATGACGCCGTCGCCGCGGAAACCCCAATCCCCCCAGCGCCAGCTCCAACCTGGCCATGGGCTTCTGGGCCTGGCCCTGGGGGCCTGGGCCGGCGCCGTCCTGCTGGCCGCGGGCGCCCCCTCCGACGCAGCTCCGTACCGGGTCCGGACCCTGGCGACGGGGCTGGAGAATCCGCGGGGGCTGACGATCGCGCCGAACGGCAACCTCGTGCTCAGCGAAGCGGGCCGGGGCGGCAGCGGCCCCTGCCTCGTCGCCGGGAGCCGCAACACCCTCTGCTACGGCACCACCGGGGCCGTGGGCCTGTTCGACCGCTCCACCAACATCTATTCCAGGGCGCTCACCAACCTGCCATCCCTGGCGGTCCAGTCCTCCCCCCTGTTCCCCGAGGGAACGGGCCTGGCGGACCTCGCCTTCAACGGATCCGGCCAGCTCTTCGGCGTCTTCGGCTTCGGTGCCAACCCCACCCTGATCTCTGGCGCGGGCAGCTCCCTCTTCGGAAAGACGGTCGCCATCGACCTGGCCACCGGCAGCCTGACGCCCCTGGCCGACATCGCCGGTTTCGAAGCGGCCCAGAACCCCGACGGCAAGGATCTCAACAGCAACCCCTTCGCCCTGGTGGTGCGCGGGGACGACACCTACGTCACCGATTCCGGCGGCAACAGCCTGGTGAAGGCCGACGGCGCCAACCAGGTGTCGCTGGTGAACGTGTTCCCGGAGGAGCTCGTCACCTCCGCCCAGGCCGTGCCCACCGGCATGACCATCGGCCCCGACGGGGCGCTGTACATCACCCAGCTGTCCGGCTTTCCCTTCGCCCCCGGGAGCGCCGATGTCTTCCGCTACGACTTCATCAACCCGGTGACGACGTTCGCCGGGGGCTTCAGCAACCTGATCGACATCGCCGCCGGACCGGATGATTCGCTTTACCTGCTCCAGTACAGCGATGACTTTTTTGGCCCCCCGTCGGGCAGCATCCTGAAGCTGGGCCTTGATGGCAGCATCCGCACGATCTTCGACGACCTGGTCAGCCCCACGGGGCTGGCGGTCGGACGCGACGGCACGATCTACGTGGCCAACGATGGCGACGGGGTGAACGGCCAGCTGCTCGCCCTCACCCCGGTGCCGACGCCCGGCCCCCTGCCCCTGCTCGGCCTCGGCGTCGCCTTTGCCCAGTCCCGCCGCCTGCGGCGTCGCTGCGGAGTCTTCAGCCGTTCCCTGACTGCCATGGCACCGCCAGCAGCGCCTCCAGCGACTGCCACAGACGACGATCAGGCGTCACCCGTGCACTGAGGCCGACGGCCTGGAGGGCGGCGGCCCCCCGCTCCGGAGCGATGGACCCCGCCGGACCGAAGTCGACGTCGCGACCGGCGTCCAACGGCAGCAGCAGCACCTGCTGCTCGGCCGGATCGGCCATCACCCGCAGGTTCAGCTCGGGCAGCTCCCGCTCGAAGAACAGCCGCCGCATCCGGGCCGTGAGCGCCGGACCCAGGGCAGCCGCGAAGGCCTCCAGGGCCCGGGCCTCGCCGGAGCAGCCACAACTGAGGGCCAGCCAGATCATCAGCTTGGCCCAGCTCTCGGCCGTCCACAGGGGCGGGAAGCTCTCGCGATGGCCGCGCACCAGCTCGGCGATGGCGAAGTCGAACAGGGTGCCCTGCAGGGAGGCCACCGATGGCAGGGGTTCCTGATCCATCCCTCCATCCTGACGGCCAGGCGGCAAACTGCACAAGCAACGTCCGTCCCTGGAGACGCCCGATGGCCCTCGATCTGAATGATCCTGAGCTCGAGTTCGCCGATCTCGTCACCGCCTACCAGAGCTGGGTGATGGCCGTGATCAACGACGAGAAGCTGGGGGGCGAGAAACTCCTCACCGACGACATCGCCGACGACGCCCTGAACGCGATGCGTTTCCTGCCGGATGTGGTGACCAGCGCGATCGAGACGACCCTGGCGCGGGTCTACGACGTGGACCCCGACGAACTCGCCGAGCTGCTCTACCCGGAGGACTGATCCATAACGGCAGGGGTGCCCGCCGCAGCGAACACCCCTAGCCTCCCGGTGTGATTCCCTTCTGCCGCCGCTCCTCCTCCCCACCTGCTCAGGCCCCGTCCGGTCAGGGGCGTTGGCCGGTGGCCATCCAAGTGATCGCCGCAGGGCTTCTCCTCCCGTTGGTGACCGTCCTGGGGGGGTGCCGGGGCCAGCGCCTGCAGCCCATGCTCCGCCCCCTTGAGGGC
Source organism: Synechococcus sp. CCY 0621 (assembly GCF_019038465.1). Taxonomy (GTDB): domain Bacteria; phylum Cyanobacteriota; class Cyanobacteriia; order PCC-6307; family Cyanobiaceae; genus Cyanobium. The sequence continues at coordinate 117,019 of NZ_JAFKRH010000014.1, read as the reverse complement.
ACGCTGTACATCGCCGTCGGGGTCAGCCAGGAGGCCCTGGACACCGAACTGCAGAAGGAAGTACGGGAACGCACGGCCCTGCTGCAGGCCTCGTTCCGCACCCTGCAGCCGCGGGTTCGGCTCCAGGTGGAAACCTTTAACGAGGAAAGGCTGCGCAATGAACTCCTTGTCCGCAACCGGACGGGCCTGAGCCCCGACCTGCTGCTGGTGAACGAGTCCACGGCCCAGGAGCTGGCCCGGGAACGGCTGATCAGCACCGTGTCCTTCCCGGCCACGGTTCTGGATCAGCTGGATGCAGGCTCCGTGAGGCGGGTGCGGCGCTCGGATGGAACCCTGACGGGCCTCCCCCTGGAGCTGCAGCCCCTGGTGGCCTGCTTCGATCGGCGCAGCGTCAAGCGCAGCCCCGCCACCCTCAGCGAGCTATTGGCGTTCAGTGCCAAGGGAATGGAGGTGGGGCTATCTCTCGATGCGGTGAGCCTGGTCTGGACCCTGGGCCCGCTTGGGGCGATCGACGCCGTGGGAAACCTGCTGGCCGGCGCACCGGCGACCCCGGCGATGCGGACCAGCCTGAATGGCTGGCTGCAGTGGTTGCGCGCGGCGGACCTGCAACAACACGTCACCGTTTACCCCACCGAGACGGAACTGCTGAAGGAGCTGATGGTGGGGACCCTCGACTGGATTCCCTGCCGCAGCATCAACATCACCCGGCTCCGGTCGCGCCTGGGCAGGAACCTGGGCGTGTCCCCCCTGCCCTCCGGCCCCTTCGGCGCCGCCAGCCCGATCACCCGGGAGCGGGTGCTCGCCTTCGGGGTCAACTCCAGTCCGGACCAGCGCCAGCTGGCCCTGGCCCTGGCCCGATTCGCCATCAGTCCGCTGCACCAGCGAGACATGGTCCTGCGCAATCAGTACGTGCTGCCGGTGAACCGGAACGTGGCTCCTCCGGTGAGCAGTTCCTCCGTGGTGGCCGCGATGGTGGAGGGGCGACAACAATCGATTCAGAGCTCGACACTTCGCCTGGAGGGGAAGACCAGCAAAAGCCAGAGGGACGCCTGGCAGGCGCTGCTCACCCGCTTCCTGTTTGATGACCTGAGCCAGCAGGACGCCCTCAAGGGCCTGATCCAGCTGCTGGGAAGCGAGAGGTCCAGATGAACCTGCTGCTCCTGGAGATCGTCGGCTGGTTCGGCTACCTGCAGCGCATCGAGGTGCGCGTCCAGGTGATCCTGCTGCTGCTCGTGTTCCTCGGCCAGGGCCCCCTGGGCCGGCGGCTGGCCCGCCGGTTTCCCCCGGCAGGGCGTCCGAAGGTGATGATCCCCAGCCTGCTGGGCCTGCTGTCGCTGGCCCTTGGGCTGGGCGGCCAGCCTTACGGGCTGCTGTTGCTGGGGCTGTTGCTGTACCTCGGCTGGCTGGGCCTGGGAGGGGTGCGCCTGCTGCTGGGCCGCTTCATCCAGCCCCAGCAGATGCAACTGCTCGAAACCCGGCTGATCCGCCCGGCGTATCTCCTGGTCGCCGTACTGCTGGTGATCCGGGTGTTCGACAACCCCCAGGATCTGGCCCTGATCCCCATCGGCGAATGGTTCGGCTCGGAAGTGACCCTGGGCAGCTTTTTGCTGGCGGTGGTGATCCTGTATGTGCTGGCCATGGGGACGGGACCGCCGGCCCAGGGGATGGCCTGGCTGGTGCAGCGCAGCGTGGGCATCAGCAACGGCAGCCGCCGCGCCCTGGCCCTGATGATTCGTTATGCGGCAGTGGCTTTCGGAATCGTCTGGGCCCTCGATCACGTGGGATTCAACCGCACGGCGATCCTGGCGGTGGCCGGCGGCCTCTCGGTGGGCCTGGGCTTCGGCATCAAGGAAGTCTTCTCCAATTTCGTCAGTGGTTTGTGGCTGCTGTTCGAGGGATCGGTGCGGCCCGGTGAGGTGCTGTTCATCGATGGTGATCCGTGCGAAGTGCGCAGCCTCGGCCTGCGCGCCGCCGTGCTCTGGCGCGACCGTGATAATGCCGAGCTGGTGATCCCGAACCAGACGTTCTTCACCAGCACCACCGTGACCTACACGGGCAGCGACACGCTGCGGCGCAGCCAGGTGCTGGTGAGCGCGGCCTACCACCATGATCCGGAGGAGGTGATCGCCCTGCTGGAGGCGACGGCCCGCAGCCAGAAACGCATTCTTCCCAACCCGGCGCCCAAGGGCCTGTTGCTCCGCTACGGCGATTCCTCCATCGACTACGCCCTGCGCTTCTGGATCGCCAATCCGATGGATAACGTCTCCATCTGCAGCGAAGTCCAGGCCGGCATCTGGCGGGCCTTCCGGGACCGGGACATCGAGATCCCCTTTCCCCAGCAGGTGCAGTATCGGGTGGAGGGTCCACCGAAGAGCTGACGGGGATGGCGGACTCAAGGTTAGCCCGCGCGGCCGGATTGCGTCCCTACGGCCATGGCCACCGATCGGTGGGGAGAGTACAGCCGCCGACACGAGAGCGGCGGCAATGCATAGGGACGGAGGGCGCGGAGAGCCGCACCTGGGCCAACTGGCGATCGCAGGCCCAAGTTGTACAATTTCACCCAATACCAACCGCCATTGCATCATGCTCAAAGGTGCCGATCTGCTCGCCAAGGTGAAAGAGCTCGGAGACGCTTCAAAATCGGATCTGGTGCGCAGCTGCGGCTACGTGAGCACCAAGAAGGACGGCAATGAAAGGCTGAACTTCACGGCTTTCTACGAAGCGCTTCTCGATGCCAAGGGGATCAACCTCGGCGACGGCGTAGGCAAGGCCGCCACCAAGGCCGGCCGCAAACTCGGCTATACCGCCAAGGTTCAGTTCAACGGCAACCTGCTGGTGGGCAAGGCCTACACCGCCATGCTGGGCCTCGAGCCGGGCGACGAGTTCGAGATCAAGCTGGGTCGCAAGGCGATTCGCCTGGTGCCGGTGGGCGGCTCCGACGACGACGAGTGAACCGATCGTGAACGGCAGCTGGCCTGTGAAGGAATGTTCAGACCTGCGCTGTAGCCGTTACTGCTGATCTAGAACGATCTTGTGGAGCAGGGAGACCGATCAACTCCCCACTGCTTTCGCAATGTAACCCCCTTGGGCCCGCCCCGAGGGGGTTACGCATTTGTAGGGACAGAACGACCGCCATGTGACTTGGAATGCACACCAAGGGGGTTCTCGTCAATCATTCTGCAACTTTCTGTTACGTTTAGGGCTGATGCGTGGTCTGACCCATGCCTTACCCCACCCCCCATTCCTCCGCAGCTCCCCACCCTGGCGGCTTCGTACAGCTGAGCAGTCGCCAGGGCGGCACCTACCAGGTCATCAGCATCGACGAAGAAACCGACAGCTGCTGGGTGCGGCGCTGGCCCCTGACCCGTCACGGATCCCCCGCCTTCTCCGTGGCCCTGCCGGACCTCCGCCCCCTGCAGACGACGGGCCGCTGAACCTTTTCCCCTTGCCCTGAAACGGAGCACTCCCATGATCCCGATGGGTTTCGTCGTCACCTCACGCCTGTTCTGTCGGGCCGGTCGCCTGGTGCTGCTGGCGGCTTCCCTGGCTCTGGTCGGCGAGGCCCTGGCCCACGCTGCCTCCTGACGGCAGGGGAGCCCGGGCAGCCTGGGTACCCTGGGCCGATGGCCGTGGACATGACGGAGGGATCGACCCTGGTGGACCTGCTGCAGCTGCCGTTCATGCAGCGGGCGCTTCTCGGCGGGCTGTTGAGCGGCGCCCTCGGCGGGGTGCTGGGAAGTTTTGCTGTGCTGCGCCAGCTCTCCTTCTTCAGTGACGCCCTGGGCCATTCCGCCCTGCTCGGCATCACGCTGGGAATCCTGCTGGGCATCGATCCCACCCTGGTGCTGATCCCCTTTGCGGTGCTCTTCGCCCTGATGACGAACCAGCTGGTGCAACGCAGCCGCCTGCCGGCGGATGCCCTGCTGAACATCGTCTACTCCTCATCGCTGGCCATGGCCGTGGTGGCCCTGAGCCTGCTGCGGGTCTACAAGGGCGGCATCCAGCAGCTGCTCTTCGGCGACATCCTGGGGGTCACCTGGCTCGACCTCGGCCTGATCGGGCTCCTGCTTGTCGTCACCACCGGCTACCTCACCCTCACCCGGCGCGACCAGGTGCTGCTCACCCTCGACGAACCCCTGGCCCGTTCCCGAGGGGTCGCGGTCTCCGTGCACCGGCTGCTGTTCCTGATCCTGCTGGCCGTGGTGGTGGCCATCTCCGTCAAGGCCGTGGGGGTGCTGCTGATCAGCGCCTTCGTGGTCATCCCCGCCTGCGCCTCGCGGCTGGTGAGCCGCCGCTTCGACACCTATGTGGTGCTGGCCGCCGGGCTGGGGGCCGCCTGCGCCGTGCTGGGCCTGCTGCTCTCGGCCGCCTTCGCCCTGCCGTCGGGCCCGAGCGTGGTGATCGCCCAGCTGGTGGGCTTCCTTACCGCCCTGGCGCTGGCTCCATGGCGGGGAATGGCGGCGCCAGGTGGCCGGTCTTGACCCAGATCAGGCAACCGCTGTGGCTGAAGGGGGCATGGCGGCTGCCGGGCGGGTTGCGTAGCCAGGTGCCCGCCGGATAGGCACCCTGCTCGTCTTCGAACACCCCGTCGAGCACGAAGATCTCCTCGCCCCCGGAATGGGCGTGGAGAGGGAAGCGGGTGTCCGGCTGCCAGCGCACCAGGGCCACCTGTTCGGTCCCGAAGCCGTGCAGGGGCAGCACGGTCAGTCCAGCGACCAGGCCAGGCACGAAGACAGAGCGCCGGGTGTCGATCACGACCCGTGTCTGGTCGGCCGGATCCATCTGCCGCAGTTTCACCAGGATGGTGCATCCGGCCGCACTGAAGGGGGCATGGGCGGAGCCGACCGGGTTGCGCACGTAGGTGCCCGGGCCGTAGTCGCCGTGCTCATCGGAAAAGACACCTTCAAGCACAAGGAACTCTTCGCCGCCGCCGTGGTGATGGGGGGAAAAGCTGCTGGCGGGGGCGTAGCGGACCAGCGAGGTGGCCCGGGCGACCTCGCCGCCGTCGCGATCCAGCAGGCGCCGCTCCACCCCGGCCAGGGGGGAGGGGAGCCAGGGCAGCATGTTGCTGTCGACGACGGCCCGTTGGCCCAGATCGGCATGCACGTCCGTAGAGAAGGGAAAGACGGCCATGGATCAGATCGAACTGGTGAGCACCATGGGTCCCCTGGGGACCGTGCCGGTGGGGTCGCCCTCGACGCTGATGCTGACACCGCTGGCCTCGCTGGTGGGCGACAGGGGGATGGGCATGGCCACCTGGCCGCGGGCGTTGGGCACGAAATGGACGCATCCCACGGTCTGTCCCTTCACGGTGGCCCAGAGCCGGTAGGTGTGATGGGGCGGCAACGCCGGCAGGTCGGTGAGCTTGAGCAGGTTGTGGGTGCGGTTGCCGGTGACCAGCACCTCCCCCGAGGCCGTCTGGCCAGGCTGCACCGCCTGCAGGGGCAACATCCGGCGTTCACCGGGCAGGCCGGGTGGCGGCAACTGCCGCTGCAGGTCTGCCAGTTGCTGGCGGGTCTGGTAGAGCTCACCGCCCAGCAGCAGCAAGCCGACGGCCAGCAGGGAGGGGCCCAGCCAACGCCGCCACTGACCCAGCTGGGGGCGGGGTTGCAGCAGTCGCCGGCGCAGGGCGGCGGGAGGCTCCGCCGTGGCCGGCAGCGCCAGCGGCAGCAATTCCAGGGTGGTGCTGAACTCCTCCAGGCGCAGGCGTAGCTCGGGCCGCTGCCGCAGCAGCACGGCCAGCTGCTCCCGCTCGGCTTCTTCCAGGTCTCCCAGGGCATGGCCTGCCAGGAGGGCGTCGATGCGGTCGGCGTCGGCGGGGATGGTGTCGGGTGTCATGGCTGGTCGGGCGAGTCGTGGAGCAGGGCGCGCAGGCGGATCAGCCCCTGGCGGGCGCGGGTCTTGACGGTGCCGAGGGGCAGTTTCAGCAGGGCACCGATCGCGGACTGGCTCAGGCCTTCGTAGTAGGCCATCTCCAGCACCTGGCGCTGGTTGGCGGGGATGGCCGCGAGGGCGCCCCGCACCCTCTCCGCCAGATCCTCGGCCTCAGCGCTGTCATGGGGCGTGGCCACGGCCGCTGGGAACAGGTGCTGTGACCAGCGTTGCACCAGCTGCCAGCGGTTGGCGCGCTGGTTGAGGCGGTTGATGGCCATCGAGCGCGTCAGCAGCAGCAGGTAGGCGAGCACCGGCCCCCGGGCCGGGTCGTAACGCCCCTGCTGCCAATAGCGCAGGAAGACGTCATGGGTGAGGTCTTCGGCTTCGTGGCTGGAGCGGCACAGGCGCAGGGCCAGGCGGTACACCGGAGCGCTGCAGGTGTCGTACAGCTCCGCCAGATCGCCGCCATCGTCGGACGGGCCCTGGAGGGCCCCCCGCTGGGGCGAACGGCGGGGGGGAGCGTCGGCGTCGGAGGGTGTCACGACCGGGGGGGCATTCGGCGGGGTTGCCGTTCTTCGGATACCGGCGAGGGATCCGATCGGATGGGGCGGGGCCAGCGACTGACGCCCACACCGGCCAGCACCAGGGCCGCGCCGCCCAGCACCGGGCCGCCCAGGGGCTCCCCCAGCAGCAGGGCGGCGCTGAGGACCGCCACCACCAGGGCCAGGGAGCCCCAGAGGGAGACGACCGCCACGCTGCAGCGGCGGTAGGCCTGGCGCAGGGCCAGTTCCCGGCCCAGGGACAGGGTGATGGCATAGAGCCCGATCACACCCACCACCCACCAGAGACGCAACAGCAGGAAGTGGTGCGGGCCGAACAGCACCAGCGCGATGGCGCCGAACACCAGGGCGCTCAGCAGGGTGGGGGCCCCGACGGCCACCGCCGCCGGCCAGCGGTGGCGGGCAACGCTGCGGCCGCTGACGGCCGAGCCGGCGAAGGCCAGCACCCCCACCAGGGCCCAGGCGATGCCGGTGGCGTCATCCATCCGGCCGCTGGCCATCGCCATGGCCGCCTGCGGCAGCAGCAGACCGGCGCCGATCAAGGCCAGGCTGAGCCAGAAGCCAGGGGGCAGGGCCTCCCCCAGCAGCCAGCGTGCCAGCAGGGCCGAGACGGGCAGCACCAGGGCAAACAGCAGGGTCTGACTGATCACCGACAGGGATTCCAGGGCGAAGTAATAGGCCACGGGCCCGAGGAACAGGCCCAGGCCGCCATGGAGGGCCAGCAGGCGCCGGTCGGCGGGGCCCAGCCGAGCCAGATCGGCGATCAGGGTGCGCCGTCCAGGCAGCAGGGACGCCAGGGCGACCGTGAGCTGGGCCAGGAAGAACACGTTGCAGAAACTGATCGGGTTCTCGCCCTGCACCGGATTCGCCAGGCCATGGTCCTGCAGCCCCTTGAGCACGGTGGCATCCAGCCCCCGCAGCAGCACATAGAGCAACAGCGGCAGCTGACCCGGGATTGGCCACAGTGTCCTGCCCATCGGAATCGGCACCGTCATCTGCCCAGGATGGAGCGCTCCTACTGTTCTGGGCGTCGGCATCGGGTTGTTTTGCGCCTCCCCACCGTCCTGAGCCAGCTGTCGCGGCCGGCGCACAGAACGCTCGACCACCAGCGCAGCCCCTGGACCAGCCTCTGGCGCCAGCCGGTGTCGATGGCGATGCGGATGCCCTGGCCGGTGTTCTTTCTGGCGATGACGCTGATCTACCTGGCGGAGGTGCTGGTCTTCGCCCTGGCGTTTCAGCTGGATCCCGGCCATGTGCAGGCCGACGGCGTGGTGGGGGTGCCGGATGGCGGCATCTTCGCGCTGCAGAACCTGTTCAGCGCCAGCTTCCAGTCCGCCATGGTCAGCTCCCCTTACACCCTGGGCCTGGCGGCGGGCCAGCGAATGGTCGCCATCCTGACCACCGCCATGGTCACGGGACTGTTCTTCCTGCGCTTCACCCAGGTCGATTCGCCCCTGCGATTCAGTCGGCAGCTGTGCCTCAGCGGCTGGCCCGATGGTCACCTCAGTTGTCGCTTCGTCACCGCCGACCCCAGCTACTGGCTGAAGGTGACCTACGCCATGGTCCTGTTCGTGGATGAGGAGATCGAGCCCGGGGTGTGCCAGCGACGCATCCATCCGCTGCCCCTGCTCAACGCCGCCACACCCCAGCTGCATCTGACGGCCGTGCTGAGCCACCGGCTGACGCCGGACAGCCCCCTGCTCCAACTTGGGCTCGACGCCATCGCCAGGGCCAGTGGGGCCGTGATGGTGCTGGTGGAGGGCTCCGACGAGGTGACCGGATCGTCCCTTCTCCAGGTTCACCACTACCGGTTGGAGGACATTCTCCGGGGCCGTACCTTCGCCGATCTGGTTTCCGCGGACAGCCAGGGGCGGCGCCGGGTGGATTTCGGGGCCCTTGACCGCACCGTGCCGATCGGCTGAGAGAACCCCCAGTCCAATCCGATCCAGCGGCTCACGGGTAACTCGTGGTGAACGGGGGCCGTGCCGCTTCGCTGCCCGGTCCCCTGACTCGCCACTCTCGCCACACCCCCGATGTCACGCTCCTCCAGGGCACTCCTCCGCACCGGCGCCCTCACCGTGGTCGCGGCCGCAGCGCTCTTCGGTGTTGCCCTCCACGCTGCACCGCTCCAGAGCCCCCTGCTCGCCCAGATGTCCCCCACCATGGGCGGACCATCCAAGGGAATGGGGATGGCCATGGCCAAAGGCAGCTTCCGCAAGGCAGAGGCACCCGTGAGCGGTGGCTTCACCATCAGCGAGGAAGGCGGCAAGAAGGTGCTCACCCTCAGCGGCGACTTCAAGACCAACGACATGGCGCCTGATCTCTGGGTGGCCTTCAGCCCCTCCGCCGCGCCCCTGGCCATGAGCAAGGCCCCAGCCTTTCCCCTCAAGCCCGGCAGCTACACGCTGCTCTCGAAGCTGAAATCCAGCAAGGGGGCCCAGAGCTACGTGATCCCCGCTTCGATCGATCTCAAGGCGCAGAAATCGGTGCTGATCTGGTGCCAGAAGTTCAACGCCACGATGGCCTGGTCTCCCCTGAAGCCCTGAGCAGCGGATGGACGCCGTCTCACCCAGGCCAAGCACCCCCTGGCGGCCTTCGAAGGGGGAGTCCCCCGGCTGGGACGATTGCTGCATGTGCTGGTCGGCACGGTGGTGGCGCTGGCCACGCTTTGGCGGGTGAAGCGGCCCCTCTACCGAGTCAGCTTCATCCTCTTTGGTGGGCCAGCGACAACCCCCTCGATCCGGTCTCCTGGCAGTCGCACTTCTGGGGTGGCATCGGTCTGGTCGGCCTGATCCTGTTCTCGGTGGCTACCGGCCCGAGATCCACCGGCACCTGCGCTGGCGGCGGCTGCACATCAGCGCCATCGCCCTGACGGCGCTTGTGTTCCTTGCCCAGGGACTCACCCGGCCCAGGGATCTGCTGGAGATGCCGCTGAGCTGGCGGAAACCCACCGTCCACGCCTGTGACGCCAGGGCGATGCTCGGCTCGGCCCTCGCTCCAGCGGTGGCTCCCGCTGCCCCTTGAGGGCATCGCGACTGACCCCACGGGCCACGGTCATTCCTTTTCCCCTCCCACCATGGTCCTGCCCCTTCTGGCCTATCTCGCGGGCCTGCTGACCATCCTCAGCCCCTGCATCATGCCGGTGCTGCCCTTCCTGTTCAGCCGGGTGGGGCATTCCTTCCGGCGCAGCGCTCTGCCCCTTCTGGCCGGCATGGCACTGACCTTCGCCGCCACGGCAAGCCTGGCGGCCGTGGGCGGCGGCTGGGTGGTGCAGGCCCACCAGTGGGGGCGGATGGCAGCCCTGGCCGCGCTGGCCCTGTTCGGGCTCGCGCTGCTGTGGCCAGCCCTGGCGGATGTCCTCAGCCAGCCGCTCGTGAAGCTGGGCGCCGGGCTGTCCCGGCGCTCCGATCAGGCCCAACAGCGGGGCGAGGCCGTCGGCGCCTCGGCCCTGCTGGGGGTGGCGGTGGGGCTGCTCTGGGCCCCGTGCGCAGGGCCCATCCTGGGGCTGATCCTCACCGGAGCGGTCCTGCAGGCTGGCAGCGCCGGCACCGCCCTGCTGTTGCTGACCTACGGCCTGGGTGCTGCCACCTCCCTGGCGGTCGCCCTCCTGGCCGGCGATCGACTGGCCGCGGCCCTGAAGCGCACACGCGGGGCCAGCCTCTGGATGCGGCGCGGGCTGGGGGCCGCCGCGTTGGCGGCGGTGGGGGTGAGCGCCCTGGGTCTGGAGCAGGCCTCCTTCGCCGGCTGGACCCTGGCCGACACCAACCGGCTCGAGCAGGCCCTGCTCACCCGGATCCCGGCCGCTGATCCCGGCGTGGCGAGCGCTCCAGCCATCAGCCGCCTGCCGGTGCTGGGCACGCTGCCGCCCTTTCCGAAGCGGGCCACCTGGCTGAATTCGCCGCCCCTCAGCCGCGACCAGCTCTGGGGGAAGGTGGTGCTGGTGGACATCTGGACCTACTCCTGCATCAACTGCCTGCGCACCCTGCCCCACGTGCGGGCCTGGGCCAGCAAGTACAGGAACCATGGCCTGGTGGTGATCGGCGTTCACACGCCGGAGTTCGCCTTCGAGCGTGACCTCGGCAACGTACGCGCGGCCGTCCGCCGGTTGGGCCTCACCTATCCGGTGGTGATCGATAACGATTTCGCCATCTGGAAGTCCTTCCGGAACACCTACTGGCCTTCGTTTTATTTCATCGATGGCCAGGGCCGCATCCGGCATACGCATTTCGGCGAAGGCGCCTACGACACCTCCGAACGCACCATCCAGGAGCTGCTGCGCGAAGCCGGCCAGAAGGACGTGCCCACCGGACTGGTGCGGCCCTGAGGGCCAGGCTCGTGCTCAGAGCCCTGCGAACCACTCATAACCCTTGTCCTCCCAGGTGCCCAGCCGTTCACCCAGGCTGGTCATCAGTTCGAGGCCGGTGACCCACTTGCTCTGCTTGTAGCCGAGCTTGATGGGGCTGGCGAGGCGCACAGGAGCGCCGTTGGCCACCGGCAGCGGTGCTCCGTTCATGTGGGTGGCGAGCAGGGTCTGGGGGTGCAGCGCGGAGGCCAGATCCCAGGTTTCAAAGTACTGATCGGCCGATCGAATCGCCAGATAGGCACCCAGGGGAGAGGGGCCGGCCAGGGCCAGCACATCGGCCAGCCGCGGTCCGGACCAGGCCACGATCGCCGCCCAGCCCTCCACGCAGACGTGGCGGATGACGCACTCCTGCTGGGGCAGCGCGGCCAGGGCCGCCAGATCCAGCTGTAACGGACGGCTCACCACCCCGTTCACGGCCAGCCGGTAGCTGCCAGGCGCCATTTCGGGCGTGCCGTTGAAGCTATTGATCAGCAGGGCAGCGGGCTCCACCTGGCTGCGACGGAACTCGGGCAATCTGCGCTTCCCCTGCAGCAGCGCCTCGATCCGTTCGTTCAGTGGCTGGGTGGCCTCCCCCACCGTCTCGCTCCAGCCGTTGAGGGCACAGCCCCCGAGCAGCAGGGAGGAACCGCCGCCGAGCAGCAGGCCCAGGGACCGGCGGCGACTCAGGGGGTCGGAGGGATCAGCCATCTCAGTGGAACATTCTTCAGAGGAGCCGCGTCAGAGGAACATCGCCCGCAGCAGCCGCAGGCCTCCCACCCGCCAGGAGAGCACCACGTGCGCCACCAGCAGCAGGGCGATGGCGGGGATGGTGGCCAGGTGGCACACCCGCAGCGTCTGCCAACTGGAGTGACCTACCGGCTCGGCGAAGGCGAACAGTGACACCAGCCACCCCAACTGGGCCGGTTTGTACATGGCCAGTCCTGTGATCAGGCTGAAGGCCAGCACGATCAGCATCAGGGTGTAGGTGATCCGGTGGCTGGCCAGGCGCCGCCTGGGGGGGCTGACGCTGGCGCGCAGGGTGACCAGATCGCCTCTGCCGGCGAGGCGCCGATGGCGCCGGCGCAGCAACAGGCCGATCCAGAGCCCCACGTTGGCGGCATACAGACCCATGACAGCGAAGTGCCAGTCGCGGCCACCGGCCAGCCAGCCGCCAAGGGTGAACAGTTCCGGTACGGTGGCTCCCTCCCGACCGCCGAAGACCGGATTGGCGTTGTAGATCTCCAGCCCGCTGGTGGCCATCAGCAGGAGCAGCAGCAGGTTGAAGCCATGGAAGGCCCGCGTCCACAGGGGGCTGGGGCCTCGGGCAGGGGAGGGGGTCGTGGCGATCACTGACGGACAGGTGCAGGATCCATCGCCAGTGTGATGGATGTCTTGGTGACCGCTGCCACACGGTTGGCAGAGGCGGATCGCGACAATGATCCAGACGTCTATGCCCCGGTGGCCTGAGATGACCCTCCGGGCCAATCCGTCGACAGCCGAAGGCCGACCCCCTCCTGTAACCAGGATGGATTCGCCTGCTGCTCGGCGCTGGCTGGGGCAACTGCGGGCCTCGCTGCAGGGCGAGCGGGAGCGCGGCAGGGCCTACCAGCCGACGTTTACCCGCCACCACCTGACCTTCTCCTGGCTGGGGGCCCTGCTCTCGCTCGGCCTCCTCGGTGGCCTCAGCGCCTGGAGCGGCTACCTGCTGATGGCCGCTCCGCTGGGGGCCTCCTCAGTGCTGCTGTTCGGCCATCCCCGCAGTCCCCTGGCCCAGCCCCGCAACATCGTGCTGGGCAACGGAGTGGCGGGGGTGATCGCCTGGCTGGTGGTGAGCGGCGGCTGGGACGGCGTCTGGGGGGTGGCCCTGGCGGTGGGACTCACGATCGTGGTGGGACAGCGGTGCCGCTGCCTGCATCCGCCCGCCGGCGGCGTGGCCTTCCTCGGGGTGTTCCTCAAGGCGGGCATGGGATTCGTCCTGTTCCCGGTGCTGTCCGGATCCGTGCTGCTGGTGCTGCTGGCCTGGCTGTTCAGCCGAGGGGTGAAAGGCGCCTCCACCTACCCGGTGCACTGGCTCTGAGCAGGGGGGTCAAGGCCATGGTTAACCATGGAGGCGGCAACAGCGCCGCAGCGGACAAGCCTCAGGCGGTCTGAAGCTGATCCAGCTGCTGCTGGAGGCGTTGCTTCATGCGGTGCTGCACCAGGTTGCAGAGCTCCTCCACCAGCTCGGTGTCGGCCCGGTAGATGAGCCGGACCCCGTCCCGGTCGCAGGTCACCAGGCCAGCCCGCTGCAGCTGGGACAGCTGGCGGCTGATGTGGGACTGGCTGAAGCCGGTGGCCTCGATCAGATAGGCGACATCGGCCGAACCCTGGCGCAGATGGCAGAGCAGCTGGAGCCGGGCCGGTTCACTCAGCAGGCGGAAGAACTGGCTGAACTCCTCCAGCAGTTCGGGACTGGGAATGGAACCGGGGCCGGCAACGACCATGGCAGAAGGGTATGTCGCTAGAGGAATTATGCAGGGTTTCCCGAGCCGTGGCCCAAGCCAGATCGGTTCCGCAACGGAGCTGGCCGCTGCGGGACGCTGCATCGCAGCCGCATCCACTCTTTAGTCGTTGTATGCGTGTATGGTCATAGCAGCCAGCCCAGCTTGTTTCGATGGCGTCCGTCCCTCCGTTTCCGCTTGACGCCGCCGCCGGCGGGGCACAACTGCTGTTCCGCCAGCTCTTCGACGCCGAAACCGGCACCTTCACCTACCTTCTGGCCGATGTGCCCTCCGGCGAAGGGGTGCTGATCGATCCGGTGTACGAACAACACCCCCGCGATCTCTCCCTGGCGCGGGAACTGGGCATCGATCTGGTGGCCTGTCTCGACACCCACGCCCATGCCGACCACGTGACCGGCAGCTGGCGGATGCACCAGGCCACCAGCTGCGCCATCGGCCTGGCCGCCGCGGCCCGCGCCAGGAACGTGACCCTGCCCCTGGCCCATGGCGAGCGGGTGCGCTTCGGCGGCCGCCATCTGGAAGTGCGCGCCACCCCGGGGCACACCGATAGCTGCCTCACGTTCGTGCTCGACGACCGGAGCCTGGCCTTCACCGGCGACGCCCTGCTGGTGCGGGGCTGCGGCCGCTGCGATTTCCAGCAGGGCAATGCCCACACCCTCTTCCGCTCGATCACCGAGCAGATCCTCTCGCTGCCGGACCGGTGTCAGCTCTACCCAGCGCACGATTACAGCGGTCGCCAGGTGAGCTCGGTCGCCGAAGAGAAGGCCTACAACGCCAGGCTCGGCGGTGGTGCCGACGAGCGGGACTTCGTGGGCTACATGGAGAACCTGCACCTGCCCCATCCCCATCGGATCGCCGAGGCCCTGCCGGCCAACCTGCGCTCGGGCAGGCCCAGCGACGCTGACCACAGCCAAGAGGACGACTGGGGACCGGTCGAACGCAGTTACGCGGGCCTGCCGGAGGTGGCAGCCGCCTGGGTGGCCGCGCACCGCGACCAGCTGACCCTGGTGGATGTGCGCTCCGAGGCCGAGGTGCTCGGGCCCGATGGGCAGGTGCCGGGCTGCCTGGCCATCCCCCTGCCGGAGCTGGCAGCCCGCGCCGCCGAGATCCCTACAGGCAAGCCCGTGGTGGTGCTGTGCCATTCCGGCAGCCGCTCGGCCCTGGCCACCCAGGAGCTGCTGAAGCGGGGCCACAACCCCGTAGCCAACCTGCGCGGCGGCCTGCGGGGCTGGCAGGCCGAGGGCCTGCCGCTGGAGGTGCCGACCCCGACCCCCACCTGAGCCCGCAACACCCCCTTCCCCATTCACTCCCCCACCGTCAGAAGCATGACCACCACCACCCCGCGACGCTTTTCCCCCCGCGACCTCGCCGACCACCGGCAGGCCGTGCCGCTGACGCTGATCGACGTTCGCGAACCGATGGAATACGCCTCCGGGCACATCGCCGGCAGCCACAACATCCCCCTGTCACGGCTGGGCAGTGAGACCCTGCCGGAGGGCCCGCTGGTGCTGCTGTGCCAGAGCGGCAGCCGCAGCAGCCAGGGACTGACCAACCTGCTGCGCCGCGGCCATCCCCAACCCCTGGCGGAACTGGAAGGGGGCTTCGGGGCCTGGCAGGAAGCCGGCCTGCCCGTGCAACGGCACGCCAGGGCGCCACTGCCGCTGATGCGCCAGGTGCAGATCGTCGCCGGCGGCCTGGTGCTGGTGGGAGTGCTGCTCAGCCAGACCGTGGCGCCGGGCTGGATCTGGCTGAGCGGCTTGGTGGGAGCCGGCCTCAGCTTCGCCGGGATCAGCGGCTTCTGCGGCATGGCCCGCCTGCTGGCCGTGATGCCCTGGAACCGGGTGCATCCTTGAGTGCCGCCGTTCTGCTGCTGATGGCCGGTGGGGGTGCCCTGATCGGCTTCCTGCTGGCGGTGCTCGGGGCCGGCGGCTCGATCCTGCTGCTGCCCCTGCTGATCAGCGGCGCCGGGCTGCCCACCCGGGAAGCGGTGCCGCTCTCGCTGCTGGCGGTGACCCTGCTGGCGGTGGCCAACGCCGGCCCTTATCTTCGGCGGCGCCAGGTGGCGCCCCGGCCCGCCCTGCTCCTGGGGGTGCCGGCCCTGGCGGGCAGCTGGCTCGGAGGCACGTTGGTGAAGCACGGCCTGATCCCCGAGTCTGTGCAGCTGGCGGTGTTCGCCGCCGCCGCCCTGGTGGCGGCCTGGCTGCTCTCGCGGCGCCCCACCGGCACGCCGACCGCCCGGGCGCCCCGGTCGGGGGGATCGCCGCTGGCCCTGGCGGGCCAGGGGGTGCTGGTGGGCCTGCTGACCGGCATCGCCGGCGTCGGCGGCGGCTTCGCCATCGTGCCCTCCCTGGTGCTGCTGGCCGGGCTGCCGATGCCCCTGGCCAGCGGCACCAGCCTGGTGCTGATTGCCACCAACAGCCTCGTGGCCCTGGCCGCCCTGGGGCACTGGCCCACGGCAGGCCTGCCGCTGCTCGGCCCCCTGGTGGTGGGTGGGCTGGCGGGGGCGATCGGCGGCCAGGCCCTGGCCCCGCACCTGTCGGATCGTCACCTGCGCCAGGGCTTCGCCGCCCTGCTGGTCGGTTCGGCCCTGCTCACGGGCGCTGAAGCCCTCCAACGTCAAAACAACTCCATCTCCTCCCCCCACACCGTCCCGCAGCAGCGATGACCAAGCTCCTGTTCCAGTTCCGCCTGCAGAGCCGCCACGGGGCCGTCGGCGATGCCCTCAGCGTCGACTTCCGCGATGGCGAGCTTGAGCCCTGGCAGCCGCTGGAGCCCAGCCTGCAGACCCCCGGCTTTCGGCTGTACCTGCTGTCGCTGCTGCTCTGCCAGCACCACTACCTGGTGGCCAACGCCCAGGAGCGGCACCTGCCCCTGGCGGCGGTGGACGGACGGCTCAACGTGACCGCCTCCGCCGGCTGGATGGTCGAGTCGGTGAGTGGCACGTTCGAGGTGCGGCTGGAGGCGGCCGAAGGCGCGGTGACGCCCGAGCTGGATGCGCCCACCCTGGCCTTTCTGGAGCGGCGCATGAAGGTCTGTCCGGTGTCGCGGAATCTGCCCGGTACGGTGACCAAATCGATCGTGGTGCAAGCGGCGCGATGATCCGGGCTTACGAGCCGGCCGACTGGCCAGGGGTGTGGGCGGTGCTGGAGCCGGTGTTCCGGGCCGGCGAGACCTTCCCCCACGACCCGGCCATCGACAGCGACGCCGCCCGTCAGGCCTGGGTGGGGGCCGTCGCCGCCACCTTCGTGGCCACCGATGCGGACGGCGCCATCCTGGGCACCTACTACCTGCGCCCCAACCAGCCGTGCCTGGGCGCCCACGTGGCCAATGCCGGCTATGTGGTGGCCGAGGCCGCCCGGGGCCGGGGGGTGGGCCATACCCTCTGCCGCCACTCCCAGGAGGAGGCCCGGCGGCGGGGCTTCACGGCGATGCAGTTCAATCTGGTGGTGAGCACCAACACCGCCGGCGTGGCGGCCTGGAGCCGCAACGGCTTCCGCACCATCGGCCGGCTGCCCGGGGCCTTCCGCCATCCCCGCCTGGGGGAGGTGGATGCCCTGGTGATGTTCAAGACGCTGGCCTGAGCTCAGGGGGACGGGTGCTCCGCGCAGGGCATCCAGAGGGAGCCCATGGCGTGGGCCCCTTCGCAGCCGAGTTCCTTCGCCTTCCTCAGGGCCTCCTCGCGGCTGGGGTAGGCGTAGAGGTTCGGCTGGCCCTGGCCTGAGCTGTGGTTGTGGTGATGGTGCACCTGGCCGCTCGGGCTCCCCAGCCGGTAGGGGCCCATCCCCTCCATCCCCACCCACCAGACGCCCATCACGTTCACCCCGGCGATCAGGATGCCCATGCCGACGACGGAGGCATTGATCACCCCCATCGCCACCGCCCCCAGGCTCAGCACCCCCATCGGCACGACGCCGATGCTGATCACCCCCATGGGGACGATGCCGATCGAGATGATGCCCAAAGGGGCGATGCCGATGGCCACGATCTTCGGCCGGCCACCGCAGGCTGAGGGGCTCATCGCAGGAGGGGTGCCGCCGGAGGGAGGGGTTTCCGGCGCGACTGGGTCAGGCATCAGTGGGAGCCGTGGCCGGACGTCCCGCCTTGGGTTTCGCCATGGGTGGCACAGGGCATCCACTGGTTGCCCATCTTGTGGGCCCCGGTGCAGTTGAAGTGCTTGGCGGCAGCCTCGGCTTCAGCCTTGGTGGCGAACACCGCCTTCTGGGCGCCAGGGGCGGGCTGCTGGGCCAGGGCGGGGGCGCTGCCGAGGGCGGCCAGGAGGCCGGCGGCGGCCAGGTGGACGAGGGGCGGCCGAAGGCGCGACACGGCGGCTCCTGAAACGACAATCATTCTGGCAGTGCTGATCTCAGGGGGCGGGTTGCCGCTTCCCTGGCGCCGGTGGCCGGTTTCCAGGCCCCGTAGTCCCGCACAGCGTGGATGATCAGCACATGGTCCAAGGGAGTTCACGCCCGGCGGACCGCAGGGATCAGGCGCCTGCCGCAGAGGACAGCGCCAAAGCCGAACAAATACATCAGCAGGCTGTAGACCGCCGCCGGCACCGCCATGTCGGGGTTGTTGAGCAGGCCGGCGGTGATGGCGATCGCCAGGGTTCCGTTCTGAATCCCCACTTCGATCGCGATGCACACTTGCTGGGCCAGCGGCAGCCGGAACAGCTTTCCAGCCAGGAAGCCCCCCAGCATGGCCAGCACGTTGAGCAGGGCGATGGCCAGTCCCATCTGCGCCAGAAACCCCGGCAACTTGGGGGCTTCGCGGATGAACAGCAGCAGGATGATCAGCGCCAGCAGGCCCCCGGCCAGCCGGCCCATCTGCTTCTCCAGGCGTCGGGCTGGCCCGGGGAAGCGATGGCGGATGGCCATGCCGATGGCCGTCGGCAGCAGGGTGATCAGCACGATCTGCAGCATGGTGGTGCCGATCGGCAGGGTGATCGCGGCCCCTTCCCCCAGGAAATGCTGGAGGGCCAGGTTGGTGAACAGCGGAATCGTGACCACCGTGACGATGCTGCTCGCGGCCGTCAGGGTCACCGACAGGGCCACATCCCCCCGGGCCAGGTAGGTCATCAGGTTCGAAGACGGCCCGCCCGGGCAGACGGCCACGACCACCAGTCCCACCGCCATCGCCGGCTCCATGGGCACCACCAGGGCGATCAGGCCCCCCAGCAGCGGTAACCCAAGGGTCTGGCAGACGGTGCCCACCGCGACCGCCCTGGGGTAGCGCGTGATGCGCTGGAAGTCTTCGGGCTGCAGGCTGAGGCCCATGCCGAGCATGACGATGGCCAACGCCAGAGGCAGCAGGACCACCGTGAAAACGCTGCTCTGCATCAGCGGCTAGCCATGGCCTGAATCACCGTCGCCATGATTCTCACCCGCACCCAGCGGGGCACGGCGCCAGGATCGGCTGCATCAACGACCTGGCAGCGCGTAATGCAGCTCGGCCAGACCCGAACCGATCTGGCGCACCGACAGCAACCGCCAGGGTGGGTTGGTCACCCGACGGGGGAAGAGCGGCTTGCCCTGGCCAAGGGTGACCGAACCAATCTGGATGATGGCCTCATCCAGCAACCCGGCATCATGAAACTGGACGGCCAGTGCCCCGCCGCCGGCAATCCAGATGTTCTTCCCAGCCGCCACCTCCACCATCGTTCGGTGGACGTCCTGGACGCTGCCCTGAACGAAACGAAGATCGGCGCCCTCGATCGGTGGCAGGTCGCGATGGGTGAACACCCAGGTGGGCTGGGTGAAGGGCCAGGCGGAACCCGAATCCTCCACAACTTTGTCGGAATGGTGCAGCATCCATTCATACGTTGAGGCTCCCATGGCAATCGCACCAACCTGGGCAATGAAGGCCGGATAGCCCGCTTCCTTGACATCGCCCAGAGGGAACAGCCACTCCAAGGAGTCGTCTTCGGTGGCGACGAAGCCATCCAGGCTGGAGGCGGTGTAGTACTGCGTCGTCATGGCGGTCGTGAGACGCTGGTGGGCTGAGAATGCCTGACGCTAGGAGCTCGCGGGGGCCATCGCTCTCCGCGGAAGAGGTAACAGCGTGCTTGCCGCCCCCTGAACGACCCGCCACGGCAGACGGTGAAGCACGTCAGCAACACTCAGAAGGGCGCCGTCAAAGCCTTCTTGAACGTTCCAGTCCCGTCACCGGATAACGCCTTGGCATCGGGGTCAAGAATCAGCACCGGCGCACAGGGTGTCAGGTCAAACCACTCAAGGCTCACCCAAAGCACATTGGGGCTGGTTGTGAGCTCAAAGAAGTAGCACTTGTCGACGAGATTCATCACCGTGCGGTACTCCGTTTTGTCACGACCAAAGCCCTTGCAGGGCGCACCAAAGGGAACGGACACATGGCGGATGATGGCCAATAGTCCTGCAACAGCTTCCCGCTCGCTTTTTGGTTCAGGCAGCAACGCTGCAAAATAGGCTGCCCGCTGGAAGCGATCCGATGGCTTCACATTGCCAGGCAGGGGAGTGTCGCTGCTGGGTTTGGGAAAGTCCTGCTGCTTCACGAGCGCGATCTGCTGCTCGTCGGTGGGATCGTTCGTCAGGATTGGGTCGTCACGGCCGTGGTGCACCACCCGTTGTCCTTGACCCATGGGCCTCCACCATCACCACCTGCACCGTGCCGAGCAACGCCAGTGCCTCCTTGACCGTGGCGGCGCTAGCGAGCAGAAATTGCGCCCATAGTCCTGCCTGCAGCCCGGTCTTGGCTGGCTCCTAGTCATGAAAAACGGCAGTCCAGTCACGCTTCATGTCCACAACCAGCCAGCCGCAACCTGGAGCCTCCTTGAGGGCATTGACCAGCCTGCCAGTGCTTTTCGTCACGGCGTCGTAGGCATATTCGCGCTCACCATCGGTGTGGTGGACAAGCAGACCGAAGCTCGGTCGCGGATTGTTGATCGTGGTGTATTGCAACATCGCAAGGTCGCCATCGCTATTGCCGCAACAAAGAATCGGCCGCCTGCCGATGAACTGGTGAATCATCACTGGCTTGCCTTCCTTGTCGTTCACGAACAACTGATCGAGGGTTTTTGTCAGCACTGGCCCGCCATCACGGAGCTCAAACGTCGTCCGTGCCGTTGAACCCAGCACCTGCTCCGGGGGGATGCCGTAAACACGCTCCGCCCAGACGCGCATGAAATCCGTGCCACCACCAGAAACAATGAAGTTCTTGAAACCATTGGCCCGTAGATGGCGCAGCAGCTCCTGCATCGGCAGATAGGTGAGATCCACATAGGGCCTGCCGTAGCGCGGGTGGGTGGCCGAGGTGAACCAGGCTTCGACAGCAGCGTGGAACTCACCGATCGTCATCCCGGCATGGGTGAGTGCCAGGACCTGCATCAGACCTTCAAAGCGACGCCCTTTCAGGAGTGTTTCAACATCGCCGGCCAACGCGGCCTGGACCATGGGATCCAAGCCAAGTGCGGGTTCTTTCAGAACGCGACGACTTAATTGGTCGATGGAAAAGCAGCTTGGAACGGCATCGGATTCTCCGGCCAGAGCGTGCCATCGTTGTCATGGACTGCGATGCGTTCAGCCCTTGGAACGAAGCTGCCAGAGCCCTCCTCTGTCACCTTGGCGATGAACGCCAGCAGCCGTTGCTTGGTGGGGCCGTTGTTCCAGGAAGGCAGGGGATCAGCCGCTGAAGTGGCCATCAAGCGATCGTTGTGCAACAACATCATGAATGACTAGCATCCACTGCTGGTGTCGACCACGTAGTGCATTGTTGACACCGTGGGACAGTGCCAACCATTCAGGCCGATCGTGGCCTGCAAGATCCGACTCTTGATTGCAGCCCATCTGCAAATCCTCAGCCAGCCCATTCACCTCTTTAAGAGACTGGTTCTTCGTCCTCTAAGGCTACCCATACGTTGATCCCAGCGGCTCCATGGGCAAGGCCACCGTCTGGCTTCCCCCGCGTGCTCTGGAAGGGCAGGGAGCCATACCCGCCTAGCGTGAGAGGCCATGACCCAATCTCTGGTATTGCTGGCGAGTGAGTCGCGCCACGAGGCGCTGCTCGAGTGGCTTGATCGACAGGCCCTCGCTGTCGCCGGCTTTCCCCTGATCGCCACCACCGAACTGGCCGGGCGGCTCCAGGGCGATCCGCGCACATCTCACCTAACGGTCACGGCATTTGAGCCGCTCGCCGAGGGAGGCGACATCCGTCTGGCCGCCCGCGTGCTCGCCGGTGGCGTGGATCTGGTGCTGGCCTTCCTCGATCCGGAGGCGCCGCCGGGCACACCGCCCGACGCCCGGCTGCTGCTGCGCGCCTGTGATCTGGCCTCGGTCCCCCTGGCGCTCAGTTCCGCGACGGCCGATCTGCTGATGCGAGGCCTGGCCCACGGCCGGGCGGCCTACCTGATCTTCAATCCCGTGGCCGGCCAAGGGGATCCGAATGCCGACCTGGCCCTGATCCGTTCGATCCTCGAACCCCAGTTCCTCGTCACGGTGCTGCTCACCCGAGAAGGCGTTGACCCAGCCGAGCAGACCCGGGAACTGGTTGATCTGCTGCAGTCTCGCCCCGCCTCCGATGCCGACAACGTGATGATCGTGGCTTCGGGGGGAGATGGCACCGTCTCGGCGGTGGCAGGGGCGGTGGCAGGGACCGGCATTCCCCTGGGCGTGATCCCCCGTGGCACGGCCAACGCCTTCGCTTCGGCGCTCGGCATCCCCACCGACCTGCTCGGCGCCTGCGACACCATCCTGGCCGGCCACACCCTCGTCGTGGACACAGCCCTTTGCAACGATGTGCCCATGACCCTGCTGGCGGGGCTGGGCTTCGAGGCCGGAATGGTGGACCGGGCCACACGCGAGCTCAAGACGATGCTCGGTCCGCTCGCCTACGTGCTCGCCGGAGCGCAGCAGCTCGCGACCCAACAGCCGTTCCAGGCCCGCTTCGAGATCGACGGCCTCGTCACCGAGGTGCAGGCGGCCGCCATCACCGTGGCCAACGTGGCCCCACCCACCTCCGTTTTGGCCCAGGGCTTCGGGCGGGTGATCCCCGACGACGGCCTGCTGGAGATCACCATCGCCTCGCCCACCACGCGGCTGCAGGGACTCAATGCCCTCGCCTCTCTGCTGACATCCGCCGTGGTGCAATCGCCTGCCAACCACCCTGATCTGATCTGCCTGCGGGCCAGAGAGATCACGATCACCACCGATCCGCCCCAGAAGCTGGTGATCGATGGAGAGATGCTCGAGGCTGAAACCGTGACCTTCACCTGCGTGCCAGGTTCCCTCACGGTGTTCGCGCCGATGCCGCCACCGTGAACGGGGCCCCATGAACCTGGCCTCCGAAGCGGGGATCACCACCAAGATCCAGCGCATGGCTGAACGGGTGCGCTGGGGCCATCCGGAGCTCATCCGCCGCCGCATCGATCCCTGCCGCCTGGCCATCGAGGGGGATCCGATGACACCCGAAGCCTTTTCTTTCCTCGTGCTGGGCGACAGCGGCACCGGGCTGCATCGTCGCCACAGTCCCCAGCGGCGGGTGGCGGAGCAACTGCTCGCCCATGGCACGGACGCCCGTTTCCTGCTCCACACCGGCGACGTCGTCTACCAGGTGGGCTCCAGCGAGCAGTACCCGGATAACTTCATCCGTCCTTACCGCGAATGGATCGTGGGCGGTGAGGACTGGCGCCGGCTGCGCTACGACCAGCTGGTCTTTCGGGTGCCCTTCCTGCCGGTGGCCGGCAACCACGACTACTACGACCTCCCTGTGCCGCTTGGGCTGCTCGCCGGCCTGACGGGGCCGCCACGGCGACTGCTGCGTGCCTGGCTGGATCTGGATGTGGGCTGGCACGGCTCCTTCGTGGGTCAGGCCTGGGCACGTGCTTTCCTCGACGTGCTCAGCGCCGTGCCGGAGTCCGACCTGGGCGAGCATCTGAGCTGCACCCGCACAGCGACGGTCGATGGGGCCAGCTGCCTGCTCTACCGGCCCGGCCGTTTCACCCGTCTGCCCCACCGCTATTACACCTTCCGTTGGGCCGGGGTCGACGTCTTCGCCCTCGACTCCAACACCTTCAACCACCCGTTGCCGGCCGGCACCGACGACGGGGAGCTGCAACGGCGCCGCGAGCAACTCGACGCCGAACATTCGGATCTGCTGCGCTCCCTCAGCCCCTTGAGCAACGACGAGGACGCCCGCACGGATCGGGCCACCCTGGCCGAGCAGATCGATGAACAGATCCGTGACATCGACAAGCAGCTCGCCAGCAGCGCCTCCGCCCGTGCCGGACGGACAACCCCGGTCGACGAAGCCCAGCTCGACTGGCTGACCGAAGCCCTGATCGCCTCCTGGCGCAACCCTGAGGTGCGGGGGCGGATGCTGATGCTGCACCATCCCCCCTACGTCACCGAAGTCAGCAAGTGGGACCAGGGCCAGACCAGGGCCGTCCGCACCCAACTGCGCCGCGTACTCGATCGGGTCGCCGCCGCCCTCGGCGATCTGCCGGCCGGCCGGCCCCTGCTTGATCTGGCCTTGAGCGGCCATGCCCACTGCCTGGAGGTGCTCGACACCGGTGACACCGGCCACGGCGACGCCCATATCCCCTGGGCGATCTGCGGGGGCAGCGGCTACAGCCTGCGCCGCCAGAGGCCTGAGGGGCCCGAGCTGCTGGAGGGTCCACCCGGTGCCCAGCGTGTCGTGGCCCGCTCACGCCTCTTCCTCGGCCGCAGCGGCCGGGGTTCCAGGCTGCGTCGCGCTTACTCCGCACTGCGGGTGGAGGTGGCGGCCGGCACCCCCCTGCAGCTCACGCTTGTACCGCTGGTGGCGGAGAAGGCGGAGGGGGAATGGCGGCCCTACTGCGGGGCCGGCATCACGCTGTAGAACGGCTCACGCTTGCCCCGCCCCCATGGACCCCAGCGCGGATCTCTCCGGCCATTTCCTCCAGCTCGCCTGCGGCAACTGGGTCACCCAGATGCTGCATGTGGCCGCCGAACTGGCCGTCGCCGACCATCTGGCGGCTGCCGGGCCAGAGGGTCTGGCGGCGGAGGAGCTCGCCGACCGCTGCGGCGCCGATGGCGAGTCCCTGTTCCGGCTGCTGCGGGGCCTGGCGAGCCTGGGTGTGTTCGCCGAGAGCGAGAGCCAGCCGCGCCGCTTCGTGCTCACCCCCCTGGCGGAGCTGCTGCGCAGCGACCACCCCGGCTCCCTGCGCCAGTTCGTACGCATGCTCGGTGGTGAGCACTACGACGCCTGGTCCGACCTGCTCCACAGCGTCCGCAGCGGCGAAAGCGCCTTCCACCACCGTTTCGGCGAACCCGTCTTCGCCTGGTACGGCCACAACCCCGGGCGCGGCGCCATCTTCGACGGCGCCATGACCGACTTCTCCCGTGTCGAGACCGAGGCACTGCTGGCGACCTGGGATTTCAGCGCCTCCAGCCACCTGATCGACGTAGGCGGCGGCCGCGGTGGACTGCTGCAGACGCTGCTGCGCCACCACGGCCACCTGCGCGGCACCCTCTTCGACCAGCCGGCGGTGGTGGCGCCGGTGACGGTGCCGCCGGAGCTGGAGGGGCGCTTCAGCGTCGCCGGCGGCGATTTCTTCGCCCAGGTGCCGGCCGGCGGCGACACCTACCTGCTCAAGCACATCCTCCACGACTGGGGCGATGACGCCTGCCTGACGATCCTGGGCCACATCCGCGCCGGCCTGGCCCCCGGCGGGCGGCTGCTGATCCTCGAGCAAGTGATCCCCCCGGGGAACGATCCGGCCCCGGGCAAGCTGCTCGATCTGAACATGCTCGTGATGACCGAGGGCGGCCGGGAACGCACTCCCGCGGCGTACGCCGAACTGCTGGAGCGTGCCGGCCTACGGCTGGCGGGGATCCACCCGACGCCGTCACCGGTCACGGTGGTGGAGGCGGTGGCGGCCTGATCACAATGGGGGACCTGCTGCGCTCCGGCCTTGAGCCTCTCCATCGCCCTGCTCACGGTCTCCGACAGCCGCAGCCTCGCCGACGACCCCTCCGGCGATGCCCTGCAGCAGCGGCTGGAGGCGGCCGGCCACCGGCTGGCGGAGCGCAGCCTGGTGCCCGACGACCGCTACCGCATCCGGGCCGAACTGAGCCGCTGGATCGCCGACCCCGCCGTCCAGGTGGTGATCAGCTCCGGCGGCACCGGCCTCACCGGCCGCGACGGCACCCCCGAGGCCGTTGCGCCCCTGCTCGACAAGACCATCGAGGGCTTCGGCGAGCTGTTCCGGGTGCTCTCCTTCGAGACGATCGGCACCAGCACCCTGCAGAGCCGGGCCCTGGCCGGGGTGGCCAACGGCACGGTGGTATTCGTGTTGCCCGGCTCCCTCGATGCGGTCTGCACCGCCTGGGACCGGCTGATCCGCGCCCAGCTCGACGCGACCACCCGCCCCTGCAACCTGGTGCAACTGCTGCCGCGGCTGACGGAAACCTGATGCGGGCCTGCCTGCGGCGGCGGCGGCCCTGGCTGCTGGGGGGCCTGGCCCTTCTGCTGAGCGCCCTGCTGGGGTTGCCGGCCTGGTCAGGCATCAGCCCTGTTCCTGCCGCCGGTTCCGCGGCGGCGCCTGCCGCCCGGGAAGGCACCGGCCAGCGGTTTTCCGCGGGCAGCTACGAGCAGGCCAAGGTGCGGATCCTGGGGATCCCCGCCCTCACGGTGGCGGCGCCGGTGGTGGGTGATCAGGGCGACGCGCCCGATGCCAGCCGGCGTGCCTTGGTGATCGAGGGCAATCTCGACCTCCTCTACGACCCCACCACCCTGTGCAGCGACGGCGAGTGGATCGCGGAGGGAATCCTGCTGCAGGTGCTTGGCGCTCCCCAGGACCGGGCCTGCGTGAATTCCCCCCTCCAGGAACGTCGCCAGCGCAATCCCGCCGTGGCGGTGAACCGCCGCCGCCTGCCCGGCGGCGAGGTGGTGCTGGAGGCGGTGGTACCGGAGCGCAGCGAGCCGCTGCCGCTGCTCACGGTGACCTACGCCGATGCGGCCCTCAACGGCACCAACGCCTGGGATCTGGCGGAACGCTGGCGGCGGCGTCTTGAGAGCCGCCTGCTCTATGCGCGCCAGGCGACGGGGCCGGAAGCCATCACCCGGCGCTGGCGCACCCTTGTGGCGCTCCAGCTGGTGGTGCTCGCTTTCACGGTTCTCACCTTCTGGCTCTGGCGGCGCAACCGCCGGCGGCTTTCCAGCGCACCCTCCCGCCATCACCGGCACCTGCTCGGTCAGCTGCTGCTGGTGCTGGTGCTGGTCGAGCTCACGGCGTTGGTGGCCCTGGGGGTGATGGCCGTGCCCGGGAAGGTGCCCCTGGGCCTGGAGCTTCTCTTCCAGCCGTTGCTGGGGGGCCTCAAGTTCCTGATCCTCGGTGCGGTGGCCCTGCTGGGCCGCTCGCTGGCCACCTTCCTGCTCAACCAGTGGGCCGACGGCGCCAGGGTGGCAGTGGAGGAGCAGGCCCGGCGGGAGCAGCGCCACCGCAGCCTGGTGCGGGTGACCCACCGCCTGATCGATCTGGCCAGCCTGATCCTGGCGGGGCTCTGGATCCTGATCGACATCCCCGGGGTGCGGCAGGCCTCGGCGTCCCTGCTGCTGGCCGGTGGCGCCCTGCTGGGCGGCCTGGCGATCGTGTTCCAGGGGCTCCTGCGGGACTTCGCCGCCGGCCTCGCCGTGCTCATCGAAGATCGCTACGCCATCGGCGACTGGGTAGAGATCGGCGGTCTCGCCGGCGACGTGGTGGACGTGGGCGTCCTCAGCACCCAGCTGCGCTGCCTGGATCAGCGGGTGGCGGTGATCCAGAACAGCGCCTTCGACCGGGTGGTGAACCACACCAAACTGCATTCCGGCATGGAGGTGACGCTGCTGGTCTCGCACCGCTGCACCGCCATCGATCGGGCGCTGGCGGTGGTGGCCGAGGAGCTCGAAGCCTTTCGCGTCGATGCCAACTGGGGGCCGCGCCTGCTGGCGCCGCCCCTGCTGCGGGGCGTCAGTGCCACCGGTCCGCTCGGCATCACCGTGAGCATCCTGCTGACCACCGTCGCCGGCGAGCAGTGGGCCTGCTCCCGCGAGCTGAGAAGGCGGCTGGTGGCCCGCTTTCAGCAGGAGGGGATTCCCCTGGCCGATGGCCTCGAACTGGCCGGCAGGTCCTGATCAGGGTCGCGCCTGGCCGCGCGGATCGCGCCACAGCAGCAGACCCTGGGTGCGGACGGTGTGAAAATCGCTCGCCCGGCCATCCCCCCGGCCGGTGAGGCCCCCGTCTGGCGCAGCGATCACCGTGCCATCTTCATCGAAGAGCACGCTGTACTGATCACAGCACTGGGGGGGCAGGTAGTAGACCAACCGGCCCCGGTACAGGTAGCGCCACACCGTCTGCGGGGGGTTGCCCATCGGCTGGGTCTTCAACTGCCGGATCAGCCGCTGGAGCCACGGCGGCCGGGGCGCCGGGGCCGAGGCGGTGGGGGCGGCAGGGGTGTGGGGTTCCGCCAGTGTGTCGGATCCGATCAGGGCGGTGGCGGCAACAACCGCTGCACAGGCCGCCCCAAGCAGCGCCCGCCCCCGAGCCAGCCGTGGCGACGCCGCTGGGCTCCTTCTAAGGCTGGGGTTTGGCATTGCTGCCAAGGCTACGCTGAACCAGCCGAGGAAAAGTTCATGGCTTCATCGATAGCGAAGCATGAGACTTTCATCCGCCAGGCCATCGAACTCTCTCGCAAAGCTGCCCTGGAGTACGGCACCGGCGGGGCCTTCGGAGCGGTGATCGTCCGGGATGGCGTGGTCATCTCCCAGGGGATGAACCGCGTCGTGGCGAGCCACGATCCCACCTGGCACGGCGAGATGGAGGCGATCCGGCTGGCCTGCATCACCCTGCAGAGCTTCAAGCTGCCCGGCTGCATCCTCTACACCTCCGCCGAACCCTGTCCGATGTGCATGGCCACCTGCTACTGGGCGGGCATCGAGGCGGTGTACTACGCCGCCACGGTGGAGGACGCCTTCGAATACGGGGATTTCGACGATCGTCCGATCTACGAGCAGCTGGCCCTGCCGAAGGAGCAGCGCTCGATCCGGCTCACCCAGATCCTCAGGGAGGAGGCGGTGGAGGTGTGGAAGGAGTACCAGGCCAAGCCCGACCGGGTCCGCTACTGAGACCCCCGCGGCTCAGAGGGGAAGGGGGAGGATGAGGGGGCTCAGGTGCTGGTGGCGGACAGGGAGCGGAACAGCAGCAGCATCAGCCAGGCTCGCCAGGATCGCCGTCAGCGTGAGCCGCTGGCCACGCCGGCTGCTGGTGCCCTCCAGCCACGGCCGGCACAGCCGGCTCACCCAGGGCACCAGCCACCAGCCGGTGACGGCCACGCTGCAGACATTGGCCAGCAGCAGGCCGCTGGGACCATCCAGCGGCAGGGGCCGGAGCAGCACCAGCAGGTTCACCTTCCACACGGGCACCCGGCGGCGCACCGCTTCCCCCAGCCAGCGGGCATAGCCGTCCCAGTCGCCGTCCCCGGCGTAGCGGTAGCCGCCGCGCTCGGCCGGGCTGAGCAGGTTCCGCCGCTCCGGGCTGTCCATCCAGCCCAGGAAATCGACCAGGCTGGCGAAGGTCAGCGCCGATTCGTAGAGCAGCTCGCCGTTGTCGGCCTGGCCCAGGGACGTGGGCAGGCTTTCCTCAACGAAGCCCGGGTAGCCACGGGCCGCGGTCCGCAGCCGTTCCTCCAGCTCCAGGAAGCCGGTTCGGGCCGCCGGCGGGACGCGATGCAGGAACCGGTAGTGGAAGCGTGGGTCCGGCAGGTCGGGACTGGATCGCGTCGGAGGCATCGCAGCGGCACCGGGGCCGGCTCACCTTGGGGCATCCTCCGGGGGAGTGCCACGCCCGCGGGCGACCCATCAGGCCGCCCGCAACCAGCGGTGCCGGGCCCGGTCGCTGAGGTCCTCGCCGGCCAGGGTGAGCAGGGCGTAGACCGCCACCAGCGCCAGCAGCTGGTCCCAGGCAAAGGAGCTGAGGCTCTCCAGCAGCTGGCTGCCCAGCCCGGTCGCCCCCACCAGCCCCACCACCACCGATTCCCGCAGGATCACATCGGCCCGGTAGGCGCCGTAGGCCAGGTAGGGCCGGGCCAGGGCGCTGAAGCGGCCGTAGAGCAGGGCCAGCCGCGGCCCGCTGCCGCCGCAGGCCATGGCCTCCTCAGCGGCCGGGTCGGTGGCGTCGACACTCTCCAGCAACAGCCGCCCCAGCACCCCCAGGTTGTGGAAGCCCAGGGCCAGGGCGGCGGTGATCACCCCTGGCTGCAGCACGAACAGCAGAAGCAGGGCCGTCAGCGGCGGCGGCCACAGGCGCCCCAGGGCCCAGAGCAGCCGCAGCCCCTGCCGGGCCCAGCCCACCGGCGCCACGACGAGCAGCAGCAGCGGCGCCAGCCCCACCGCTAGGCAGGCCGCCAGGACGGTGAGCAGCAGGGTGCCCCCCACCAGCCGCGGCCAGGGCAGGGCCGCGGTGGTGGCCCAGTCGCCGCCGCCCAGGCCGGGCAGCGGCTGCCAGTTGAGCAGGGCCGCCGGGTCCACCCCCAGGCCGCGGCCCACCAGGGCGCAGAGGGGCAGCAGGGCCGCCAGGGCCAGCAGCATCTCGCGGCTGCGCTCGCCCACCCCGCGCCGGGCCAGCACGAACCGGCCGGGTACCAGCCAGCGCCGCCGCAGCAGGCTGATGCCCGCCTCCAGGGCGAGCATCACCGCCAGCAGCAGCCACAGGCCGCTCCAGAGTTCATGGAACTGCAGCGACTGCAGCGTCAGCTTGAGGTCGGTGCCGAGGCCCCCAAGGCCAAACACCCCCAGCAGGGTGGCGCTGCGCAGGGCGCACTCCAGGCGGTAGCCGCCGTAGCTGAGCACCCCCGGCAGCAGGGCGGGCCCCAGGGCCGTGAGCAGGGCCGCCGGCGCCGGGGCGCCCGCCGCCCGCAGGGCCTCCAGGCCGGTGGTGGGCAAGGCATCGAGCAGGTCGGACAGCACCCGGGCCACCAGGGCGCCGAAGGGCAGGGCGATCGCCAGCACCGCCACCGCCGGCTGCAGCCCCACCAGCTGGAGCAGCAGCAGCCCCCAGATCAGCTCATGGATCGCCCGGGGCAGGGCCAGCAGGCGGCGGATCAGCTCCGCCGGCACGCCGCTGCCCGTCAGGGTGCGCCACACGGTGCGGGAGCTAGCCACGCCCAGCAGCAGGCCGAGCACCAGGCTGCCGGCCCAGCCCAGCAGGGCCATGCCGACCGTCACCCCCAGCCCCTTCAGCAGCGAGGCGAGCACCACCGGATCCAGCGAGGGGGTCACCGCCGCCAGCGCGAAGCTGCCGATCAGCTCCCAGCCACCCCCGTGCAGCAGCGGCGGCAGCAGGACGGCCAGGGGCACCAGCACCAGGGCCGGCAGCAGCATCAGCAACGGCGCCGCCGGTTTCAAGGTGTCTCGCAAGGCGGGGTACCCCCGTAGAGGTCCGCCAGCAGGGCCTCGCTGACCTGCCCCACCGGCCCGTCGAACAGCACCCGGCCGTCCTTGAGGCCCACGGCCCGATCGAAGCCGTCGAGCAGGTCGGGCCGGTGCAGGCTCAGCAGCAGGGCCCGGGGGGCCGCCGCCTGAGCCAGCAGCAGGGCCAGCAACTCGCCGGCCAGGCGCGGATCGAGGCTGGCCAGGGGTTCATCGGCCAGCAGCAGGGTGGGCTCCTGGCGCAGCAGGCGGGCCATCGCCACCCGCTGGCGCTGACCGCCGGAGAGGGCCGTCACCGGTTGCTCCAGCAGGGCCGGATCCAGATCCATGGCCCGCAGGGCCGCCGCGCAGGCGTCGGTATCCAGCGGCAGCAGCAGGTTGAGCAGGGCCCGGGGCCAGCCCCAGCGGGCCAGGCGGGCGGCGTTGAGGTTCTGCTGGACGGTCAGCTCCTCGATCAGGCGCAGGTCCTGCCAGAGGGTGCCGATGCGGGCCTGCTGGCGCCGCCGGCCGCGGCGGGAGCGGGCTGGGGCCTGCCCTTCCCAGAGCACCGTGCCCGCCGCCGGCGCCAGCAGGCCGTTGGCCACCGCCAGCAGGGTGCTCTTGCCGGCGCCGCTGGCCCCCAGCAGCGCCACCCGCTCCCCGGGGCCCAGGCTCAGATCGACGTCCTCCAGCCGGGGCCGCTCGCGGCCGCGGACACAAATGCCCCGCAGCGCGAGCACGGCAGTGGGGGGGCCGGCGGCCATGGGAGACGTCAACAGCAAAGGCTCGATCCAGATTGCCAGTCGTCAGGCCTTGGCCCCTTGGTGCGTCAGGCCCGGGGGAACCCCAGCAGAATCAACCCATCGCCCCCCCGCACCCGCCGCCACCGATGACCTCCTCCAGCGGATCCAGGCCCTCGCTCCTCGATGGCATCGCCCGGGTGCTGCTCTGCCTGGTGTTTCTCCACGCGGTGATCGGCAAGCTGACGGGCTTCGCCGGCGTGGCCGGGATGATGGCCGGCCGGGGCCTGCCGATCGCGCCGGTGCTGCTGGCGGCAGCCATGGTGCTGATGGCCGTGGGTTCGGTGCTGGTGATCAGCGGCGTCCGGGTGCGGCTCGGGGCGATCCTGCTGCTGCTGTTCCTGGTGCCCACCACCTTGATCTTCCACAACGATGTGAGTGACCCCCAGGAGCGGATCGCGCTGTTGAAGAACCTCTCGATCATGGGGGGCCTGCTGCTGGTGGCCGAACGGCGCCCCTGAACGGTCCAAACCGCGACCACACGCGACGCCGTGGCCAGCCTGGGCGAGCATGGCCGGGCGGCATCCTGCTCCGGCCTCCCGGTCCGTTTCCATGATCTTCGCGTCGGCCCGCGCCTACATCCTTCTGTCGGTGGCGGCGGCGGTGGCCACCATCGTGCTCAAGACCGCCGCCTGGCGCTACACCGGCTCGGTGGGCCTGCTCTCGGATGCGATGGAATCCGGGGTGAATCTGGTGGCGGCCCTGGGGGCCTTCTGGGCCCTCAGCCTGGCGGCCAAGCCGGCCGACCGCACCCACCACTACGGCCACTTCAAGGCCGAGTACTTCTCCAGCGGCCTGGAGAGTGTGCTGATCGTGCTGGCGGCCCTGGCGATCATCCACGCCGCCGTGGGGCGGCTGCAGGCTCCTGAGCCCCTGGAGCAGCTGGGGCTGGGCATGGCCCTCTCCCTGGTGGCCACCCTGCTCAACGGCGTGGTGGCCTGGGTGCTGCTGAGGGCCTCCCGCCACTTCCACTCGATCACCCTGCGGGCCGACGCCCACCATCTGTTCACCGACGTCTGGACCTCCGCCGGCGTGCTGCTGGGCATCGGCCTGGTGAAGCTCACCGGCCTGACGATCCTCGACCCGCTGATCGCCATCGCCGTGGCGCTCAACATCACCCTCACCGGCTGGAATCTGCTGCGGGAGACGGCCACCGGCCTGCTCGACCGCTCGCTGCCCATCGACGAACAGGAGAAGCTGGAGGCGCTGCTGGCCTCCCATGAATCGGAGGAGATCCGCTTCCATGCCCTGCGCACCCGGGTGGCGGGTTCGCGCCGCTTCGTCGCCCTGCACGTGCTGGTGCCGGGCCGCTGGACCGTGCAGGCCGGCCATGACCTCTGCGAGCGGCTGGAAGAGGAGATCGCCGTCGCCTTGCCCCGCAGCGATGTGCTGACCCACCTGGAGCCGATCGAGGACCCCAGGGCCTGGGAGGACCAGGGGTTCCGCTGGGAGGAGGGCTGAGCCCCATACGATCCAGCCAGCCGTCGCACCACCACCCCGTCCCCATGGCCACCGTTCTGATCACCGGCACCAACCGCGGCATCGGCCTGGAGTACTGCCGCCAGCTCCAGGCCAGGGGCGACACGGTGGTGGCGGTCTGCCGCACCCCGTCGCCGGAGCTGGAGAGCCTGGGGGTCCGCATCGAGGCGGGGATCGACCTCACCGACGAGGCCGCCATCGACGCCCTGGTGGAACGGCTCGGCCCGCTTTCCATCGACGTGCTGATCCTCAACGCCGGCCTGCTGGAGAGCACCAGCCTGGACAACCTCGATGTCGAGAGCCTGCGGCGCCAGTTCGAGGTGAACGCCATCGCCCCCCTGCGGCTCACCCAGGCCCTGCTGGGCCATCTGAGCCAGGGCTCCAAGGTGATCCTGATGACCAGCCGCATGGGCTCGATCGACGACAACAGTTCCGGCGGCGCCTACGGCTACCGGATGTCGAAGGTGGCGCTCTGCATGGCCGGCAAGTCCCTGGCCATCGACCTGCGCCCCCGCGGCATCGCGGTGGCCCTGCTCCACCCCGGCCTGGTGCGCACCCGCATGACGGGCTTCAGTACGCAGGCCATCACCCCCGAGGAGTCCGTGCGCGGCCTGCTGGCCCGCATCGACGCCCTCAGCCTGGAGACGAGCGGCACCTTCTGGCACGCCAACGGCCAGCTGCTGCCCTGGTGAGGCCCTACGGCAGGGCCAGCTGCAGCTGCAGGGGCTGCCCCGCCCGCCGCAGGGTGAGGCCCAGGGGCCGGCCCACGGGGTGCGCGGCCACCCGCTCGATCACCTGACGGGCATTGCTCACCGGCTGGCCGTCGATCGCCGTGATCCCATCGCCGACCCGCAGGCCGGAGCGCTCCGCCAGCGAGCCGGGGGCCACCTGGCGGATCTCCACCCGGCCGGCGTGGGTTTCCAGGTACACCCCCAGCCGCAGGCCCGCCGGCGGTGGCGTCACCACCCCGTACACCGCCGTCGCCAGAGCCGGCTGCAGCACCGCGCAGTCGAGGTTGTCCTCCCAGGGCAGCAGCCAGGCCGCCTCCACCAGGCCCAGGGCCCGCAGCTGATGGGGCACGCCGTGGCCGCCGGCCAGGTGGCCGTTGCCGATCAGGGCCACCACCGGGGCCCCGGGGCGCCGGCGGCGCTGCTCGGCGATGGCCTCGGCCATGGCCCGGTCCCACAGCAGCTGGCTTTCCACGAAGCGGCCGAAGGAGGGATCCTCCAGCCCCGGCATCCCCTGGCCCTTGCTGGGCAGGAAGGGATGGTGTTGCCAGAGCCGGTGCAGCTGGGCCCGGTAGGCCGCACTGGCCGGGGCCGGTCGCCCCACCCCCTCCCGCTCGCTGGCGGGCACCGCCGCGAACCCCTCGGCCCGCACCCGCCGCACCAGCCGGCGCTCCACGTTCAGGGCCAGCAGCGGCACGCGCCGGTCGCGGGCGAAGCGCAGGATCGGCAGGTAGAGGTCGGCGTCGTAGCCCCAGATGGCCGGCCAGTCGAGGGCGTCGAGGAAGGCGCGCTCCTCCAGGGTCCCGGCCACCCAGCGGTCGAGCACCGGCTGCAGCCGGCGCGGCACCATCTCCAGGCCGAGGCTGAGGCCGGGGCTGCGCTCCTGCAGCGCCTGGAGCGTGGCCAGCTGCCAGCGGTGGTGGGCGGCGCTGTCGTGGCGCTCCCCCAGCAGCACCACCGGACGCCGGGCCAGGCGATCGAGCAGCTCGCTCGCCGCCACCGTGCGGGGACCGGCGGCGCTGGGCTCCACCCAGGCGCCCGCGGGCACACAGGCGCTGGCGGCCGCGGCCCCAGGCGCCCCCAGCAGGGCGGCCAGGCCCAGGGCCAGCCCGGCGGCCCCGGTGCTGCGGCGGTGCCAGCGGCCGAGGGGGATCAGCGGATCTTGCCGATCTGACGGCCCACCTTCTCGATGGGGCTGTAGGCCGCCGCATTGGCGGGGATGAACCGCTGGGCGCCGAACAACGCCAGCACCTCCTTCTGCCTGGGGTTGGTGGGGCGCCAGCTGAGGATCGCCGACCTCATCTTGGCGGTGAAGCCCTTGCCGAAGCGCTTGTCGAGATCGGGCTGGGCAATCCAGTGGTAGTTGGGATAGCCGGGGGTTTTCCAGATCGGCACCACCTTGGCGCGGTTGACCTTGCCCTCGCTGAGGCTGCTGCGCCAGACCTCTTCGCTGACGGCGCCGGCCTGGTAGGCGCCGCTCTGCACCAGGGCGATCGTGGCGTCGTGGCTGCTGCTGAAGCCGGGGGCACCGCCGGCGAAGTCGCTCAGCTTGACCCCGGCCTGATTCAGATAGAACTGGGGCATCAGGCGGCCGGAGGTGGAACTCTCCGAGCCGAAGGTGAAGCGCTTGCCCTTCAGCTCCGCCAGCCCCTTGACGTTGCTGATCGGCTTGAGGCCGCTGCTGGTGTTGGCGATGAAGACGCTCTGGAACGACGCGTCGATGTCGCGCTGGGCGATCACCACGGCGCCGGGCTTCTGCAGGCGCGCCTGCACCCCGGTGAGGCTGCCGAACCAGACCAGATCCAGGCCACCGGTGCGGAACGCGGTGACGGCGGCGGCATAGTCGACCACCGGCACGTAGACCACCTTCACCCCCAGCTGACGGCTGAGTTCATTGGCCACCAGCGGGTAGAGCCGGTTGAGCGTCTCGGGCTTCTGGTCGGGGATGGCTCCGATGCGCAGCACCTTCTGGCTCTGCTGGGCCGCCGCCGGAGCCAGCAGGCCGGGAAGGGGGGCGGCGGGGGGCGCCAGCAGCGGCAGCAGCGCCAGCGACACCCCCATCAGGGCGGCGCTGGCGGTGGAGCGGATCCGGAGATGCATCGGGAAGGGCTAGGGGTGTCGGCCGTTGCTCCACTATGGCCATCAGGTGGGTGCCGACCCCCGGCCTTCGTCATCGCCAGACGCCCCCGTCCCTGCCGCGAGCCCCATGGCGCCCTGCCTTCCCATCGATGCCTTCCTGACGGCAGGCGGCGCGGTGCTCGACGTGCGCACGCCGGCCGAGTTCCGCCAGGGCCACATCCCCGGGGCCGCCAACCTGCCCCTGTTCAGTGACGCGGAACGGGCCGAGGTGGGCACCCTCTACAAGCAGCAGGGCCGCCAGGCCGCCGTGCAGCGGGGCCTGGCCCTGGTGGGTCCACGGATGGAAGCCCTGGCCGCCGAACTGCTGGCCTGGAGAGAACGCTCGGCCGGGGCGCCCCTGCGGCTGCACTGCTGGCGCGGCGGCATGCGTTCGGGCAGTGTCGCCTGGCTGGCCCAGCAGCTGGAGCTGCCGGTGCTGCTGCTGGAGGGGGGCTACAAGAGCTACCGGCGCTGGGTGCTGGAGCTGTTCGAGCGGCCCTGGCCCGTGCGGCTGTTGGGGGGACGCACCGGCAGCGGCAAGACCGAGCTGCTGCTGGCCCTGCAGGGGCTGGGGGCGGCGGTGGTGGATCTGGAGGGGCTGGCGCACCACCGCGGCAGCAGCTTCGGCGGGCTCGGGCTGCCGGAGCAGCCCAGCAGCGAGCACTACGAGAACCGACTGGCCGCCGCCCTGGCCCCCCTGGCCGGGGCGGAACAGATCTGGCTGGAGGCCGAGAGCGCCATGGTGGGCCGCTGCCGCATTCCCGCCGGCCTGTGGCGCCAGATGAAGGCCGCGCCGGTGCTGGCGGTGGAGCGGCCCCTGCAGGAGCGGGTGGCCCATCTGGTGGCGATCTACGGAGCCCAGGATCCCCTCGCCCTGGCGGAGGCCACCCGGCGGATCGCCAAACGGCTGGGACCCCAGCGCACCGCCCTGGCCCTCGAAGCGATCGAGCAGGGCGACTGGGCCACCGCCTGCCGGCAGATGCTCGACTACTACGACCGCTGCTACGACCACGACCTCGATGGCCATGTCTGTTCGGCGGTGGATCTCGGCGGTCTGGCGGCGCCGGAGGCCGCCCGCGAACTGATCAGCCGGGGGCTGGTGACGTTGCAGCAGCCCCCCTCCAGCTAGACCACCCGCCCGATCACCGCCGCCGCCCCGAAGCCGGCGGCTGGCAAGGCCGCCAGGACCGCGGGCGCCGCCGCCGCCGGCAGCGCCGCCAGCAGCGGTCCGCAGGTCTGGGGATCGATCAGCAGCCCCGCCAGGGCGGCCGATGCCGCGAGCCGCACGGGACCCTCCAGCAGGGCCAGGGCGGCGGCGTTGGCGGGGGCCAGGGTGCTGGCGTAACCCCGCTCCAGCAGCTCCAGGGCGCCGTCATAGGCGGGGATGGCGGCGGCCTCAAGTTCCACCGCCACCCCCGCGCCGCTGGCCGCCAGCATCTCGCCGAGGTGGCCCAGCAGGCCGAAGCCGGTGATGTCGGTGCAGGCGCGGCAGCCGTGGGCGGCCAGCAGCGGCACCAGGGGCGCCTGGCTGCGCTGCATCGCCCCCAGCAGCGCCTCGATCCAGGCGGGCGCGGCGGCGCCGGCCATGGCGGCGGCGAACAGCACCCCGCTGCCCAGGGGCCGGCTCAGCAGCAGGACATCGCCAGGGCGCAGCGGCCCCTTGCCCCAGTGGGCCGCCGGCGCCACGCGGCCGTTCACGGTCAGGGCCAGGGCGAGCCCCGCCCCGTCGCGACCCTCCAGGGTGTGGCCGCCGACCAGGGCGGCCCCGAGGGGCTCCAGCACCGAGCACACCCCGGCCAGGGTCTGCAGCAGCAGCTCCTCCTGCACGGACGCCGCCGCCTCCGGCACCGTCACCAGGGCCTGCACGCTGTCCACGGCGGCGCCGCTGGCCCAGAGGTCGCTGCAGGCATGCAGGGTGGTGAGCCGGCCGTTCAGCCAGGGGTCGTCCACCAGGGCGGGGAAACCATCGACGCTCTGCAGCAGCAGGCTGCCGTCGACACAGGTGGCCACGAGGGCCGCGTCTTCCGGCGCCGGCGCCCGGCCGCCAGGGTCAAGCCTGGCCAGGGCAGAAGCCAGGGGGGCGGCCCCCAGCTTGGCGGCACAGCCACGGCAGACCATGGCGGCCGCGGCCATCGGCTGGAGGGCGGCGAAGCGGGCCATGAAGGCCCGGTCGATGCGCTGCTTCCAGCGCCAGATCCAGCCTGAAGGCCCCATGGCCACGGGCCCGAAAAAGGCCAGGGCCCGGGGGCCATCGGCCTGCCAGCCGCCGTCGCCCAGCAGCTGCAGGGCCCGCGCCTGGGGCCGCCAGGGCCGCAGCGACCTGGCGGGCTCGGCCAGGCTGCGGCGCAGATTCTCCGCCAGCACCGGGGCCGCCCGCACGGCCCACACCCCCGAGGGGGGCCGGGGATCGGCGGCGATCAGGCCGCAGTCGCCGCTGGCGAACAGGGCCGGATGGCCGATCACCGCCAGGCTGGGGTGGGTCAGCACCCGGCCGCTTTCGGGGTCCACCGGCAGGCCGGCGGCCGCCAGCCAGGCGGGGGCGCGGCTGCCGGTGCAGGCCAGATCGGCCGGGGCCTCCGCCGGGGCCCGCCGTCGGATCGGGATGGCGGCCTGGGCCAGCAGCCGTTCGCCGGCCCGGTTCGCCGCCCCCGAGCCCAGGTGCAGGGACTCCCCCTTGAGCAGCAGCTCGCAGGCGATCCCCCGGGCCCGGAAGGCCAGGGCCAGCTCCACGGCGGCGGCCCCGCCCCCCCGGATCACCAGGGGTTCGCCGGCGTTGCGCCGCTCCGCCCAGGCCAGGAAGGGCTCCAACGGCTTGACGGCCATCGCCTCCCCCGCCGACCCTGCCGAGGTGGCGGTCACGGCGCCCAGATCGAGGCTGAGCCGGTCGAAGCGCAGGGGCGGACGGCCCGCCAGCCGCAGCTCCCGGGCCGTCGGATCCAGCCCGGTGATCTCCGCCTGCACGAACACGACCCCGGCCAGGATGCAGAGGCGGCGCAGGTCGATGGCGGCGGCCTGCAGGGGTTCCAGCCCGGCCACCACGGCGGGCAGCAGGCCCGAATAGAGGGCGGTGCCGTGGCGACTCACCAGGGTGATGCGGGTGTGGGGCGGCCGCGTGCGCGGGCGCATCAGCCAGCGCCGCAGCACCAGCACGTGGCTGTGGCCGCCCCCCGCCAGGATCAGGAGGTGGCGCTCGGGAGCGGCGTTCATGGGCTGGGCGCCGGGACCACCCTGGCCTGGAAGGCCGCGATCGCCGTGGGCAGGGTGGGGAAGAACAGGCGCGCCCCGATCTTCTCCACCAGGCCGGCCCGTTCGAGCTGCGAATAGAGGTCCTGCTTGACCCGAACCAGCGCGAACGTGATGCCCCGGGCGGTCAGCTCCCGCTGCAGCTCCTGGAGCACGTCGGCCGCCGTGATGTCGATCTCCACGATGGCCTCGGCATTGAGCACGAACCAGGCCACGGGCTGGGACTCGGCGGCGATCGTCTCCAGCACCCGCTGGCGGAAATGCTCGGCGTTGGCGAAGCAGAGCGGGGCATCGAACCGGAACAGCACCAGCCCCGGGATGGTGCGCGCCCCCTCCCAGTCGCGCACGTCGTGCAGGCCCGCCAGACGGGGCACGATCCCCATGACGGCGTCGTGGGGGCGCACCAGGCGGGCGAACAGATCGATCACCGACAGCCCCACCGCCAGCGCCACGCCGGTGAGCAGGTCGGTGGCCAGAACCCCCACCAGGGTGATCAGGGCGAGGCGGAATTCGCTGGGGCGGAAGCGGTAGAGCCGCAGGAATTCGGGGATGTCGATCAGGCGCAGGGCGGCATAGATGACGATCGCCCCCAGCGCCGCCGTGGGGAACAGAGCCAGCACCGGCCGCAGCCACAGCAGCACCGCCAGCACCACGGCCAGCGCCACCAGGGAGAACAGCTGGGAGCGGCTGCCGAGGGAGTCACCGATGGCGGTGCGGCTGCCGCTGCTGCTGACCGGAAAGCCCTGCATCAGGCCATTGCCCAGGTTGCTGGCGCCGAGAGCCAGCAGTTCCTGGTTGGCATCGATGCGGTACCCGCCGCGGGCGGCGAAGGCCCGGGCCGTGAGCACGTTGTCGGAATAGCCAACCAGGGCAATGCCCACCGCCGCCGTCAGCAGATAGCGCAGCTGGGCCGGCGACACCCCAGGCGGCAGCGCCGGCTGGGGCAGTCCGGCCGGAATGGCGCCGATCACGGCCACGCCGCGCTGATCAAGGTGGCCCACCGCCACCACCGCCATCGCCAGCAGCACCGCCAGCAGGGGGCCCGGGGCCCGGGGGAAGCGGCGCTGCACCAGCAACAGGAACACCAGCACCCCGAAGGCCAGCAGCAGGGTGGGCCGGTGGATCTCCCCCAGCCGGCCCAGCAGCTCCAGCAACTGGGCGGGGCTGGAGTCGGCCTGCAGCTTCATGCCGCTGATCCGGCCCAGTTGGCCGCCGATCATGATCAGGGCCACGCCGCCCAGGTAGCCCACCAGGATCGGCCGGGAGAGCAGATGGGCCAGGAACCCCAGCCGGGCCCAGGCGCCGGCGCAGCAGACCAGTCCCACCAGGAGGGCCAGCAGGCTGCAGAAGCCGGCGTAGGCGAGCGGGTCCCCCGCCACCAGCGGCCCGACCGCAGCGGCCGTCATCACGGCGGTGGTGGACTCGGGCCCCACCGAGAGCTGGGGCGATGACCCCAGCAGGGCATACAGAAGAAGCGGCGGCAGGATCGCCCACAGCCCCGCCACCGGGGCCAGACCGGCCACTTCGGCGTAGGCCATGCACTGGGGCACCAGGTAGGCGGCCACCGTGACACCGGCCAGCAGATCGGGCCGCAGCCAGCTGCGCTGGTAACCCAGCAGCTGCGCCAGGCCCGGCAACACCTTGGCCAGGCGTTCGCGCGGCTCCATCAGCGTC
This sequence comes from Synechococcus sp. CCY 0621, assembly GCF_019038465.1. GTDB lineage: Bacteria > Cyanobacteriota > Cyanobacteriia > PCC-6307 > Cyanobiaceae > Cyanobium. The sequence continues at coordinate 76,309 of NZ_JAFKRH010000014.1, read as the reverse complement.
CCCCGTGGCGGCTCATTTGCGGCGCAGCGGCAGCACCTGGCTGGGGCAAAGGTCCTTGTCCTCCTCCACGCCCTTCATGCCGGCGAGCACCCCTTCCAGGTCGTCCTTGGTGGAGGGATCGCCGCTGATGATGTCCAGCTGCGCCTGGGCCAGCTTGGCGCGGGTGGCGGTGGAGATGAAGCCGTCCTTTTCCAGGTTGCAGAGGGCACTCATGTAACCGGAGCCCACGCCCACCATCACCATGAACTCCTCCCGGGGGCTGAGCTCCCCACCCTGGGGCTGGGCCTCGGCGAGCCGCGGCGTCGTGTCGAGGAGCGCCAGGAGCATCAGGGCGAAGGAGGTGGGCATGCCGGAGCCATGGCTTTGCCGTCAGGGTAGGGGCGTACCACAGTCCGCAAAACCTCAACCGATCAGCCCTCGGCCACGCACGATCGCCAGGACATAAACGCCGTACAAGGTCAGCAGCAGCCAGCCGCGCCGGCGTTGCAGGATGTCAGACCCTTTGGGGAGGATCAGCAGCAACAGCGCCGCGAGGCCGAAGCCAAGGACCAGCTGCACCTCCTGGACCGGTACGGCGATCGGGGTGATGGTGGCGGCGACGCCCACCACCCAGAGCCCGTTGAAGATGTTGCTGCCGAGGATCGTGCCCAGGCCGACCTCAGCGTGGCCCCGCCACGTCGCGATCAGCAACGTGGCCAGCTCCGGCATCGAGGTGCCGATCGCCACAAGGGTGGCGCCAACCAGGAAGGCATCGATGCCGAAGGACTGGGCAAGACCCCGGGCCCCCAGCACCACCAGCCTCCCGGCGACCAGCAGAAGCCCCAGGCCGACGACACAGAACAGGACGGCAGTCCACCCGCGCCGCTCCCCCCGAACCACTTCGGCGACGCTGCGTTGCCGACGCACCTCCAGCACCACGCCCGTCATCCAAAGAAGGAAGACAACCAGAAGCAGGGCGCCATCCAGCCGCGAGAGGCTGCCGTCGAGAAGCAACAGCCCTGTCAGCAGCGGGCCGGCCAAGGCCACCGGCAGATCGCGACGGGCGCTCTCCGCAGGCATGCGCTGGACTGAGATCGCCACCGTGAGGCCCAGGATCAGGGCCACATTGACAACGTTGCTTCCGAGGGCATCCCCCAGCGCGATCTGGGGCTTGCCTTCGAGCGCCGCCATGGTCGCCACCGACAACTCCGGGCTGGATGTGGCAAAGGCCGCCACCGTGGCCCCGACGATCCCGGGTGAGAGGCGTGCCCAGTGGGCCAGGCCCACGGCGCCACGCACGAAAAGCTCCCCGCCCACACCGGCAGCCAGGACGCCGGACCCGAGGAACAGAAGGTCAGCGGTCGCCATGGGGACTCCGATGGCTGGACAGGGAGCGTATGGCGGCTGGCTCAGGCCTCCTGGTACACCGACACGTAGACGGTTCCCTTCTCCACGAGCGGCAGCAGCCTGTCGCGCAGATCCTCGTTGTGCAGCCGCACGCAGCCCAGGGTGGCGTGGAGGGGCTGGCGCGGCGCCCAGGCCCCGGGCCAGCCGCAGGCGGTGCCGCCGCCGTGCACCATGATCCCGGCCCGGCCGAAACGCCGCTCCTGCATCTCCAGATCCTCCAGATCGAAGCTGTACCAGCCATAGCTGCAGCGGTCGGCGGAGTAGGTGGGGCTGGGATCCTGCTCGTAGTCCCGGTAGACCTTCTTGGCGATCCGGTAGACGCCCGGCGGCGTGTCGGTGGAGGTGTCCCGGTACTGGTCCTCCCGGCCCTGACCGCGCGCCAGGGCCGGGATCTCCCAGAGCAGCCGGCCCTCCACGTCATAGGCCCGGGCCGTCTCGCTGACGTCATTGACCACCACATGGCTGTCGGATCCGCTGAAGCCGAAGTCCTGGGGGGTCTTCTTCGGGCCCACCAGACCGGGCAGGGTGAGGGAGGGGGGGGCGGCCGCCCGCTCTGGCACCGGCATGGCTCGGGCCGCTGCAGCGGCCGGAGCATCAACCTCCTGCTTCAGCCGCTGCTCCCAGGCTTCGCAGTCGGCCGGGGTGCGGATCTCCCGCTCCGCCTGGGCGCAGGCGGCGGGGGGCTCCATGCCGCCCCACACCAGCCCCTCGGCCCGGCGACGCCGGCCCAGCCCCACCTCCACCGTCTCGCCGGGATTGCGGTAGAGCATCAGGGCCGCGGGAACGGCCCCCCAGCGGCGCTCCCGCAGGTGCCGATCCAGGGTGTCGTGGTACCCATCCCCGTGGAAATGGGCGCCGTTGTTGTAGGCGAAGCTGCAGAGGGCGGCCCGCTGCCGATCCCCCATCTCCGCCCAGAAGGGGATCGTGGCCTCGAGCACCTTCCAGAACCGCTCGCGGCAGTTGTGCCCGTAGAGCGCGTCGGCCTGCTCCTGGGTGATCACATCCCCCAGCCGGATCGGGGAGCCGTCCTGGTAGAAGGTGCTGCCCCAGCCGATGGTGATCGGGGCACCGCCGGTGCGGGGATCGGGGTAGGCCTGGAGCCGGCAGCCTTCGTAGTAGTGGTTGAGCTCCGCCACCTCCGGGGGCAGCGCCCCCCCGCCGGACGCCGGCAGCCAGGCGTCATCGGGAACGATGAAGCGCACGGGGTTGAGATAACGCTGCTCGCCGTCCGGCAGCGGCACCGTGCCCCCAGGACAGGTGTAGGGCCCCGCCAATCGCACGATCGCCAGGTCTGTGCCGGGGGCCGGCCGCACCCAGGCCACGGCGATGCGGGAGCCGGCCGCCACATAGGAATCGGCATCGGCGGCGGCGGGGCTGGGGCTGAGCCCCGCGTCCTGGCGGGCGGTGATGTACGGCATCAGAGGCTTCCCCCCAGCCGGATCCGTTCCAGGGGCGTCAGGGCCGGGGCCGGCGGAGGCACGGGGGTGGCTGCGCTGACCTGGATCGGGGTGCGGCTTCGCTCGATCTCGGCCCGCAGCCGCTCCACCTCCTCCAGCAACGGACGCAGGCGGGGATCTTCCGTTGGAGTGGGAGTGAGAGTGGCGGCCGCAGCGGGCTGGCGGTCCATGGAGCCGGAGACAGCGTCGAGCACCAGCTCGCGCAGGCCGGAGCTCTTGAGGTCACCGAGGCGCTGCTCGGCGAACTTCTGCAGCACCTTGGGGGCGAAGGCCGCCAACAGGAAGGCGAAGCTGATGACGATCCCGGTGTCGTCCCGGGGCGGGGAGGTGAGCGTCTCCTGGCCGGACGAATCCCTGGTCAGCATCGGCGCGCTGCGCACCATGGTGACCGCGGCGAAGCCGATGGATGCCAGCAGGGCCAGCAGACACATCAACCGCATGGCGGACCGGTTGCCTGGGGATTCCTCCAGAAACCCGGTCGTCGATCCGGCGGCACGGGTAGGGGCTGTCATGGGGGCGCCGAATGGCACGCACGGGCTGGTCTCATTGTGAGCCGATCCACCCGGGTGTCTCCAGGACGTCCGGTTTCTTGATCTCGATCCCACTCCTACATTCGGAACCTACGCAGTAGCGGCGGATGGAAGGACTCTCCCCCGAGGCCGGTGCCAACTCCGGTGGCCAATGCCCCTTCCTGCACGGCACACTCCGCGGCAGTACGGCCGGGGCTCGCTCCAACCGGGACTGGTGGCCGCGGCAGCTGAACCTGGCGGTGCTGCATCAGCACTCGCCCCTGGTCGATCCCATGGGCGGCGGCTTCGACTACGCCGCGGCGTTCCGCACCATCGACCTGGAGGCCCTGCGGCAGGACCTGTTCGCGCTGATGACCAGCTCCCAGGACTGGTGGCCGGCCGACTACGGCCACTACGGGCCGTTCTTCGTGCGCATGGCCTGGCACAGCGCCGGCACCTACCGGATCCACGACGGCCGCGGCGGCGCCGGCTGCGGCACCCAGCGCTTCGCCCCCCTCAACAGCTGGCCCGACAACGGCAACCTGGACAAGGCGCGGCGGCTGCTCTGGCCGATCAAGCAGAGGTATGGCAGCGCCCTCTCCTGGGCCGACCTGATCATCTTCGCGGGCAACTGCGCCATTGAATCGATGGGCCTGCCCACCCTGGGCTTCGCCGGGGGCCGGCAGGACGTGTGGGAGCCGCCGATCGACATCGACTGGGGCCCGGAGACCGAATGGCTGGGGGACAAGCGCTACAGCGGCGACCGCGAGCTGGAGGATCCGCTCGGTGCCGTGCAGATGGGGCTGATCTATGTGAACCCGGAGGGGCCCAACGGCGAACCCGATCCCCTCGCCGCCGCCCGGGACATCCGCGAGACCTTCGCCCGCATGGCGATGGACGACGAGGAGACCGTGGCCCTGATCGCGGGGGGCCACACCTTCGGCAAGTGCCACGGGGCCGGTGATCCAGACCTGGTGGGGCCGGAACCCGAGGCGGCCAGCCTGGAGGAGCAGGGGCTGGGCTGGCGCAACCGCTTCGGCAGCGGCAAGGGTGACGACACGACCACCAGCGGCCTGGAGGGCGCCTGGACCGCCAACCCCGTGCAGTGGGACGGCGGCTACTTCGACAACCTGTTCGGCTACGAGTGGGCGCTGGAGAAGAGTCCGGCCGGGGCCTGGCAGTGGCGGCCCACCGATCCGGCGGCGGCGGACACCGTGCCCGATGCCCACGACCCGTCGAAGCGCCACGCGCCGATGATGGCCACCACCGATCTGTCCCTGCGGGTCGATCCGGCCTACCTGGAGATCTCCCGGCGGTTCCATGCCAACCCCGAGCAGCTGGCGGAGGCCTTCCGCCGCGCCTGGTTCAAGCTCGTGCACCGGGACATGGGGCCCCGCTCCCGCTACCTGGGCAGCCTGGTGCCGGAGGAGGTGATGCCTTGGCAGGACCCGATCCCCGCCGTCGACCATCCCCTGGTGGACGCTGGCGACATCGCCGCCCTCAAGGGGCGGATCCTGGCGGCGGGGCTGCCCGTTTCCCAGCTGGTGGCCACCGCCTGGGCCGCGGCCGCCAGCTTCCGCGGCTCCGACAAGCGCGGCGGCGCCAACGGCGGCCGCCTGCGCCTGGCCCCCCAGAAGGACTGGGAGGTGAACCAGCCCGCCAAGCTGGCCCGGGCCCTGGAGACCTTCGAGGCGATCCGCCAGGCCTTCAACGGCTCCCACCACGACGGCAAACGCATCTCCCTGGCCGATCTGATCGTGCTGGGCGGCTGCGCCGCGGTGGAGGAGGCGGCCCGGCGGGGGGGCCACGCGGTGGCGGTGCCCTTCACCCCCGGGCGCATGGATGCCTCCCAGGAGCAGACGGACGTGGCCTCCTTCGCCGTGCTCGAGCCGAAGGCCGACGGCTTCCGCAACTACCTGCGGCCGGGCCTGCCGGCCGCCGCCGAGGAGCTGCTGATCGATCGGGCCCAGCTGCTCACCCTCACCGCCCCGGAGATGACCGCCCTGGTGGGGGGCCTGCGGGTGCTCGATGCCAACCACGGCAAGTCACGCCACGGGGTCTTCACCCATCGCCCCGAGACCCTCAGCAACGACTTCTTCGTGAACCTGCTCGACATGGGCACCACCTGGACGGCGACCTCCGAGGCGGAGGACAGCTTCGAGGGCCGCGACCGCCATACCGGCGACCTGCGCTGGACCGCCAGCCGCGTCGACCTGATCTTCGGCTCCAATGCCCAGCTGCGGGCGATCGCCGAGGTGTACGCCGCCGCCGACGGCGCGGATCGCTTCGTGCGTGCCTTCGTGGCCACCTGGACCAAGGTGATGGACCTGGACCGCTTCGAGCTGGGGTGACCCCCTGAGACCGTGGGAGCCATGAAGTGGTGATACGGCGCACCCGCCGCGACTCCGGATGCGCGGGCGAGACCAACAGGCGTGCGTCGCCGACCAGGCACCCTCACGGTTGAACAGGAGGGCGAGCCGTCCGCCGATGCTTCCGACATTGGCGGTTGACCTCGAACTGCCGCACCCGAGCATCAAGCGGGACCTCCTCCAGTGGATCCTGGACAGCGAAGCCGGCATTGTTGACGAGGCCCACCTGGGGCGCGCCGGCGAGGGCGGCATCGCGTTCAGCCATGGCGGCCAGGCGGGAGTCGTTGTCGGTGACGTCGAACAGGAGCGGGTGAAGGAGAGGGGCCTCGGGCTCCACCCTGGGCAGGGACAAGGTGAGGTGGACCGGTGCTCCCTGCCGCAGCAGAGGCCCATCCGGGCGCCACGATGGAGCAACGCCACTACCCCGACGGCGGTGCGCTTTGGCCAGCAAGCTGACCCTCAACGCCCAGAACCTCGAAACCCTCGGTGCCAGGCGCCTGGCGGAGCTGCTGATCGAGCTCAGCAGCGGCAATGCCGCGGCCAAACGGCAGCTGCGACTGGCGCTGGCGGCGGGCAGCAGCCCGGCGGAGGCCGCGAGGGAAGTTCGCAAGCGGTTGGCCAGCATCGCCCGCTCCACCACCTACGTGGACTGGCGCAAGCGCAAGGCCCTCGTGGCCGACCTCGACAGCCAGCGCTGCGCGATCACCGGGCCGATCGCCGAAGCCTCCGCCGCCGAAGCGGTGGAGCTGCTCTGGCGCTTCCTGGATCTTGCCGATGGGATCTACGAGCGCTGTGACGACAGCAGTGGCACGGTGGGCGCCGTCTTCGAACGGGCCATCGACGATCTGGCCCGACTTGCCAGAGCCAGCCAGATGGATCCGATCGCCCTGGGCGAGCGCTGCCTCGAAGCAGTGCATGACAACGGCTACGGGCAGTACGACAATCTCATCACGCTGCTGGCGCCGGCCCTGGGCGAGGCGGGGCTGGCGTACCTGCAGCAACAGCTCGCCGCCATCGGCCCCGACGTGAGCTACAGCAGCTCAACTCTGGCCCTGCAGGCCATTGCTGACGCCCGCGGCGACGTCGATGCCTACCTGGCCACGTTCGATGCCCGCGCCCGCCGGCAGCCGGCGATCGCGGCCGAGATGGCCCGGCGACTGTTGGCCGCGGGGCGGCCCGAGCAGGCCCTGGCGCTGCTGAATGACGCGGACACCGCTGGCCGGCGCTGGGTGGACGAGGCCTGGGAGCAGTCCCGCATCGAAGCGCTCGAGGCCCTGGGGAGGACGGAGGAGGCCCAGGCCAGCCGCTGGAGCCATTTCGAGCGCTCGCTCTCGCTGGACCAGCTGCGCGCCTACCTCAGGCGACTGCCGGATTTCGAGGACGTGGAGGCGGAGCAGCGGGCCCTAGCGCTTGCTGCCGACCATCCCAGCGGCCTGCAGGCCCTGGCCTTCCTGCTGCAGTGGCCCGCGGTTTCCGAGGCCGCCGCCCTGGTGCTGCGGCGCCACAGCGAGTGGGATGGGGAGAGCTTCGAGCTGTTCAATGCCGGCGCCGAGCGGCTGGCCGGCCGCCATCCCCTGGCCGCCAGCCTGCTGCTGCGACGGATGATCGATTTCGCCCTCGACCACGCCCGGGTGAAGCGCTACAGGTACGCCGCCCAGCACCTGCACAGCTGCGCCCTGCTCGACGCCGCCATTGATGATTACGGCGAGCACCCGACCCACCGGGCCTACGTGGCGGAACTGCGCGAGCGGCATGGACGCAAGTGGGGGTTCTGGCAGGACGTGGACCCTCAGGACCCCAGCGACTAGCGCCTGACGTCGGTCCGGGCCTCCCTCAGGCGGAACGCCTACATTTCAGCCATGGGCCCGCTCCTCTCCGCGCAACCGCCCCCGGAACGCCGCGAGGCCATCGGCCGGGCCGGCCTGGGCAGCCTGCTGGCCATCGCCGCCGAGGGCGGGCCTCCCAGCCCGATCGCCCTGCGCACGATCACCGCCATCCGGGACCACCTGATCCGGCTGCCCATCCCCCTCGATTCGCTGGCCCCTCTCACGCCGGAGCAGCTGGCGGCGGCGGTGCCCGAGAGCGAATGGCGTCAGCGGATCCTGCGCGGCATGACCGTGCTGGCCCTGCTCGAGGACGAGCCCGGTGAGGCCCGCCTTGCCCGGCTGGAGGCCACGGCCCGGGCGCTGCAGATCGATGCTGCCCCGGTGCAGGCGTTCCGCCACGTGCTCGAGCACCAGTTCAACCTGGTACGCCTCGACATCGCCCGCCGCAGCTTCCAGCGGGGGGCCGCCGCGGCCTACCTGCGCGATGAGGGCCCCGCCGGCGCCCTGCAGATCGCCCGCTCGATCCTGAAGCGGGAGGATCCCGCCCTCGCCCATCGGTACCGGGCCCTGGCGGACTTGCCCCACGGCAGCCTCGGCCGGGCCTACCTGGCCTTCATCGATGCCAACGGCTTCAGCGTTCCCGGCGAGCTGGGCGGGCCGCCGCCGCCGGTGGTGCGCCACGACTGCTGCCACGTGCTCGGCGGCTACGGCACCTCGGCGAGCGAAGAGTGCGGTGTGCTCGGCTTCCAGGCCGGCTTCGGCCGCAACGACCCCTTCTTCACGATCCTGTTCGCCCTGGCCCAGTTCCAGCTGGGCATCGGCTCGACCCCGGTGACGGCGGCCGAAACCGGCCAGGCCGATCCGGAGGTGATCTTCCGCGGCCTGGAGCACGGCCTCGGCGTTACCCGCGACCTGATCAGCGACTGGGATCCCTGGGACGACTTCCCCCTGCCCCTGGAGGAGGTGCGTCGTAAGTACGGCATCCGCCCGCGTCAGGCGGTCTGAGGCGCCGACGGGAGCGGCGGCTCCGCTCGGTGGAACTCCACGTAGAACCGCACGCCGGGGCCGGGCTCGGCCTGGTGCCGCTGGGTGGGTGCCACGATGCCGGGCCGTTCGGGCGTCAGCAGCACCAGTTCCTCGTGGGGCTCCAGGAACCGGAACGGCAGCGAGCCCTCCAGCACCACGACCCGGGCCCACACCCCCGCTCGGGTGCTGTGCTGCGCCCGCAGACCCGCCGGCACGGTCTCGGCGTCGAAGGTGGGCGTGCGTTTGTAGGGCGTCAGGCCACCGGGCAGATCAGAGCGCATAGGTGTCTGCCCGTAGCCGCAGGAACGCTCGCACGGCCGGATCGTCCGTCAGGGCGATGGCGCGCCGGTAGGCCTGCCGGGCCGCGCCGGCCTGGCCGGTGCACTGCAGCAGGTGGGCACGCAGCGCCCACCAGGGCTGGTGCTCCCGCAGGGCCGGCTCGGCGGCCGCCAGAACGTCCAGTTCGGCCAGGGCGACGGCCTGGCCCGCCAGCTCGGCCAGCACGGCGATCCGGCTCACCCGGCCCCCCGCACTCGGGGCCAAGGCCAGCAGGGCGTCGTAGAGCCCCAGCAGGGCCGGCCAGTCGACCGCGCCGCTGACGGCGCGGTGGGCATGGAGCGACTGGATCGCCGCCTCCAGCTGGAAGCGCCCGGGCCGGCCCGCCTGCGAGGCCTCGGTCAGGGCCGCCTCGGCTTCGGCGATCAGGGCGGCATCCCACTGCTCCGGCTCCTGCTCCAGCAGCGGCACGTAACTGCCGTCGGCGGCCCGCCGGGCCCCGTGGCGCGCCTCGCAGTGGAGCAGCAGGGCGAGCAGGCCGCGGGCCTCCGGCTCCTCGGGCAGCAGGGCGGCGCACAGCCGCGCCAGCAGCACCGCCTCCTGCGCCAGCCCCCGGTTACGGGCGTCGCCGCCCTCGCCATTCCAGCCGGTGGTGTAGGCGGCGTAGATCGCCTGCAGCACCGCCGCCGAGCGGGCCGGCAGCGCCTCGACGTCCGGCAGCACGAAGGGGATGCCGGCGTCGCGGATCTTGGCCTTGGCCCGCACCAGCCGCTGGCCCATGGTGGCCGGCGCCACCAGGAAGGCCGCCGCGATGCGGCTGGCGGTGAGGCCCAGGACGGTCTGGAGCATCAGCGGGGCCTGGAGGCCCGGATCGATCGCCGGGTGGGCGCAGAGAAACAGCAGCCGCAGCCGCTCGTCGGGAATCTCCATGGCGTTCTCAGGCGTTTCCGGATCCAGGCCGGGGGCCGCGGCGTCCAGCTCGGGCAGCAGCTGCTCCAGGGTCCGGTCGCGGCGGGCCCGGTCGATCAGACGCCGCCGGGCCACCACCAGCAGCCAGGCTTCGGGGGCCCGGGGCACCCCCTCGCTGGGCCAGCGCCGCAGGGCGGCGAGGAAGGCATCGCCGAGGGCGTCCTCCGCCGCCGCCACGTCGCCGCAGCGGGCGGTGAGCCAGGCCACCAGCTTGCCGAAGGACTGGCGTGCCGCCAGCTCCGCCGCCCGCCGCCCCTCCATCTCAGGGGGCTTCCATGGCGAGCACGGGCCGGACCTCCACGGCGCAGCGCTCCGCCGCCGGGCAGCGGGCGGCCCAGGTGAGGGCCGCGTCGAGGTCGGGCACATCGATCAGGAAGAAGCCGCCCAGCTGCTCCTTGCTATCTGGGAAGGGCCCGTCCTGCACCTGCCGCTCCCCATGGCGCAGGCGCACGGTGGTGGCGGTGTGGGTGGGCTGCAGGGCCTCGCCACCGGCCATGTGGCCGGCCTCGGCCAGGGCCCGGGAGTAGGCGGCATAGGCCGGCATCAGGCCGGGACGGTCGGCGAAGTCCTGCTCGCTTTCGTAGATCAGAACGGCGTACTGCATGGTGGGGACTCAATAGGTTGGTGGGGGACACACTCCCGAAGGGCCTGCGTCATCTCCATGACGGACGGCGGGCCGCCATTTCGACAGAATCAATCCATTCCGCCCCACCCCGTGTGCCCTCCATGCCCAAGGTCGAGATCTACACCTGGCGCTTCTGCCCGTTCTGCATCCGGGCCAAGCAGCTGCTGGACCGCAAGGGCGTGGCCTACGAGGAATACGTGATCGACGGCGACGAGGAAGCCCGCGACGCGATGGTGGCCCGGGGCAGCGACGGTCGGCGCTCCGTGCCCCAGGTCTTCATCGACGACGCCCATGTGGGGGGGTGCGACGACCTCTACACCCTGGAGCGCCAGGGCCGCCTGGATGCCCTGCTGGCCGTCGCCAGCTAGGGGGCGGCGCCCCCCTTCCATTCCGCCAGCTCCACGGTGATGCCCTCCGGACCGCGGAGAAACACCAGCTTGCGGTGGTGGAACTCCATGACCGCGTTGCGGAGCGCGACGCCACCGGCCTGCAGCCGGGCCACCGTGGCCTCCAGGTCGTCGACGGCGAAGCAGATGTGGTTGAACCCCACCCGGGCCAGGTTGTCCATGGCCGGCTCGGGGAGGGGGTCCGGGTGGCGGTAGTGCAGCAGCTGCACCTCCAGCCGCGGCGTGGCCCCTGCCAGCACGAGCGTCACGTGGTCCGCCTCAATGCCTTCCACCCCCATGTAGTCGGCGAACTGGGGCCCGCTGATCAGCACGGCCTTGTCCTCGACGAAGCCCAGCAGGCCGAAGAAGCGCCGGGCCGCCGCCAGGTCCCTCACCACGATCGTGACGTGGTCGATATGCCGAATCATGGGCGCTGCCTCGCTCCGCCGCTGGCCCGATTCTCGCTGTGCCCGTCGCCACTGGGATCCGGACATGGCCCCAGCCCCCCACCCATGGAGCCCAGCGGCCAGAGTGAGGGCCAACTCCGGCCGGCCCCATGAGCGACGACGCCAGCCCCGCCGATGCCGCCATGCCAGCCCAGGGCGGCGGCTGGCCCCTGATCGAGGGCTGGGCCCGCGCCACCCTGACCCCGCAGGGCCCGAAGCTCTGGCAGACCCTCAACCACCGCAGCGCCTGCCTCTCCTGCGCCTGGGGCACCGGCGGCCAGCACGGCGGCTTCGTCGACGAGCTGGGGGAGCCGCTGCAGCGCTGCCTCAAGAGCGTCGAGGCGATCATGGCCGAGCTGCAGCCGGCGGTGCCCGATGGGGTGTTCGGCACCCGCAGCCTGGTTGAACTCCAGCAGCTCTCCTCGATGCAGGCCGACCGCCTCGGCCGCCTCAGCCACCCCCTGCTGCTGCGCGAGGGCGGCAGCCACTACGAGCCCATCGGCTGGGACGACGTGTTCGCCATCGCCGAGGCCGCCTTCCGGCGCCCGCCGGAGCGGGTGGCCTCCTACAGCTCGGGCCGCTCCTCCAACGAGGCCGCCTACCTGCTGCAGCTGCTGCTGCGGGCCATGGGCTCCAACAACCTGGCCGACTGCTCCGACCTCTGCCACGCCCCCTCCACCGTCGGGCTCAATGCCGTCTTCGGCTCGGGCACCTCGATGGTGAGCCTGGAGAGCCTGCAGCAGGCGGATTGTGTGGTGCTGGTGGGCTCCAACGCCCCGGCCAACCACCCGCGACTGATGAACGAGCTGATCAAGCTGCGGCGGCGGGGCGGCACTGTGATCGTGATCAACCCGGTGATCGAGGTGGGGCTGCTGAAGTTCGGCTCGCCGGCCTTCCCGGTCTCGTCGCTGCAGGGGGGCGCGGAGATCGCTTCGCTGTTCCTGCAGCCCGTGCCGGGCAGCGACACGGCCGTGTTCCTGGGCCTGCAGAAGGCCCTGCTCGAGGCCGGCGCCGTGAAGCGCGACTTTCTGGCCGCCCACGCCGAGGGTTGGCAAGCACTGCTGGAGCAGCTGGAGCACACCTCCTGGGAGGCGATCACCGGCAGGTGCGACCTGAGCCGTCAGGAGCTGGAGCACGCCGCCGCCGTGATCGCCGCCGCCCGCGGCGTGGTGTTCGCCTGGGCGATGGGGATCACCCACCACGCCAACGGCATCGACAACGTGCAGGCGATCGCCAACACCGCCCTGCTCAGCGGCAACGTGGGCCGGCCCGGGGCCGGCACCATGCCGATCCGGGGCCACTCCAACGTGCAGGGCTTCGGCTCGATGGGGGTCACCGTCAAGCTGCGGTCGGAGATGCAGCAGGCCCTCGAGCAGCTGCTGGGCCGGCCCCTGAGCCGGGTGCCGGGCTATGACACCCGCGCCCTGATCGAGGCCGCCGATGCCGGCCACGTCGACAGCCTGCTGTGCCTGGGGGGCAACCTCTGGGGCGCCAACCCCGACAGCGGCGAGGCGAAGCGGGCCCTGGGCCGGATCGACACGATCCTGTACCTGGCCACCAAGCCCAACCAGGGCCATTTCCACGGCCTGGCCGCCCGCCAGACCCTGGTGCTGCCGGTGTTCAACCGCTTCGAGACGCCGCACCGCACCACCACCGAATCGGGCAACAACTACGTGCGCCTCAACGAACCCGGCACCACCCACCTGCAGCGGGCGGACCTGATCAGCGAGGTGGCGTTCCTGGCCGAGCTGGCCCGGCGGCTGATGGGCACGGATCCGATCGACTGGGGGCGGCTGCAGGATCCGTCCTACGTGCGGGAACTGATCGGCCGCACCGTGCCCGGCTACGGCCCGATCGCCCGCATCGATGCCACCCGGCAGGAGTTCAGCGTCGAGGGGCGCCTGTTCGACAGTCCCCACTTCCCCACCCCCAGCGGCCGGGCCCGGGTGGCGCCCACCCCCCTGCCCGAACTGACGCTGCCGGGAGCGGAGCACTTCGGTGGCCTGGGGCCCGGGGAAACCGGCCTGGTGCTGGCCCTGGTCACGGCCCGCAGCTACGGCCAGCACAACACCGTCGTCTACAAGGCCGGCGACAGCTACCGGGGCATGCCCCACCGCCACACGATCCTGATGAACCGGGCCGACCTGCGCCGCTGCGGCCTGGCGGCCCACCAGCGGGTGACGGTGCAGGGGGAGGCGGGCGCCCTGGAGGACGTGGAGATCATCCCCGGCGAGATCCGCGAGGGCGCGGCGCTGATGTTCTACCCGGAGGTGAACGTGCTGATGAAGGCCGTCATCGACCCCCGCTGCGGCACCCCGGCCTTCAAGCGGGTGCCGGTGCTGGTGCGGGGGGCGGTGGCCGCCGGCCATGGCGGCTGAAGTGCCGGAGGAGGCGGCGCAGGCAGAGGCGGCGGCGGAGCGGGAACGGCTCGCCGCCGACGATCGCCGCGAAGCCCGCTGGCGGCGCTGGGGTCCCTACCTGAGCGATCGCCAGTGGGGCACGGTGCGGGAGGACTACAGCGCCGACGGCAACGCCTGGGAGCATTTCCCTTTCGAGCAGGCCCGCTCCCGCGCCTACCGCTGGGGGGAGGACGGCCTGCTGGGCCTCTGCGACAACCACCAGCGCCTCTGTTTCGCCCTCGCCCTCTGGAACGGCCACGACCCCTTCCTCAAGGAACGGCTGTTCGGGCTCGGCGGCCCCCAGGGCAACCATGGCGAGGACGTCAAGGAGATCTACGTCCACCGCGACAGCACCCCCAGCCACAGCTGGATGCGGGGGCTGTACCGCTACCCCCATGGGCGCTTCCCGTACGAGGAGCTGGTGGCGGAGAACGGCCGCCGCGGCCGCGACGCCCCCGAATACGAACTGCTCGACACCGGCATCTTCGCCGGCGACCGCTTCTGCGACATCGAGGTGACCTACGCCAAGGCGGCCCCGGACGACATCCTCATCCGCCTGAGCGTCACCAACCGCGGCCCTGAGCCCCATACCCTGCACCTGCTGCCCACCCTCTGGTTCCGCAACACCTGGAGCTGGGGCGGTAACGAACCGCGCCCCTCGATCCGGTCCGTCCCGCCGGAGCCGCGTGCCCCCGGATCCTCCAGCCCCGTGCCCTGGCGGACCCTGGAAGCGAGCCACCCTGAGATGGGAACCTTCTGGCTTCACGCCGAGCAGCAGGCCGTGGCTCCCGAAGGGTCGGGGGCCGGCCAGCCGGAGCTGCTGGTCACCGACAACGAGACCAATGCCCGGCGGCTGTTCGGCGCCGCCAACGCCGGCCCCTACGTCAAGGACGGCATCAACGACCGAGTGGTGGCGGGCGCGCGGGGGGCGGTGAACCCTGAGGGGGTCGGCACCAAGGCCTCGCTGCACTACGTCCTGCCCCTGGCGGCGGGGGAAACCCGGGTGCTGAAGCTGCGGCTGGTGGATCGCCGGCTCACGGACGACCCCCTCGGCGCCGACTTCAAGGCCATCTGCCGGATGCGGCAGCGGGAGGCCGACGCCTTCTACGCAGACCTGGTCCCGGCCGGGCTGCCGACCGAGCTTCGCGAGCTGCAGCGCCAGGCCTTCGCCGGCCTGCTCTGGAGCAAGCAGACCTACCTCTATGGGATCCGGGACTGGCTGGCGGGGGATCCGGCCACCCCACCGCCGCCGGCCCACCGCCATGGCCGCAACCACCTGTGGCAGCACTTCCATGCCGACGACGTGCTCTCCATGCCCGATGGGTGGGAGTACCCCTGGTTCGCCGCTTGGGACCTGGCCTTCCACTGCGTCCCCCTCGCCTTGGTGGATCCCGGCTTCGCCAAGCACCAGCTCGACCTGCTGACCCGGGAGTGGTACATGCACCCCAACGGCCAGCTGCCCGCCTACGAATGGGCCTTCGGCGACGTCAACCCGCCCGTCCACGCCTGGGCCACCTGGCAGGTGTACAGCCTGGAGAAGCGGGCCACCGGCAGCGGCGACCGGCGGTTTCTGGAGCGGGTGTTCCAGAAACTGCTTCTCAACTTCACCTGGTGGGTGAATCGCAAGGACGCGGAGGGCAACAACATCTTCCAGGGCGGTTTCCTCGGACTCGACAACATCGGTGTGTTCGATCGCAGCGCCCCCCTGCCCACCGGCGGCTTCATCGAGCAGGCCGATGGCACCAGCTGGATGGGCATGTTCTGCCTCAACATGCTCACCATTTCCCTGGAGCTGGCACAGGAGAATCCCGTCTACGAGGACATGGCGACGAAGTTCTTCGAGCACTTCCTCTACATCGCCGCGGCCATGAATGCCCACGGCAACGGCGGCAACAACCTCTGGGACGACGAGGACGGCTTCTTCCACGACGTGCTCCATCTGCCCGACGGCCAGCGGCTGCCGCTGAAGATCCGCTCGATGGTGGGGCTGATTCCCCTGTTCGCTATCGCCATCCTCGAGCCCGATGTGCTCGAGCGGCTACCGGCCTTCCGGGAGCGGCTGGAGTGGTTCATCCAGCACCGACCCGATCTCAAGGTGAACGTGGCCTGCATGGAGACCAAGGGGCAGAAGGCCCGCCGTCTGCTCGCCCTCACCTACCTCAGCCCCAACCGCTTCGTGGCGGAGGACCGCTTCCGGCGCATCCTGGCGCGCCTCTTCGATCCGGCCGAATTCCTCGGCGACCACGGCATCCGCTCCCTCTCCCGCCACCACGCCGACCACCCCTACGTCTTCTCTTTCGAGGGTCTGGAGCACCGGGTCGGCTACGAGCCGGCGGAGTCGCGCTCCGGCCTGTTCGGCGGCAATTCCAACTGGCGCGGCCCGGTGTGGTTCCCCGTCAACCATCTGCTGATCGAGGCCCTGCACCAGTTCCACCGCTACGCCGGTGACGGCTTCCAGGTGGAATGCCCCACGGGCTCCGGCCGCTGGCTCAGCCTGCAGCAGGCCGCCGACCTGATCACCGACCGACTGATCGGACTGTTCCTGCCGCGCCCCGACGGCCCACCACCGGCCTACGGCGCCACCGCCGCCTTCCTCACCGATGCCGAAGGGCGTCGCCTGCACCTGTTCCACGAGTACTTCCACGGCGACGACGGCACCGGCCTGGGTGCCAGCCACCAGACGGGCTGGACGGCCCTGGTGGCCCAGCTGATCCAGGACCGGAGCCGGCGCATGGCCGAGGAGCCACCTGGCGCCCATCAGCCCCCCAGGTAGGCCATCTCCGCCGGCGCCGGCCGCCGCTCAGCCGCCTCCTGCCGCTCCTCGCTGTAGCGATCGCGGCGCTGCAGCCAGAGGCGGCGCAGCGCCTGCTCCAGACCGGCGGCTTCGGCGCCGGGCCGCAGCCAGGGCTTGAGGTCGGTGCCGTTGGCGGCGAACAGGCAGCTGTAGGCCACCCCGTCGGCGGTGATCCGCAACCGGTTGCAGTCGCCGCAGAAGGGCGCCGTGATCGAGGCCACCACCGCCAGGTGCAGCCCATCCCGGTCGCGGAAGCGCCAGCGGCCGGCGGTGCCGTGGGGGGTGCGGCCCACCGGCTCCAGCGGCCAGGCCGCCCCGATGCGGGCCACCATCTCGGCCGCCGGCAGCACCTGCTCCGGCTCCCAGCCGTTGCGGTTGCCCACATCCATGAACTCGATCAGGCGCAACTCCAGCCCCTGCTCCCGGGCCAGGGCCGCCAGGGGCAGCAGCTGGTCGGCGTTGCCGGAGCGGGTGATCACCGCGTTCAGCTTCAAGGCGCCGCGGGCCGGATCGAAGCCGGCCTCCCGCGCGTGCCGGATCGCCGCCAGCACCTTCTCCAGCACGGCGTCACCGGCGGCCGGGCTCCCCAGGCCGGCCATGCGGGCCACGCTGGCGCCGTCGGTGCCATCGAGGCTGAGGGTGATCCGGTCGAGCCCCGCCGCCTTCAGCTGCCGGGCCCGCTCGGCCCCCAGCAGCACGCCGTTGCTGGTGAGGGCGATCTCCCGCAGGGCGCCGCGGGGATCATTGGGTTCGCGCTGCCGCAGCGGCTGCAGGGCGGCGATCAGCTCCTCCAGGCGCCGGTGCAGCAGGGGCTCACCGCCGGTGAGGCGCAGGGTGTGCACACCCAGGCCCACGGTCGCCTCCACCAGCGCCACCCGTTCCGCCAGGGTCAGCAGGTCGGGCGGGTCCTCGAGATCCGGGCAGCAGTAGGGGCAGGCCAGGTTGCAGCGGGCCGTCAGCGACAGCCGCAGCACCCCGAGGGGCCGGCCATGCAGATCCAGGGGACGCTCCGCCATGGCAGGAAAGCTAGGGCCACAGGCCGGTGGCGTCGTCGGGCCGGTTGGCATTGCGGAGGCCCGCGGCCGGCAGGGCCACCGGCACCACCACCTCGCCCGCCAGCCAGTCCTGCAGGCGCCGGCCGCCCGCCGCCGTGAAGGCACCCAGCCGCTGGCGGCGGGCGGCGTGGGCGGGGTAAACCCCCAGCAGCGGCTGCAGCCGCAGGCCGTCATGGGCCAGGTGGATCGGGGCGGGGCCAGGGGCGGCGGCCGTGACCTCCAGCAGGGCCTCGAGGGCGGCGGTCTCCAGCCAGGGCATGTCCACGGGGCAGAGCAGCAGGTCTTGATCGGGGTAGAGCGCCATCAGACGCTCGAGGGCCAGCAGCGGCCCCTCCCGGGGCGGCGGCTCCTCCAGCACCGTGATCGGCTGTCCCCGCCCGTCCCGCAGGGGCCGCGCCAGGGCGTGGTGGGCCCGGTGGTGGCTGAGCAGGGTGATCGGCAGCGGCAGCGCTGCCAGTCGCCCGAGGCTGAACTCCAGCCAGGTGCCCCCGGCGGGGTGGGGCAGCAGGGCCTTGTCCGTGCCCATGCGGCGGCTGACGCCGCCGCTGAGCAGACAGGCCCGCAGGCCGCTCATGCCAGCAGGCCGAATTCCGCCAGGGCCCGCGGCAGGTTGCGGTGCTCATGGCCCGGATGGCTGAGCTTCACCAGGGCGAAGCGCTGCAGCTCATCGAGCTCCCCCCAGGCGTGGGGGGGCAGGGTCAGCCCCAGCTGGCGGCAGGAGGCGAGCAGCACCTCCGGGGGGGCGTCGTTCCCCTGCCAGGGCGCACCGCAGGCGGGCTCGAGCCGGCCGGCGAGGCCGGCGGCCATCACAGCCGTGCGCTGCGCGAGCCAGTGGTCCAGCGCCGCCAGGGCCTCGGCGTCGTCGGGCCAGTCGAGCAGCCGCTGCCGTTCCCCCTCGTCGAGGTCGCTCCAATGCACCAGCTTCAGCTTGACCCCCACCAGGTCGAGCTTGCGCCGCACGGCCATCGGAATGCAGCGCAGGTCGTCGACGAAGTCGGCCTCGAAGCCGAAACAGTGGTCGTGGCGGCCCATGCAGCCGGACCCGGGGGATCTGCACCCTAGGCAGCGGGGGGCGGTGCTTCAGGGCTCAATCGAGTTGCAGCACGCCCCTGGTGCGCTGGCGGCGCTGCTGGTCCTGCTGCTCGAAGCGCGCCAGGCAGTCCCCCTGGGGCACCAGGACGCAGCTCACGTACTCGGAGGCGTCGATCAGGGCGGCCCTGATCGCCTTGCCGGCCGGGGTGCGCTGGGCCTGGGCCTGGTTGCTGCCGAAATTGAGCGTACCGGCGGCACCGGTGAGGGCCTGGCCGGTGCGACCCATGTTGGGTGCCATCCAGAGGGCCAGACCCGCCGCCGGCAGCAGATTGACCCCACTGGAGCTGGCGCTGGCCGTGTTGCTGGCCCGGCCTTCCACGGTGCGCGAGCCGATCACCTCGCCGGTGCTGCTGTCCACGACGCGGATGTCGATCGCCACGTAGTCCTTGGTTTCCACGTCCTGGTTCTGCTTGCCGAAGCCGAGCAGGCCGAAGCTGCTGCCCGATTGCTTCTGCTCCACGTTGGTTTCGTAGGAGGTGACCGTGCCCAGCACGATGTAACGCGCGCCGCGCATCTGCCCCTTGCGGGCGGCGTCGGGCCCTTTCTTGACGATCCCCAGCTCGGCCAGCTCCTGTTCGGAGAGCACGTCCTTGAGCTGCTTCCGCTCCACCACCTGCAGCGTGCCCGTGCCCTGCAGTTCGTTGGCCAGGGCGGCAGCCAGGTCGTCGGCCACCGGGCCCTGCCACCACCACGTGGGCTGGGTGACGGTGTTCTTGAAGGCCGGCACCGAAACGGTGGGCCGGGCCATCGGCGGGCGGCTCTGGGCCAGCGCGGTGGGCGGAAGGCCAGCAAGGACGGCGCCGAGGCTGACACCGAAGGCGACATGGCGGGCGATACCGCCCAGGGTCAGCCTCTGCACGATCGACGACGTGGCCATGGCGCTCCGTCCTGAATCTGGGCCCGATGAGGGTGCCATTCAAGCAAGTTCCAGCAGCCGTTGGGCCTCCGCCCCAGTGGGGTGACGGGCCTCTCCAGCGCTGGAACTGGCCCAACGCCTGCGGGCTTTCGTAGCCGATCTCACCGTGGGACCCCGCCAGGATTAGGTTCACTGAAGAGACCGCAGAGGCTTCTGACGAAGTCGCCCCCATGACCGCCACCGTCCCGTCGAGAGACGAGCTGCAAGGCCGCCCACCCAGCGGGGCCGCCCAGGGGCCCCGTCCAGCTCCGATGTTTGAGCTGATCCCCTACGAGAAGTTCCGCGACACCCCGTCGGTGCGGTTCTTCGATATCACCGTGCCCACGTCCAACAAGCGGGATCTGGTGGTGCATTCGGGCCCGGCGATCAGCCCGCCCGACTGTCAGGAGTCCGGCAGCTGGCAGTTCTATCTCCATCCCCATCAGGAAGACAACCTGCTGGCCATGCACGGCGGCCGCACCTTCTTCCTGGTCAACCTGGGCTGGAACTACCCATATCACATTGTTCGCCTCGACTGCGGCGGCGACATCCTGCGCATTCCCCCCGGCACGTTCCACCGTTCCGTCTCTGATCCTGATGGCTCCCTGGTGCTCAACCAGGCCGTGCGCGAGGAAGGCGCCAGCGTGGTGCGCGAATTCCGCGTTTACAACAGCCACCGGATCCCACGGCTCTTCGCGGTGACCTCCAAGACCGCCCCCCTGCCCAAGCTGCACGGGGTGAGCTGGTAGGCGCTGGTTCAGGTTGCGGCAGCGACCCGCAACAGGGAGCCGAAGGCGTCGGCGGACATGGGCCGGCCCAGCAGGTGCCCCTGGAACTGGTCGCAGCCGAGGTTCTGCAGCATCCGCAGCTGCTCACGGGTTTCCACCCCTTCCGCCAGGGTCATCAATCCCAGCTCCTTGGCCATCACGATGGTGGCCTTGACGATGGCCAGGTCGGCATCGTCATTGCCAAGGCGGTCGACGAAGAAACGGTCGATCTTGAGCTTGTCGAGGGGCAGGGAATGGAGCATGGCCAACGAGGAATAGCCCGTGCCGAAGTCATCGATCGCCAGGCTGAAACCGCTCTCGGCGAGCTGCCGCAGTTGTTCGCCGGCACGGCCTGGATCGTTGAGCAGGGCCGTTTCGGTGATCTCCAGTTCGAGGTTCTCGGGCAACAGGCCGTAGTTCTGCAGCGCCCCGGCCAGCAGCTCGGCCAGGGAGGGGCGCTCGGCCCCCAGCTGCAGGGCGGAGATGTTGATCGCCAGCTTTCCCGGCCGCAGCCCCTGGCGATGCCACGCGTGCAGCTGCCGGCAGGCCTCCTCGATCACCCAGAGGCCGATGGTGTGGATCTGGCCGGTCTTCTCCGCCAGCGGGATGAAGACGTTGGGGGACACCATCCGGCCGTTCTGGTCACGCCAGCGCAGCAGGGCCTCGGCCCCGGCGATCCGGCTGCCGCCCCGATCGATCTGGGGCTGGTAGAAGAGGCGCAGCTGCTCCCGATCGATCGCCCGGCCAAGGCTGAGCTCCAGCTCGAGGCGTTCGCGCAGCTGCAGGCTGATCTCCGGGGAGTAAAAGCGCAGCTGGTTCTTGCCGTGCTGCTTGGCCTCCATCAGGGCCGTGTTGGCGCAGCGCAGCAGGGTGTCCGGGTCGGAGCCGTGGTCGGGGGCCAGGGCCACCCCCAGCGAAGCGCTGGGCTGGACCGCCAGGCCCGTGCCCATCCCGGGGGTGTTGCCAAGGGTGCGGCGGATCTCCTCAGCCCACTGCAGAGCCTGGCCCCGGTCGGCCATGGGCAGGGGCCGCAGCAGGATGAATTCATCACTGCCGACCCGGGCCAGCCAGTCGTCTGGCCGCAGCAGGTGGCGCAGGCAGCTGCCACTGGCCTGGAGCACCTGGTTGCCGATCTCATGGCCCAGGCTGTTGTTGATCGACTGGAAGTTGTCGAGGTCGAGGTTGATCAGGGCGATGCTGTGGTCCGTACCGGAGGTGCGCAGCAGACGGGCCAGCTGACGAACGGCGGCGGCCTTGTTGGGCAGCCTGGTGAGGGGATCGACAAAGGCGATGCGCTCCAATCGCTGCTGAATCTCGTGCTGTTCGCTGATGTCCTGAACCGTTCCCACCGTGAACAGCGGTCGTCCGTCATCGTCGAGGGTCGTGCACCCCCGCTCCAGCACCACCTTGAGCAGGCCATTGCCAAGCAGCAGACGATGCTCGATTCGATAGGGCTGGCCCGAGCGGAAGGCGTCCTGGAAGGTGGCATCCACCAGGGAACGATCCTCCGGATGCACCGTCCTGAGGAACACCTCGTAGGACGGCGCCGTCAGCTCCGGGGCGGTATTGAAGATGCTGTAGGCCTCGTTCGACCAGAGCAGTTCTCCGGTGCGATGGTTCAACTCCCAGCTGCCCACGTGGGTGAGTCGCTCGGCTTCCTGGAGCAGCGAGCCCAGCCGGGAGCTTTCCCGCAAGGCCGTGTCCAGATCACTGCGGTCACGGTGGCTGACGAGGGCCACCAGCCGGCCCCGTAACTCCAGCACCTGATAGCTGACGGACACATCCCGGCAGCTGCCGGAACGGGCCCGATGGCGCGTGGCGAAGCTGCCCCTGGGCTGCTGGCGCATCACCCTCAGCTGATCCCGCATCAGATCATCGGACAGGCCCCTATCCGCCTGAATCGCAGCTGGATTCAATGTGAGGAAGTGGTCCCGCTCATAGCCAAGCCGTTCGTGGGCGGAACGGTTGCAATCAATGAAATGGCCAGTGGCGAGATCCAGGACAACGAGATCATCGCTGCCCAGGTCAGCGGCAAAACGCAGGGCATCACCGACGCTGTCAACGCAAGGAATCAGCCCCTGTTCTGAAGGGGTGCTGAACCAGAAAGATTGCACTGGTGCTTCCATTCACCAGGGATGTTAGGCATCGTTTTCGGTGCTGACCAGGCTGGGGAAGGAAAATCTCCCTCCCTCCCGAAGTGGTTCGTGATAACTGCAGCGCTGCTGAGAATTGGACTGACAATATGGCCCCGAGCTGTCTGAAGAGTGAAGGAAAGAGAAGAATTTGATGGCGCTGAACGCTCTCCCCGGCTTTGGTTGTGGTTCATGTCCGCTGCTCACGCAGACGGTCAGCCGATCCGCAGATCGATGGTGTGGTCGGTGGGGCGTTGACGCCCCTGCCAGGCGGGCGCCCCGGGAACGAACCCGGGCGCCAGGCAGGTTTCAAAGCGGTGGCCATCGGGGTGCAGGCGGAAGCCGAAATCCCCGCCGGGGGCGCGCAGCACCAGCTCCAGCGGCATGTGCGGCTCGATCGCCGGATGCAGGCACGGGTAGAGACGCTGGAAGCGGAAGCGCACCGCCAGCACCTGGGACGCCCCCTCCCCGGCGGGCTCCAGCGGCAGGGGCCGACCATTCACCAGCAGCTGGCAGTCCCGACGGAACGTCGGGTTGGCCACCACCTCGAAGCGGCGCAGGGAGCCGTCGATGAACCGGCTGGTGAAGCCCCCCTGCACCGGGGTGTCGCAGATCAGGGGCCAGGGCTCGGGGGCGGGCCGCAGTTCCAGGGCCGGGGCCACATCGGTGGAGTTGGCCTCCCCGTGCCAGCGCAGCAGGGGCGGAAAGCGCCACTCCCAGATGGCCCGGAACGGCGCCGGATCCAGGGCCAGCCCATCCGCCGCCAGGTCGGCCAGGATGCCCTCCAGATCAGCCCAGAGCTGGCTGGGCAGCAGCTGGCGGTCATGCAGGCTGGAGCCCCAGTCGTGCAGCTCGGTGGGGCGGTGGCGGGGCTCCAGCAGGTGGGCCGCCAGGGCCGTCCACAGCAGGGCAATGGTGCTGCTCCACGCCATGCTGGGCAGGCTTTCCAGCGCCCGGAACTCGACCAGGCCGAGGCAACCGGCCGGGGCCCCGGGGTTCCAGAACTTGTCGAAGCTGATCTCGCTGCGGTGGTTGTTGCCGCTGCGGTCGGCATGGAGATGGCGCAACGTTTCGCCGATCAGACCCCGGACATCCCCGAAGGGTTCGCTCGAGGGCTGGCCCTCCGCCTGCTCGATGGCACGGTAGGCCAGCTCCAGATCGAAGCAGTCACCGATCGCCTCGTCCGGCCGTGGCGACTGGGAGGAGGGGCCCACCCCGGGGCCGCAGAACAGGTACGCCAGTGACGGGTGCCGTTGCCAGTAGCGCAGGATCCCCGTCAGCCAGGCCGGCCTTGAGAAGAAGGGGTGGTGGGCCAGGTCGGGGCCACCCCAGAGCAGGTGGTTGCCGCCACCGGTGCCCTCCTGGCGGCCGTCGCCCAGGTCTTTCCAGCTGCGCAGGCCAACGCGCTCGCCGACCTCCTCCAGCCGCTGCAGCCACTCGTGGTACTCCAGCCAGCTGTGGCAGACGGGCAGGTTGATCTCCAGCACACCCGGATCGGCCGTCAGGCCCAGCACCTGCCAGCGCTCGCCGGCATCGAAGGGCAGCACGCCGCTGAGCCGCGGCGCGGCCAGGTCGCCGAGGCTGTCGGCCACCGCCTGCAGCAACTGGCGCAGCGGTTCGCGCTCCAGGGGCGGCAGGAACAGTTCCCAGCCGTCGGGATCGATCTCCAGGGTGAGCACCTGGCGGGGCACGTCGTCGGGCAGGTGCTCCAGGGGCAGGCGCAGGCCGGCCGGACCCGGGGCACCGGTGAGCTCCCGCAGGCTCTCCTCCAGGGGCCAGGGTGCCACCTTCCAGTCGACCACTCCCCCCTCGGCCGCCGTCTCCGCAGGCGCGACGCTCAAGGGGGCCGCCCAGGCCCGCCGCTCGGGATCGAGGGGATCCCGCAGCAAAACGGGCTGGAGCCTGAGTCCCAGCAGCCCACCCAGGCGCTCCAACCAGGCCGGGCCTTCGCTGGCTTTCAGCGGTGAGCCCTCCAGACCGGGCTGGCAGAAGCCTGGCCAGCGGACCGGCGCCGTGCCGTCATCGCCCAGGAACAGCCGCAGGGCCCAGCGGGGATTGACCTCGCCGTCATAGCGCTTGCCCGGGCAGTAGAGCAGCGTGCTGCCGCGCCAGACCCGCTGCTGCAGGTCCCGGGCCATGGTGAGCTTGGTGGGGCCGTCGGCCGTGACGCTCCACTCCGGCCCCTCCGGTTCAAGGGGCACCAGGGTGGGCTCACCGCCGAGGGTGAGCTGGATGCCAGCGGCGCGCAGGCGCGACTCGGCCGCCCCGGCCACCTGTTCCATCCAGCTCATGAGGGCCAGCTCATGCGGGTTGCGGGACGTTCATGTTGACGAGTTGGGAATCACGCTGCAGGAGTTGACGGGGACCGGGACCACCTTCCAGATGCGCTCGGCGTACTCCTGGATGGACCGGTCGCTGCTGAAGAAGCCGCAGCGGGCGGTGTTCAGCACAGACATCATGCTCCACCGTCCTGCGTCGGACCAGGCGCTGTCGACCTCATTCTGGGCGCGGCGGTAGTCGCCCAGGTCGGCCATCACCCGGAAGGGGTCGCTGCTGCAGAGGTTGGCCAGCAGCGGATGGAACAGGTCGCGGTCGCCTTCGCTGAAGTGGCCCGAACCGATCAGGTCGATGGCCTCCTTGGCCAGGGCGTCATTCTCCAGCCAGGGCATCGGGTGGTACCCGTTGCGGTTGATGGCGGCCAGCTGCTCGGCGGTGTGGCCGAACAGGAAGAAGTTGTCGTCGCCGACCCGCTCGCGGATCTCGATGTTGGCCCCGTCGAGGGTGCCGATCGTGAGGGCGCCGTTGAGGGACATCTTCATGTTGCCCGTGCCGGAGGCCTCCATGCCGGCGGTGGAGATCTGCTCGGAAAGATCCACCGCCGGGTAGATCTTCTGGCCCAGCTTGACGCTGAAGTTGGGCAGGAAGATCACCCGCAGGCGGCCGTCCATGGCCGGATCGATGTTGATGATCTCCGCCATGCCCACGATCAGACGGATGATCAGCTTGGCCATGGCATAGCCAGGGGCCGCCTTGCCGCCGAAGATCACCGTGCGCGGCGGCAGGTCCTCCCCGGCTCGCAGGCGCAGGTAGCGCTCCACCACCTGCAGGGCGGCCATGTGCTGGCGCTTGTATTCGTGGATCCGCTTCACCTGCACGTCGAACAGGGAGGAGGGATCCACCAGCACGCCGGTGTCCTGGCGGATCGTGGCGGCCAGGCGCTCCTTGGCCTGCTCGCGCACCCCCTGCCAGCGCTCCAGGAAGCCGGCATCGGTGGCCAGGGGCTCCAGCTGGCGGAGCTGGTCGAGGTGCCGGCACCAATCGGTGCCGATGGCGTCATTGAGCAGGTCGGCCAGGGGCGGGTTGGCCACCGCCAGCCAGCGCCGCGGCGTGACGCCGTTGGTGATGTTGGTGAAGCGCTCCGGCCAGACCTGGGCGAATTCGGAGAA
The DNA here is from genome assembly GCF_019038465.1 of Synechococcus sp. CCY 0621. Classification (GTDB taxonomy): domain Bacteria; phylum Cyanobacteriota; class Cyanobacteriia; order PCC-6307; family Cyanobiaceae; genus Cyanobium. Next base: position 50,454 of record NZ_JAFKRH010000014.1, on the reverse strand, counting down.
CAGGTTCTCCTTGAGCAGGCGGCTGTGCAGCTCCGCCACGCCGTTGACCGTGTGGCTGCCCACCACCGCCAGGTGGGCCATGCGCACCTTGCGGTGCGGGCCTTCCTCGATCAGCGACAGCCGCTCCAGCAGGTCGGGCTGGCCGGGGAATCGGATGCGCAGGGTGCGCAGGAAGCGGGCATTGATCTCGAAGATGATCTGCAGCTGGCGGGGCAGCAGCTGCTGGAACAGTTCCAGCCCCCAGGCCTCCAGGGCCTCGGGCAACAGGGTGTGGTTCGTGTAGCTGATCGTGGCGGTGGTGATGCTCCAGGCGGTGTCCCAGTCGACGCCGTGGTCATCGATCAGCAGGCGCATCAGCTCCGCCACGGCGATCGCCGGGTGGGTGTCGTTGAGCTGCACCGCAAACTTGCGGTGAAACTCCGTCACCGGAATTCCCTGGCTGCTGAGGATGCGGAACATGTCCTGCAGGGAGCAGGAGACGAAGAAGATCTGCTGACTGAGCCGCAGGCGCTTGCCCTGCTCCAGCTCATCGTTGGGGTAGAGCACCTTGGAGAGCGTTTCCGACTGCACCTTGTGCAGCACGGCCCGGGTGTAGTCGCCGGCATTGAAGGAAGCGAAATCGAAGGCGTCGGGCGCCTGGGCCGACCACAGCCGCAGGGTGTTGGCCGTGTGGACGCCGTAGCCCAGGATCGGGGTGTCATAGGCAACACCGATCACGGTCTGGCCGCCGATCACCACCGGATAGCTCCATTCCGGCCGGATCACCTCCCAGGGGTTGCCGCGGGCCAGCCACGGGTCGGTGCTCTCCATCTGGCCGTTGGGGCCGATCTGCTGGCGGAAGATGCCGAACTCGTAGCGAATGCCGTAGCCGATGGCCGGCAGCTCGAGCGTGGCCATCGACTCCTGGAAGCAGGCCGCCAGCCGACCCAGCCCGCCATTGCCCAGGCCCGGTTCCGGCTCCTCCGCCAGCATCTCCTCCAGGGTGAGACCAAGGGCGGCGCAGGCGGCCCTGGCCTCCTCCCGCAGCCCGAGGCTGACCAGGTTGTTCTCCAGGTGGGGCCCCAGCAGGTATTCCGCCGACATGTACGTGGCGGTCCGCACGTGCTGGCTGGTGTAGGTGTCCACGGTGTCCACCCAGCTGGTCAGCAGGATGTCCCTCACCGCCAGCGACAGGCAGACGTAGTGGTCGTGGGTGGTGGCGAGGGAGGCCGACTTGGCCTGGCTGGAGAACAGATGGCGGCGCATCGCCTCCAGGAGGGCCTGCCCCTTGGGTGGGCAGGGGGCGGGAGTGGAGCTTGCCATGGGGGAGATGCCGTTAGCTGCGATGTGGGACCTGTCCTGGCCTGGGGAGTGCCCCTGCCGCTGCACCATCGGATACAGGCGGGCGCACCTTAAGAGTGGCTTCGTTTCAGCGCTGCAGCACCTCGTGTCTGGTAGCGCCCATGGGAGCGGGCTCCAGCAACTCCGCCTCGATGGTCCAGTCCAGCTCGCTTTCCACCCCCGCAGGACCCGAGAAGCTGCCGTTCACCGCTGCCGTGAGGGTGGGTTTGGAGGAGGTGGCCAGGGTGATGTAGCGGTCGTCGATGCTGCCCTGGCCACTGGGGTCGAAGCCCCGCCAGCCCGCCCCGGGCAGGTAGACCTCCGCCCAGGCATGCAGGTCGTACTGCTTGGGCGCCGGCTCCACCAGGTGATAGCCGCTCACAAACCGGGCCGGCAGGCCGGCACAGCGGCAGGTCTCGATCATCAGCATCGCCAGGTCGCGGCAGGAACCGACCCTTTCCTTGAGGGTGCGGCCCGCCGGCCAGGCGGGCCCCACGTGCCGCTGGGTGTACTTGACCCGGTCCTTGATGATCTCGACCAGTTGATCGAGGAACATCAGCCCGCGCTGGTCGCTGCCCATCAGCGCTTCCTGGGCCAGATCCACCGCGGCCGGGTCGTGCTGGCCGTTGGGCAGCCACCCCTCCAGGGAACCCAGCAGATCGCCATTGAGGTGGCCCACCGGGTAGGGCAGCAGGGGCTCCTGGTCCTCCAGGCAGGCGGCCAGGGCCGGGGGCTGCGTGGTCTCCACATCGCTGATCGCCTGCACCCGGAAGGTCTCGGTGCTGCCCTCGAAGCGGGCCCGGAGGATTTCATCGCCACTGGCCGCCACCAGCGGATAGAGCAGGGACGGTTCCGGGCTGATGGCCAGGTGGAAATGGAGCAGGCGCTGGAAGCCGTGGCCCCTGGGCTTCAGGCAGAAACGGTGGGGACCCAGGAACACCGGGGCGCTGTAGCGGTAATGGAAGGTGTGGGTCAGGCGGGCTCGCATGCCGCCTCATGACTGGAGGTGCTGCTCGGGGGCGCGATGAAGTAGCGCGCTTCGATCAACGCATGCAGGCGGTTGAGATCCGACTGGAAGTTGTCGATGGCCTCATGCAGCCCGGTGGCGACGAGTTCATCGATCCTGGTGAAACTCCAGTGGGCCAGGGTGAGCCCGATCAGGCATTCCAGGTCATCCGCTGGCCGCGGGACCGAGCTGCCGCGGATGATCCGCAGGGTGTCGCTGATCCGCTCCAGGCAGTAACGCACGGAGCGGGGGAAGATCGGATCCAGCAGCAGGAAGGCAGCCACGGCCTTGGGTTCGATGGCCTGCTGGCTCGACTGCCGGAACATCTGGTAGGCGCCGGCCGAGCGCAGCAGGGAGATCCACTGCAGCTCGTCAAGCACCCCACCCACTTCCTCAGGGGAGGGCAGCAGCAGGAAGTACTTGACGTCCAGGATCCGGGTGGTCTTGTCGGCCCGCTCCAGCAGGCGCCCCAGGCGGCTGAACTGCCAGGAGAGGTCGCGGCTGAGGGTGGCATCGGTGATCCCGTAGAAGAGCTGGCAGGCGCGGCGGATTTCCCGCAGCTGCTCCTGGGGCGGTTGTTGCCAGAAGGTCTCCTCCTGCAGCGTCCAGTAGATGTCGTTGATCTGCTCCCACATCTCCGTGGTGATCACTTCACGGATCTGCCGGGCGTTCTCGCGGGCACTGCCGATGCAGTTGAGAACGCTGCTGGGATTGTCGGCCTCCCGCACCAGGAAATGGATCACGGCTTCGGGGGTGACCACCGGACAGAGCTCATCGAAGAGCTTGCGGTCACCGCTGGCGTCGATCAGGGGGAGCCAGGGTTCGGCGCTACCAGGGGGGCAATCAAGGGCCATGGCCTCGCTCACCTCCACGAAGCGGGAGATGTTCTCGGCCCGTTCAACGTTGCGGTTGATCCAGTAGAGGGAGTCGGCGACGCGGCTCAGCATGGGGCTTCATCCACGATCCAGGTGTCCTTGCAGCCGCCCCCCTGGGAGGAGTTGACCACCAGGGAGCCGCGCCGCAGGGCCACGCGGGTGAGGCCGCCGGGGCTCACCCAGGCCTCCTTGCCGCGCAGCACGTAGGGACGCAGATCGACGTGGCAGGGGTAGAGCTCGCCTTCGCTCAGGGAAGGCACGGTGGAGAGTTCCAGGGTGGGCTGGGCGATGTAGTTGCGGGGATCGGCCTGGATCTTGATGGCGAACTCGGCGATCTCCGCCTGGCTCGCGTGGGGGCCGATGAGCATGCCGTAGCCGCCGGCTTCCGCCACCGCCTTCACCACCAGCTCCCCGAGGTGCTCCAGCACGTAGGCCTGGTCGTCGGGCCTGGAGCAAATGTAGGTGGGAACGTTCTCGATGATGGGCTCCTCATCCAGGTAGTAACGGATCATCTCGCCGACATAGGCGTAGATGAGCTTGTCGTCGGCGACGCCGGTGCCCGGGGCATTGGCGATGGCCACCCGGCCCGCGGCATAGGCCCCCATCAGGCCCCGCACCCCCAGCAGGGAATCAGGGCGGAACACGGCCGGGTCGAGGAAGTCGTCGTCGATGCGGCGGTAGATCACATCGACCGCCTCAAGGCCGGCGGTGCTGCGCATCCACACCCGATCCCCTTCGCAGACCAGGTCGCGGCCCTCCACCAGCTGGATCCCCATCTGCTGGGCGAGGTAGCTGTGCTCGAAATAGGCGCTGTTGAACACCCCGGGGGTGAGCAGCACCACCTTGGGCGTGTCGGTCCAGGGGGCCAGTTCCCGCAGGGTCTGCAGCAGGTGGGAGGGGTAGTCATCGATCGGCTGCACCGTGCGCCCGGCGAACAGGCTCGGGAACATGCGTTTCATCACCCGCCGGTTCTCGAGGAAGTAGGCCACCCCCGAGGGGCAGCGCAGGTTGTCCTCCAGCACCCGCCAGGTGCCATCGCCGTCGCGCACCAGATCCAGGCCCGAGATGTGGCACCAGCGCCCGAGGGGCGGCTGGAAGCCCTGCATCTGGGGCCGCCAACCCTGGGAGCTCTCCACGTCAGCCCTGGGCACCACGCCGTCGGCCAGGATTTTCTGGTCGCCATAGACGTCGGCCAGGAAGCGGTCGATCGCCTCCAGACGCTGGATCAGGCCCCGCTCCAGGCGCTCCCAGTCCTGGGCCCCGATCAACCGGGGCAGCGGATCGAAGGGCAGGATCCGTTCCACACCCTTGCTGTCGGAATCGTTGAGGCGGAAGGTGGCTCCGAGGCGCTTGAGCAGCATGCCGGCGGCCTCATGGTTCCGGTTCAACTGGTCGAGTCCCATCTGGCCGAGGGACGAGAGCAGCGGCTTGAGGGTGGCCCGGGGCTGGTCGGTGGAGGTGAAGTACTCGTCGTATCCCTGGTTCGGTTTGTACTGACTGAACATTCCAGACCCTTCCACGCGATTGGATCCTGCAGTGCCGCCGGGGTGGTCACCCGTTGCCGTTGTTACGGAAACAAGGGGCGCTGTCGGCTGAGGGTCTCCACAAACCATCGCTGTAGAGCCACTGTCGCCATCCTGGCGCTTCCTAGCGCTCCATACGAATAGCGTTTCCCTAAGCATGGTTCTCGATGAGACACAGAGGGTTGAGGATGAACGCAGAGGCGAGGAGCCCTGCCGATGCTGCCCAACAAGACCGGGTCCCAGCCTTTGAGGAACTCGTGCGCATCGGGGGTCCTCCTGCGCGACCAGGACAGGGCTGGCGTCCGCCGAGACAATCGGGTCTACCTCCGTCATCCCATCGAGAGCTGCCGCACCATCGCCCTGCGGCGCCTGGATGACGCTCGCCAGCCCATGGGCCGCTGGTTCCTCGCCGACATCGTCGACGTGGGAGAAGGCGGCATGTGCCTGATCGCCGCCGAAGAGCAGTCCCTTGCACCGGGGCAGTGGCTCCTGATGGATCTGCGCGCCCATCCCGGCTTCGGCCAGTTGCGGATGCGGGCCCAGTTGCGCTGGCTCACCCGAGCCCGCTTTGCCCTCACCTTTGGTGTGGCCTTCGAAGCGCCCCTGAAAGAGTTGCCGGTGCTGTCGGTGGAGCGGCGCAAACAGCGCCGGGATCCCAACCAGGAGGACTGGGCCTTCGCAGAGGAGCGGGAACCGGCGCTCTCCTGAGCCGACAACGGTGTGGCACACACGAGGGAGTTCACTAATCTCAAGGCAGCAATGCCGAGTGCAGCCCCGTGGCCCGTACGCCGACACCCGAGGCAGGCCTGATCGCCGCTTCCTTGATTGCTGCGGGCCTGACCCTGGCGCCGGCACCGGCCCAGGCCATCGGCACCACCTTCAGCTTCGACCTCGGCAGCGCCACCGCGACGCCCCCCAGCCCCCTGGCCTCGTCCAACAAGACCTTCACCGCCACCGCCGAGGGCCTCACGCTCAATCTGGTGTTTCAGAACGCCCTGCGACCCAACGGCAACGCCAAACCGGTGAGTGCGACTGCCGACGGCCTCTGCATCTACAAAGCCGGCGGGGCGGGCCTCAACAACGTCGGCCTGACCAACTGCGGACGCCGCAACCGCGGCAACGGCTTGGGCGTGGCCAATCAGGAGTCCATCGAGCTGTTCTTCGACCGGCAGGTGGAACTGCTCAGCTATCGCTACGGCAGCCTGCGGGTGGGCCTGGGCAATCCCCTGCTCACCTGGGGCGATCCCAACAGCCCGGTGGTTTCCACCGAAACCCTGTTCGAGAAACAGATCAACACCAGCTACGCCTTCACCAACCCCTTCATCGTTCAGGCCAACCAGATCCTCTCGATCACCGGCACCGGCGGCGGCCGCGGCACCAGCTCCACCGAGGCACTGCTCAGTGGGCTGGTGGTGCGGGCCCTCCCGGAGCCACCAGCCAGCTCGAACGTCCCGGGTCCCCTGCCCCTGCTCGGGGCCATGGCGGCCTTCGGCTGGAGCCGCCGGCTGCGTTCCCGCCTGAGCCCCGCGGGTCCCGTCGTCCCAGCCTGTGACCACCACAGATCCGAGGCTTGAGACGAGGGCCCCGTCAGGCCCGGTGTCATCACTGGCTTCGATCCTGCTCGCCGCGGCCCTGGCCCTGGCGGGCCTGTTCGTCCTGGCCGTGGTGGCCGGCGCCCTTCCGGTTCAGGTACTGCAACGCGACTGGCAGCAACGCTTCATCGAACTGGTGATCGCCAACTCCGGGTTCCCCCTTGTGGCTTTCGTGCTCGTGCACCTGGCGGCCCACGTGGAGCCGGAACGTCTGGAGCTCTTCCAGCTGCGCCAGCGGCTGCGGCGCTGGGCCGTGCTGATCACCGTTCTGTACCTGCTGCTCATCCCCCTGCAGCTCTCCGTCACCGTGCGGCAGTTCAGCGACCGCGCCGCCCTGCAGGCCCAGCAGCGGCGCCTGGTCAGCGATCAGTTCAGCAGCTTCGCGGCCCTGATCCGCTCGGCCCCTGACGCCCCCACCCTGCAGCAGCAACTGGCGGCGGCCGATGGGCCAGCCCTCACCACGGCCGATCTGGCCAAACCGATGCCCCGGCTGCGCCAGGACCTCCTGGCCGCCCTCCGCCAGGCCGAGGCGGCCATGCCCGCCAGCATCGAGCAGGCAACCCCCCTGGCCCCCCTGGCCTGGGCGGCCCTTCGCGATGGCCTGCGCCTGAACGGCTCAGCCCTGCTGATGGCGGTCGCCTTCGCCGCCGGCGCCCAGGGCCGCACCAGTAGCCGCAGCCTGCTGGCGCGCCTGCTGATGGTCTGGAAGTCGGTGCGCCGGCGCCGCTACAGCAGGAAGTAGCGCTGGGCCATCGGCAGCATCTCCGCCGGTTCGCAGGTGAGCAGCTCCCCGTCGGCGAAGACCTCGTAGGTCTGGGGATCCACCTCCACCTTGGGCAGGGCGGTGTTGTTGCGCATCTGGGCCTTGCCGATGCCCCGGGTGTTGACCACCGGCACGCAGGCCCGCTTCAGGCCAAGGCTGCTGGGCAGGTCGGCGTCGAGCGCGGCCTGGCTGACGAAGTTGAGGCAGCTGCCGGTCAGCGATCCGCCGTAGGCGGCGAACATCGGCCGGCCGTGCACGGGCCCCGGGGTGGGGATCGAGGCGTTGGCATCGCCCATCTGGGCCCAGACGATCGAGCCCCCCTTGATCACCAGCTCCGGCTTGACCCCGAAGAACCCCGGTTTCCAGAGCACCAGATCCGCCAGCTTGCCCACCTCCACCGATCCGATCTGGCTGTCGAGGCCATGGGCGATGGCGGGATTGATGGTGAGCTTGGCGATGTAGCGCTTCAGGCGGGTGTTGTCGTTGCGGCCGCCGCGGGGGCCGGCGGCGTCCTCGGGGAGGAAACCGCGCTGCACCTTCATCTTGTGGGCCGTCTGGAAGGTGCGGGTGATCACCTCGCCGACGCGGCCCATGGCCTGGGAATCGCTGGCGATGATGCTGAAGGCGCCCAGGTCGTGGAGGATGTCCTCGGCGGCGATCGTCTCGCGGCGGATGCGTGATTCGGCGAAGGCCACGTCCTCGGGGATGCGGGGATCGAGGTGGTGGCACACCATCAGCATGTCGAGGTGTTCCTCGAGGGTGTTGACGGTGTAGGGCTTGGTGGGGTTGGTGGAGCTGGGCAGCACGTTGGCCTCGCCGCAGATCCGGATGATGTCGGGGGCATGGCCGCCGCCGGCCCCCTCGGTGTGGAAGGTGTGGATGGTGCGGCCGCCGATGGCCCGGATCGTGTCCTCCACGAATCCGGCTTCGTTGAGGGTGTCGGAGTGGATGCAGACCTGCACGTCGTACTTGTCGGCCACCGTCAGGCAGCAGTCGATCGCCGCCGGGGTGGTGCCCCAGTCCTCGTGCAGCTTCAGGCCGCAGGCGCCGGCACGGATCTGCTCCTCGATCGCCGCAGGGGTGCTGGCGTTGCCCTTGCCGTAGAAGCCGATGTTGATCGGCAGCCCCTCGGCGGCCTGGAGCATGCGGGCCAGGTGGAAGGCGCCGGGGGTGCAGGTGGTGGCGTTGGTGCCGGTGGCCGGGCCGGTGCCGCCGCCCAGCAGGGTGGTGACGCCGGAGGCGAGGGCGGTTTCGATCTGCTGAGGGCAGATGAAGTGGATGTGGGTGTCGATCGCCCCGGCGGTGACGATGTGCCCCTCCCCGGCGATGGCCTCGGTGCCGGGCCCGACCACGATCGTCACCCCATCGGTGATGTCGGGGTTGCCCGCCTTGCCGATGGCGCAGATGCGGCCGTCCCGCAGGCCGATGTCGGCCTTGACGATGCCCCACCAGTCGAGGATCAGGGCATTGGTGATCACCGTGTCGACGGCCCCCTCGGCGCGGGGGGTCTGGGCCTGGCCCATGCCGTCGCGGATCACCTTGCCGCCCCCGAACTTCACCTCATCGCCGTAGGTGGTGCAGTCGCTCTCCACCTCCAGGATCAGTTCGGTGTCGGCCAGCCGCAGCCGGTCCCCGGTGGTGGGGCCGTAGGTCTCGGCGTAGGCGCGGCGGTCGATGCGATAGGGCATGGGAGTGTCAGTCGAGGGGGCCGTTCACCAGACCGTTGAAGCCGAACACGCGGCGGTCGCCGACGTAGGGCACCAAATGCACGTCCCGCTGGTCGCCGGGCTCGAAGCGGATGGCCGTGCCGGCGGGGATGTCGAGCCGCAGGCCGCGGGCCGCCTCGCGGTCGAATTCGAGGGCGCCGTTGGCCTCGTGGAAGTGGAAATGGGATCCCACCTGCACGGGACGGTCGCCCCGGTTCGCCACCGACAGGGTGGTGACCGGGCGGCCGGCGTTGAGTTCGATCGTGCCGGGCTCGGGGATCAGTTCGCCGGGGATCAGGGGGGCCATGGCGGGGTGGGGGGTCAGCGGATCGGTTCGTGGAGGGTGACGAGCTTGGTGCCATCGGGGAACATCGCCTCGATCTGCACCTCGGGGATCAGCTCGGGCACCCCCTCCATCACCTGATCCCGGCTCAGCCAGGTGGTGCCCTCCCGCATCAGCTCCGCCACGCTGCGGCCGTCGCGGGCCCCTTCGATCACCTGGAAACTGAGCCAGGCCACCGCCTCGGGATGGTTGAGCTTCAGGCCCCGGCCGAGTCGCCGCTCCGCCAGCAGGGCGGCGGTGACGATCAACAGCTTGTCTTTCTCCTGGGGGGTGAGGTTCATGCAGACGGCACTGGCCGGCCCCACTCTCGCAGCGCTCCGGTACCGGGTCAGGTTCAGAAGGAACCTTCGGCGCGCCGATTCAGCGCCGCTGGAGCACCCCCTGGCCGTTGAGGTTGAGGTTGTCGATCCGCACCGCCGTGGCCCGGCCGTCGGGGCCCACCGTGAAGCTGACGGCACTGGGGCCGTAGGCGTTCTCACCGGCGGGCTGGTAGCGGAAGCCGTCGCCGCTCACCGGGGTGAGGGGGAAGGGGCGGAGCTGGGGACCCAGCTGCAGCTCGAGGCCATCGCCGCGGCGCACCACGGCGACCGGGCCCACGTAGGCATTGGCGTAGCTGCCGGTGTAGGCGTCGGCGGGACGGGCCGGCAGCGGCCGGGCCGGGGTGGCCACGGCGGGATAGTCCTGCTGCTCCATGCCCCGGAACAGGGGGCGCAGGGCGGCGAGGTAGTCACGCTTCACCCTTCCGGTGGTGGCCAGGTCGAGGAAGCTGAGGCTGAGGGCCTCCGGCACCCCCAGCGGCTGGCTGTTGGAGAGCACGATGATGCCAAGGGATTCCGCCGGGAGCAGGTAGACGGCCGTGGCGGCGCCGAGGTCGAAGGCGCCCGAGTGGCCCAGCTGCACCGTGCCCCGGTCGGTGTAGCCCACGTTCCAGCCCAGCCCGTAGAAGCCAGCACGGTCGGTGGTCGGATCGCGGGGCGGCTGGCTGACGATCTGGGGCCGGTGGGTCTCCGCCAGGGCGGCGGCGTCCACCAGCGCACGGCCATCGAGGCGGCCGCCGGCCAGCTGCAGCCGCAGCCACTGGCCCAGATCCCGCACGCTGGAGCTCACGCCGCCGGCGGGGGCCTGGGCATCGGCATCCCGCTGGTAGCGGGCCACCCAGCGGCCCCCCTCCGGCACATGCAGGGAGGCACGGTTGGCGGCGGCCACGAAATCGGCGTGGCGGGAGCTGGTGCGGGTCATGCCCAGGGGGCCGTAGAGCCGTTCACTGGAGAGCTGCTCCCATGGCAGGCCCACGGCGTTGGCTGCGGCCACGGCGCCGGCCGTGAAGCCGAAGTTGGTGTAGGCGTAGTCGGCGCGGAAGCGGTTGCCGGTGGGCAGCAGCCGCAGCCGCTCCAGGATCGTGGCCCGATCGAAGCCCAGGTCCTCGAGGTGATCGCCGGCGTGGTCGGGCAGGCCGCTGCGGTGGGACAGCAGGTCGCGGATGGTCACCGAAGGGGCGATGGCCGGCGGGCCGATGCGGGCCTGGGGGAGGGTGCGCAGCACCGGGTCGTCCCAGCCCAGGCGCCCGTCGCCCACCAGGCCGGCCACCACAGTGGCGGCGATCGGTTTCGAGAGTGAGGCCAGCTGGAAGACGGTGTCGGCATCCACCGCACCGGGCTCACCCACCCGCCGCAGGCCGTAGCCCTTGAGGAACACCACCCGGTCGGCGTGCACCACCACGATGGCCAGGCCCGGGACACCGGTGCTGCGCTGCATCTCCGCGGCCAGGGCATCGAGCTTGGGCAGGGCGGCGGCCAGGCTTTCCGCCGTCACCTGACGTGGCGGCGGCGTAGGCCCCGACGGCGCCTCGGCGCTGCGGGCGGCACCCGGGGGCTGGAGCACCAGGGCCAGGCCCAGAACCAGGGCGACCGCCCCTGGGCGGCGCAGGACGCTTGGGGCCACGGCAACGCCGGCGACTCGGGGCAAGCTAGGCCGGGCCAAGGCTCCTGCCCCGGTGGTCAGAAGCCGCCGGAGCTGCCCCCGCCGTCGCCGCTTCAGCAGACATTCGCTCCGTAGGGGGCGTCATCGGCCGGCAGGGTCACCCCCAGCCGCTGCCGCCACTCCGCCACCGGCAGCTCCCAGCCCTCCTCCCAGCGAACCGTGGCGAAGGGACGGGCGGTGAAGCCGATCGTGGTGCCATGGCTGATCGACCGGCTCAGGCTTTCGTAGCCATCGAGCTTGAAGCGGAACCCGGCGATCTGGGCCGCGTGGGTGAGGCTCACGTAGGCGGGGAAGCCAATCTGGGTGGCGGTGATGGCCAACACGCCGTTCTCCCCCACCGGCGTCGTGCCGAAGCCACTGACCACATGGTGGATGTCGTGGGTGGTGGCGATCCGCTGGGTGAGCCAGCGGCCCTCGGTGTCGATGGGGCGGGGGCGGAAGAATTCGGGGTCGTAGTTGAAGCGGCGGATCAGGGCGGCGTAGCTGTGGCCGAGGCTCCCCTCCGGCAGCGTTTCGAGCCGCTCCAGATCCGGCTGCAGGGGCGGATAGCGCTCGTCCATCATCGCCGCCCCGCCCGGCAGGGCCCGGAAGCGGGCGATGCAGGCCTCCATCTGGGGCGTGTCCAGGAAGCTGTCGACCAGGTCGGCGATCCGGCCAAGATCCCCCTGACTGCGGCCCACAGCGATCAGCTGGCGCGCCTGGCCCAGGGCCTGAAGGGAGAGCTGGAAGCGATGCATCGGGGGGCTGCGCCTGGGGCGAACCTAGGCCCGCTGCAGCGCCTGTTCGGGGTCACCAGCTGCGGGCTGCGGTCGCCAGCAACGGGTCCTGGTCGAGGGGTTGCTCCTGGAACGGCCAGACCCGGGGCAACACCGGAGCCGCCAGCCCCCGCTCAGACCGGATCCGGGCCCAGATCCGCGTGAACCAGAAGCGGGCCGCCTGGGTGGAGCGGCCCCTGAAGCGGGCCACCAGGCCCCGCTCCAGCCGCCCACAGGCCATCTCCCCCTCCAGCCCGTGCCGCTCAGCACGGCAGGCCTCCAGCAGGGACTCGCCCACCGGCCCGGGGGCGGCCCACACCAGGCTGGCGAACACCGGCTGCCCCCCCAGTCCGTGGGGGCTCTCCAGACTCTCGCCGCCCAGCTCCAGCCGGTCCACGAGCTCCCACTGGCCCTGCCGCCGGATCTGCAACAACGATCGCCAGCGCCCGGATCCGAGCGTCTCGCCATCGGCGCTGCGCCCCAGCCGCACCACCTCCGCGCCCAGCCAGCTGGCCCCTTCGGCCAGCTCCACCCGGCAGATCTGCTGGAACAGACCATCCCTGAACACCACGAGTTCCTGGGGCAGCCATTCCAGATCGGCCCCCGCGGCGAGCCGGAAATCGAGCGTCTGATGGGTCCAGCTCCCGGCGGGGACCCGCCGGGAGCGGCCCACGGTTCCGTACACCTTCTGGGCCGCCACGCTGGTGATCAGGGCCCGGCTGCCGGCGCCGAGCTCGGCGCTGATGGCCAGTTCGTCACCCCCCACCAGGCCGCCGCCGGTGTGCAGCAGGGGCAGTTCGCAGCGGCCATCGGCGGCGGGGAAGGCCCGCTGGATCTTCAACGGTGCCGACGCTCCGCCCTGGTGCCGGGTGGCACCAACGGCGCCGTCGCTGGTCTCAAAACGGAGCCGGGCCTGGGCTCTCCAGGGGGCGGGAGCGGTGAGCTGCATGACGAGGATCGTGGGGCCCAGGGGGCCTGGATTCGGTAGCAGCCGACACAGGACCGCCTGCCAACGGCTGGCCAGGGTGGATGGACCACCGTTGCCCGCTGGCCTGCTCCATGCCCAGCCCCACTGTTTCCGACGCCACGGTTTCCGACGCCACTCATTCCGAGGCCACCGCTCCCCTGCTGCTGGTGCGGCACCTGCGTCAGGGGGAGGTCTCGGGGCCAGATCCAGAGCCGCTGCCGGAACCGCCGTTGCGCTTGCCGCTCCGGGCCGACGAGCGCACCAGCCTGCGGGGCCATCGCCGCAGCGCCTGTGGGCGGGACCTGCTGTTGCAGCTGCCCCGCGGCGCGGCCCTGGAGCCCGGCGACCGGCTGGCACCGGAGGCCGGTGGGCCCCTGGTACTGGTGGAGGCCGCCGATGAGCCGCTGCTGGTGGTGCGGGCCGCCGATCCCCTGGCCCTGCTGCAGGCGGCCTATCACCTGGGCAACCGCCACGTGGCCATGGAACTGCACGGCGACCAACTGCGCCTGGGTGTCGACAACGTGCTCGAGGAGCTGCTGCGGCAACGGGGGCTGACCGTGGAGCGGATGGTGGGACCGTTTCGGCCCGAACCAGGGGCCTACGAACCGTCCGGCCACGCCCATGACCACCACCATCCCCACCCATGAGCCTCGCCCGGCTGCGGCTGTTCCAACTCGTCAGCCCCGCCCTGCCGGTGGGGGCCTTCAGCTATTCCGAGGGCCTGGAGGTGCTGGTGCAGGCGGGCCAGCTGCCGGACGCCGCCAGCGTGCGCCGCTGGCTGGAGGCGGAGCTGGACCGCGGCGCCCTGACGATCGAGGCGGCCAGCCTGGGCCGGCTGATGGAGGCCCTGGCCCGATGGCGTGAGGCACCGGGAGGGCACGCCTGGCAGGAGGTGCTGGATCTGGACAGTTGGCTGCTGGCCCAGCGGGAGGCGGCCGAGGTGCGGGCCCAGCAGCGGCAGATGGGCCTCTCGCTGCTGCAGCTGCTGGCGGACCTGGGCCTGCCCATACCCGGGGAGCGGTCCCCGCGGCTGGCCTGGCCGGCGGCCTGGGCCTGGGCGGGTCTGGCCCTTGAGATCCCCCCCCAGGAGCTGGTGGAGGCCTACCTCTACGGCTGGATCGCCACCCAGCTCAGCGCCGCCGTGCGACTGGTGCCCCTGGGTCCCACGGCGGCCCAGCGGATACAGCTGGCCCTGGCTCCCGCCATCGCGTCACGGGCGGCGGTGCTGGCGACCGCCGATCCCGAGGCCCTCTGGAGCGGGGGGGTGGGGGCGGGCCTGGCCCAGCTGGGCCATGGTGAGCTCTACTCGCGGTTGTTCCGCAGCTGATGCCAATCGCGGACAGGATCAGCCGGCGACGGGCCCTGCACCTGCTGGGCGGCGGCACCGCCGGCGGGGTCCTCCTGGCCGCCGGCTGCACCCGCCGCTCCCGCCCCCCGGGCCCGCCCCGCCTCGGGCTGCTCCAGTACGTCCGGGGTGCCGCGCCTGATGCGGCCCGCCGCGGGTTCGTGCAGGCCCTGGCCAGGGGCGGCTTCCGCCCGCCAGCCAACCTGACCCTGCAGGAGCGCTTCGCCGAGGGCAGCACGGCCACCAGCCGCGCCCAGGTGATCGCTCTGCTGGAGGCCGGGGTCGACATGCTGGTGGCCATCGGCACCCCGCCCCTGGCGGCGATCCTGGCCGTCGCCCCCGCCCGGGTGCCGGTGGTGTTCGCCTACTGCTCCAACCCCTGGGGGGCCGGGGCCGGCACCAGCTACACCCATCACCGGCCCAACGTGGTGGGCACGGTGAGCACCAGCCCCCTCGCCGAACAGCTCGAGCTGGCCCGCCGGATCAGCCCCGGCCTCTCCAGCGTCGGGCTCGTCTTCAACCCCTCCGAGGCCAATGCCAGCTTCGAGGCGGAGCTGCTGCGCCGGGAAGCGACCCAGCGCTCGATCGCGGTCGTGATCGAGCCGGTCTCCGGGCCGGGGGAGGTGGCCCGGGCCGCCGATGGCCTGGCCGCCCACCGGGTGGGAGCCCTGGTGCGGGTGGGCGACTACGCCACCAGCGTGGGCTTCGCCGCCCTGGCGGCGGCAGGTCTGCGCCATCGCCTGCCGGTCTATTCCGTCGATCCCTCTGACATCACCACGCGGGGATGCCTGGCCGTGGTGGGCTGGGATCCGGAGGCCGATGGGGCCCTGGCCGGGGATCTGGCGGTCAAGGTGCTGCGGGGCCGCTCGCCCGCCGACCTGCCCTTCGAACCGGTGACCCAGAAGCTCCTGCTGCTGAATCGCCGCACGGCCCGGGCGATCGGGGTGACCTTCCCACCCGAGCTGCTGCGCCAGGCCGATCGGCTGGTGGGCTGAGCCGTCCGGCGGCCGCCAGGGCGCTCAGGGCCTGCGGTCCTTCAGATGGTCCCCGGGCCGGTCGATCAGCTCAAACAGCCAGCTCTCGTTGAGGGTCTTGACCAGACGGTTGGTGGTGGCGGCCATGGTGGTCAGCTCCCGCAGGGTCTGGAGCAGCAGCGGGCGTGTCTGGGTTTCGGTGCTCTCCAGGCGCCGGATCAGGGCCGAGAGGTCGGCGGCCGTGCCATCGGCGCGTCCCTCCAGGCGCTGCGCCAGTTGGCGGGTGGCGCCCAGCGTGCGATTCAGCTCGCTGCTGCTGCGCTGGGCGTCGGACTCCAGGCGGGTCGCCAGGCGACGGCTGGCGGCCAGGGTCTGGTCCAGCTGGTCGAGGCTGCGGGGCAGGCGGGTCTCCGCCAGGCTGAGGCCACTGCTGACGGCCCGCTGCAGGGGGATGCGGCTGCTGGCCACCTCAGCGAGCAGATCATCGAGATCGGGACGACTGGTGAACACGAGCGTCTCGCCATCCCCGATCGGCGCCTGGCCCACCGCCGCCGGGTCGGGGGTGATGGCGATGTAGCTGTCACCCAGGAGTCCCACCTGGGCCAGTTCCGCCCGGCTGCGGCGCCCCACCATGGAGCGGTAGGGGTCCCGCAGCTCCAGTTCCACCAGCACCTGGGCATCGGGTTGGAGCAGGATCCGGCGCACCTGGCCCACGGCGTATCCCGAGATCCGCACTGCCATGCCTGTCTGCAGGCCAGCGGCGTCGAGGGTGCGGAACTGCAGGCGCACGCTGGGGGTGAGCCAGTTGCCGGCACGGGCGATCCCCACCACGAACAGCCCCAGCAGCCCCACCGCCCCCGCCAGGAAAACCAGGCTCTGGGGACCGGGGCGCCGCGGCGGAACGGTGGGTGTCATGGTCAGCCCCCCCCCATGCGCAAGGGATCAACAGTGATCGTCCAGAGCAGGTCGAGACAGACCAGCAACCCGAGGCCCAGCAGGAACGATCGGGACATCCGGGAGGCCATCGCCATCGGGCCAGAGGAGGCGCGCCGAGCTTGCTGCAGACAGATGGCGGCAGTGATCGCGCCGTAGAGGCCCGTCCTGATCAGAGCGGCGGCGAAGCGGGCCGGCTCCAGCTTGCCGATCAGGAACCCCACCTCCGCCACCACATCGCCCTGGTTGAGGGTGAGGCTGGCGGTGATGAGCACCGCCGCCATGTAATAGAGCAGCAGCACGACGCTGAGCAGGCCGCTGGCCAGCAGCTCGGGTCCCCAGGTGCCGGGGGAACGGCGTTCACCGAGCAGCAGCGGTCCATCCCGCAACAACAGCAGCAGGCTGACCAGCAGCGGCCCCAGGAACAGCAGGGCCCGCACCGCCAGCAGTTCCACCGTGACCCTGGAGAGCTGCTGCAGGGGACTGCGCAGCAACTCGATGAACCCGAGGCAGACCACCACCCCCGTCCCGGTGACGGTCGCGACGAGTCGCCCATCCAGACGCTCGAAGCGGCGGATCAACCTGGGGATCGGTTCATCGCTCACCGCGGCCATCGGCGCTGGCGTCAGGATGGCACCCATCCTGGAATCGGGCGATGGGCAGCAAACTGCGGGTCGGGGTCGCGGGACCGGTGGGCTCGGGAAAGACGGCCCTGGTGGATGCCCTTTGCCGCCGGCTGCGGGAACGGTTGCAGCTCGCGGTCGTCACCAACGACATCTACACCCAGGAGGATGCCCAGTTCCTCACCAGAGCCGGCGCCCTGGCCCCCGAGCGCATCCGCGGGGTCGAGACCGGAGGCTGTCCCCACACCGCCATCCGTGAGGACTGCTCGATCAACCGGGCGGCGGTGCAGGAGCTGGAAGAGGCCTTCCCGGACCTGGACCTGGTGCTGGTGGAAAGTGGCGGCGACAACCTGGCGGCCAGCTTCAGTCCGGAACTGGTCGATCTCTGCATCTATGTGATCGACGTGGCCGCCGGCGACAAGATCCCCCGCAAGGGAGGGCCGGGCATCACCCGCTCCGATCTGCTGGTGATCAACAAGATCGACCTGGCGCCGATGGTGGGGGCCAGCCTGACGGTGATGCAAGAGGACACCGAACGCATGCGCGGTGGTCGCCCCTGGTGCTTCACGAATCTGCGCAGCGGTGAAGGCCTGGACAGGGTTGAGAGTTTCCTGCTGCGGCAGCTGCCCGAGCCCGCCGCCGCCTGAGCCTTGGGGCCTCCTGATATTCGCTTGTCACCCGTTCATCACCAAAACCGTAGGTAATGCAACATATCGACAGGAACGGCACGTGCAAATCCTCACTCCAGCAAGCCCCGGGTGGCTTTCTGTCTCATTGGATACCGGGAGTAACCACGTCCTTCCTTACCTTTCCAATTGCCGTCGGTTACGGCGACTACAATTCATCTTGAACAGGCTTCAATGTCTCTGCATCTTTCAAGGCGACTGGCAGCTGCAATCGCCGCATCTGCCGTGAGCGTAACCCTCGTCTCCTGTGGAGGCGAGTCCGGGTCCGGCGGCAATTTCGACGGTGAAGTGAAGGTTGGCATCCTTCATTCACTCAGCGGCACCATGGCCATCTCCGAAACGACTTTGAAAGAAGTCGAGGAAATGGCGATCAAGGAAATCAATGACGCCGGCGGCGTCAAAGTTGGCGGCAAGTCGTACAAGATCGTCGCTGTCGCCGAAGATGGTGCCTCCGACTGGCCCACCTTCGCCGAGAAAGCCCAGAAGCTGATCGACTCCGACAAAGTCGCCGTCGTGTTCGGCGGCTGGACCTCTGCCAGCCGCAAGGCGATGCTGCCGGTCTTCGAGTCGAAGAACCACATGCTCTTCTACCCGATCCAGTACGAGGGTCAGGAGTGCTCCAGGAACATCTTCTACACCGGCGCCGTTCCGAACCAACAGGCTGAACCTGCTGTTCAGTGGCTGATGGACAAGTTCTCCGGCAAACTCGGCAAGAAGGTGTACCTGGTTGGCTCTGATTACGTGTACCCACGTACAGCCAACACCATCATCAAGGAGCAGATGAAGGCTCTGGGTGGTGAGACGGTCGGCGAAGACTACATTCCCCTCGGCAACACCGAGGTGGCCCCGATCATCGCCAAGATCAAGAAAGCCTTCCCCGATGGCGGGATCATCATCAACACCTTGAACGGTGACTCCAACGTCGCCCTGTTCAAGCAGTTCAAGGCTTCAGGCATCGACCCGGCCAAGTACCCGATCATGTCCTTCTCCATCGCGGAAGAGGAGATTCGCCAGATCGGTCCTGAGTACACCACCGGCACCTACGCCGCCTGGAACTTCTTCATGAGCCTGGACACCCCGGCTTCCAAGAAGTTCACCGCCGACTTCCAGGCCATGTATGGCGCCGACCGGGTCACGGGTGACCCGGCGGAATCCGCCTACAACATGGTCTACCTCTGGAAGAACGCCGTCGAGAAGGCTGGAACCTTCGAAGATCTCGACAAGGTCCGCAAGGACATGATTGGGATCACCTTCGCCGCTCCCCAGGGCGAAATCAAGATGTTCCCCAACCACCACACCTCCGAGCGGGTGCTCATCGGTGAGGCGGAAGCCAACGGGCAGTTCAAGATCCTGTCCGACAGCGTCAAAGCCATCCCGCCGCTGCCCTGGAACCAGTTCGTTCCTGAGACCAAGGGCTTCACCTGCGACTGGACCCAGGACCGTCCTGACGCCGGCAAGTTCAAGATGTGATCACGGCCCAGTCCGTGAATCCATGAAAGACAGGTGGTTCCTTCGGGGGCCACCGCTTTCCGGCTCAGCACACCACCACGTTCGACCCGATCGAGCGCTGCGTTTGCGGCGCTTGATCTAACTTTCAACATTCATTCCGTTGGAACTTTTCTTTTCTCAGATACTCGATGGCCTGAGCATCGGGTCAGTCCTGCTGCTTGCAGCCACGGGTTTGGCGATCGTTTTCGGGTTGATGGGCGTCATCAATCTCGCCCACGGCGAATTCATGATGCTGGGGGCGTATGTCACCTACGTGGTGCAGTCGGCCTTCAAGCCCATGGGTGGTGTGATCTTTGAGCTCTACTTTCCGATCTCCCTGGTACTCGCCTTCATCGTGACGGCGCTCATCGGGGTGCTGCTGGAGAAAACATTGATTCGTCAGCTCTATGGCCGCCCGCTGGAAACCCTGCTTGCCACCTGGGGCGTCAGCCTGATTCTCATCCAGCTGATCCGCAGTGTGTCCACCGCCATGACGCTGGGCATCATTGTTGGTGTTGTGGTCGGATTCCTGCTTTCCAAGTTACTCGGAGCTAAGTACTCCGAGAAGCCCTTCTTCACCTATCTCAACGGACTTGGCTGGGCGGTCGCCATCGGCATTGGCCTGGTCGCCGTCAACCTGTTCGACCAGATCCGGCCCCTCGCCAAGCCCTGGTTCGGCCCTCGCAACATTGACGTGACCGCCCCCAAGTGGCTGCAGGGAAGCTGGGGAATGATCGGCACCATCGAGCTGCCAGGTCTTCGCATCTTCATCATCCTTCTGTCGGCCCTGTTGCTGGTGGCCACCTACTGGTTCCTGAACAAGAGCGTCTGGGGCCTGCGCATCCGGGCCGTCACCCAGAACCGGCAGATGAGCAACTGCCTCGGTATTCCCACCGATCGGGTCGACAGCATCACCTTCGGCATCGGCTCCGGTCTGGCCGGCGTGGCCGGCTGTGCCATCACCCTGCTGGGGTCAGTGGGCCCCAATCTCGGCGCCGCCTACATCGTGTCCTGCTTCATGGTGATCGTCCTCGGAGGGGTCGGGAATCTCCTGGGTACGGTGCTGGCCTCCCTGCTGCTGGGCATCATCCAGTCAGTGATCGGTTCGGGCACCCTGCTGACGATCTTCCCCGACATGCCACTGGCGGCGAAAGGGGTGATCGAGTTCTTTGCCACCACCAGCATGTCCCTGGTGCTGGTGTTCATCTTCATCATCGTCTTCCTCCAGTTCCGCCCCAACGGCATGTTCCCCCAGAAGGGTCGCTCGGTCGATGCCTGACCCCTTCT
Source organism: Synechococcus sp. CCY 0621 (assembly GCF_019038465.1). GTDB lineage: Bacteria > Cyanobacteriota > Cyanobacteriia > PCC-6307 > Cyanobiaceae > Cyanobium. Next base: position 30,288 of record NZ_JAFKRH010000014.1, on the reverse strand, counting down.
CGCCCCCACTCTGCAGATTCCCGTTCCATCTCCCCACCAGGAGGTCCTACCTGTGAAACTCTTCCAACGACTCGTACCCTGGATTCTCCTGGCGATTGCCCTGTTCATCCTTCCGGCAGCGCTCGACGACTTCCGCCTCAATCTCTTCGGCCGCTATTTCGCGCTGTCGATCACGGCCCTGGCGATCGACCTGATCTGGGGTTACACCGGTCTGTTGAGCCTGGGGCAGGGCATCTTCTTTGCCTTGGGTGGCTACGCGGTGGCCATGAACCTGATGCTCAACACCAAGAGCCAGGCGGGTGGCAACGGGATTCCCAAGTTCTTTGAGAATTACGGGGTTGATCAGCTTCCCTTCTTCTGGCAACCCTTCTGGTCGCCGGTGTTCTCCCTGATCGCCCTCTGGGTGATTCCTGCGGCTGTGGCCGGCGTGGTGGGTTGGCTGATCTTCAGAAACCGCATCAAAGGGGTGTACTTCTCGATCATCACCCAGGCGGCGTTGATGGTCTTCTTCCACTTCTTCAACGGCCAGCAGAAACTCTTCGACGGCACCAACGGCCTCAAGACCAGCACCAGCGAGCTGTTCGGCCAGCTGGTGGGATCGCCGGACATGCAGACCTGGTTCTACCGACTCACGGTGTTGCTTCTGCCCTTGGCCTTCCTTGTCTGTCGCTACTTCACCAGCGGCCGCTTCGGTGATGCGCTGATCGCCATCCGAGATGACGAAAGCCGGCTGCGCTTCGCCGGTTTCAACCCCGTCCCCTTCAAGACGATCGTCTTTCTGGTGGCTGGGGCCCTCTGTGGCATCTCCGGGGCCCTCTATACCGTCCAGTCCGGCATCGTGTCGCCTCAGTACATGTCGATCTCCTTCTCGATCGAGATGGTGATCTGGGTGGCCGTGGGTGGTCGTGGCACCCTGGTCGGTCCGATCATCGGAGCCACCGTGGTGAACTACCTGCGCAGCCTGGTAAGCGAAGCGCTGCCGGAAGCCTGGCTGTTCGTTCAGGGGGCCCTGTTCATCTTCGTGGTGGTTCTGATGCCCGACGGCATCTACGGGTGGATCACCAAAGGCGGCTTCCGCACCTTTCTGGCTGCCTTCGGCATTGCCAAGAAGGCCAAGACCTACCCCCAGATCGACAAGGAGGCCGTTCCGGTGGATTAGTCCTCCAGGGGACCCGTCCTGGTTTGTCTGCTGTGACTGCTTTTCTGAATACGCACCCTTCCGAAGTCCATGTCAGAACCTCTACTCGAGCTCAATGACGTCAGCGTGAGTTTCGACGGCTTCTATGCCCTCACCGACCTCAGCCTAAAGCTCTACAAGGGTGAGTTGAAGTCCATCATCGGCCCCAACGGTGCTGGCAAGACCACCTTTCTGGATGTGATCACCGGCAAGGTGCGGCCCACAAAGGGAACAGTGACTTTCAAAGGGAAGTCCCTGCTGGGTGTTTCCGAGCAGAAGATCTCCCGCAATGGCATCGGCCGCAAGTTTCAAACCCCGCGGGTGTTTGAGAATCTCACGGTGCTGCGCAACCTGGAGCTGTCCGCCTCGCCGGAGAAAAACGCTTTCAGCCTGCTGGGCTCCAGCCTGCCCCAGTCCTCGAAGGATGAGGTGCATCGCATCATGAATTACGTCGGCCTGACGCCGTTTGCCACCGTCAAGGCCGGCTCGCTCTCCCACGGCCAGAAGCAGTGGCTGGCCATCGCGTCCCTCGTGGCCCAGGCCCCGGAAGTGCTGCTGCTCGATGAACCCGTCGCCGGCCTCACTGACGAGGAAACCCTGCGCACCGCCGAACTGATCAAGTCCCTGGCCGGCGACCACACCGTGGTGGTGATCGAGCACGACATGGAGTTCATCCGCGACCTGGGTTTTGACGTCACCGTGTTGCACCAGGGACAGGTGCTGACGCAGGGGCCGCTGGAGACGGTCAAGTCCGACCCGCGGGTGATCGAGGTCTACCTGGGGCCGCCCGAACAGTAATCGCATCCCGACCATCACCCACCGACCCCATGTCCACCACCAGCGCCCAACCCCTGCTCCAGGTCTCCGACCTGAATGTCTATTACGGAGAAAGCCACATTCTCCGCAACGTTGACCTGACCATCCACGAAGGCAAGATGGTCTGCCTGATCGGCCGGAATGGCGTCGGCAAGACCACCTTCCTCAAGACGGTCATCGGGCTGTTGCAGCAGCGATCGGGGACCATCCATTACCAGGATGGTCAGCTCACGACCCAGCCGCCCTACAAGCGGGCCCGCGCCGGGATCGGCTATGTGTCCCAGGGCCGGGACATCATTCCCCAGGTGACGGTCAAGGAAAATCTGCTGCTCGGCATGGAGGCCCTGCCCGGGGGTCTGGAGAAGAACCGCCACATCGATCCTCTGATCTTCGACCTGTTCCCGATCCTCGAGAAGTTCCTGAAGCGCAAGGGGGGCGATCTCAGCGGCGGTCAGCAACAACAGCTGGCCATTGCCCGCGCCCTGCTGGGCAAGCCCAAGTTGCTGCTCCTGGATGAACCCACCGAAGGCATTCAGCCCTCGATCATCCTCGACATCGAGCACGCCGTGCAGCGCATCATGAAGGAAACAGGAATCAGCGTGTTGCTGGTGGAGCAGCACCTGCACTTCGTGCGCCAGTCCGATTTCTACTACGCCATGCAGCGCGGCGGCATCGTCTCCAGTGGCCAGACCGACCAGCTTTCCGATGACGTGATCAAGGAATTCCTCACGGTCTGAGGTTGATTCGCTCGTTTCTCCCAGTCCGCGCCACCCGACGGTGATGCGGACTGGGATTTTTGGATCTGCCGCCTTCACCTGCGGCGGCCCCTCTGGCCCTAACAGCCGCGATTCAGCATCCAGGGACGGGTGCCACTCTCTTTGAGCCGCTGCTTACCGGCCGGTTCCTTGGTTTCCTTGCGCACCAGGCGCGGACCGGATTGTTCCTGCTTCAGCCTGAGCGGACCGCTGAGCGACATCACAGGGGTGAAGACGCGCACCCCTTCCGCCGTGCAGGTCGGACAGTTGGTTTCCTTCTGACGCTCATCGATGCTGCGCCAGACTTCATAGTTGTCGCAGCCATTGCTGCAGCTGTATTCGTAGACAGGCATGGTGCAAACGGGGAGAGAAGTGAAAGCGGAACGGTGGCACAAAAGAAAAGGGGCCTGACATTCAGGCCCCCGCATTCCACTGGCTGATCAGCAGGGGAGAATGTCCTGATCGAAGATCGAGGTGGGGATCGCCAGGGTGCAGCAGGCGTTGGGGATGTCAACGATGCCGCTGATCCTGCCTTCCACCGGCGCACAGCTCAGCAGCAGGTAAGCCTGCTCGCCGGTGTAGCCGAACTTCTTGAGGTACTCGATGGCGTTGAGACAGGCACGCCGGTAGGCGATGTGCACGTCCATGTAGTACTGCTTACCTTCGAATTCATCAACGGAGATGCCTTCGAACACCAGGTAGTCGGTGTAGTGGGGTTCCACCGGGCTGGTCTTGAACATGGGGTTGACCATCCCATACTTGGCCATGCCACCTTTGATGATCTCCACATGGAGATCGAGGTAACCGGACATCTCGATGGCGCCACAGAAGGAGATCTCCCCATCGCCCTGGGAGAAGTGGATGTCACCCATCGAGAGCTTGGCGCCTTCGACATAGACGGGGAAGTAGATCCGCGTGCCCTTGGTGAGGTTCTTGATGTCGCAGTTGCCACCGTGCTCCCGGGGCGGCACCGTGCGGGCGGCTTCATTCGCCACCCGCTCGAACTCGCTGGAGGGCAGGGTGCCGAGGATGGCGCTGTTGGGGTTGGGCAGGGCCGCCAGTACCGGCTCGCTGCCGGAGAGACCGGCGCCATAGGTGCGGCGGTCGGGGGCGGTCTTCACCAGTTCCGTCTCACGACGGTTCCACTCATTCAGCAGTTCCTGGGAAGGGGCGCAGCCGATCAGGCCCGGGTGGGTGATGCCGGCGAAGCGCACACCGGGAATGTGGCGGGAGGAGGTGTAGATGCCCTCCAGATCCCAGATGGCCTTGGCGGCCTTGGGGTAGTGATCGGTGAGGAAGCCACCGCCGTTCTCCTTGGCGAAGATGCCCGTGAATCCCCATTCATCGCCCTGCAAGGCTCCGACATCAAGAATGTCGACCACCAGGATGTCGCCGGGCTGGGCCCCATTGACCCAGATCGGCCCGCTCAGGACATGGACGACCTCCAGATTGACATCTTCAATGTCTTTGGGGTCGTCGTTGTTCTTGATCTGGCCATCGGTCCAGTCCTTGCATTCGATCCGGAACACGTCACCAGGATTCACCGAGGCCACGGCCGGGATCTCGGGATGCCAACGGTTGTGACCGGGCATGTCCTGCTGATCCATCGGCTTGGTGAGATCGACGGAGAAGAGTGTTTTTGGCATCGAGAAAGCGAGGCGCAATTTCCTTTCCATCCAAAAGGAAGGCCTGCGGCTCGAAAGTATCTGTTGCTACCGGATACTGGCGGATTAACGCCAGCTTCATGGGATCGAAGCAAGAATCATTATCAAGCCGCGGTCACTGTTTTCGAGGCCTTGGCCGACGGGGTGATCAGGTGTCGTCGAAATCGCCTTTCCGGCACAGATTGTCCTTCAGCCGTGATACCCAACCATTGGGTTCCAGCGTTCCTGTCTTTTCGGTGCGGCCGTCAAAATGGAAAAGGAACTGCCAGCGATCTTTGACAGGAAATGTTCTTTTGGCATTCAGATCGCTGATCGGATCTCCATAGATATTGTCATAGGCTTGCCAGCCTGGCTCTCCCTTGACGCTGCAGATCGCCGTAACTTCATACATCTTTCCCTTGCCATCTCCGGCTATGGAGGTGATCTTCACGACACCCTTGTGCAGCCCGTTGGCAATGCCAGGCGTGAAGTCTCTGACGAGCTCCACCCGGCTGCCGTCGACCTCCACCAGCAGGTCGCCCGGCTTGGCGTTCTGGATGGCCACCTCCTTGGACGTGGCGCCACAGCCGGCCAAAACGACGCCCAGACAGGCCAGCAATCCCGCCAGGTGCTTCCTGGACCCCTGGCCCCCCACAGCGTCGGACAAGGTGTTCGATCGACTCTGGGGCCAACCTAAGCCGACGCCAGCAGCCGCTCCCACAGGCTCTCGGCCCCGCTCGGCAGGGGCAGCTCACGGCTCTCGCAGCGGCGGATCGGCCGGAGGCCCAGGCTGTTGATCAGCAGGGCCCCCTCGCTGGCGAGCAGGTCGGCGACGCCGAGGCCGCCCTCCCGCACCAGCCCCAGGGCCAGCCCACGGCCCCGCATCACCCCCGGCAGGCAGCCGCTGGCCAGGGGCGGCGTGATCCACGCGCCCTTGAGCCGCACGAGCAGGTTGGCGCTGGTGCCGCTGCAGAGGCCACCGCCGCCGCCCAGCAACAGGGCGTCATCGGCGCCGGCGGCCCGGGCCTCCCGCAGGGCCTGGATGGCGCCGGCATAGGCGAAGGTCTTGCAGCGGCCGACCAGGCTGTCGGGGTTGCGCCGCTCCACGCGGCTGACGATCACCGCCACAGGTGCGCTGGGACGCGTCCAGGGGCTCAGTTGCAACCAGAAGCGCGGCTGCCCCTGGGGTTCGCCCGGCCCCGGCAGGCCAAGGCCCCGCCCGCCGCCACGGCCCCGGCTCCAGTTGAGCCGCAGGGCGCCATCGCCGCTGAGGCCGCTGCGGGCCACGGCCTCGGCCAGCAGCGGCCGCACCCGATCGGCCCCGGGGGGTGGGGCCATGCCCAGGCTGGCGGCCGAGGCCTGCCAGCGCGCCAGGTGCTCCGCCAGCAGCCGGGGGCGCCCCGCCTGAACCAGCACCGTCTCGAACAGGCCATCGGCCAGCAGCAGGCCCCGGTCGTTCAGGGGCAGGCAGAGCCGGTCGGGATCGCCCCAGGTTCCCTCCGGGGACGGCCCGTCGATCCAGGCGATGGCCCCGGGCCCCGGGCCGGTGTCGCCGACGCCGCTCATGCCAGGGCCTCCAGCAGGGGCTCGATCTTCCAGCCCATCTCCCGGGCCTCCCCCGCCGGGTCGGAGTCGGCGACGATACCGCCACCGGCGTGCAACCGCAGGCGACGGCCCTTCTGCAGCAGGGTGCGGATGAGGATGCTGCTGTCGAAGCCGCCGTCGGCCCCCAGGTGGAACAGGGAGCCGCAGTAGGGCCCCCGCGGCACCGGCTCGAGCTGGTTGAGACGCCGGCAGGCGCGCACCTTGGGGGCGCCGGTGATCGAGCCCCCCGGCCAGCAGGCCCGCAGCAGGTCCACCAGGCCGCAGCCGTCGGCGAGCTGACCCATCACCACCGAGGTGAGGTGATGCACATGGGCATAGCTCTCCAGCCCCAGCAGCTGGGGCACGTGCACCGACCCCGGCACGCAGACCCGGCCCAGGTCGTTGCGCAACAGGTCGACGATCATCACGTTCTCGGCCCGGTCCTTGGGATCACAGATCAGGGCGGCGGCACTGGCGGCATCGGCGTCGGGATCGCGGTGGCGGGGCCGGGTGCCCTTGATCGGCCGCGTCTCCACCCGCCCATCGGGGTGCAGGCGCAGGAAACGCTCGGGGGAGGCCGAGATCACCGCCTCCTCGCCGGCGATCGCCAGGCCCGCGAACGGGGCCGGTCCATGCCTGACCAGGCGGTGGTAAAGCGCCAGGGGATCGGGCCGCTGCGGCCGCAGGCTCTCGCAGCAGGCGGTGAGGTTGGCCTGGAACAGATCGCCGGCGGCGATCCACTCCCGCAGGATCCGCACCTGGGCGGCGAACGCCTCTGGGGAGGTGTGCCAGTGCCAGTCGTCCCGAGCAATGCCGGCCCCATCGGCGGCCACCGCCGCGGCCGTTCCCGGGTCCTGCAGCAGACGGACCATGGCCGCCATCCGGGCGGGGTCGTCGCCCTCGAGCCAGAGCCGCTGCTCGCCCCGATCGAAGTGGATCAGGGGGTCGTGGTGGGCCGCCCACAGGGTGGCCATGTCGGAGTCCTGCCAGTGGTCGGCGGGCTCCACCCAGGCCCCGGCCTCGTAGCCGAGCCAACCCAACCACGGCCCCCCCTTGCGCTCCAGGTCCGCCAGGACGGCGAAGGGGTCGACCGCCCCGGGGGTGTCCGGCAGGCCCCGGCAGCTCACACAGGCCACCGGATCCACCCCGAGCACACCACGGCGGCCGAGGGGGCTGCTGTCGCCATCGAGCAGCACCAGCCCGTCCTGGCCGAAACGGTCCGCCAGGACCCGGGCCAGGGCCCGGGGCTCCAGCCAGGGGAGCGGCTCGTGCTTCAACTGTCGGCCCGGGCGTGGAGGGCGGCTCCGGCGCGGATGGCGGCACTGGCCAGGTCGGCACGGCCCGCGGCGACCAGGGCGGCATCGCGGATGCGGCAGCTGTCGCAGCGGCCGCAGGGGAGATCCTCGCCGCTGTAACAGCTCCAGGTGGCCGCGATCGGCACCCCCAGCCGCAGCGCTTCGCGCACGATGGTGGCCTTGTCCCAAGCCACCAGCGGCGCCCACAGTCGAGCCCCCTGCCCCTCTCGCCCCGCCTTGCTGGCCAGGTCGGCCAGGGTCTGGAAGGCGGCCAGATAGTCGGGGCGGCAGTCGGGATAGCCGGAGTAATCCACCGCGTTGACCCCCAGTACCAGGCTGCCGGCACCGCGGGCTTCGGCCAGGCTCAGCCCCAGGGCGATGAAGACCGTGTTGCGTCCGGGCACGTAGGTGGTGGGAATCACCCCCTCGCACACCCCCCCATCAGGGACGGGGATGGCCGGATCGGTGAGGGCCGAGCCACCCCAGGCCGCCAGGTTCACGGCGATCACGTGGTGCTCCTCCAGCGCCAGGGCGCCGGCCACGGTGGCGGCGGCGGCCAGCTCGCGCCGGTGGCGCTGGCCGTAATCGAAGGAGAGGCCGATCACCCGGTGGCCCGCTTCGATCGCCAGGGCGGCGGCGGTGGCCGAATCCAGCCCGCCGGAGAGCAGGGCGATGGCGAGTGGCGTTGGTGGGGGGGGCGTGACAGAAGGGCGCGCGATGGGGCCGGTGGGCGCAAGGTGACCCCATTGTGGAAGCGACCGCAGGCGGCGGAAGATGCGATCGTGATTCGATGAGGATCCCCATAGCCCACGCCCTGCGCCGCGCCAGCGTCATCGTCACCCTGCCGGCCCTGCTCGCGGGGTGGGGGGTTGCGGCCCGGGCCATCCCCCGGCTGGATCTGACGCCTTACCCCAAGCCCAGCGCCGGCCAGACCCGCTGGGTGATCCAGTTGCCCGGCGTGCTGCCGCCCGGCACCGATCCGCGCCTCTCCCCCCATCCGAGCGACTGGCGGGTGCAGCTGATCCCCGGCCGGGAGGTGGAGGCCGACTGCAACCAGCAGGCCTTCCGCGGCCGCTTCCGTGCCAGCAAGTTGAAGGGGCTGGGTGCCAGCGTCTACACCGTGAGCGATGTGGGGCCGACGGTGTCGACCCGCATGGCCTGCCCCCCCGGCCAGGCGAAACGCAAGGTGTTCGTGCCCATGGGCAGCAAGCCCTTCGTGGTGCCCTACGACGCCAGCCGGCCGATCGTTCTGTACACCCCCAAGGATCTGCAGCTGCGTTGGCGGCTCTGGAAGGCCGAGAAGGTGCAGCAGCCGGCCCAGGCGCTCTGAGGCTTCAGCGCACCCCCAGCCACTTGTGGCTCTGCAGGCTCAGCCGCCAGCTGGGGTGGCGCCGCACATAGGCCACCGCCAGCTCCTGGGCGGCCGACTCGTCCCAGGCGGGCTGGAGCAACAGCTCGGGGCCGGCAGCGCCGGACGGCGGCCGCCGCTGGGCTTCGGCCGCCATGGCTTCAGCGAAGGCCAGGTCGTCCTGGGACGTCACCACCACCTTGAGTTCGTGGCAGCGGGCCAGTACTTCGACAGCCGGGGGGCGATGGGGCTTGGGGGAGAGGGTGATCCAGTCGAAGCAGCCGCTGAGCTCCCCCACGCCGCTGGTTTCCAGGTGCAGCGGCAGGCCAACGGCAGCCAGCGCGGCACAGAGGCCGTCGAGGGGCTGCTGGAGGGGCTCGCCGCCGGTGATCACCACGAAGGCCGCGCCGGCGGCGCCGGCAGCGGCGGCCTCGGCCGCCAGGTCGGCCAAGGGGCGCCGCGGATGGGCCGCCTCCGGCCAGGAGTGCTTGGTGTCGCACCAGGGACAGCCCACATCACAGCCCGCCAGGCGGAGGAAGAAGGCGCTGCGTCCGGCATGGACACCCTCCCCCTGCAGGGAGTGGAAGGTTTCCACCACAGGCAGCGCCGGCAGGGGAGGGGTAGGCACCTCAACCGCCGCCATGGGAATCGGCCTGCAGAAGTTCCAGATCAAGCCCCGCCCCGAGGAACTGGCGAAAATCCTGATCCAACGTGACCATCCGGGTGGAGCTGCTGATGGCGAAGGCCGCCAGGTAGGCATCCATCCAGCGTTTCGGTGCGGCCACGGTTAGCCCAGCCAAACGCCACCAGAGCCCCTCTATCCCGATCGGCTCGCCCACCAGGTCCACCTGGGGCAGGGCCTGAAAGGCCTCCAATGCAGCCACCGCATCCTGATTCGTGACCGCCGCCGCTTGGTAAGCCGTGAAGATCGCCGGGGTGGAGACCAGCCGCAGAAAGCTCTGCTGGGTGGCTCGGCAGAACAGGGCCGGAGCCGCGGGCGTGGCCCGAAGCAGCACCGCCTGGGCGCTGTGATGGGCTGGATGGGCGGCGAAGGCCGCCGCCACCCACACGTTCACATCAAGCAGGTCGGCCGGCACGGCGGAGGTCCTCCAGCTCCAGGGCCTGTTGCTCCAGTTGCAAGGCCGTGGCCAGATCGATTCCCGGCCGGCCGCTGGCTGGCTCACACCGGAACACCGGCAGCCCGGCTGAATCCACCATCACCCCATCGCTGGCGATGGGCACTGACGCCGTCGTACTGCCATGGAGGCCCTGGCGGATGTACTCAGCCACGAGATCCTTGAGGGTGCGCCCTTGCTGAAGGGCCCGTTGCTTGGCCTGGCGCACGAGGTGGTCCGGCAGGTCGAGGGTCGTTTTCATCAGCCCAGGGATGCTGCTAACCCAGTCTACTGGCAAGCCAGCAAGCTGGGTTAGCCGTTGGCTGGCGGGTTGATTCCCTGCCGGCGTCAGGCCTGCACGGGCATCGCCTGGGGGGCCGCAGTGGCCTGGGACTGCTGGCCGTTGCGGGCGGCCACCTCACCGCGACGCTGCTGGGCCGCCTCGATCAGCCCCCGGAACAGGGGATGGGGCTTGCCGGGGCGGGAGAGAAACTCCGGGTGGTACTGGCAGGCGGTGAAGAAGGGGTGATCCTTCAGTTCGATCAGCTCCACCAGGCGGCCATCAGGGGAGGTGCCGCTGATCTCGTAGCCCGATTCCAGGAACAGCGAGCGGTAGGCGTTGTTGAACTCGTAGCGGTGACGGTGGCGCTCGTAGACCACCTCCTCGCCGTACAGGCGCTGGGCCATGGTGCCCGCCGTCAGCCGGCAGGGGTAGACGCCCAGCCGCATGGTGCCGCCCAGATCCACCACGTCCTGCTGTTCGGGCAGCAGGTGGATCACCGGGTGGGGGGTGGCGCGGTCGAGCTCGGCGCTGGTGGCCCCCTCCAGGCCCGCCAGGTGGCGAGCCCACTCGATCACGGCGCACTGCATGCCGAGGCAGAGGCCCAGGAACGGCACCCGCTGCTCCCGGGCCCAGCGGATCGCCGCCACCTTGCCGTCGACGCCGCGGTGGCCGAAGCCGCCGGGTACCACCACCGCATCCATGCCCCGCAACAGGGCGTCGGCGCCCTGGCTCTCGATCTGCTCGGCGCAGACCCAGTGGAGATCAAGGGAGGCGTCCCGCTCCAGGCAGGCGTGGCGCAGGGCCTCCACCACCGAGAGGTAGGCGTCGTTGAGCTGCACGTACTTGCCCACCAGGGCCACCTTCACGGCGGGCCCGGGGTGGCGCAGCTTCTCGACCAGATCCGCCCAGCGCGCCATGTCGCTGTCGTGGTCGACCAGGGAGAGGACGTCGAGCACCTGGCGGCAGAGGCCCTCACTCTCCATCGCCAGAGGCACCGCGTAGATGCTGTCGGCATCGAGGGCCTGGATCACGGCACTGGCCGGAACGCCGCAGAAGCCGCCGATCTTGGCCTTGAGGTCGGTGCTGATCGGGCGGTCGCTGCGGCAGACGAGCACGTCGGGCTGGATGCCGATCGATCGCAGCTCCTTCACCGAATGCTGGGTGGGCTTGGTCTTGAGTTCGCCGGAGGTGCCGATGAACGGCAACAGGGTGACGTGCACATAGGCCAGGTCCTGGCGGCCGACATCGCCGCGGAACTCGCGGATCGCCTCCAGGAAGGGCAGCGATTCGATGTCGCCCACGGTGCCGCCGATCTCGGTGATCACCACGTCGGCGCCGCTGTTGGCCGCCACCCGGTGGATGCGCTCGCGGATCTCGCCGGTGATGTGGGGGATCACCTGGACGGTGCCGCCGTTGTAATCGCCGCGGCGCTCCTTGTTGATCACCGCCTGGTAGATCGAGCCGGTGGTCACGCTGTTGAGGCGTGACATGGCCGTGTCGGTGAAACGCTCGTAGTGGCCCAGATCCAGGTCGGTCTCGGCACCGTCTTCGGTGACGAACACCTCACCGTGCTGATAAGGGCTCATCGTGCCCGGGTCCACGTTCAGGTAGGGATCCAGCTTCAGGATCGAGACGCTGTAGCCCCGCGATTTCAGCAACCGGCCGAGGCTGGCCGCCACGATGCCCTTGCCGATGCTGGAGACCACCCCGCCGGTGACGAAGACGAACTTCGCGGCATGGCCCCGCGTGGCGGACGGTGCGGTCATCGGGCACTGCGCTGATCCCCCAATCTACCGACCCCTTCCAGTCCGCCCGCGCTCAGGGGGGCTCCCCTCCCAACGCCCCTCCCAACGCCCCTCCCCCCCGCGCCCCGCGCCTCCTGGGGGGTGCGTCAGCGGCGCAGCCGAAGCCGGCCGTTGCCCGCGCCAGCGAGCGTGGGCCGGCGCAGGCCGCGCCCGCTGACGCTCAACCCTCCAGGAGGCTCCTGAGCATCCAGGCGGTCTTCTCGTGGATCTGCAGCCGCTGGGTGAGCAGGTCGGCGGTGGGCTGGTCGTTGGCCTCGTCGGCCAGGCTGAACACCGAGCGGATCGTGCGGGCCACGGCCTCATGGCCCTCCACCAGCTCCCGCACCATGGCCAGGGCGGCGGGGACGCCTTCGGCCTCGGGGACCGAGGAGAGGCCGGCGTAGATCGAGCCTCCGTAGGGGGCCGGGAACCCGAGGGCCCGGATGCGCTCGGCGATCAGGTCGAGGGCGGTCCACAGCTCGGTGTACTGGTCCATGAACATCAGATGGAGCGTGTTGAACATCGGCCCGGTGACGTTCCAGTGGAAGCCGTGGGTCTTGGCGTAGAGCACGGTGCTGTCGGCCAGAACGCGGCCGAGGCCCTCGGAGATCTGCTGGCGCTGGTCCGCCGGAATGCCGATGTCGATGGGGGGAGCGGTGATGGCCATGGCGTGGGAGCGGGAGTCGCCATTCTAAGGCGAAGTGATTCCGCTTAATGGCGGCATCATGGCGGTAACGGCGCGGCAGCAGCGGCCCCTCAGCCCTCCTCGTCGCTCCAGGTGCTGGCCACGTGCAGCTCCTCCAGCTGCTTCGGCGCCACATCGGCCGGGGCCTGGGTCATCAGGCAGCGGGCCTGCTGGGTCTTCGGGAAGGCGATCGTGTCGCGGATCGACTCCTCGCCCGCCAGCAGCATCACCAGCCGGTCCATGCCGAAAGCGATGCCGCCGTGGGGCGGAGCGCCCATGTCGAGGGCCTCCATCAGGAAGCCGAACTGGCGCTCGGCCTCCGCCAGTGGCAGGCCGATGGTCTGCAGCACCTGGCGCTGCAGGGCCGAATCGTGGATGCGCAGCGAGCCGCCGCCCAGCTCGAGGCCGTTGAGCACCAGGTCGTAGGCCTGGGCCCGGGCCGTGGGCAGCGTGCCGGCCCAGGCGGCCGGATCGCTGCCCAGATCTTCGGCGTTGGGGGCGCAGAAGGGGTGATGCAGGGCTTCTAGGCGGTTCTCGCCGGCGTTGAACTCGAACATCGGGAAATCCACCACCCAGAGGAAGTTCCACTGGTCGTTGTCCCGCTCGGCCGGCACCAGGCCGAGTTCACGGGCCAGGTACTGGCGCACCCGGTCGAGGGCCTTGTTGACGGTGGCGGTGTCACCGGCGCCGAACAGCAGCAGGGTGCCTTCGCTGGCGCCGGTGCGCTGCAGCAGTTCCGCCTTCGTCTCGGCAGAGAGGTTGTCCTTGATGGCGCCGATACTGTCGATCTCGCCGCCGGCCCGCACCCGGATGAAGGCCAGGCCGCCGGCCCCCGCCTTCTGGGCCTCGCTGAACACATCCCCACCGGGTTTGATGCGCACGTTGCTGACGGCCTCGTTGCCGCCGGCCACGGCGATGCACTTCACCGAGCCCCCGGCCGCCACGGCGCCGGAGAACACCTTGAAGCCCATGCTGGCCACCAGGTCGCTCACGTCGGTGAGCTCCATGCCGTAACGGGTGTCGGGCCGGTCGGTGCCGTAGCGCGCCATCGCCTCGTGCCAGGTGAGGCGGGGGAAGGGGCGGGGCAGCTCGATCCCCTTGACGGCCTTCCAGATGGCGGCGATCAGACCCTCGTTGAGCGCCAGGATCTGCTCCTGGTCCATGAAGCTCATCTCCATGTCCAGCTGGGTGAACTCCGGCTGGCGGTCGGCCCGCAGGTCCTCGTCGCGGAAGCAGCGGGCCACCTGGTAGTACCGCTCCAGGCCGCCCACCATCAGCAGCTGCTTGAACAGCTGGGGCGACTGGGGCAGGGCGAACCATTCCCCACCGCAGACCCGGCTGGGCACGAGGTAATCACGGGCGCCCTCGGGAGTGGACCGGGTGAGCACCGGGGTCTCCACCTCGATGAAGCCCTCCCCCTCCAGATAACCGCGGGCGGCCTTCACCGTGGCGTGGCGCAGCCGCAGGTTGCGGGCCATGCGCTCACGGCGCAGGTCGAGGTAGCGGTGGCGCAGGCGCAGCTCCTCGCGGGTGTTCTCCTCGTCGTGCACCGACACCGGGAAGGGCAGGTTGCCGCGCACTTCGTTGAGCACAGTGATGCCGCTCGCCAGCACCTCGATCGCACCGGTGGCCAGGCGCTCGTTGAGGGATTCGGCCGGCCGGGCCCGCACCTTGCCCTCCACCCGCAGCACCGTCTCGTGGCGCAGCCGCTCGGCCACGGCGAAGGCGGCGGGGGCCAGGTCGGGATCCACCGTGATCTGCACGGTGCCGCTGCGGTCCCGCAGGTCGATGAAGATCACGCCGCCGTGGTCGCGGCGCCGGTCGACCCAGCCGCCCAGCTGAACGGCCTCGCCGATGGCGTCGTTGCGCAGATCGCCGCACCCGTGGCTGCGCATGGAGAAAAACAATGTCAATCCGCGAGTTTCCCACAGGGCGCCCGCGGCCCGGCCCTGCTCATGACTCCGTCCTCAACCGCGCCGGTAGAACGGCCGCCGCACCACCACCGCCGGCTCGGCCCGGCCGCGGATCTCCACCGCCAGTTCGGTGCCGGGCTTGGCCGCCGCCGCGGGCACGTAGGCCAGGGCGACCGCTTCCCCCAGGGTGGGGGACCAGGTGCCGCTGGTGACCTCGCCCACCGGCAGGCCGTCCTGCAGCACTGGATAGCCGTGGCGTGCGATGGCACGGCCCTGCAGCTTCAGCCCCACCAGCTTGCGGCCCACCCCCTCGGCGGTCTGGCGCTCCAGGGCGGCGCGGCCGATGAAGGCGGCAGGCATCTCCAGGTGCACCAGCCAGCCCAGACCCGCCTCCAGGGGGGTGGTGGCCGCGTCCATCTCGTTGCCGTAGAGGTGCATCGCCGCCTCCAGCCTCAGGGTGTCGCGGGCGCCGAGGCCGCAGGGGGTGACGCCTTCGGCCAGCAGGCGCTGCCAGAGGGCCAGGCCGGCCTCTCGGCCCAGCAGCAGCTCGAAACCGTCTTCGCCGGTGTAGCCCGTGCGACCCACGAACACCGGCGCGCCATCGATGGCCAGCTCCCGGTGGCCGAAGCGGGGCAGCCCCGCCAGGCTCGTGCCCACCAGGGCCTCAAGGCGAGCGGGCGCCTCCGGCCCCTGCAGGGCCAGCAGCACCCCGTCGCCCTTGCGGTCGGTGATGGTGATCCCCTCGGGTTCCAGCTGGCTGGTGATCCAGGCGGTGTCGGCCTCGGCGCAGGCGGCGTTGATGACCAGCACCAGTTCGTCCCGCTCGCCCTCGGGGCCGTCCAGCCGGCCCCGGTCGTAGACGATCAGGTCGTCGCGAATGCCGCCGGCGTCGTTGAGCAGCACCGTGTAGCAGGCCTCGCCGGGGCCGATGCGGAACAGGTCGGTGGGCACCAGCCGCTGCAGGGCATCCTTGGTGCCCTGCCCGCGCAGGGTGAGCACGCCCATGTGGGAGATGTCGAAGACGCCGCAGTGCTGCCGCACGGCGTTGTGCTCCTGCACCAGGCCGGCGAACTGGATCGCCATCTGCCAGCCGGCAAAGGGCACCATGCGGGCACCCGCGGCGACGGCCGCGGCGTCCAGGGGGGTGCGGCGCAGGGGAGTGGAATCCATCGATGGCGACCGGCCGGCCAAGGGGACGCCGGTGCCCGGTGGGGCGATCCTATGGAGCGGCGGCCTCCAATACCGAAGAAAGCCTGTGATTCGGCTTTTACGCCTATCACACTGGCGAAGAACTGCGTACTTTGGTTAGCCCACAAGGTCAAGAGGATGGGCAACCGTCCCAACTGTCGCAGCTGCCGCCACTGCACCCCACCTGCCGGGGTGGAGATGGGATGGTGCCAGCTGCGCCAGCTGCCCATCCATCCCGAACTGGTCGCCGACCTCTGGTGTCACCACTGGACGGCACGACCGCCGCGGCTGCCCGTGGTATCCCCCGATGGCCTGCTGAAGCCGGCACGCCTCCCGATGGGCAGCCATCAGCTCAGCCTGGCCACCGGCCTCCACTGACGGGGCCTGGAGGGTCAAAAATGTGACGGTTGATCCAGTTTTGACAGTCTTCCGCTGATTCTTCCCAGCTTCTCCTAGCGGAAGGCACCGTTTGGCCCTAGGAAGGCTCTACACGTCCACCCCCACCACGGAGGTCCCCGGAATTGATCAGAACCGCCACATTCCCATCACCCATCGACCTGATGGCCGTTCATATGGATTGTGAAACCTTCACCCTTCCCACAGGAGCCCACGTCTTCTCCCGCGGCGCCAGCGCCAACGCCATCTATGCCGTGCGGCGCGGCATCGTCGAGCTGGTGGGCGAGCAGGGCGAAAAAACCTGCTTCCGCCCCGGTGAACTGTTCAGCTACCAGGACATCACCTGGCGGGAGCTGAGCCACCGCAGCGACGCTTTCGCACGAACGCCGGTGGAAGTGCTGCGGCTCGATCGGCTCCGCTTCCTCAACCTGCTGCACAACCACCCCACCCTGGCCGTGCAGCTGATCGGCCAGCAGCACACCCGCCTGCGCGAGCAGCGTGCCAGCGGCACCTGCTGCTACTGAGCGCCAAGCAGCAGCAGCAGGCTCCGGGTCACCTTGGCGGCCAGCACGGCGCTGACACCGCTGGGGTCGAGCTGGGGAGCCAGTTCCACCACGTCGGCGGCCACCAGCTGGTGGTGCCGCAGTTCTTCCAGCAACTCGGCGAAGTGGGGCCAGTGGAAGCCGCCGGGCTCCGGGGTGCCCGTGCCGGGCAGCACGGCGGGATCGAACCAATCGAGGTCGACGGTCAGATAGAGCGGCCGGCCCCGCAGGGGCGCCAGGGCCGCGGCCATGGCGGCGATCGGCACCAGCCGGCCGCTGCTGCGCAGCTCCTCAAACTCCTCGCGGGTGCCGCTGCGGATGGCGATCTGGCGCAGCTCGCCGCTGGGCAGCACCTCCAGGCAGCGGCGCATGGCGCAGGCATGGCTGTGGTGGGCCCCGAGCCAGCTCTGGCGCAGGTCGGCGTGGGCATCGAGCTGCACCAGCACCAGATCGGGGTGGCGCTGCGCCACCGCCGCCACGGCCCCACTGCTGATCGAGTGCTCACCGCCCAGCATCAGGGGCGCCAGGCCCAGATCCAACACCGCCTCGGTGGCCCGACGCACCGCCGCCACCACCGGCTCGGGGGCGCCGAAGGGGATCGCCACGGCCCCGAGGTCGGCGAAGGCCAGATCCTCGAGATCAAGGTCGAGCTGGGGGTCATAGCTCTCCAGGCCGCTGCTGACCTCCCGGATCGCCGCCGGGCCGAAGCGGGTGCCGGGGCGGAAGGAGGTGGTGCCGTCGTAGGGCACGCCGAACAGGCCCACGGCACAACCCTTGGGCTCGCGGCGGGCGCCCATGTAGATCGCCCCTTCGGTGTCGAACAGTTCCAGGCTCATGGCTGGGCCGCGGCATCGGCCAGCTGGCGCTCCACGAAGGCCGGCACCGCCTCGAAGGCCCCCCGCTGCCAACGGGGCGACCAGATGCTGCAGCCCGCCGCCACCGCCGCGGCCCGCTCCGGCAGTGGCTCCCGGTAGCGGGGGCCATCGGGGCAGGCGAAGGTCCAGCTCCACCAGCCGCTCGGGTACATCGGCACCCAGCCGTACAGCGGGTCGGCATGGCCGAACACCTCGCGCAGCAGTTGCACGGTGTCGATGTGCACCTGGCGGAAGGCCTCGGGGGATTCGCTCTGGGTGGCGAACACGCCGCCAGGGCGCAGCAGGCGGCGACAGTGCTGGAAGAACGTGCGGTTGAACAGGCCCTCGGCCGGCCCGGCGGGATCGGAGCCGTCCACCAGCACCACGTCGTAGCTGGCGTCAGGAGCGTTCGCCGCCCAGGCGATGCCGTCGCCGACGGTGAGGTGGAAGCGGGGGTCGCTCCAGGCGTCGCCGCCGAGGCTGGGCAGGTGCTTCCGGGAGAGCTCCACCACCAGCCCGTCGATCTCCACCATGTCGAGGTGGGCGACACCGGGGTGGCGCAGGCACTCGCGGGCGGTGCCGCCGTCACCGCCGCCGATCACCAGCACCCGCTCGATCGAGGCGGCGGCGCAGAGGGCCGGGTGCACCAGCGGTTCGTGGTAATGCCGCTCCTGCTTCTCCGCCGTCATCCAGCAGCCGTCGAGCAGCAGGCCCTTGCCGTAGGTCTGGCTGTCGATGATCGTGATGCGTTGGTAAGGGCTGGTGTGCTCCTCCACCACAGTGGCCGCCAGGCCGTAGCGCACCCCGCCCAGCTCCTCGTCCACCCAGGCGCCCGGTGGCTGTTGCGGTCCCATGCGGTTGGCTCGTGGCTTTCCAGCTAAACCTTCGGCAGGACCCCTTGTCACGGCGCCATGGCACATTCCAGACGCCAACTCCTGCGGCTCCTCGGCCTGGCGGGCACCGGGCTGGCCTTCAACACCCTGCGGCCGGCGTCGGCCGCCGCCGCGGACGGCACCCTCTCGGAACGGCTGTCGGTGTGCCGTCCCGCCGGCGACCCGCTGCAGGAACTGCTGCGCCGCAACCGCGACTTCTCCCGCACCTGGCAGGCGGCCGAGCGCAGCGACGATCCCCTGTCGCGGGCCACCCTGCTGCACGAGACCTGGCCGCTGCACTGCCAGGTGCGGCCCGATGCCCTGGCCGCCGGCCAGCGGCCCTGGGCCTCGGTGCTCTGCTGCGCCGATTCGCGGGTGGCACCGGAGTGGATCTTCGCCTGCGGCGCCGGGGAACTGTTCGAGGTGCGCAGCGCCGGCAACACGGCCTTCGACGCGGGTGTCGCCTCGCTGGAGTACGCCGTGGCGGAGCTGGCGGTGCCCCTGATCCTGGTGATGGGCCACAGCGGCTGCGGCGCGGTGACCGCCGCCATGGCCAGCAACCCGCTCACACCCCTGCTCGAGGAGCTGGTGACACCGATCCGGGCCAGCCTGAAGCCGGGTGCGGATCTGGCCCAGTCGGTGCGCACCAACGCGGCCGCCGCCGCCAGCGCCCTGCCGCAACGCAGTGCCCTGCTGCGCCAGGCCCTTGCCGACGGCCGACTGCACATCCAGGCCGCCTACTTCGACATCGGCAGCGGCGAAGTGAGTCTGGTGTGAGCGGCGATCTGCCCCTGGGAAACGGCCTGGTGATCCCGGCGGCCGAACTGGGCTGGCGGTTTTCGCGTGCCTCCGGCCCCGGGGGCCAGGGGGTGAACACCACCGACTCCCGGGTGGAGCTGGTGTATGACCTGGCCGCCAGCGGTGCCCTGCCCCCGACCCTGCGGGAGCGGGCCCTGCGGCGGCTGGCCGCCCGGCTCACCCCGGCCGGGCTGGTGGTCGTGGCGGCGGAGCAGCGCTCCCAGTGGCAGAACCGTCAGGCGGCCCAGAAGCGCCTGGTGGAGCTGATCCAGGCGGCGATCGCGCCGCCGCCGCCGCCCCGCCGCCCGACCAAGCCCAGCCGCGGCTCGGTGGAGCGCCGGCTGAAGGCCAAACGGCAGCGGGGATCGATCAAGAACCACCGACGGCAGGGTCCACCGGAGGACGGATAGGGCCGAGCCCCCCCTCAGCGCGGATCTGGGCCTTGGCCGCCTGCCAGTGGCCCTCCAGCTCCGCGAGGCGGCGGCCGCCGAGGTCGCCGCCCAGGGCGGCCTCCACCCGGGAAAAGCGATCGAGGAAGCGGCGGTTGGTGCCGGCCAGGCCCTCCTCCGGGTCGAGGTTGCACCAGCGGGCCACGTTGACCAGGGTGAAGAGCACGTCGCCCAGCTCCTCCTGGGCGTGGGCCCGGTCGCCGCTGGCCACGGCCTCCCGCAGTTCGTCCATCTCCTCCTGCACCTTCGCCCACACCCCCTCGATGGCGTCCCACTCGAAGCCGGCGGCGGCGGCCTTGCGCGAGATGGTCATGGCGCCGGCCAGGGCCGGCTGGCCGCGCACCTTCAGGGCCAGCCGGTCGCTGAGGGGGCTGGCGGTGGCTGGCTGCTGGCGTTCGGCGGCCTTGATCACCTCCCAGCTGCGGCGCACGGCCTCGGGATCGTCGACCCGTTCCGCCTCAGGATCGAACACATGCGGGTGGCGGCGCACCAGCTTCTCCGTAATGGCAGAGGCGACGGCGGCCAGATCGAAGCGTTCCGTTTCGCTGGCGATGCGGGCGTGCAGGACCACCTGCAGCAACAGGTCGCCCAGCTCTTCCGCCAGGTGATCGTCGTCGCCCTGGCGGATCGCATCGGCCACCTCGTGGGCCTCCTCGAGCACGTAGGGGATCAGGCTGCTGTGGGTCTGGGCCAGGTCCCAGGGGCAGCCGCCCTGGGGATCCCGCAGACGGTCCACGATCGCCACCAGCTCCGCCAAGGCCTCCAGCGTCGCGCCATCGGTATCAGAAGTGGAGAGCGACCGGGAACCGGACATCGCGGGAGGGGGGAACCACCACCATCCTTGGTGATGGCACCGGCCAGGTGATCAGGCCAAGCTGGCCACCGCCTGCTGCAGGGCGTCGTGGCGGCTGAGGGTGGTGCGCTCCAGGGGAAGCTTGGCGTACAGCCCCAGCTTCTCGAGGCGCTGGCGCGTGGTGCCGCTGGCGCCGACCACGAACACCTGGCGACCCTTCTCGATCGCCTCCTCGACGGCCAGTTCCACCGCCAGGGCCGCAGTGACGCCGAGGTGGGACACCTCGGTGAGATCGAAGACCACCGCCTTGCAGACGCCGATGGCGTTGTGCTCGCGGCCGATGGCCTTGGCCACGCCGAAAATCATCGCGCCGGTGAGCTGGAACAGCAGCACCTCCCCCTTGCCCTGATCCAGCAGGGTCTTCTCCTCTGGGTTGAGCAAAAGATCGCCATCGCCGGTGGAGACCGACTTGACCGACTTGCTCTGCAGCGCGCTCATCTTGTCGATCGTGAGGATGTTGGCGATGAACACGCCAATCCCCACCGCGGCGATCAGATCCACCAGCACGGTGAGCCCGATCACCAGATACATGATCAGCGCCCCGGTGATGGAGATGCGGTGGGCCCGCTTGAGGAAGCCCCAGTCGACGATGTCGAAGCCCACCTTCAGGGCGATCCCCGCCAGCACGGCCTGGGGAATCTGGGCCGCCAGCCGGGTACCGGCCAGGATCACCAGCATCAGGATCAGGGCGCGGCTGATGCCGGAGAGGGCACTGCGCCCCCCGGCCTGGATGTTGACGACGGTGCCCATGGTGGCGCCGGCGCCGGCGATGCCGCCGAACAGGCCGGAGGCCAGGTTTCCCAGGCCCTGGCCGATCAGTTCCTTGTTGGGATCGTGCTCGGTGCGGGTGATGCTGTCGGCGATCACGGCGGTGAGCAGGGCGTCGATGCAGCCGAGCATGCCGAGCACGGCGGCATCGACCAGCATCAGCTGGAGCTGGGGTAGCTCGAAGTGGGGCAACTGAAGGGAGGGGAATCCGGAGGCGATCTCGCCGATGCGGCGGATGTCCTCACCCCCTGCTGCAGCTCCGCCACCACTTCCGGTGAGCAGGGTCAGGGAGAGGAGCGTGCCCAGCACCAGGGCGATCAGCTGGGGCGGCGCCACCTTCTTGATCTTGCCCGGGGTGAACCAGAGGATCGCCAGCGTGATCACCGCCAGGGTGACTTCCGCGGGTCGGGCGTTGGCGAACAGGGAGGGCAGGCTGGTGAGGGTTCCCATCACGCCTCCCTTGGGGATGGCCTGTCCGAGGAAGGGACCGAGCTGCAGGACCATCAGGATGATGCCGATGCCGCTCATGAAGCCCGAGATCACCGTGTAGGGCATCTGGGTGACGTAGCGGCCCAGCTTGAGCATCCCGAAGACGATCTGGAACACCCCGGCCAGCATCACCACGGTGAAGGCCATGGCCAGACCGTTCTCCGGATCCCGGGCGGTAAGGCTGGCGATGACGGCCGTCATCACCACCGTCATCGGTCCGGTGGGCTCGGAGATCAGGGTGGGGGTGCCGCCGAACAGGGCCGCGAACAGACCCACCAGCACGGCGCCCCAGAGGCCGGCGGCGGCGCCGGCTCCGGAGGCCACACCAAAAGCCAGGGCCATCGGCAGGGCGATCACCGCGGCGGTAACCCCCCCGAACAGGTCCCCCTTGATGTTGCTGGTGCTGATGTGGTTCAGCAGGCGGAAGGGGGGAGGCCCTGGGACCACCGAATCGGTTGCCATCACTACAGACGGATGTGGTGGGCGCAACCATAGGGGTTACTCAGGACGCCTGGGTTTCCTCAACCCTTCCGGGAGCAAGGCCGAAGAATTTCGCAATCTTGCCCCGGGGCAGCCGACCCTCGCGCTCGCCACGTTTCTGCCTGCCTGCCCCAGGCTCCGTCCGACCTGGACCATGCGGGATTCCTCCCGTAGGTGTGCGGCCATGAGAAGGGGCCCCACAGCAGATCACGCAGGGATGTCGGGAACGGGATCGGAACGTTCCGTGCGATTCACCATTCCCCTCGAACACCCAGATGCCTTGGCGAACCAGGGATCCTTGCAGAAATGACAGATCTCACCTTGCCATCCCGAGCATCACTTTCCTTCGACCCGTGAAGAGACCTGAACGGTTCCCGGGATGGAGCCGTGAAGCATGCTCTGATTGGCTCGATAGCAACTCGTATGACTTCTCTACAGAGACACGAGTGAGCACACCTGGCAAGAACGTAGCCGAGTGAATACGCCTGCTCATTGGCGCCGGTTTTGCGGAGAACCGTACATTCTGTTCATTCTTTTACGATTCTTAACGTTCAGACGACGCCTGCGCGAGCCTGCTACCTTCCACAGGCCAAATCTAGGAGCTGCAAACTAAAAGGTGACATTCCTCTCCGACTTCGTCCCGCTCTTCTTAGAGCAGCTTCAGTCCCCGACACTCGGATTCCTGATCGGCGGGATCATCGTTGCCGCCCTTGGCAGCCAGCTGGCGATCCCGGATTCGATCTACAAGTTCATCAGCTTTTTCCTGCTGATGAAGATTGGCCTGACGGGCGGGATTGCGATTCGCAATTCCAACCCCTCCGAGATTCTTCTACCTGCACTTGCCGCAGTCCTGGTTGGCATCGTGGTCGTGTTCATCGCCCGCTACACCCTGGGGAAACTTCCCGGCATCAGCGTGCCTGATGCCGTGGCCACGGGTGGTCTGTTCGGCGCAGTGAGTGGCTCCACGCTGGCGGCGGTACTGCCGCAGCTGGATTCCGCCAAGATCCCCTATGAGGCCTGGACGGCGGCCCTCTATCCCTTCATGGATATTCCGGCCCTGGTGACGGCGATCGTGGTGGCCAGCGTCTACATCAGCAAGAAGAGCGGCAACACCGCCGATAAAGTCGAAATCTGGCCGATCATCAAGGAAAGCATCCAGAGCTCGGCCGTCACGTCGCTGCTGCTGGGCGTGGCCCTCGGCATCCTCACCAAGCCCGAGCCCGTCTACGAGAGCTTCTTCAACCCCCTATTCCGCGGCTTCCTCGCGATTCTGATGATCATCATGGGGATGGAGGCGGCCCAGCGCATGAACGAGCTGCGCAAGGTGGCCCAGTGGTTTGCCATCTACGCCTTCTTCTCCCCCATCGTCCATGGATTCCTGGCCTTCGGTCTTGGCCTGATCATCCACAAGCTCACCGGCTTCAGCATCGGCGGCGCGGTGGTGCTGGCGGTGATCGCGGCCTCCAGCTCGGACATTTCGGGACCACCTACCCTGCGTGCCGGCATCCCGTCGGCGAATCCCTCGGCTTACATCGGTGCTTCAACGGCCATCGGCACACCTGTGGCGATTGCCATCTGCATCCCCCTGTTCATCGGGATTGCAGAGGTTCTCCTCGGCCGTTAACCCTTAAACTCTGACGCCTATACACTTTCTGCATACCACCGAATCGAGGTCAAACCCATGAGCCAACAGGTCTGGAAGCTGGTGATCGTGGCAGAGGAAATCCTCTCCAAGAAACTCATCAAGCTCATCAAGGCGGCAGGAGCCACCGGTTACACCGTCAATGCCGCCGGTGGCGAAGGCAGCCGAAATGTGCGCTCCACAGGAGAACCCAGCGTGTCACACACCCTCTCCAATGTGAAGATCGAAGTTCTCACCGGAACCCGCGAGCTGGCCGACACCATCACCCGTGAGATTGAAGCCAAATATTACGCGGATTTCTCGATCATCACCTACATCTACCAGGTCGAAGCCCTTCGAGATCACAAGTTCTGATCCACCGGGATCCCCGCCTCACTGAGCTCCCTCCTGGGCGTGAAAGGTTTTGTTCAAGGCGCCGGCTGCCATGGAAACTCCCGCTTCCATGGCCCGTTCGGCCCTCCGCAGCACCATTCCGCCCCGATCGGTCAAGGGCATCGATCACCACCGCTGATCGGATCCATCACGGGATCCTTTGGATTTTGGAGTGTTCCAGGCAACCGATCGCCATGGATTCCACTAAAACTGCTGCCACCCCGAAAACTGCCGGATGGATTTATTGCCCACGCTGCTGATGGAAGTCGGCAGCCACCAGGTTGAAGTGACGGAAACCCTCATCGGGGTTGGCCGTTTTCTCGTGATTTTCGTGGCGGCCCGCTTCATGGCGGAGCTCATGGTGCGCCTCCAGCTGCCCACGATCCTCGGCGAACTGGTCGCCGGCGTCATCATCGGCGCTTCCGGCCTGCACCTGGTGGTCCCTCCCGAGGCCCAGGCCCAGCTGAGCGGAGCTCTGCTCGGGATGCTGAGCTCCCTGGGCGGCATGACCCCGGAGTCCATCAGTTCTCTTTATTCCGAGACGTTTTCCAGCCTGAAGGTGGTGGCCGAAATCGGCCTGTTCTCGCTGCTGTTCCTGACGGGCCTGGAAAGCGAATTGGATGAACTGGTGGCCGTGGGGATCCAGGCGGGCACCGTGGCCTTCACCGGCGTGGTGCTCCCCTTCGCCGCCGGCACCGCAGGGCTCTATTACCTCTTCCACGTGCCGTTCATCCCGGCCGTCTTCGCCGGCGCCGCCATGACGGCCACCTCGATCGGCATCACGGCGAGCGTGTTCGGTGAGCTGCAGTGGCTGAAGCGCAAGGAGGGCCAGATCGTCATCGGTGCCGCCGTGCTCGATGACATCCTCGGCATCGTCATCCTGGCGGTGGTGGTCTCCCTGGCCGGTGGCGGTTCCTTCACCATCGGTCCGGTCGTGCAGCTATGCGTCGCGGCGGTGGTCTTCGTGGCTGTGGCGCTGGTGCTCAGCCGCTTCGCCGCCCCCGCCTTCGACTGGGTGGTGGATCAGCTCAAGGCCCCCGGCGATGTGGCGGTGGCCAGCTTCGTGGTGCTCACCCTCTGCTGCTTCGCCGCCCAGGCCATCGGCCTCGAGGCCGCCCTGGGGGCCTTCGCCGCCGGCCTGATCCTCAGCGCCTCCAAGCACACCCACGACATCGAAGCCGCCGTCAAACCCCTGGTGGCGCTGTTCGCCACGGTGTTCTTCGTGCTGATCGGCACCGGCATGGACCTCTCGGTGCTCAACCCCTTCGATCCCGCCAACCGCGAGGGGCTGGTGGTGGCCCTGTTCCTGCTGGTGGTGGCCGTGGCTGGCAAGGTGGCCACGGGCTGGACCTACACCAGCAAGGACCCCACCAACCGCCTGGTGGTGGGTCTGGGGATGATGCCCCGTGGCGAAGTGGGTCTGATCTTCCTGGGTCTGGGAACCCAGGCCAACATCCTCACCCCGGCCCTGGAAGCCGCCATCCTGTTGATGGTGATCGGCACCACCTTCCTGGCCCCGATTCTGTTGCGGCTGGTGATCGGTGGACAGAAGGAGGCGGCACCACAGCCCAGCTGAGCCGCCTCCCCGCCCATCCGATTCGCCGCCCTGCCGGTACCCCCGGTATCCGTTCCCCCCATCCATGGGCGTCGCCGATCTGACCGGCTCCACCACCACCCTGGCTCCGCCGTTCCCGGCCCTGAGCCGCGGCCGGCTCGACACCCTGCAGGTGAACCTGGGCTACCGCTGCAACCAGAGCTGCAGCCACTGCCATGTCAACGCCGGCCCCAGCCGCACCGAGATGATGGATCCGGCCACCATCGCCCTGGTGCCGGCGGTGCTGCGGGCCCGGGCGATCGCCAGCCTCGATCTCACCGGCGGCGCGCCGGAGCTGCACCCCGACTTCCGCGACCTGGTGCGCCAGGCCCGGGGGCTGGGGGTGGCGGTGATCGACCGCTGCAACCTCACGATCCTCAGTGAGCCCGGCCAGGAGGACCTGGCCGCCTTTCTGGCCCGGCAACGGGTGAAGGTGGTGGCCTCCCTGCCCTGCTACCTCGCCGACAACGTCGACCGGCAGCGGGGCGATGGGGTGTTCGAACGCAGCCTCGCGGGCCTGCGCCAGCTCAACGACCTCGGCTACGGCGATCCGGACTCCGGCCTGGAGCTGGATCTGGTGTACAACCCCCAGGGCCCCCGCCTGCCGCCGCCCCAGGCCGCCCTGGAGGCCGACTACCGGCGGGAGCTGGCCGATCGCTTCGGCCTGCGCTTCAACCGCCT
Source organism: Synechococcus sp. CCY 0621 (assembly GCF_019038465.1). Classification (GTDB taxonomy): domain Bacteria; phylum Cyanobacteriota; class Cyanobacteriia; order PCC-6307; family Cyanobiaceae; genus Cyanobium. Next base: position 3,912 of record NZ_JAFKRH010000014.1, on the reverse strand, counting down.
GTTCACGATCACCAACATGCCCATCCAGCGCTTCGCGGCGGTGCTGCGCCAGCAGGGGCAGCTGGAGGGCTACATGGCCTTGCTGCGCCAGCACCACAACCCGGCCAACCTGACCCAGGTGATGTGCCGCAGCACGCTCAGCGTCGACTGGCAGGGCTTCCTCTACGACTGCGACTTCAACCAGATGCTCGACCTGCCGGTCGGCGGTGGCAGTGTCCCCCGGGCCCACCTGCGCCAGTTGCTGGAGCAGGACCCCGACGGCCAGCCGATCGCCGTGGCCGAGCACTGCTTCGGCTGCACCGCCGGCGCGGGCTCAAGTTGCGGAGGGGCTTTGAGCTGAGGCCCCTCGGGCCGCTCTGAAGCCCCCAGTCGAGCAAGCGATCGACAGGAATCCCCCTTCCCCAACCATGACCAATCCGATGACATCCACCCGACGGCGGGTGCTCGTGGTCTGCACCGGCAACTCGGCGCGCAGCATCATGGCCGAAGCCCTCTTCCAGACCCTGGGCGCGGGGGCGATCGAGGTCGTCAGCGCCGGCAGTGCCCCGACGGGTCGGGTCCATCCCCTGGCCCTGGAGCAGATCGGCCGCCTTCCCGTGGACCCGTCCCGGTACGGCAGCAAAAGCCTGGCGGCAGTGCTGGAGGCGGCGACGTCGCCGTTCGATCTGGTGGTCACGGTCTGCGACCACGCGGCCGAGAGCTGCGGCACGTTCCCGGGGGACCCGGCCAGGGTGCACTGGGGCCTGGCCGATCCAGCCGCCCACCAGGAACCCCAGCAGGCCCGGCAGGCGTTCTCCGCCTGCTTCGATGAGCTGGCCGACCGCATCGGTGCCCTGCTGAACGAGCCGGAGGCCTGAGCGACGGCCGGCACTTCGCCAGGGCCGTGGCCGGGGTGATGCCTCATGGGCTCTGGCGATTCAGGTCCCAGTTGTAGGGGAGGTAGGCGAAGCGGTAGTCGCCGCCCAGGATCAGGGCGCGCTCCACGGCGGGGCGGTAGCGGGCGATGAAGCGCAGAACGGCGCTCTGCTTCTCGTGGCCCGGCACAGGCTCCGCCTGCGGATCAGCCCGCTGCCAGTCCTCGGCGAACCACTGGAAGATCGCAGAGATCCGCACCGTTCCGGCGGCCCGGTCGATCGCCAGGCCCACGGGGCTGGCCAGCCAGCGGGTCGTCTGATCCTCCAGCTGCCGCTCCAGCGCCGCCCCCGTGAAGGCCTCCTGCCGCAGGGGCGGGCAGCTGATGGCGGCGCACACCAGGGCTGCATGGATGCGGGGTTCGTTGTACTCGCGCCGCAGGATCTCGTGCTCGATCGCATCGAGGGTGAGGCCGCGGCCCATCAGCTGGTGGCGGCGGAACTTCCACACGCCGGGAATCGCCTTGATGCTGGGCCGGATCGGATCGTTGTCGATGATCGCGCGCAGGGTGAAGGCGTTGTAGGCGTTGATCAGCAGGGCGATCTGCTCCGCCTCCGACCAGGAGGCGAAGCGCTCGGGGGCCAGGGCGCCCAGCACCTTGATGTAGCGATCGAGCTGGGCCGGATCCCGCTGCAGGGCGGCGTAATCCACCAGACCCTGGTCATCCACCACCGTTCGCAGCACCGCGTTGAAGGGTCCTGGATCGAGGCGGGGCTGGGGGGCGGCGGCCACCGGGGACGGACGGCTGGCCTCGGCAGCCCTCCACGGGGCCGGCCCGCCGCCGCAGCCCGTGGCGGTGATCAGCACCAGGCCGCAGGCCAGCAGCAGCGGGGTGCGGGAGCGGGCACGGACCATGGCAAAGCGGAGGAACACCACGGGTTTACCGGCCAGGGGCCGATTCGGTTCGATCCCGGGCGCTGAGCAGCAGCCCCAGCAGCAGGGGCAGCCACAACAGCAGCCGCTCCGCGGTGGTGAGCTGCCAGTCCGGCAGGCGTGAGGGCAGCACGAAATAGACGAACGCCGAGAGGCTCACCAGCCGCGCCCCCCAGTTCTGGCTCGGCACCGCGAAGGGCATCAGCCAGATGAAGTACCAGCCGTGCACCACCGGCGAGAGCAGCAGCAGGGCCAGCAGGTAGCGCCAGGCGAACACCCCCAGCCGGGCGCTGGTGACCAGAAGCACCAGGAGCACCGGCAGCAGCAGCAGCCCATGCACCGCATTGGTCTGCAGGGTCCAGGGCCAGAGCTGGCCGATCCAGTGCGGCAGCCACTCGGCGCTGCGGCCGTGGCGGATGAAGCTGGAGCCGGTGGGCAGCAGCGGGCAGCTGCGCAGACCGCAGAACAGGGACGCCCCCAGCAGCAGCGGCGCCAGCCCCAGCAGCAGGGTGGCCAGCACCGGGGCGGGCCGCCGGAACCGGCGCCAGCGGCTCCAGGCCCGCTGCAGCAGCAGCGGCAGGGTGATCCACTTGAGGGCCACGCTCAGGCCCAGCAGCAGGTCGATGCAGGCCTGGGGGCGTTGGCCCTGGGGCGGGGGATCCCGCTCGGCCAGCAGCCAGCCGGCCACCAGGGGCAGCAGGAACCAGCTGTCGTAGTGCCCGCCGCCGCTGAGGCCATAGATCACCAGCGGGTTCCAGGCGTAGAGCGCCGCCCGCGCCGCGCCGAAGCGAGCGGCGAGCAGGCCGGCGATGGCCAGGTCGGCAGCCGTGAACGACAGCTTGAACAGCAGCACCTGCTGGGCCACGGCGGCATGCAGCCGGAACAGCAGCTGCGCCAGGGGCGGGTAGATGGCGGTGGTGTCGGGGTGGTTGATCGACGACCACCAGGGCGTGCGCAACCCCTCCAACGCCGCGGCATCCGGGGGCAGCGCATAGGGACTGAACCCATGCAGCTGGATCCCCCCCTCCCAGAGGTACCGCCAGATGTCATCGCCGGGCTCCATGGCCAGCAGGGCCAGCCTTGTGAGCACCGCCACGGCCCAGAACAGGGCGCGGGGGATGGTGGGCAGCGACCAGGAGAGGGCGAAACCCAGCCCCATCACCGCGGCCGCCCGCCAGAACGACAGCAGCTGGGCGGCGTTGAACAGGTCGCCGTGGGGGCGCATCAGCAGCGCCCCGCCGATCAGCAGCAGGGCACTGGCGGGCAGTTGCAGGCGCCGCAGCCAAGTCGTCAGGTCCATCGCCGCAGCCACAGCCGGCCCAATGTGGTGAGGATCACACTCCCGGCCCGGAGGCTGGCTCCCCAGCGACCGGAAATCTTCGAGGCGCCGGCCAGGCGCGGGCGATGGGAGATCGGCACCTCGCGGATGCGCAGGCCCAGCTCGATGGCCCGCACCTGCATCTCCAGGGTCCAGCCATAACCCCGGTCGCGCAGGGCCATCGCCTGAAAGGCCTCGCGCCGCACCAGCCGCAGCGGCCCCATGTCGCGGTAACGGAACCCCCAACCCAGGCCGATCAGCGTCGTGGCCAGCCGGTTGCCGCCCCGCTGCAGGGGTGTGAGTGAGGCACGACCCAACGCCGTGGCGGTGCGGTCGCCGAGCAGCAGGTCGTGGTCGTTGATGAGCTCCAGGAAGCGGGGCAGTTCCTCGAGCGGGTCGCCGCCATCGCCATCGCAGAACAGCAGCCAGTCCACGTCGGGAGCGAGCTGCAGGCACCCCCGCCAGCAGGCCCGGCCGTAACCGTGACGGGGTTCGCTGAGCACCTCCGCCCCCAGCTGCCTTGCGATGGCGGCGGTGTCGTCGCTGCTGCCGTTGTCGACCACCCGGATGCGGTCGAGCCCCTGGCGGCGCAGCTGGCCGATGACGTGGCCGATCGTCTGGCGCTCATCGCGCACCGGAATCACCACCTGGATGGCCCCCATCGCCATGGCCGATTCCGGGTTGGGCATGGAATCCCCTTGCTAGTGAACGTACCGACCAGAGGGCCGCGCGGATGGCCTCCTACCCGGGGGCGGGGCAATCCGCAACGCCAGATCGTCGGTACGACGGAGGAACGGATCTCCCCATGG
>NZ_JAFKRH010000013.1 GCF_019038465.1 Synechococcus sp. CCY 0621 | reverse complement strand
ACGACCAACAGAAAAGCCACCCTGCTCGGGTGGCTTTTCCTACAGCTCTGATCGGAGCTGATCGCTCACATCACGCCTTACAGCGACGATGGAGCGGAAGTTTTACCTGGCATCGAGCTATTTTCGCAGGGGGCTACCCCCCAACTATCGTCGCCGCTGCTGCGTTTCACAACCGAGTTCGAGATGGATCGGTGTGGTTCCACAGCGCCATGGACACCAGGATAGGTTTCCCTTACCCTCAACAACCATTGAGGACAAGGGTTGAACCCTGAGAACTGCATAGGTTAGAGCAACGACTTTCGCCATCACTCCTCTGGATAAAGAAGTCATTCCGCCTTTCCCCTCTTCCAGACTTCTTTCGAAACCTGTCTTCAGGGGTGGCCGGCTTAGAACCAGATGTTGGTCAAGCCCTCGGTCTATTAGTACTCCTCCGCTTCACCGGTTACCCGGCTTCCACGTAGAGCCTATCAACGGGTGTTCTTCCCGTGACCTTACTGGCTAACGCCATGGGAATACTCATCTTGAGGTGGGCTTCCCACTTAGATGCTTTCAGCGGTTATCCTCTCCGCACATGGCTACCCAGCGTTTACCGTTGGCACGATAACTGGCACACCAGAGGTGCGTTCCTCCCGGTCCTCTCGTACTAGGGAGAAATCCTCTCAATATTCCTGCGCATGCACCGGATATGGACCGAACTGTCTCACGACGTTCTGAACCCAGCTCGCGTACCGCTTTAATGGGCGAACAGCCCAACCCTTGGGACCGACTTCAGCCCCAGGTTGCGATGAGCCGACATCGAGGTGCCAAACCTCCCCGTCGATGTGAACTCTTGGGGGAGATCAGCCTGTTATCCCTAGAGTAACTTTTATCCGTTGAGCGACGGCCCTTCCACTCAGAACCGTCGGATCACTAAAGCCGACTTTCGTCCCTGTTCGACTTGTAGGTCTCACAGTCAAGCTTGCTTCTGCTTTTACACTCGTCGGCTGATTTCCAACCAGCCTGAGCAAACCTTTGCGCGCCTCCGTTACCTTTTAGGAGGCGACCGCCCCAGTCAAACTGCCCACCTGATACTGTCCGGTCCCCGGATGACGGGTGACCGTTAGAACCCTAGCTCTGAAAGAGTGGTATCTCACCGTTGGCTCACCATCACCCACAAGCAATGGATCAAAGCCTCCCACCTATCCTGCGCATTCAGAGCCCGGGCACAATACCAAGCTACAGTAAAGCTTCATAGGGTCTTTCTGTCCGGGTGCACGTAGTCCGCATCTTCACAGACAATTCTATTTCGCCGAGCCTCTCTCCGAGACAGCGCCCAGATCGTTACGCCTTTCGTGCGGGTCGGAACTTACCCGACAAGGAATTTCGCTACCTTAGGACCGTTATAGTTACGGCCGCCGTTCACCGGGGCTTCAGTCGCCAGCTTCGCTTACGCTGACCAGCTTCCTTAACCTTCCGGCACTGGGCAGGCGTCAGCCCCCATACATCGTCTTGCGACTTAGCGGAGACCTGTGTTTTTGGTAAACAGTCGCCTGGGCCTCTTCACTGCGACCACCTTGCGGTGGCACCCCTTCTCCCGAAGTTACGGGGCCATTTTGCCGAGTTCCTTAGAGAGAGTTACCTCGCGCCCCTCGGTATTCTCTACCACCCCACCTGTGTCGGTTTCGGGTACAGGCCGTCATGCCTTAACGGGTATAGGGCTTTTCTTGGAAGCTTGACGTCACCCACTTCGCTGCCGTAGCAGCTCGTACTCACGCCTCAGCTCAAAGTGTTTTCGCCACTTCTCAACGCCTCGAACGCTTGAACCAGTAACCAACTTCTGGCTGGGCTAGCCTTCTCCGTCCCCCTTCCCAAAACATGACAGGTACAGGAATGTTGACCTGTTGTCCATCGACTACGCCTTTCGGCCTCGCCTTAGGTCCTGACTAACCCTCCGCGGACGAGCCTGCCGGAGGAACCCTTAGGGTTTCGGGGCATGGGATTCTCACCCATGTTTTCGCTACTCAAGCCGACATTCTCACTTCCATGCAGTCCACGCCCGCTTACGCTAACGCTTCGCCCCACATGGAACGCTCCCCTACCATTTAACAAGTTAAATCCGCAGCTTCGGTAGACTACTTAGCCCCGTTCATTTTCGGCGCAGGATCGCTCGACCAGTGAGCTATTACGCACTCCTTTGAGGATGGCTGCTTCTAGGCAAACCTCCTGGTTGTCTGGGCAATCCCACCTCCTTTATCACTGAGTAGTCATTTGGGGACCTTAGCTGGCGGTCTGGGCTGTTTCCCTTTCGACCATGGAGCTTATCCCCCACAGTCTGACTGCCTAGTTTCACACAGGGTATTCAGAGTTCGTCTCGATTTGGTACCGCTCTCGCAGCCCGCACCGAAACGGTGGCTTTACCCCCCTGCTATAGCACTAGACGCTACGCCTCAACGTATTTCGGGGAGAACCAGCTAGCTCCGGGTTCGATTGGCATTTCACCCCTAACCACAGCTCATCCGCTGATTTTTCAACATCAGTCGGTTCGGACCTCCACTTGGTATCACCCAAGCTTCATCCTGGCCATGGTTAGATCACCCGGGTTCGGGTCTATAAACACTGACCAACGCCCTATTCAGACTCGCTTTCGCTATGGCTCCACCATTTCCGGTTTAACCTGCCAGTGCCTATAAGTCGCCGGCTCATTCTTCAACAGGCACACGGTCATCCTATGAGTAGGACTCCCATTGCTTGTAAGCTCACGGTTTCATGTTCTGTTTCACTCCCCTCCCGGGGTTCTTTTCACCTTTCCCTCGCGGTACTGTTTCGCTATCGGTCACACAGGAGTACTTAGCCTTACGAGGTGGTCCTCGCGGATTCACACGGAATTTCACGTGCTCCGTGCTACTCGGGATACAGCTAGGCC
>NZ_JAFKRH010000012.1 GCF_019038465.1 Synechococcus sp. CCY 0621 | reverse complement strand
GTTTCGTTTTCGCGTACGGGGCTTTCACCCTCTATGGCGCGCCTTTCAAACGCTTCCACTAACGTCCCTGGTCCACGTTGCTGTCCCACAACCCCGATGGTCGAAACCATCGGTTTAGGCTCTTCCCCGTTCGCTCGCCGCTACTTAGGGAGTCGTTTTTACTTTCCTTTCCTCCAGCTACTAAGATGTTTCAGTTCGCTGGGTTGGCTCGCGCCACCCTATGGATTCAGGTGGCCGTTCTAGGGGTTGCCCCATTCGGAGATTCCCGGATCAAAGCGTGTTTCCAGCTCCCCGAGACTTTTCGCAGGTAACCACGTCCTTCATCGCCTCTGTGTGCCAAGGTATCCACCGTGAGCCCTTTGTAGCTTGACCAATTAACACTCCCAACGTTCAGGGTTGTTGAGACCCATTCTTCTGCTTTCACTTCTCTCCACCCTTTGATCCTTCGGTTTCCCGATCTCTCTAGAATGTTGATGGTTTGAAAGGCAGAATCAAACTCTTCACTCCTCGGCGGAGCAAAAAGACGCTGGAAGCTCTCGGCTCTAAACTCAAGAATCTCCCAGCCAGACACTCTCCTCACTTGGCAGTAGCAAGCAAGAATCACGTCCGTCTGGGCATCTATGAGATGCTTTCTTTATCCAGACTCACCTATGCAGTTGTCAAGGTTCTTTGCTAGAGTCACTGATCCTTGGCTCGCGCCAAAATCAGCGAGTCCAGCTTCCTTTCAACCACTCTTGACGATCACTTACCTTGCTTGGTAAGTCATCACTTGGGAATGAAAGGAGGCTGGAGTCCTCAGCTGAACATCGTCTTTGTCACCTCACCGGTCAAAATGCATCCTGTTGCCGCTTCCTGCTGGTGGTCTTCACCTGGTTGGATGGAGGTTAGCGGACTCGAACCGCTGACATCCTGCTTGCAAAGCAGGCGCTCTACCAACTGAGCTAAACCCCCAAACACGAATGGGCCATCCTGGACTTGAACCAGGGACCTCACCCTTATCAGGGGTGCGCTCTAACCACCTGAGCTAATGGCCCAGGATCAATCACTTCGACACAAGCTTCTGGCCTCTTCCCTCGATTCATTGCTTTTCGGCTTGAATCTTGGCAAGACGCGGAAACCCTTTGTGGGGTGACCTAGACAAAGTTTAGGAACTGAAAACGAGTCCATCACAACATCCTCCGATTCACCTCCAGCTCCTTGCGAAACTTTTAGCTCTTCTTTGGGTTTGATGGCTCACCTTGAGGTACCGATCGACCTTCGAGATGACAGGACCGTGGCCTGAGACGAATGTGCTTCCCAAACTTACGCTTGGTCGGCGCTCAGACATCACGATCAGTTGTGTCTCCCTGTTAGGAGGTGATCCAGCCGCACCTTCCGGTACGGCTACCTTGTTACGACTTCACCCCAGTCATCAGCCCCACCTTCGGCGTCCTCCTCCACAAGGGTTGGAGTAACGACTTCGGGCATGGCCAACTTCCATGGTGTGACGGGCGGTGTGTACAAGGCCCGGGAACGTATTCACCGCAGTATGCTGACCTGCGATTACTAGCGATTCCTCCTTCACGTAGGCGAGTTGCAGCCTACGATCTGAACTGAGCCACGGTTTATGGGATTAGCTAACTCTCGCGAGCTTGCAACCCTTTGTCCGTAGCATTGTAGTACGTGTGTAGCCCAGGATGTAAGGGGCATGATGACTTGACGTCATCCACACCTTCCTCCGGTTTATCACCGGCGGTCTCTCTAGAGTGCCCAACTGAATGCTGGCAACTAAAGACGTGGGTTGCGCTCGTTGCGGGACTTAACCCAACATCTCACGACACGAGCTGACGACAGCCATGCACCACCTGTCTCTGCGCTCCCGAAGGCACTCCCTCGTTTCCAAGGGATTCGCAGGATGTCAAACCCTGGTAAGGTTCTTCGCGTTGCATCGAATTAAACCACATACTCCACCGCTTGTGCGGGCCCCCGTCAATTCCTTTGAGTTTCACACTTGCGTGCGTACTCCCCAGGCGGAACACTTAACGCGTTAGCTACGACACCGAGGGGGTCGATTCCCCCGACACCTAGTGTTCATCGTTTACGGCCAGGACTACAGGGGTATCTAATCCCTTTCGCTCCCCTGGCTTTCGTCCATGAGCGTCAGTTATGGCCCAGCAGAGCGCCTTCGCCACTGGTGTTCTTCCCGATATCTACGCATTTCACCGCTACACCGGGAATTCCCTCTGCCCCTACCACACTCAAGCCTTGTAGTTTCCATCGCTGAAATGGAGTTAAGCTCCACGCTTTAACGACAGACTTACAAGGCCGCCTGCGGACGCTTTACGCCCAATAATTCCGGATAACGCTTGCCACTCCCGTATTACCGCGGCTGCTGGCACGGAATTAGCCGTGGCTTATTCCTCAAGTACCGTCATGTCTTCTTCCTTGAGAAAAGAGGTTTACAGCCCAGAGGCCTTCATCCCTCACGCGGCGTTGCTCCGTCAGGCTTTCGCCCATTGCGGAAAATTCCCCACTGCTGCCTCCCGTAGGAGTCTGGGCCGTGTCTCAGTCCCAGTGTGGCTGATCATCCTCTCAGACCAGCTACTGATCGTCGCCTTGGTGGGCCATTACCCCACCAACTAGCTAATCAGACGCGGGCTCATCCTCAGGCGAAATTCATTTCACCTCTCGGCATATGGGGTATTAGCGGCCGTTTCCGGCCGTTATCCCCCTCCTGAGGGCAGATTCCCACGCGTTACTCACCCGTCCGCCACTAGCCCGAAGGCTCGTTCGACTTGCATGTGTTAAGCACGCCGCCAGCGTTCATCCTGAGCCAGGATCAAACTCTCCGTTGTAGATCCAACCCTCTTGGATAACTTTCGCTACCCTCAGCTGAATTTGCCTCGTGCTGTCGGTGCAGACTGGCGTCTACAGCAACATCAGGGCCACCAACGCTCTCGCGCTGGGTTCAAAGAGTGCACTGGTCGCTTCCTGGTTCGCTCCCCTTGCGGTGAGCTCGCCTCTCCACTCCCTGTGACTTTCCCGAATCTCAGATCCGGTTCGCAACCGGTTGACCAGCCAAAGGGCCTTCCATCGCTCCTGAGATCACTCCCAGGCAATAGCGCCGCTCCAAACACCAGCACGTCGTGAGAACGCTCTGCTGCTCCTTGGTTGCTTCAACCCGTCGCTTGTTTCTTTTGACGGGACCTCACACCTCCACCGCTCTTCGTCCGTTGCTTCCCCTCGCAGGGATTCCTCGTCTCCTCGCCGTAGCGAAGGACACAGGCACTTTTGATTCGGCCGTCTACGGTCTCCCGCATTCGCTCCTCCTCAACAGTCGCAACCGACGCAGTGGAAGCGTCAGTTCCTAAACTTTTTTGGTTGTCCAGGTT
>NZ_JAFKRH010000011.1 GCF_019038465.1 Synechococcus sp. CCY 0621 | reverse complement strand
CGCCCCCCCCCCCCCCAGCTTCGATGGCCGTGTCTCCGATGCAGGATCCCTCCGGTGGGTCCTCTCTCAAGGTGATCGAGGCGGTGAAGGAGGGGTGGCAGGCCTTTGCCCGGGCCCCCTGGGTGTTCATCGGTTTCACCCTGCTGGCGGGGGTCCTGAGCAGCCTCTGTTCCCTGATCCAGGGCCAGGTGGACCCCGAAGCCGCCGACGCCATCACAACGCTTCAGATGGTCAGGCTGGTGCTGGGCTCGATCCTCAGCGTGCTGGTGAGCCTGTGGAGCACCACCGGCCTGGTCCGGGGCGCCTGGAGCGCCCTGGCGGGGGGCAGGCCAGACCTTCGCACCTTCATCCGCTGGGATGGCCAGGCCAGCTGGCGATTGTTCCGCAACGGACTGGTGCTGGGGATCCTGTTCGCCGTGGTCCTGGTGGTGGCGGCCCTGGTGGGGGTCGCCGCCGCCCAGCTCAACCAGGTGCTGGCCGTGCTGCCCTTTCTGGTGGCGTTCGCCATGCTGATCTACCTGGCGGTGAACCAGAAATTCATGGCCCAGATCGCCCTGCTCCAGGGGCTCGGACCGATCGAATCGATCACGCGGGGGCGCACCCTGCTGGATCCCCAGTGGGGCTCGGTGCTGCTGCTGGCCCTGGTGGAATTCGCCATCGCCCTGCTCGGCCTGCTGGCCTGCTTCGTGGGACTGCTGGTGGCGGTGCCGGTGATCCTCTGCACCAGCACGGCCGCCTACCGCCAGGTGTTCGGCAGCGAAGACCTCACCGGGCTGCTGGTCGAGCCGGCGGCCTGACCCCGTCTGATCCCAATTCAGATCCGTATTGACTACATTCCGCGTCAGCGATCCTGAAGTCGCTGACGGGAGGCAGCCTGGCCGCACTTCCTCAGCAAACATTCACCCGTTTGTTAAGCTCTAATTAAGATTGGCCTGGTCAAGGCTCCCCCATGTTTTTTCCCCATGACACCGACGCTGCCCCAGCCTCGGTCCAGAAGCCCCCGATAGCGGGCTTGGAGGAGCAGATCCTGGCCTCCTGGGTCGTCAACGCCGCCGCCTGGACCCGGGCCGTCCGCCGCGGTGAGGTGCTCAGCCGCGAACGGGTGACCAATGGGGCGATCCTGGCAGCGATCACCGCTGCCGCCCCACGCACCCTGCTGGATCTGGGCTGCGGCGAAGGCTGGTTAAGCCATCAGTGCGCCCGCCAGGGAATCGAGGTGCTCGGCACCGATGCCGTGGCCGAATTCACCAGCATCGCCGCGAAAAGCGCCCCGCCCGGGGCCCGCTTCCAGACACTCACCTACCAGCAGATCGCCGCCGGCGGCCTGGACGAACAGTTCGATGCGGTGGTGGCCAACTTCTCCCTGCTGGGGGATGGCAGTCTGGACGAGCTGTTCCAGGCCCTGCCGAAGCTGCTCACACCCGGTGGGGCTGTGCTGGTGCAGACCCTCCACCCCCTGCTGGTCTGCGCCGAACACCCCTACGAAGACGGATGGCGCGAGGGCTCCTGGGCAGGCTTCTCCCCGGCCTTCCGGGCGCCGGCTCCCTGGTACTTCCGCACCATGGAATCCTGGATGCGGCTGTTCCGGCGCCACGACCTGGTCGTCAAGGGCGTGCGCGAACCCGTTGATCCCCTCAGCGGCCAGCCCGCCTCGATGATCTTTCAGGCGATCCACACCAGCACCCAGAACGCCGCCTGAAGGCCCTGCCGCCGACTCAGCGCAGGCAGGCCATCGGATGGCGGGGTGCCACCCCAAGAGCCTTGGCCACGCCGGGATGGCACACCGCCCCATCCACGGTGTTCAGCCCGGAGAGCAGTTCGGGCCGGTCGGTGACCGCCTCCAGCAGGCCCCGCCCCGCCATCACCAGGATGTAGGGCAGCGTGACGCTCACCAGGGCTTCGGTGGAGGTGAAGGGCACGGCGCCGGGCATGTTGCCCACGGCGTAGTGCTGCACGCCATGAATGGTCACCACCGGATCGGTGTGGGTGGTCTCACGGCTGGTGGCGATGCAGCCCCCCTGGTCGATGGCCACATCGACGATCACCGAGCCGGGCCGCATGCGCTGCACCAGTTCCTCCCCCACCAGGGTGGGGGCACGGCCGCCCGGCAGGAGCACGGCGCCGATCAACAGGTCGGCCCCCGGCACCAGCCGCTCGATCAGGCTGCGGCTGCTGACCAGCCCCGTCATCCGGCCGCGCCGGGCGGCTTCCAGCCCCCGCAGGCGGTGTGGTGAGCGATCCAGCAGGAACACCTCCGCATCCATCGCCGCGGCGATGCGGGCCGCGTTCCAGCCCACCGTGCCGGCCCCCAGCACCACCACCCGGGCTGGCCGCACCCCGGTGCAGCCTCCGATCAACACGCCACGCCCACCGTGGGGCTTCTCCAGCAGGTGGGCCCCCACCTGGGCCGCCAGCCGGCCGGCCACCTCGCTCATCGGCGCCAGCAGCGGCAGGCTGCCGTCCTCAAGTTGCACCGTCTCGTAGGCCACCGCCGTGGTGCCCGCCTCCAGCAGGGCCTGGCCCACCTCGGGGTAGGCCGCCAGGTGCAGGTAGGTGAACAGCACCAGGTCGCTGCGCAGGAAGGCAAATTCCTGCGGCTGTGGTTCCTTCACCTTCACCACCAGGTGGGCGGCCCAGGCCTCCTCACAGCTGACCAGGCGGGCACCGGAGGCGCGGTAGTCGTCGTCGCTGATGCCGGCCCCCAGGCCGGCCCCCTCCTGGACGCGCACCTCCATGCCCTGGGACACCAGCTCATGGACGCCGTCGGGGGTGAGGGCCACCCGCTGCTCGTCGCGCTTGATTTCCATGGGCACACCGATGCTCGCCATCGGAGACGCCAGGGGTGCCGGGCCGGGAGCTGGCATGGGCCGAAAAGGATTGCCGCCCGAAGGCGATCGTGGCCAAACCCTAGGCCGAGGCGATGGGCATCCGCCAGCCGCTGCCGAAGGCCCGATCGCTCACCTTGAGCACCGGCGCCGCCTGGCGGCGCTTGAACTCGGCCCGCCGCAGCAACCCGGCCACCCGGGCCACCAGCGCCGGATCGGCCCCCTCGGCCACCAGCTCCTCCGGCGTGCGCATCTCCTCGATGCAGGCCTTGAGCAGGGGGTCGAGCACCGCGTAGTCGGGCAGGGAATCGCTGTCGCGTTGGTCCGGGCGCAGCTCGGCGCTGGGGGGCTTGGTGCGGATCGCCGCGCCGATCAGTTCCCCATCGGGCGGCAGGCCGAGGGCGGCGCGGCAGGGGCCGGAGGCCTCCCCGTCCAGCCAGTCACAGAGGCCGGAAATGGTGGTCTTGTAGAGGTCGCCGATCACCGCCAGGCCACCGTTCATGTCGCCGTAGAGGGTGCAATAGCCCACCGCCAGCTCCGACTTGTTGCCGGTGGAGAGCAGCAGCCCGCCCTTCTCATTGGCCACCGCCATCAGCAGCGTGCCCCGGATCCTGGACTGAAGGTTTTCCTCGGTGACCCCGGCCGGCGGCGCCCCCAGCTCGGGGGTGAGGCCGACGGCGAAGGACTGCATCAGCGGCGCGATCGGCAGGGTGGCGGTGCGCAGGCCGAGCCGGCGGGCCAGGGCGTCGGCGTCGTCCAAGGAGCCGGCCGAGCTGAACGGGGAGGGCATCCGCAGCCCCTCCACCCGCTCAGAACCGAGGGCCGCGGTGGCGATCACCGCCACCAGGGCCGAATCGATGCCGCCGCTCAGCCCCAGCAAAGCCCGCTGGAAGCCGCACTTGGCGGCGTAGTCGCGCACCCCCAGCACCAGCACGCGCAGCAGCTGCTCCCAGGGGTCCGGCGGCGCCGGAGCGGACGTCGTGGCCACGACGGTGGTGTCCCAGACGGCCAGGTCCTCGGCAGCGCAGGCCAGCCGCAGCAGGGGCCGCCCCGATCCATCCACCACGAAGCTGGCCCCATCGAAGACCAGCTCATCGTTGCCGCCCACCTGGTTGAGGTAGGCCACCGGGGCCCCGAGTCGGGCCGCCGCCCGGGCCGCCAGAGCCTGGCGCACCTCCCCTTTGCCGCGGCCGAAGGGGGAGGCCGAGAGGTTGAGCAGCAGGTCGATCCGACCCGGCACCAGATCGGCGATCGGGTCCACCGCATCCGGCCAGCGGCTGCGCAGGTTCTCCTCCACCCAGAGGTCCTCGCAGATGCTCAGGCCCAGCCGCCAGGGGCGGCCACCGGCCTCCAGCTCCAGCACCGCCGGGGCGTCGCCGGGCAGGAAGTAGCGGCGCTCATCGAAGACGTCGTAGGTGGGCAGCAGGCGCTTGCGGCAGACATGGCGCCAGCCGCCCCGCTGCACCAGGGCCAAGGCGTTGTACAGGCCGGGCTGGCGCCGGCCCGCCGCCGGCTCGGCCACCCCCACCAGCAGGGCCAGTCCGCCTGGGCAGGCCGCCGACAGGGTGTCCAGCACCCGCTCCTGGCGCTGGATCAGGGCAGGCCGCAGCAGCAGGTCCCGCGGCGGGTAACCCCACAGCGACAGCTCGGGGGTGAGCAGCAGGTCGGCCCCATTGGCCCGGGCTCGCTCGGCGGCCGCCAGGATCCGCTGGCCATTGCCCTCCAGGTCGCCCACCAGGGGATTGAGCTGGGCCAGGGCGAGGCGCATCAGGGCTCAGAGAGGCCGTAGAGATTGTGCTGCAGCAGCACGGGCCAGAGTTCGGACGGTACCTGGGCCGGGTCGGGCCGCTCCCGGATCCGGGAGCTGGCGCTGGGGGGGATCGCCAGGGGCAGCAGGTCGAGCGTGGCGCCCAGGCCCCGGAGCTGCTCCAGATCCGCCGTCTCCAGCGGCCAGCCCTCGCGCCGGGCAATGCCGAGCCGGCAGCTCCGCAGCAACGCATCGGCCCGCTTCCAGCGGGGAATCTGGCCGGCCAGGTCGCTGCCCACCACGAACACCAGCTCCCGCTGGGGCCAGCGCGCCCGCGCCCTCTCCAGGGTCTCCACCGCCCAGGGGCTGCTGAGCTGCGGCTCGAGGCTGAGGCGGGGGTCGGCAATGGCGCCCACCAGGGCCTCCAGCAGGGCGGTGCGCACCTCCAGGGGGGCGCCGTGCTGCTTGAGGGGGTTGTCACTGGCCCAGGTGACCACCTGGGGGAACAGGCCCAGCAACCCCTCCAGCAAGGCCCGGTGCCCCCGGGTGGGGGGATCGGCGCTGGTGCCGAACAGGGCGAGACGGGTCAACGGGGTGTCAGCGCCGGCGGTCGTCACGGCTGCAGGCCGCCGCCAGCGGTCCGCTCCCCCCCCTGCTGCTGCCACTGGCTCAGCCAGCGGCGCGTTTCCGGGTCCTGCCGCACCAGCCGGCGCAGCAGGGCCCCGGGCTGGCCGGCGGCGGTGGTGCTGCGCAGCAGCTCGGCGGCCGCCAGCCGGCCCGTGCGCCGGGTGGTGTGGACCGCCAGCGCCGCCTGGGCCAGGGCCACCGGGGCCGCCGGCGCCAGGCTCAGCCCACCGCTCAGGGGCGCCGCCAGCAGCAGCAGCTGGCGCAGGCCGCCCAGCAGCAGCTGCAGGCCCAGCTGGGCGCCCCCCAGCAGGGCGTTGTGGCCGCCCAGGCGGGCCAGCAGGGTGCGGGCACCGCCGCGGGTCATGGGCAGGCCGTAGAGCTGGCAGAGCTGGATCACCAGGGCGCTGTCACAGGCCAGACCGCCGGCCAGATCGAGCAGCAGCAGGGGGTTGGCCGCCACCCCCGTGGCCTTGAGGGCCGCGAAGCGGCCGATCAGGCCCTGGGCCTGGCGGCGGCCATGGCGCAGCCGGCAGCGGTGCAGGGCCTGGCTGAAGCGGTCGGCGGCCCGCAGGGCATTGAGGGCCAGCAGCAGCTCCCCGTGGCGCTCCAGCAGGCCGGTGAGCTCCCGGCGCAGCAGCTCCACGCGAGGAGGAGCCGGCTCGCTGCGCACCCGGCCGTCGGCACGCAGCCGGGCCGCTCGGGGGGCGGCCGCCACGGCCAGGGGCCGGAGGTTGCGGGCCCCCGGCGGCAGACGCTGGCCGATGCTGGCGATCAGGGCGTCGCGCTCGGCCTCCGGCCAGCAGTCGCTGCGGTTGAGCACCAGCAGCAGGGGCTTGCCGGAGGCCAGCAGATCGTCCAGGGCCTCGGCATCCATCACGGTCAGGTCGCTGTCGATCACCAGCAGCACCAGGTCGGCACCCACAGCCACCCGGGCCGCCAGGCGGGAGCGGGCGGCGGCGGCGATCTCGTCGATGCCGGGGGTGTCCACCAGGTCGACCCCCTCCAGGCCGGCCAAGGGCTGGCCCCAGGCCTGCTGCTGCTGGCGGCGGGTGCAGCCGTGGGCCACATCGGTGGCGAAATGCTCCTCCCCGAGCAGGGCATTGAGCAAGCTCGACTTGCCCACCCCCACCCGGCCGAACACCGCCACCCGCGGCCGGCGGCGATGCAGGCGATCCAGCTGGCGATCCAGGCTGGCCAGTTCGGGTGCCAGGGCGGCCTGCTCCCGGCCGCTCAACACCAGTCCCGATCGCCAGCGGGCCAGCAGCTGCCGGCAGCGCTCGGCGGCAGGGGGGGCGGCAGGAGGAGCTGGTGCCGCCACCATCACGAGCTGCTGTCCGCGGCGGCGGCCGGCCGGCGCCACCAGCCGGCCAGCACCGCCAGCACGGCCTCGGGGCCGATCACCCCGACGAAGCCGCCGAATTCATCCACCACCACCCGCACCCCGGAGCCATTGCGGCGGAAGCTGGTGAGCAGCCGGTCGGCCCGGATCATCTCCGGCACGAACTCCACCGGTTCGCAGAGATCGGCGGCCCGGCTGGCCCCCCGGCCCTCCACCAGGGCGGTGAGCAGCTGCTCGCGGCTGGCCACACCCAGCACCTCGTCCACCTCCTCCCCCAGCACCACCCACCAGGCGGTGGTGTGGCGCAGCAGGGTGGAGCGCTGCTCATCCAGGCTCATGTGGCCCGCCAGGGTGGGGGCCGACACCCGGGGCAGCATCAGATCCCGGGCGGTGAGGTCGTTGAGCTGAAACACCTTGGCGATCATGGCGGCCTCGTCAGCCTCAATCTGGCCCTTCTGGGAACCGAGCCGGGCCAGCAGCCGGATCTCCTCCTCGTCGGTGCTGATCTCGTTCTCGGCCGTGATCGCTGGCAGGATCCGCTCCAGCAGCAGCACCAGGGGCAGCATCACCTTGGTGAACAGCCCAAGCCCGGGGGCGACCGCCAGGGACACGGGCAGGGCCAGCTTGCTGCCGATCGCCTTGGGCAGGATCTCCCCCAACAGGATCACCAGCACGGTGAGGGCCACCGAGAACAGGGGCAGGGCCGGGCCGCTGACGCCGTAGCGGCCAAAGACGACGCTGGCGAAGCCGCCCACCATGAGGCTGCCGAAGATGTTGAACATGTTGTTGGCGATCACCAGCACCGCCAGGGTGCGGCCAAGGCGCTGACGCAGGGCCTCCAGCCGCCGGGCGCCCGGCACCGGCCGGGTGCGGCTCGCCAGTTCATGCACCTTCACCGGGTTGACCGTGAGCAGGGCCGCCTCCACCCCCGAACACAGGAAGGACCCCATCAGCATCCCGACCACCGCCAGCACCAGGAGCAGGAGATCGTTCATCCGCGGGTGATCAAGTCAGACAGAAAGGGCACGCGCAGGTTCGGGGGGATCACGTGTATTTAATCGGCTGTGCCATCTTCTCGCTGTACATCCCTTCGCAGCGATGCCGCCGACCCCCCCGATCGACCCCGCCCTGCTGGCCCGCCGGCGCCAGCGGTTCCTGCAGCAGCTGGGCGGTGTGGCCGCGGTGATCCCCGGGGCGGCGCTGGTGACCCACCACGCCGACGTGGAGCACGGTTTCCGCCAGAACAGCGACTTCTGGTACCTCACCGGCTTCGATGAGCCCGGTGCCGTGGCCCTGTTCCTGCCCCACCGGCCCGACAACCCCTTCGTGCTGTTCGTGGAGGCGAAGGATCCGGGCGCCGAGGTGTGGAACGGCTTCCGCTGGGGTTGTGAGGGGGCCGTCGCCAGCTTCGGCGCCGATCTGGCCCATCCCCGCAGCGAGCTGGCCGATCGGCTGGCGGAGTATCTCGACGGCGCCGAGGGGATCGCCTTCCGGGTGGGCCGCCACCCCCAGGTGGAGCCCCTGGTGCTGGCCGCCTGGGGGCGCCAGCTGGATCGGGCCCCCCGCAGCGGCAAGGCCGCCCTGGGGCTCGTGGCCCCCTGCCCGCTGCTGCACGAGCTGCGGCTGCGCAAGGAACCCGAGGAACTGGCCCGGTTGCGGGAGGCCGCCCGCATCTCCGCCGAGGCCCACGAACTGGCCCGGCGGGTGGTGCGACCCGGCCTCAGCGAACGGCAGGTGCAGGCCGTGATCGAGCAGCACTTTCTTGAGCAGGGAGCGCGCGGGCCTGCCTATGGATCCATCGTGGCCGGGGGCGACAACGCCTGCGTCCTGCACTACACCGCCAACGCCAGCCGGCTGCGGGACGGCGACCTGCTGCTGATCGATGCCGGCTGCAGCCTCGACGACTATTACAACGGCGACATCACCCGCACTTTCCCGGTCAACGGGCGCTTCAGCGGCGAGCAGCGGGCCCTCTACGAACTGGTGCTGGCCGCCCAGGAGGCGGCCGTGGCGGCGGTGGCCCCCGGCCAGACCGCCGAAGGCGTCCATGACACCGCCGTGCGGGTGCTGGTGGAAGGGCTGGTGGAGCTGGGCCTGCTGATCGGCGCGGTGGATGGCCTGATCGAGCAGGGGGCCTACCGCCACCTGTACATGCACCGCACCGGCCACTGGCTCGGCCTCGATGTCCACGACGTGGGCGCCTACCGGCTGGGCGAACACCATGTGGCCCTGGAGCCGGGCATGGTGCTCACCGTGGAGCCCGGCCTCTATGTGAGCGACCGGCTGGCGGTTCCCGAGGGCCAGCCGGCCATCGCGGAGCGCTGGAAGGGCATCGGCATCCGCATCGAGGACGACGTGGCGGTGAGCGACCACGGCCATGAGGTGCTCACGGCCGCCGCCCTCAAGGCGCCGGCGGCGATGGAGCGCTGAACAACTCGAGCACCTGGCAGGTGGAGGCCAGGACGCGGTCGGCCCCGGCCTGCCGCAGCTGCGCTTCATACCCCTGCCGCTCGGCTTCCCGGCCGGCCTGCTGCAGATGGGGGGGCGCCACCGCCAGAGCCTCGAAACGCTGGCCGGGCACCCGGTTGCGGGCCCGGCGCACCGTCTCCACATCGGCCACGGTGTCACCGAGGTAGGCCACGGGAGGGGCGCCGGCCCCCAGGGGCACCCCCGCCAGGCGGGCCGCCAGGTCCAGCAGGCCGGCGGGGTCGGGCTTGTCGGGGGCCTGGCCCATGGCGATCAGGGGCGGCGCCACCAGGCCCAGCCGCTGCTCCAGCACGAAGCGGGCGGACGGGGGCTCGGCACCACTGACGAAGCCCCAGGCGAAGCCCCGCTCGCTGAGAGAAGCAAAGAACGGCCCATCCACCAGCAGGGGCTCGCTGCCGATGAAGCCGCGCCAGAGGCCGGGATCCCCCTCCGGGTCGCCACCGAAGTAGTGGTCGCTGAACACCGCCACCAGCTCCTCCCAGGCGGGCAGGGGGGACAGGCCGCGGCGGCGCAGCAGCTCCATCGAAGCCTGCCAGTCGTTGTTCCAGCGGCCTTCGCCCTTGAGGGCGTCGATGGCGGCAGGCTCCGGAGCCCAGCCGCTGAACTGCTGCACGGTTTCGACGATGGCGCGCCGGTAGCTGCCGCTCACATCCCTGATCACGCCGTCGATGTCGAACAGGAGAACGGCGCGGGGGGCAGCGGGGGCGGCCAGGGGGGTTGCTGCGAATCGGCTGGTAAGTTAATCGTTTGCTAGTTCTCCTTGAGCGCCGAAACCGTGACAGCCCCTGAGAGTGCCGAGGTCGCTGCAGTCAGCGCGGTCCCCGCGGCCATCGCCGCCGACACCACCGAGGGTCGTCCGGTGCTGCGCGGCGGCAGCGCCGCCCTGGCCACCGCCACCATCGATGAGGACGGGGTGCCTTCCGGCTACACCCCCAAGGCCGACGAAGGCCGCTTCCTGGTGAAGATCCTCTGGCTGCCCGACAACGTCGCCCTGGCGGTGGACCAGATCGTCGGCGGCGGACCCAGCCCCCTCACCGCCTACTTCTTCTGGCCCCGGGAAGACGCCTGGGAAACCCTCAAGGGTGAGCTCGAAGCCAAAAGCTGGATCACCGACAACGAGCGGGTCGAGATCCTCAACAAGGCCACCGAGGTGATCAACTACTGGCAGGAGGAAGGGCGCGGCAAATCCCTCGATGAGGCCAAGCTCAAGTTCCCCGACGTCACCTTCTGCGGGACCGCCTGAGTCCTGCGTTCCCTGGGCGGTTCAGCCGCCCAGGGAATCCCGTTCGAACTGTTCGGCGGCCGCGGCGGTGTCCGGGCTGGCGAACAGGGCATCGGCAATGGCCGGACTGATCGTGTGGTGGGCCAGACCGGCAGCGGCCAGGCGGGCCAGATCTCCCGGCTGCCGCAGGCTGGCCACCAGCAGGCGGGTGCTGGAGCCCACTCCGTCGAGGGCCCGCTGCATGGCGATCAGCTCGCCGTGGCCGTCGCGGCCGAGATCGCCGATACGGCCCAGGTAGGCGGCGATGCCGTCGGCGCCGAGGGCGGCGGCCACCAGCACCTGGGCCACCTCGTAGCACGCGGTGAACGTGACGGGCACCCCTTCGGCGATCAGCTGCCGCGCCACCTCGGCCCCTCCCCGGGTGATCGGTACTTTCACCAGCACCCGCTGGGGATCGAGGGCCGCCAGGGCCCGGCCGATGGCCAGCTGCTGCTCGCCATCCGCGCCCCAGGTCTGCAGATGCAGCTCGCGGCAGCCCAGGGCAGCAGCGCGCTGAGCCAGCCACCCCAGGTGGTCGAGGTTGCAGGGCTGGCCGGCCCGCCGCAGCAGGGTCGGGTTGGTGGTGACGCCCTGGAAGAGGCCGCTGGGCAGCCAGCGCTCCCACTCCAGGGGATCGGCGCTATCGAGCAGCAGACGCAGGGCCATGGCGGTCAGGGGGTGGTGGCTGGGGACAGGGTCCACTGCCGGCTGAGGGCCTCCAGCAGGGCCGGGCAGGCGCCGAGGGCCTGCAGGTTGCGGCGGGGATTTGCCGCTGGCAGTTTGGCCGCAGCAGGCTTTTCCTCCGTTGGATCGGCAGCGGGCAGATCCGCCGCGATCAGGGCGGCCAGGGGATCCGTGGCCGCCGCGGCTTTCAATCGGGCCGGATCCTGCCGGCCCTGGCGCAGGGCGACGAACAGGTCGCGGCGGCGGCGCAGCTCCAGGGGAAGGCTGGCCGGCTGGCCGCAGAGGCGCTCCACCTCGGCCAGGGCGGCCCGCAGCCCGGGGGAGGTGGGCGCCGCCACCTGCGGCGGGGGCTGGGTTCGGGGCCAGACCAGGGCCAGCCAGCCCGCACCGGCGGCGGCCAGGGCCAGGCCGATGGCCACGGCCCGGCCGATCGCCGGGCGCCGCCGCTGAGGACGGGGACGGGGAAGGGACGCCTGGGCGGCCTGGGCAGGGGATGGCGTCACCACAGGGGTTTCCGCCGCGGCCGGAGGCGCGGGCAGCGGCACCGGCGGCTCGCCAGGCGCTGCGGCGCGCCCAATGGCCACGGTCACGTCGTCGCCGCTGCCCTCGCGGCTGATCCGATCCAGCGCCTCCGGCAGGACACCGGCCGCCTCGGCGCCGCTGCCGGCCAACCAGGCCGCCAGGGTGAGGAAATCGCTGTCGGTGGCGCAGGACTTGCGGATGCCGTCAGTGCAGAGCACCAGGGCGAAATCGCCCGGGTCAGGCGCCAGTGGATGCAGGGCCGCCCGGCGGGCGAACAGGGACGCCGCCTGGGGCTGGCAGAGGCTGCAGGTGGCTTCGCCGAGGGCCGTGGGTTCGTTCTCCTCCTGCAGCAGCCGGGCACGCCCGTCCGCCTCCACCCGCACCAGGTCCCAGTCGCCCAGGCCCGTATGGCCCCACCAGAGGGTCGTCATCACCACCAGGCCCAGGGTGCTGCCGTAAAGCAGGGGCTCGAAGTCGCCTTCGCCGGGATCGCTCTGCCAGTGGTCCTGCACCGCCTCCAGCCAGCGGCACTGGACCGCCTCGGGCAGGTCGTGGGCCAGCCAGCGACTCCAGGCCCCTTCCCCGTCCCCCGGGGGCGCGGCGGCCAGGGCGTCAGCCACCACGGCCAGGGCCGTCTCGCAGGCCAGGCGGCTGCCCACCTCGCTGCGGCGGTAGCGGCGCCCGCCGTGGCCATCGGCCACCGCCATCAGCATCACGGGCTGGCCTTCGGCGTCGCGCAGCTCGCGGCAGAGCGCGGCGTCCTGACAGGGGCGGCCGGCCCTGAGGTGGGCGGCCCCGGCCCGGCTGGCAGCGATCGGCGCCGCCCAGCGGTTCACCACACCAGGGGACCGACGTCGTCGGTGGGATCCAGCACGGTGGGGGGAAGATCCGGCAGGGGAATGTTGCCCGCCGCAGGCTCCAGGGGCGTTTCGCTCACCCGGCTGGCCGGCATCGAGGCGGCCCCCACCACCGCCGTGGAGGCCCACTGGATGTACTGGGCCAGGGAGGTGGCGTTGCTGGCCTGCAGGGGGCGGCGGGGCGAGCGGCCCGCCGTGGCCGGTTCGGTGCCGATGAACCGCTGCAGCACCTCCAGGTCGGCATCGTGGCCCAGGGCGATGGCCAGGCGCACCGCCTTCTGGGCCCAGGGCACCCGCAGCAGGGCTTCCAGGCCGGCGGCGAAGTCATCGGTGGGCTGGCCGTCGGAGATCAGCACCAGCACCGGTGGCAGGGCGCGCACCTCCATCGGCGGGGTCTGCAGGGCCGCCGCCACCAGCTTCAGGGCCTCCCCCATGGCCGTGATGCCACCGGCCTGGAGATCGCGCCACTCCAGCTGATCCACCGGCGTGGGGGTCTCGATGTGCCAGGCGGCATGGTCGGCGAAGCGCACGGCCCGCACCAGCACCCGTGCCTCCGGGTTGTCCCGGGCCACCGCCGCCATGCCCGGCAGCGACTGGCGGATGGCCTGGTTGAGGGCCTGCATCTTGCCCGACGCCGCCATCGAGCCGGAGCAGTCGCAGAGGTAGAGGAAATGGAGCGGCCGGTTGGCCAGCTTGACGTCGGGGAACGGCATCTCTCAGGTGGCGGGGGATGGCCGGGTGGGGCGCTGCACGGCGATCGGACCCGCCGGGGACTGGATCCGGGCGAGTGCGGCGAGGCTACAGCTCTCGCCAGGCTGCACCGGCTGGGAGCGGCCGTCGTGGGTCTCGGCGCTCCAGGCGGACGCCGAGAGGTTGCGCAGCCCCAGCCGCCGCGGATCCTGGGGATGGGCCACCACCCGGGCCAGCGGCCGGCGCAGATCCTCCCCGGCCAGGGCATCGAAATGGTGGGGGTGCAGCTCGTTGTCGGGCGCCGCCAGCACGGACCCGTGGGGCAGCATCAGCTTCATCGGCTCCGGCAGGGGGGCGCCGCAGCTCCAGCACAGCGCCGGGGCGCCGCTGGCCTGGAAGTTTTCCTGGCCGCAGGCGGGGCAGAGGGCACGGCGGTCGAGGGTGCGGGCCAGCTCCTGCTTCCACTGGCCGGTGAGGGCGCGGCGGGAGGGCTGCTTCATGCCGCGGCAGAAGGTCTGCTCAAACAGCGCCTGCAGGGGGCGGGGGTAGATGGGCCAGGTGATCAGGGCGGCCGCATGCTCGATCGGGTCGGGCCGGTTGCGGTCGTCGACCGGATCGAAGATGAACACCGGATCCTCGCCGCAAAGCCGCCGGCGGGCCGGCTCGTCAAGGCAGCGGATCGCCAGCTCCATCTGGCCCTTGAGCGGATCGTGGCGCGTGAGCAGCCGGAACAGCAGCACCGCCAGGGAGAACAGGTCGCTGTCGGCCCCGGGACGAGTCTGGCCCAGCAGCACCTCCGGGGCCATGAAGCCCGGGGTGCCCAGCACCGCGCCATGGTCGGCGCCATCCACCGCGACGTTGTCGTTGTCGCAGATGAGGATGCCGCCGCTGCCGGGCTCCAGGAAGAGGTTGCCCAGGGAGACATCCTTGTAACAGAGGCCCGCCAGGTGCAGGGCATGGAAGGCGTCGGCGAGGCCGAAGCAGGCGCGCAGCACCTGGCGCAGGCCGATCGCCAGCCGGCCGGCGGCATGCTCGCAGGCCCCCACGTAGGCGGGCGGCCGCAGGGGCATCAGGTAGCCGAAGCTCTCCTGGCGGATGCGGATCAGGGGGCGGCTGGCGGGGCTGGCCCGCAGCAGGGCGATCGGCCAGAGGAAATCCTCATTCGGGGCAGTGGCCCGGATGCTGGCGATCAGGCGCCGCTCCAGGCCGCCGTCACGGGCGATGCAGGCCGGCAGGTACCACTTCAGGGCCAGCCGCTCCCCCTCCAGTTCCACCTCATACACCTGGCCCTGGGTGCCGCCCCCAAGGCCCCGGATGATCTGGAGCGGGGCCGCCAGACCCTCGAAGTCCAGGCTGGCGCCCTCCGGCAGGATCCAGCTCATGGCCGCCTCGCCGACGCCGGGGCCGGACCCATCGCCTTGCGAATGCCGTTGCGGTGGGCCAGGGCCGTCTCCAGGCTGTCGAAGCGGTGCCGATAGGCCAGGCCGTCCTGCAGTGTCACCTCCAGCAGATGCTCCCAGCGGGAGCCCAGCAGGATCCAGCCCGCCAGCGCCCCCAGCTGCAGGGGCCAGAACAGCCAAGGGAAGGGAAGCAGCAGCAGGCCGCCCAGGCAGAGCAGCAGCCACCAGCTGAAGGCCTGGGGATGGCGCCGGCGGCTGCGCACATAGGCCGAGCGGATCCGATCGAGGGGCAGGGAGCGGCCGGCGAAATCCAGCTGCCCGGCGGCCGGCTGGGCCAGCACGGGAGCAGCAGGGCGGCCGGCGGCGCTGGCAGCGCTGGCGATGGCGGTGGCGGTACGGAACTGCAGCACCGGCCCCTGCAGGCCCAGCCGGATCTCGTCGCCGTCCGAGAGGGGCCGGCAGTCCCGCAGCCGGGCGCCCTCCAGATAGGTGCCGTTGGCGCTGCCCAGGTCGCAGAGCAACCACTGGCCCGCCCGCGTTCGCGACACCCGCACCAGGGCGTGGTGGCGGGAGACGCCCTGGGCCTGGCTCAGGCAGAGGCCGCTGGTCGGATCGCGGCCGATCGAGAGGGGCGTGCGGGGATCCAGCGGCACGCTGCGGCCGGGATCGTCCCGCAGCAGCAGCCGGGGGTGGGCGCTCATCGGGGGTCCTCACCGGCCCTGGGACGGCGGCCCAGGCGCCGGTCGGCCAGGAACCGGCCCCACCAGCCCATCGGTTCCCCCTGCCGCCAGGGAATCACCCGCCCGGGGAACAGCAGGGCCGTGGTCGCCAGGGCCAGGGCCACCAGCAGCAGGAGCAGCAGCACCCAGCCGGGGATCGCCCCCACCCAGGTGGCGGCAAAGGTGGCCCGCACCGCATACACCCCGATGGTCAGGGCGGTCCAGATGCGGAAGGGTGCCCATGGATCCCGGCGTTGCTCCACCTGGCCGGCCGCTCCGATCGCTGCGGGTAGCGTATGGGAGCAAGGCAGACGGGCCGGGGATGGTGGGGACGACGGAGCAGGCGTCGCCTGGCGACATCACCGCCCCTGGCAGCCCCCCTGGCACCGAAACGCCCACCGCAACGCCCACCGCACCCGCACCCGCCGCGGGTTGGCGGAGCCTCTGGCAGGCCCTTCGCAGCCCGGCTGCGGATGGGGGCCGTCGCCGGGCCGTGACCACGGCCCTGGGAGAACTGAAGCACCACGGCGCCTGGCTGGAACTCTGGATCGGCGGTCAGTGCCGCCGGCGTGTGGCCCTGGAGGGTGGCCGTTACCGCATCGGCCGGGATCCCCTCTGCGAGCTGCAGGCCGACGCCACCGGCGTCAGCCGGGTGCACGCGATCGTGGAGCAGGAGCGCCCCGGCGACCGCGACTATGTCGGCGAGGATTTCGGCTCCGCCAACGGTCTGTTTCACCGCGACCGCCGCATCCGCGCCATCCACCTGCGGGACGGGGACAAGCTGCAGCTCGGCTCGCCGCTGAAGGGGGAGGCGCCCACCCTGGTGTACCGCCATCCCCGCAGCCCCCTGGGGCAGCTGGTGCACTGGGGGGCCATCGGCGCCCTCGTCGGTTCGGGCGTCGCCCTGGGGGGCCTGCTGCTGGCCACCACCGTCTCCGGCGGCTCCTCGATCCGGTCGGTGAGCGGGCCGGTGAAGGTGTTCTCCACCGATGGCCGCCAGATCGATGCGGCCGAGGGCTCCTCGACGGCCCTGCCGACCCTGGCCGACTACCCCCTGCACCTGCGCCAGGCCCTGATCGCCTCGGAAGACTCCCGCTTCGGCTGGAACAGCGGCATCGATCTGTTCGGCACGCTGCGCTCCCTGGTGCAGGGCACCGGCGGCGGCAGCGGCCTGGCCCAGCAGGTGGCCCGCATGGTCTACCCGGCCGTTGGCACTGATGTGTCGGTGGCCCGCAAGCTGCGGGAGCTGTGGGTGGCCTGGCAGCTGGAAGCGGGCTTCAGCAAGAACCGCATCCTCAAGATGTACCTCGACCGGGCCTACCTGGGCCTGGGGGCCGAAGGGTTCGAGCAGGCGGCCCAGCTCTATTTCCGCAAGTCGGCCAGCGCCCTGGACGTGGCGGAGTCGGCGTTCCTGGTGGGCCTGCTGCCGAGCCCCAACAGCTACAGCCCCTGCAACCGGGAGAACCCCACCTGGGGCCGGGAGCGCCGCGACCTGGTGCTGGGGCGGATGCACGCCGAGGGCTATCTCTCCGACCAGGCGTTGATCGACGCCCGCCGCCGACCGCTGAACATTGATCCCTCCGCCTGCGGTGCGTCCACCTACTCCAGCTATCCCTTCTTCAGCGACTACGTGATCGGCGAGCTGGAGGGTCGCCGCTTCGCCCTCGACCTCAGCAGTGCGGAGGCCCGGGGCAACTACGCGGTGATCAGCAGCATCGATCCGCGCCTGCAGGCCATCGCCCAGAAGCAGCTGAAGGCGTTCCTGGAGGGGCCGGGGGGCCGGGCCGGGCTCACCCAGGGCGCCCTGATCTCGATCGACTACGGCACCGGGGCGATCCTGGCCTACGTCGGCGGCGGCGATTACAGCCGCTCGAGCTTTGACCGGGTGCAGGCCCTGCGTCAGCCCGGATCCACCTTCAAGCTGTTCAGCTTCCTGGCGGCCCTGGAGGCCGGCGTCAAGCCCGGCGATGCCGTCTCCTGCGCCCCGCTGGCCTACGTGGCCGGCTGCCGTGGTGGGGCTGGCAGCACCAGTGTGGCGGCGGGCTTCGCCAGCTCCGAGAACGTGGTGGCCCTGCGACTGGCCCAGCAGGCGGGCCTGAACAAGGTGGTGGCCAAGGCCCGCCAGCTGGGCATCAGCACGCCGATGGAGGAGAGCTTCTCGATGGTGCTGGGCGGCAAGGAGACCTACCTCTACGAGCTGGCCGGGGCCTTTGCCGTGGTGGCGAACGGCGGTCGCTCAGTGCCCCTGCACGGGGTGAAACGCATCTACGACCTGGGCATCTGCGGCTCGGTGAGGACCCTGGCCGACTGCCCCCCCAGCGGCGTCACCACACCGGTGGGCGAGCTGCCGCGTCAGCTGATTGAACCGGCGGTGGCCGCCGAAATGGATGCCCTGCTGCGGCAGGTGGTGAGCGGTGGCACCGGCCGCGCCGCCGCCGTGGTGGCCGATGCCCGCGGCAAGACCGGCACCACCGACAACGGCGTCGATGTGCTGTTCGTGGGCTACTCCCCCTCCAGCCGCATCCTCACCGGCATCTGGATGGGCAACGACGACAACCGACCTGCCGAGGCCGCCTCCGGCGCCCTGGTGGCCCAGTTGTGGGGGCAATACATGCGCGCCCTGGCGAGCTGAGATCGCCTTCAGCCCAGCCAGCCCAGCCCCCGGGCCAGTTCCTGGGCGCGGGTGACCAGGGCCCAGGCCGTTCCGAGCAGCGTGCCCCAGCACCAGGGGCTGCTCCAGAGCCGGGCCGTCGGGCTGCTGCTGTCCTGGGGATCGCGGCGCGGCAGCTGCCAGCCCAGCTGGACGGCGCCAAAGATCACCAGCAGCACCCAGGCGGGGATCTCCACCGGCCCCACGATGAAGGGGTGGGCCTTCCAGTGCAGCAGGCTGAGGGCCGACGCCAGGGCGATCAGCGCGGCGATCGGCCCGGAGGCCCCGTCCCACTGCCGCAGCACCCGGGCCCGGCGGGCCACCAGCACCGCCGGCGCCATGGTGGCGAGGGCGGTGAGCGCGTAGCGCAGCAACAGGGAGGACAGGGGCAGCGTTGAGCCCCCCAGCACAATCGCCAGCATCACCAGGTTGAGCAGGGCCTCGCGGTTGGCCGCATGGATCCAGGGGGCGGTGATCCAGCACCAGGCACGGCGAGGGTCACCGCTGGCCTCCAGAGCCAGGGGCCAGCGGCGGCGGAGGGCCCGCAGCGGGCCCAGGGCCAGGGCCTGCAGCAGGGCCAGGGCCACCACCAGCACCAGGCCGCTTCCCCAGCGCCAGGGATCGAAGAACCACTGGTCGAGCTCCCCGCCGGCCCAGAACAGCACCGGCGCCGAAGCGGCGGCCAGGGCCAGACCGGGACCAAGGGGCCGCAGGCTCTGCCGCCAGGTCAGGGGGACGCGCCCGGAGAGGACAGGGTCAGCGCCAGCGGCCGTGGCGGTGCCGGTGGGCCGCGCCGGAGCCACACCGGAGCAGGCCTCCAGCAGGTCGAGCAGCTCGGCCAGCACCCTCGGCGCGTAGATCCCAGCCAACTGCTGGCTGAGGGCCGTGACGGCACTGCGCTGGGGACTTCCCTGCAGTTGCAGCACCCGCAGCAGCAGGGGCTGGGTGGCGAGATCGCGCACGGGTCCGCGCAGGCTCTCCTCCGCCCCGAGGGCGTCAATCAGCCGGTTGGCCAGGGCCTGGGGGTTGTCCAGGCTGACGGAGCCGGTGGCGATCCACTGGCGCAGTTGCAGACCGAGTTCACGACCCTTGCCCATGGCCGCCCCAGCCTCCGGGCCCGCAGAGAAACTCAGGCGGCCTTGCTGGCCTGAAGACGGGCGCGGGCGCGGGCCAGGGCCTGCTGGGCCTTGAGCTTCTCGGGGCTGGGGTCGGAACCTTCCAGGGCCGAAGCGGCCTGCTGGGCCGCCTCGAAGTCGCTCTGGGCGGCGGTGGCATCGATGCTGCTGCCCAGCTCGGCGCCGTTGACGAGCACGGTGACCTCGTTGGCCACCACCTCGGCGAAGCCGCCCATCAGGGCGATCGACTGCCAGTTGCCCCCCTCCCGCACCCGCAGCACACCGCTGTCGAGGGCGGTGAGCATGGAGACGTGGCCGGTGAGGATGCCGAGCTGGCCGGTGGTGCCGGGCAGGATCACTTCGTCGGCGGTGCCGTCGAAGACGCTCTGATCGGGGGCGAGGACGCGCAGGGTGAGGGTCATGGAGAAGATTCCCGGATCAGGACTTGGCTGCGGCGAGGATCTTGGCGGCCTTGGCCCTCACCTGGTCGATGTTGCCGACCAGATAGAAGGCGGCTTCGGGCAGGTCGTCGAGTTCGCCGGCCAGGATCATGTTGAAGCCCTTGATGGTGTCGTCGAGCTTCACGTATTCGCCGGACTGACCGGTGAAGATCTCGGCCACGAAGAACGGCTGGGAGAGGAACTTCTCGATCTTGCGGGCCCGGTCCACCGTGCGGCGGTCGTCTTCGGAAAGCTCGTCCAGACCCAGGATCGCGATGATGTCCTGGAGTTCCTTGTAGCGCTGCAGGGTGGACTGCACGGCGCGGGCGGTGCGGTAGTGCTCATCACCCACCACGGCGGGCTGAAGCATGGTGCTGGTGGAATCGAGGGGATCCACCGCCGGGTAGATGCCCTTGGAGGCCAGACCGCGGCTGAGCACGGTGGTGGCGTCGAGGTGGGCGAAGGTGGTGGCGGGTGCCGGGTCGGTGAGGTCGTCGGCGGGGACGTAAACAGCCTGGATCGAGGTGATCGAGCCTTCCAGGGTGGAGGTGATGCGCTCCTGCAGTTCACCCACGTCGGTGCCGAGAGTGGGCTGGTAGCCCACGGCCGACGGCATGCGGCCCAGGAGGGCGCTCACTTCGGAGCCGGCCTGCACGAAGCGGAAGATGTTGTCGATGAACAGCAGCACGTCCTGCTTGTTCACGTCGCGGAAGTGCTCGGCCATGGTGAGCGCCGACAGACCCACGCGCATGCGGGCACCCGGGGGCTCGTTCATCTGCCCGTAGCAGAGGGCCACCTTCGACTTGGAGAGGTCGCCGGCGTTGATCACGCCCGACTCCTTGAACTCCTCGTAGAGGTCGTTGCCCTCGCGGGTGCGTTCACCCACGCCACCGAACACCGAGACGCCTCCGTGTTCCTTGGCGATGTTGTTGATCAGCTCCTGGATCAGCACGGTCTTGCCGACGCCGGCACCACCGAACAGACCGACCTTGCCGCCCTGGCGGTAGGGGGCCAGCAGGTCGATCACCTTGATGCCGGTCTCGAAGACTCGGGGCTTGGTCTCGAGTTCGGTGAGCTTGGGGGCCTGACGGTGGATCGGGGCGGTCATCGACGTGGAGACCGGGCCCTGCTCGTCAACGGGCTCGCCGAGCACGTTGAAGATGCGGCCGAGGGTGGCCTCACCGACGGGAACGGAGATGGGGGCCCCGGTGTCGAGGGCGCCCATGCCGCGCACCAGGCCGTCGGTGCTGCTCATGGCCACGGCGCGGACCCGGTGGTCGCCCAGCAGCTGCTGCACTTCAGCGGTGATGGCCACCTGCTGGCCGGCGGAATTGGTGCCTTCGATGCGAAGGGCGTTGAAGATTCTGGGCAGCTTGCCGGCAGGGAACTCCACGTCGAGGACGGGGCCGATCACCTGGCGCACGGTGCCTTTGGTACCAGGGACGGCGGGAGCGGCAGCAGCCATAGGTAAGGAAGGAGCGTGGTGTGCCCAGCGGGGTCCAACCACCCGTCTGAAGCGGCGCAACCTTACCACTGCAGGGGGCCTGGGACCTGGGGTTCGGTCACCCGCACAGCCCTGGGATGGCGTCGCGGCGGAGACGACTCCTAGGTTGGCAGTCGAAGGGCGCGAGTGCTAACTCGCCCCATCACAGCGACGCGCCGGCCCTGGTCGTCTTCCGTCGCTGCCTTCGCGTCCATCCATCGCGTCAATTCATGGCTGCCGTTTCTCTCAGCGTCTCCACGGTCAAACCCCTCGGAGATCGCGTTTTCATCAAGGTGTCTGAATCGGAGGAGAAAACCGCCGGTGGCATCCTTCTGCCCGACACCGCCAAGGAAAAGCCCCAAGTGGGCGAAGTGGTCCAGATCGGTCCCGGCAAGCGCAACGACGACGGCTCCCGTCAGGCCCCTGAAGTGGGCGTCGGCGACAAGGTGCTCTACAGCAAGTACGCCGGTACCGACATCAAGCTCGGCACCGACGAGTACGTGCTCCTGTCCGAGAAGGACATCCTCGCCGTCGTCAACTGATCTGACGGCGTTTCCGTCTGCATCACCTTCAACCAAGCAATCTTCTTTCTTCCATGGCCAAACGCATTATCTATAACGAGCAAGCCCGCCGGGCCCTCGAACGGGGCATCGACATCCTTGCCGAAGCCGTTGCCGTCACCCTCGGGCCCAAGGGCCGCAACGTGGTGCTGGAGAAGAAATTCGGCGCTCCCCAGATCATCAACGACGGCGTCACGATCGCCAAGGAGATCGAACTGGAGGATCACATCGAGAACACCGGTGTGGCCCTGATCCGTCAGGCCGCCTCCAAGACCAACGACGCCGCCGGTGACGGCACCACCACCGCCACCGTCCTGGCCCACGCCATGGTCAAGGCGGGTCTGCGCAACGTGGCCGCCGGCGCCAACGCCATCACCCTTAAGAAGGGCATCGACAAGGCCACCGAGTTCCTCGTCGGCAAGATCGAGGAGCACGCCAAGCCGATCTCCGACTCCAACGCCATCGCCCAGGTGGGCACCATCTCCGCCGGCAACGACGAAGAAGTGGGCCGCATGATCGCGGATGCCATGGACAAGGTGGGCAAGGAGGGGGTCATCTCCCTCGAGGAAGGCAAGTCGATGACCACCGAACTGGAGGTCACCGAAGGCATGCGCTTCGACAAGGGCTACATCTCGCCCTACTTCGCCACCGACACCGAGCGGATGGAAGCGGTGCTCGACGAGCCCTACATTCTGCTCACCGACAAGAAGATCGGCCTGGTGCAGGATCTGGTGCCCGTGCTCGAGCAGATCGCCCGCACCGGCAAGCCCCTGCTGATCATCGCCGAGGACATCGAGAAGGAAGCCCTCGCCACCCTGGTGGTGAACCGTCTGCGCGGCGTCCTGAACGTCGCCGCCGTCAAGGCTCCCGGCTTCGGTGACCGCCGCAAGGCCATGCTCGAGGACATCGCCGTTCTCACCAACGGTCAGCTGATCACCGAGGACGCCGGCCTCAAGCTGGAGAACACCAAGCTGGAGATGCTGGGCACCGCCCGCCGCATCACCATCAACAAGGACACCACCACCATCGTCGCCGAAGGCAACGAGGCGGCGGTGAAGGCCCGCTGCGAGCAGATCCGCAAGCAGATGGACGAAACCGACTCCTCCTACGACAAGGAGAAGCTGCAGGAGCGTCTGGCCAAGCTGAGCGGCGGTGTGGCCGTGGTCAAGGTGGGCGCTGCCACCGAAACCGAGATGAAGGACAAGAAGCTGCGCCTGGAAGATGCCATCAACGCCACCAAGGCGGCCGTTGAGGAAGGCATCGTCCCCGGCGGTGGCACCACCCTGGCCCACCTGGCCCCGGCCCTCGAAGAGTGGGCGGCCGCCAATCTCTCCGGCGAGGAGCTGATCGGCGCCACCATCGTGGCCTCCTCCCTCACCGCCCCGCTCAAGCGGATCGCTGAGAACGCCGGCGTCAACGGCGCCGTCGTCGCCGAGCACGTGCGCAACAAGCCCTTCAACGAGGGCTACAACGCCGCCACCGGTGAGTACGTCGACATGCTGGCCGCCGGCATCGTCGATCCCGCCAAGGTGACCCGCTCCGGCCTGCAGAACGCCGCCTCGATCGCCGGCATGGTGCTCACCACCGAGTGCATCGTGGCCGACATGCCCGAGAAGAAGGAAGCGGCACCCGCCGGCGGCGGTGGTGGCATGGGCGGCGACTTCGACTACTGATCTCGCCAGCGGTCATTAGTCGGATCTCCGATCCTTCACCTTCCGTTCCAAGCGCCCCTGCGGGGGCGCTTTTTTTTGCTGTCGCGATCTCCGATTCCGGGATATCCTCATGGGATATCCATCGCTAGCGAGCCTTGGCGATCACCCGCCTGTTCCTGAGCAACCGCAGCCAGGCGGTGCGCATCCCTGCTGAGCTGCGACTTCCCGACAGCGTCAAGCAAGTGGAAGTGCGCGCCCGTGGCTGCGAGCGCATCATTGCCCCGCTGGGCAGCAGCTGGGACAGCTTCTTCCTCTCAGTTCCCAGCGTTCCCGACGACTTCATGGCCGAACGGGCCTCCCAGCAACAGGACGAGCGGGAGTCCTTCTGACGGGGCCACCCAGATGCTGCGCTACGTGCTGGACACCAACATCACGATCGACGTGATCAAGCGCCGGCCAGCCTCGGCCCTGGAGCTGTTCAACCGCCATGCCGGCCACATGGCCATCTCGGCAATCACCCTGAGCGAACTGCTGCATGGGGCGGAGAAGAGTTCGGCGCCGGAACGCTCGCTGGCGGTGGTGGAGGATTTCTGCAGCCGCCTGGAGGTGCTCAGTTATGGGCCCAAGGCCGCCCAGCACTATGGACAGATCCGCTCCGCGCTTGAGCGGCAGGGACAGCCGATCGGCGTGAATGATCTCCACATCGCCGCCCATGCCCGCAGCGAAGGGCTCACCCTGGTGAGCAACAACCTGCACGAATTCCAGCGGGTGGAAGGCTTGCTGCTGGAGAACTGGGTGGTGGCAGCTTGAACGAGTGATGGCCTGGCGATCGTCTTTCGCATGACTGGTCCAGCAGCATCGCCTGACAGGCGACACACTTGTCCCAACTCTCCCCTGCCTGCCCCGCTCCACGTCTGATGCCAGTCCGCACCGACCTCACCGACGCCCTGCTGGCCCTGATCCCGG
The DNA here is from genome assembly GCF_019038465.1 of Synechococcus sp. CCY 0621. GTDB lineage: Bacteria > Cyanobacteriota > Cyanobacteriia > PCC-6307 > Cyanobiaceae > Cyanobium. Next base: position 122,580 of record NZ_JAFKRH010000011.1, on the reverse strand, counting down.
AAGACGGCAGCCGCGTGAGCAACGAGCAGTTGCGGGCGGCCCTGGCCGAAGAGGCCGACGCACACTTCAGCGACGAAGAGTTCGAAGCCGCCAAGGACCATGTGGTGGCCATGGGTGCCGCTGAAAAAGCCCGGGGCCCCGGCGGCGGGTTGAAGGCCCCAGGCCTCAGCCCTCCGCCCCGAGCGGCCAAACCATCAGGCAACGGCCGCGGCCGCCGCAACGGCAATGGCGCGACCCCCGCCACGGCCCAGCAAGCGATCGCCCCCGGCTCCACCGCCGCCTCGGTGCTCACCGGTGAGCTGCGCAACCAGATCGATGCCATCTGGAATGCCTTCTGGAGTGGCGGCATCGCCAACCCGCTGGAGGTGCTGGAGCAGCTCACCTACCTGCTGTTCATCCGGCGCCTCGATGAGCTGGAAACCCTGGAGGAACGCAAGGCCCAGCGCACCGGCCAACCGATAGCGCGGCGCCTGTTCCCAGAGGGCGCCGATGTCCACAAGCGCCCCTACGAGCAACTGCGCTGGAGCCGCTTCAAGCACCTGGCCGCGGGCGAGATGTACGCGCTGGTGGGCGAAAGCCTGTTCCCCTTCCTGCGCGAACTGGGGGGTGATGGCTCGGCCTATGCGGGCCACATGAAGGATGCGCGCTTCACGATCCCGACCCCGGCTCTGCTGGACAAGGTGGTCGATCTGCTCGATGCGGTGCCGATGGCCGACCGCGACACCAAGGGCGACATCTACGAGTACATGCTCGGCAAGCTGGCCACCGCCGGCACCAACGGCCAGTTCCGCACGCCGCGCCACATCATCGAGCTGATGGTGGCGATGACCGAGCCGGTGCCCACCGATGTGATGGCCGATCCGGCCTGCGGCACCTGCGGCTTTCCGGTGGCGGTGGGCGAATACCTGCGCCAGCACCACCCGGAGTTGCTCAGTGATCCACAGCTGCGGGAGCACTTCAACCATGGTCTGTTCCATGGCTTCGATTTCGACAACACGATGCTGCGCATCGGCGCAATGAACATGCTGCTGCACGGGGTGGAGAACCCCGATGTGCGCTACCGCGACTCGCTCTCGGAAGACGGTGCCGCTGAGGAAAACCGTTACTCGTTGATCCTGGCCAATCCGCCCTTCGCCGGATCACTCGATTACGAGAGCACCAGCGCCAAGCTGCAGCGGGTGGTGAAGACCAAGAAGACCGAGCTGCTGTTCATGGCCCTGTTCCTGCAGCTGCTCAAGCCCGGCGGGCGGGCGGCGGTGATCGTGCCCGATGGCGTGCTGTTCGGTTCCAGCAAGGCGCATAAGGAATTGCGCCGCACCCTTGTTGAAGATCACTTCCTGGAGGGCGTGGTCTCGCTGCCGAGTGGCGTGTTCCGCCCCTATGCGGGCGTGAGCACGGCGATCCTGCTGTTCACCAAAACCGGCCGGGGCGGCACAGACCTCGTCTGGTTTTATGACATGACGGCCGACGGCTGGAGCCTCGACGACAAGCGCAACCCGCTGCTGCCGTTGGAGAAGCTCGGGCCCGCTCCGAAAGAACCCCTGGCCGAAGGCGAGCACGGGAAGAACAACCTGCCCGACTGTCTGGCCCGCTGGCGCCACCGCAAGGATTCCGAGCGCGAGCGGGAACGCACTGCCCAGAGCTTCTGTGTGCCCAAGGCAGAGATCTCCGAGCAGGGCTACGACCTCAGCCTCAACCGCTACAAGGAGCTGGTGCACGAGGAAGTGGAGCATCGTCCGCCGCTGGAGATCTTGGCCGAATTGCGGGCGATCGAGCAGGAAATTCTGCAGGGGATCGAGGAGCTGGAGGGGATGCTGCGATGAGCTGGCCAACTGTTGCTATTGGCGAGATTGCCTGCCTACTCAGGAATGGCATGAGCATAAAGCAGTCTCCAGGCGCGGGAGGGCTACCGATTACCAGGATTGAGACCATCGCATCTGGCAGTTTCAATTTTTCTAGGTGTGGATACGCAGGACTAGAAACGAAAGACTGTTCGGGATGGCTGCTAGAGGAAGGCGATATTCTCATTAGCCATATCAACAGCCTGGCGCATCTTGGTAAATGCGCGATTTACGAAGAAGAGGCAAGAGAAATCGTTCATGGAATGAATTTACTGAATCTCAGGGTTGATCAAAGAGTCGCGCTTCCACGCTATATCCTTCACGCTCTCAGGAACAGGCGATTCGTCGCGCAGATATCCACAATTGCGAAGAAGTCGGTCAATCAGGCAAGTTTCAATATTTCTACGTTCAAAGAACTTGAAATCCCCCTCCCCCCCCTGAAGGAGCAGCATCGCATCGCGGCGATTCTGGACAAGGCCAACAAAATTCTAAGCCTTCGTCGAAAGAGCCTGGAAAGAATTGAGTTTCTAGCTAACTCCATATTTCTCGATATGTTTGGAAATCCGTTCTCGACGGACTCGAGCCGCTCTCATGTGCCCTTTAGCCAAATGACAAAGAGAATTACGTACGGGTTCACATCTCCCATGACTCACGAGGATGCCGGCATCCCAATCCTGACCGCAAAGAATATTCAGAACGGCTTCATAGACCTATACAATGTTCACTATGCACGACAGGACGAGTTCGACGCCTTGACAAGCAAGTGCAAGCCAGCTCCCGGCGACATCCTCATTACAAAGGATGGATCTATAGGTAGATGCGCGATAGCCCCTGCAGGGGGCCCGTTGTGCATTAATCAGTCCGTCGCCCTGGTCATACCTGATCGATCCCGAGTTGCCCCTGAGTATGTCTCTGCTTATATCAGGTGCGCTCCTGTTCAGCAAAGAATCCAGCAAATGGGCAAGGGTAATGCGTTGAAGCATCTGCAAATTACTGAACTATCCGAGTTCCCCTCTGTAATACCTCCCCTTAAAGACCAGATGAGGTTTGCTGACTTGATGGCCGCGATCGGCCGAAAGAGTGAAAAAAGCAAAGCAGGCGTTTTCGAGGCTGAGAAGATGAATCGATCTCTTTGCTTCAGCCTTTTTGAGTACGCCTTCGATGAGCATTGCGCTCGAAGAGAAGGGCTTGATTCTCAAGCCTTAATTGCCAACTCATGAAAGCCACAGAAGCCAAGCTCCTCCAAATCCTGGGTGCCGTCTCCCAGTTCATCATCCCGATCTATCAGCGCACTTACTCCTGGACGGAGAAGGAATGCGCCCAGCTCTGGTCCGATATCCTCCGCACCGGTAGCACCGAGGAGATCGGTGTCCACTTCATCGGCTCGGTGGTCCACATCGATGAGGGCCTAGGCAATCTCGCGGTGCAGGCTCCCAAGCTAGTGATTGATGGCCAGCAGCGGCTCACCACCGTCACCCTGCTGCTCACCGCCCTGGCCGAGGTGTTGGGAGGCCTGCCCGAGGAGCAGCAGGAACCGATCCAAGGCTTCGCTCCGGCCAAGATCCGCCAGTACTACCTGACCAACCCTCTCGAAAAAGGCGACAAGCGCTTCAAACTGTTGCTCTCCGACACCGACCGCGCCACCTTGATGGCGCTGGTCGATCCCTCGGTGGCTGCGCCGCCACCGGAGCCCTCAATACGCATCCAGGCCAATCACCAGTTCTTCCTGGATCAGCTGCGCCAGAGCGGCACCGATTTGGCCCTGCTGTGCCGAGGCATCAGCAAGCTGCTGGTGGTGGATGTGGCCCTCGCCCGCGATCAGGACAATCCCCAGCTGATCTTCGAGAGCATGAACTCCACCGGCCGGGAGCTCTCCCAGGCCGATCTGATCCGCAACTTCGTGTTGATGGGGCAGCCACCCGAGCTGCAGGAGCGGCTCTACACCCTCCATTGGCGGCCCATGGAGCTGGCCTTCGGCCAGGAGGCCTACAGCGGCAACGAGTTCAGCGCCTTCATGCGCGATTTCCTCACCCTCCAGACCGGTGAGGTGCCCCTGCTCGATCAGGTGTACGACACCTTCAAGGCCTACGCTCGCCGGCCCGAAGTGGAGCAGGCCGGCATCGAAAGCCTGCTCAAGGAAGTGGCCGCCGTGGCGGGCCGCTACACCCGCATCGTGCTCGGCAAGGAACCCGACCCCGCGCTGCACCAGGCGTTCCTCAACCTGCGTGAGCTCAAGGTGAACGTGGTCAACCCCCTGCTGCTGGAGCTCTACGGCGACCACGAGGCAGGGTTGCTCAGCAAAGGCGAGCTGCTGGAGGCCCTGGAGCTGCTGGAGTCCTATGTGTTCCGCCGGGCGGTCTGCGCCATCCCGTCGAACTCCCAGCAGAAAACCTTCGCCACCTTCAGCCGCTCCCTGCGCAAGGAAAGCGGCCACTACCTGCCCAGCTTCAAAGCCCATCTGCAGAGCCTCCCGTCCTACCGCCGCTTTCCCACCGACGCTGAGTTCCGGCGCGACCTGCAGGAGCGCAACCTCTACAAGTTCAATAAGAGCTGCAGCTACTGGCTGCGGAAGCTGGAAAACCACCAGCGCAAGGAGCCGATCGCCGTGGCCGAGTACACGATCGAGCACATCCTTCCCCAGAACCCCGAACTGCCCGCCCCCTGGCGACAGGCCCTGGGCGAGAACTGGAAGGCGCTCCAGGAGGAATGGCTGCACCGGCTCGGCAACCTCACCCTCTCCGGCTACAACCCTGAGCTCAGTGATCGCCCCTTTCTCGAGAAGCGGAATCATGAAGGCGGCTTCGCCGGCAGCCCCCTGAGGCTGAACCAGGGACTGGGCCAGCTCGAGGCCTGGGGCGTTGAGCAGATCCAGGTGCGCGGAGCCAACCTGGCGGATCGTGCCTTGCACGTGTGGGCCGCTCCTTCCCTGCCGGCAGAGCAGTTGGCCGAGTACTGGAGCAAACCCCTCAATCCCGCCGCCGCCTACTCCCTGGCCGATCATCCCCAGCTGGCGATTCCCCACATCCGCACGCTGTTCGATGCCCTTGACCTGAGCATCCGGGCCCTCGATCCCAACGTCTACCAAGACGTGCTCAAGGTCTACATCGCCTACAAGTGTGAGACGAACTTCGTCGACATCGTTCCCCAGGCCAAGCGACTGCACCTCACCCTCAACATGCCCTACGCCGAACTCGACGACCCCAAGGGGCTGGCCCGCAATGTGGCCGGGATGCGTCGCTGGGGCAACGGTGAGGTGGAGCTGGGTGTGGCCACGCTGGAGGAAGTCCCCTACGCCATCGGCCTGATCCGCCAGTCGCTGGAGCGGCAGCTGGATGACGCCACCGGATCGCCATGACCGGATCGCCACTAACATGCACAGACATCCTGTACGACTCCCGTGGCCATCGAGACCACCTACACCGCTGCCCGCGACCAGCTCAAGGCCCTGATGGACAAGGTCGTGGACGATCGCGAGGTGGTGCTGGTCCGGCGCCGGCATGGCGGTGACGTGGCCATGGTGGCGGCCGAGGAGCTGGAGGGGCTTCTGGAAACCGCCCATCTGCTGCGCTCCCCCCGCAATGCCGCCCGCCTGCTCAAGGCCCTGGAGCGCGCCCAGAGCGACAGCCTTCCCCCGCTGCGCCTCGTGGATCTCGAGGCGCAGCTGGAGGCATGAGTCCCCAGCGGCAGGCGGTATGCCATCCGGAGTTTCTGGAGGACCTGCAGCATTGGATCGAAACCGACCGCCGCACGGCCCGCCGCCTGCTGGAGTTGATGAAAGCCGTGCTGCGCGATCCCTTCAGTGGCATCGGCAAACCGGAGCCGCTGAAATACCTGGGCGCGGGGATCTGGTCGCGCCGGATCACCCAGGAGCACCGCTGTGTCTATCTCGTCAAAGCTGACCGGGTGGAGTTCCTCCAGGGCCGCTATCACTACTAGCCCATGAGTTCCCAGTACGCCCTGATCGCCGAGCCGTGGCCGGAGCTCCTGGAAGAGGCCGTGCGGGTGGAGCACTTCGCCCTGGGCGATCCCCGTACCGCCTGCTTCTACGCCCGCCGCACCATCGAGCTGCTGGTGGAGTGGGTCTACGCCAACGACAGCCAGCTTAATCGGCCCTGGGGGGAGCCCTCCCTCTCCCAGCTGATCCATGTCTCCGATTTCCGCCAGCTCGTCGGGCCCCAGCTGCTGAGCCGCTTCAAACTGCTCAAAGACCTCGGCAACGAGGCCGTTCATCGAGCCCAACCGATACCCCCCAAGAGTGCAGTCCTGGCGGCGGTGGAGTTGTTCCAGGTGTTGCGGTGGCTGGCCCTCACCTATGGCCCCAACCCCAACGCCATCCGGGGCCTTCGTTTCGACAAGGCCCAGCTGCCCGCTTCCGACCCGAACACCGCCCAGCAGGCCCAGACCCGTGAGCAACTGGAGGTTCTCGCCAACCAGCTGGCGGAACGCGACCAGCAACTGCGGGAGGCCAGGGAGGCGACCGCCGCATCCCGCGAAGAAGTGGAACGGTTGCGCCAGCAGATCACGGCCCTGCGCAAGGCCAACCAGGCCGCCGCCCAACCAGAGGCCGATCTCACCGAGTTCGACACCCGCCGCCTCTACATCGACCACTACCTCGAGGAAGTGGGCTGGCGGCTGGGGGAGGGCCGCTCCGACGAGGTGCCCGTCAGCCGCATGCCGAATCAGACCGGAGAAGGGTTCGTTGACTACGTGCTCTGGGGCGACGACGGCAAACCCCTGGCCCTGGTGGAGGCCAAGCGCAGCAGCAAAGATCCGGTGCTCGGCCAGCAACAGGCCAAGCTCTACGCCGACGCCCTGGAAGCCCAATACGGCCAGCGGCCCCTGATCTTCCTCTCCAATGGCTACCGCCATCGCCTCTGGGACGACAGCCGTTATCCGCCCCGAGAGGTGCAGGGCTTCTATCGAAAGGCCGAGCTGGAAACCCTGATCCGCCGCCGGACCCAGCGCCAGAGCCTGGCCTCGGCCACGGTGAATCCCGAAATCGTGGAGCGCTACTACCAGCAGCGGGCCATCCGGGCGATCAGCGAATCCTTCGAGCGCGGCCGGCGCAAGGTCCTGCTCGTGATGGCCACCGGCACCGGCAAGACCCGCACCGTGATCGCCCTGGCCGATCTGCTGATCCGCTGCAACTGGGTGAAGCGGGTGCTGTTCCTTGCCGATCGCAAGGCCCTGGTGCTCCAGGCCGAGCGGGCCTTCCGCCGCTTTCTGCCGGACTGTTCACCGGTGAACCTGGTCACCAACCGCGGCGGAGAAGGGCGGGTGTTCCTCTCCACCTACCCCACGATGATGAACCTCATCGATGAGGAGGACAGCCGCGGCGAGAAGCGCTTCGGTGTCGGCCACTTCGATCTGGTGGTGGTGGATGAGGCCCACCGCAGCATCTATCAGAAATATGGCGCCATCTTTGCCTACTTCGATTCCCTACTCTGCGGGCTTACCGCCACGCCCCGTGACGAGATCGACCGCAACACCTACGACCTCTTCGGCCTCGAGGTGGGCCTCCCCACCGATGAATACGGCCTCGATCAGGCCGTGGACGATCGCTATCTCGTGAACCTCCGGCCCGTCACGGTTCCGCTGCGGTTTCCCCGCGAAGGCATCCGCTACGCCGACCTCAGCGAGGAGGAACAATCCCAGTGGGATCTGCTCGAATGGGAGGAGGGCGCCCTGGGCGCCCAGCAGATCGAATCCGGCGCAGTCAACGCCTGGTTGTTCAACACCGACACCGTCGATAAAGCCCTGAAGGTATTGATGACCCAGGGCATGGTGGGCCAGGACGGTGATCGCATCGGCAAGACCATCCTGTTTGCCCGCAACCACGACCACGCCATTTTCATTCAAGACCGGTTCGACCACCACTACCCCCACCTCGCTGGAAAGGTCGCCCGCGTGATCGACAACCGCACGAGCTATGCCCAGAATCTGATCGACGAATTCGCCGATCCTGGCAGTGATCTCGCCATCGCCATCTCGGTCGACATGCTGGACACCGGCATCGACATCCCGGAGATCGTCAACCTGATGTTCTTCAAGCCGGTGCGATCCCGCACCAAGTTCTGGCAGATGGTGGGGCGTGGCACCCGTCTCTGCCCGGACCTGTTCGGGCCAGGCCAGCACAAGCAGTTCTTCTGGATCTTTGATTGCTGCCAGAACCTCGAATTCTTCCTCGGTGAAGGAGGCGCGCAAGGCACCGCAGCGCCCGAATCCATCAGCACCAAGATCTTCCGCGCTCGCCTGGCCCTGATCGAATCCCTTGATCAACAGGCTACCCAGGGCCATGAGGCACTTCCGGTGGACCTTCTCTCCCACCGCACGGAACTGGCGAACAAGCTCAGAAGCCATGTGGCCGCCTGCCCCAGCGACAACTTCCTGGTGCGTCCCCATCTGGATGTGGTGGAACGCTTCAGCCAACCGAACGCCTGGGGGCAGCTGAGCGGCGACGACCACGTCACTCTTTCCGCCACGCTGGCGCCTCTACCCTCCGCTCTGGCTGAACAGGAAGGCGACACCGATGCCGATGCACGGCGTTTCGATCTGATCGTGTACAAGCTTCAGCTGGCGCTGCTGGAAGGACATCCGCGCTTCGCCAAGCTCCAGGAACAGGTGCGCACCATCGCGGCGCTGCTTGAGGAACGCCACACCATCCCGATGGTGGCCGCCGAGATGGGCCTGATCCAGGATCTGTTGCTGGATGAATGGTGGCAGGATCTGACCCTGCCGATGCTCGAAGAGGTGCGGCGCAGACTACGGGGCTTGGTCGGCCTGATCGAGCGACAATCTCGCAGCCCGATCTACGTCAATTTCACCGATGAACTCGGTGATTTGCGCGAACACGACCCCACACCCCTGATCAGCCGTGACGAATTCCGCCAGTTCCGCCTGCGGACACGGGATTTTCTCAACGCCCATCAGGATCACCTCACCATGCAACGGCTGCGCCGCAACCAACCCCTCACCGCCGACGACCTGAGCGAGCTGCAACGCTTCCTGCTCAGCCATGGCATCGGCAGTGAGAGCGTGATCGCCAGGGCCACCGAAGAATGCAACGGCTTCGGGCTCTTCATCCGTTCCCTGGTGGGCCTTGACCGCAATGCCGCCAAGGAGTTGTTTGCGGAGTTCCTCATTGAAGGCACCCACACCCTCACCCAGATCCAGTTCATCAACGAGATCATCAATGAACTCACCAGCCGCGGTGTGATGGATCCGGCCCGTCTCTACGACCCTCCCTTCACCGATCTGGCCCCCACGGGCCCTGAAGGCCTGTTCTCCGAATCGGACGTGAACCGCATCTGTGACCTGCTGGACGTCATCCGGCAGCGGGCCGAAGCTCCGCTGGCAGCCTGAGGCAGCTTCCACCTGGTGGCACTTGCGGAGAGCCACCACCTCAGCCTTCGTGTCCGACGCAGCTCTGCTCACCCTTCTGGCAATTGATACCGGAGAGCAGCACCATTTCCTGCTGCCGGAATCGGCAACGCCAGAGCGGTTGGAGCCATGGCTGCTTCGATCCGTTCAGGAGATCAATCCGGAAAGCAGGCCAACCTCCCTCGAGGACCTGAGGCAAGGCCTGCTGCATGGGGGCGGAAAGCCTCTGGGAAGCATCGAGGATGGCCGCGCCCTGCGGCGGTATCTCCTCACCCTCCATCAGGAACGCAGCAGACTTCTCCTCTCATCTTGGTCTCGCCCCGATGCCTGCAGCCCTTGGCAGAGGAGGTGGCTCCCAAGAGCACTCCCTATCGATGGCTGATTATCCGAGCGCATGAAGTTAAAAGAATGCGGCGCTGATGCATCAGCAGCAAGACCAGAGAAAGAATTGTTTCATCGCTATGGCCTCAGCGGATAGCTCTCTACGTTGACCATCTAGCCCCAGATGTTCAGCCAACTTTTGTAGCTGATCTGCTGCAGATTTAATGAACGCCCTCCTGCTCTATCCCCACTTCCCGAAAACCTTCTGGTCGTTCGACCGTCTCCTGGAGATGGCCGGCGTGAAGGCCTTCATCCCGCCGCTGGGCATCCTCACGGTGGCCTCCCTGCTGCCGCCGCACTGGAATCTGCGCTTCCACGACAGGAACGTGGCCGAGGAGCCGGAGGACGACTGGCAGTGGTGCGACCTGGTGATTGTCTCGGCGATGCTCGTGCAACGGGAGGATTTCCACCATCTGATCCGCAAAGCGGTGACGATGGGCAAGAAGGTGGCGGTCGGTGGCCCCTATCCCACCTCGCTGCCGGAGCATGCGCTGCAATCCGGAGCCCACTACCTGATCCTGGATGAGGGGGAACTCACGGTGCCCGCTTTCCTGGAGGCCCTCCAGCAAGGCGCACCCACAGGGGTGTTCCGGGCCACGGAGAAGCCCGATGTCAGCCTCAGCCCCAGGCCCCGCTACGACCTGCTGCAGCGGGACGACTATCTGATGATGGCGGTGCAGTTCTCCCGCGGCTGTCCCTTCAACTGCGAGTTCTGCGACATCATCAACCTCTACGGCCGCAAGCCACGGACCAAGCAGAACCACCAGCTGCTGGGGGAACTTCAGACCCTCTACGACCTGGGCTGGCGCGGATCCATCTTCATGGTGGATGATAACTTCATCGGCAATCAGCACAACGTCAAGCATCTGCTCCGCGACCTCATTCCCTGGATGCAGGAGCATCGCTACCCCTTCAACTTCCTCACTGAAGCCTCTGTGAATCTTGCCGAGCAGCCCGACCTGCTCAAGCTGATGGCCCAGGCCGGCTTCTTCGGGGTCTTCCTGGGCATTGAGACCCCCGACCAGGACAGTCTCGCGGTCACCCGCAAACAGCAGAACACCCGCCATCCCCTTGTGGAGGCCTGCCAGACGATCAACTCGGCGGGGTTGGTCATCTACGCCGGGTTCATTCTCGGCTTTGACGGGGAACGAACAGGGGCCGGAGAGCGCATCGAGGCGTTCGTCGCTGAAACAGCCATTCCCCAGCCGATGCTGGGGATTCTCCAGGCCCTGCCGAACACGGCCCTGTGGACCCGGCTGGAGCAGGAAGGGCGGCTGCTGCCGGAGGCCGATATCCTCTGCGGCGACCAGAACACCTTGATGAATTTCGTACCCACCCGGCCGCTCCAGGAGATCGGCCGCGAGTATGTCCAGGCCTTCTGGCGGATGTACGAACCGACCACCTATCTGGAGCGCTGCCTGCGCCACTGCCTCGCCATCACGCCCAATCCCCACTGCTCCCAGCAGATGCATGTGCCCCTGGTCCGGGCGGTGCGGCTACTGGCTCTGCTGATCTGGTACCAGGGCCTGCGCCGCCCTGGGCTGCGCCGCCAGTTCTGGTTGCAACTGCTGCAGATGGCGCGACAACAACCACGACTGCTGGCCCTCTACCTGGGCCTCTGCGCCGCCGGCGAGCACTTCTTCGAGTACCGCCAGCTGGCCCGGGAGCGCATCGGCGACCAGCTGGGCCAGGATCCCCTCCTGGTGCCATCCCCACCAGCGCCGGACGTCAGCGCCAGGGAAGCCGTTCTGGTGGGGGTGGACTGACCACGTCGCCTGGGGCTCAGCGCCCCAGCAGCACCCGCAGCAGGCTCAGGCCGATCAGCAGCCCCACGCCGATGTTCCAGAGCATGGCGTCGCGAGCGGAGAAGGCGGCCAGCCAGGCGGGCAGGTGGCCGCGGCGCTGCTCCAGCAGCAGGGTGAAGCCCAGCAGCAACAGCAGCGGAACCGCCAGGGCAATCAGCAGCGCAGGCAACGGGGCCATGGTGGGGGCGGCGGGGCCTCAGCTCCCCGGCACGAAGGCCAGGGCCACGCCGTTGTTGCAGTAGCGCTTGCCCGTGGGCTTGGGTCCGTCGTCGAACACGTGGCCCTGGTGGCCGCCGCAGCGGCGGCAATGGTATTCGGTGCGCGGCAGGATCAGCTTGAAGTCGGTCTTGGTGACCACCGCCTTGGGCAGGGGTTGCCAGAAGCTGGGCCAGCCGGTGCCGGAGTCGAACTTGGTGCTCGAGGCGAACAGGGGCAGGCGGCAGCCGGCACAGACGTAGGTGCCGCTGCGCTTCTCCTTGTTGAGCGGGCTGCTGAAGGGGCGCTCGGTGCCCTCTTGGCGCAGCACCGCATAGGCCGCCGGGCTGAGACGTTTCTTCCATTCCGCAGGGCTCAACTGCCAGGCGGGATCGGTGGCCTTCGCCGCCGCCAGGGCTTTGGAGGCCGGCAGGAAGGGCAACAACCCCGCCAGGGGTGCCCCCACCCGGGCCAGCAACGTGGACAGGAAACTGCGGCGTTCCATCCGGCTCAGCCCAGCCAGCCGGCGCTCAGCACCACGGCCAGCCCCAGGAACAGGGACAGCAGGGTCCAGGTGATGCGGTTGAGGGTGTTCTCGGCGCTGCGGGCGCTGCTGAACATCGAGCCGCCGCTGGAGGCCAGGCCCCCCATGCCATCGCCCTTGGGGCTATGGAGCAGCACGGAGATGATCAGCAGGGCGCCGCTGAGCATCCAGAGGGAGGAGACGATGTTCTTGACCATTGGGCCAGACTAACCGTCCCCGATGCGGACCTTCAGGCGCCGAGGGTCTGGGGGATCCGGGCGGTGGGGGCGGTGGCCGGCACCACCAGGGAGGTGCCCGTCATACGGGCCGGTTTGGGCAGACCCAGGATCTCCAGCAGGGTGGGGGCGATGTCGGCCAGGCCGCCGTGCTCCCGCAGGCTGACGTCGTTGCCATGGCCGGGGAGCTTGCGCTTTTCACCCTCGACCAGGATCACCGGCACGGGGTTGGTGGTGTGGGCGGTCCAGGGGAGTCCATCGGGGCCCTGCATGACTTCGGCATTGCCGTGGTCGGCGGTGATCAGCAGGGTGCCGCCCATGCGGGTGGTGGCCTCCACCAGTCGGCCCACGCAGCGATCGACCATGGCGATGGCTTCGGTGGCGGCCTCCATCTGGCCGGTGTGGCCCACCATGTCGGGGTTGGCGTAGTTGATCACCACCAGGGAGTAGATCCCCCGACCGATGGCGGCGATGCAGCTGTCGGTGAGTTTCTCCGCCGACATCGCCGGAGCCTGGTCGTAGGTGGCGACGCGGGGCGAGGGCACCAGGTGGCGGTCTTCGCCGGGGAAGGCCTGCTCGATGCCACCATTCATGAAATAGGTGACGTGGGGGTACTTCTCGGTTTCGGCGGTGCGGAACTGCCGCAGGCCGTGCTCGGAGACCACCTGGCCCAGCAGGCCATCGAGGGACTCGGGGGGGAAGGCCACCTGAACCGGCAGCCCCTGCTCGTACTGGGTGAAGGTGACGACATCCAGCGGACCGATCCACTGGCGCGGGAAGCCGTCGAAGTCCGGCAGCACCAGGGCACGCATCAGCTGGCGCACCCGGTCGGGACGGAAGTTGAAGCAGACCAGGCCGTCGCCGCTCTCCAGCAGTCCTTCGGCAAGGCGCACCGGCTCAAGGAACTCGTCGGTGATGCCCTCCGCATAGGAGCCCTGCAGCACCTCCGCGGGGGTGAGGGGGCAGATCTCGGACGGCTCGGTGAGCAGCCGGAAGGCCTTCTCCGTGCGCTCCCAGCGCTGGTCGCGGTCCATGGCCCAGTAACGGCCGCAGAGGGTGGCGATCCGACCAACCCCTGCGTCCTCGATCATGGCCTGGATGCGGGCCAGATACCCGGGGCCGCCATGGGGGGCCGAGTCACGGCCGTCGGTGACCACGTGCACCAGCACATCGCTGAGCCCGCGGCCGGCCGCCCAGCGCAGCAGGCCACCGAGATGGTCGATGTGACTGTGGACGCCGCCATCGGAGCAGAGGCCGATCAGGTGCAGGGGGCGGCCGCTGGCCACCAGCGTGTCGCCCAGATTGTTGAGAGCCTGATTGCTGGCGATGGTGCCGCTGCGCACCGCCTGACCGATCCGCACCAGCTCCTGGCGGATGATCCGGCCGGAGCCGATCGTGAGGTGGCCCACCTCGGAATTCCCCATCTGGTGATCCGGCAGGCCCACAGCGGCGCCGCTGGCCTCGATCAGGGTGTGGGGATAGGCCGCCCAGAGGGCATCCATGATCGGCGTGTCCGCCTCCCTGACAGCGTTGTGATCGCTTTCGGGCCGATAGCCCCAGCCATCCAGAATGGCCAGAACCATCGGGGCCACGGGGGCGGCCGTCTCGCTGGAGAGACGATCAGCTCTGCCGCTGGCGGAATGCTTCTGGGAGGGAGCTGCTTTCACCAGCGAGAAAATCTGCACGTTTCTACGCACCGCCAACCTACATCCCCCCTTCCAAAACACCTTGCTGCGACGGAGATGCGTCAGGCTTTGGTTACACGCCAACCGTTGAATGGCCCGACCTCAGGCCGGTACGACCCCAGCCGATCGGCTGGAACTGCTCTCCGCCCAGGACCTGGGACGCACCCTCGACCGGCTCGCCTCCCAGGTCCTGGAGGCCGTGGCCGACAGCCAGGACCTGGTGCTGCTCGGCATCCCCACCCGTGGTGTGGCCCTGGCGCGGGTGCTGGCCGGACGCCTGGAGGCGATCTGCGGCCATCCGATTGCCCACGGCAGCCTGGATCCCACCTTCCACCGCGATGACCTGGAGCGGGTGGGCACCCGGCTGGTGGAGGCCACCCAGTTGCCGGTGCCCGTGGACGGCCGTCAGGTGGTGCTCGTCGATGACGTGATCTTCACCGGCCGCACGGTGCGGGCCGCCCTGGAGGCCTTGCAGGCCTGGGGACGTCCCCGCCGCGTGGGTCTGCTGGTGATGGTGGACCGGGGCCACAGGGAAGTGCCGATCCAGCCGGATTACTGCGGCCGGGTGGTGCCCACCGCCCGCCACGAGACGATCCAGCTCTGCCTCCAGGCCATTGATGGCGAGGAGGGGGTCTACCTGCTGCGCGACTGAAGCGTCCACGGACGCGGCGAGTTCTCCCAGCGGCCTCAGACGGGGACTGTCAGACGGTGGCCAGTTCGTCCTCGCGGAAGTGGGCGCGGAACTTGCCGAAGGCCACCACCACCGGCAGGTTCGGGCTGATGGGGCGTCCCTTCCAGTCGTTGAGGACGTTGAACACCTCTCCCTGCTGCCCTTCCATGTCGAAGGCCTCTCCCCGGTGCTGGGGGTGGTTGTAGATGACCACGCTGCTGCTCACCCTGACCTGATCACCTGGCTGCATGTCCACCGGGACGCTCTGCGCGGCCATCCTGTCATGGGGCTCTGCGCTGGCAGGCGCTTTCGGGACCGGCCTCGACCACCCGGCCGCCCAGCTCCTTGCAGGCCTCCTGGAACGCCTGCCACTCGTCCATGCCGGCGGCGATGCGGCGTTGCACCAGGCCATCCAGCTTCTCGCCGGACACCGTGTGGGGCAGGGAACCGTGGCTGTCGTGCTCCCGGTCCTTGCCCTTGAGCTGGTCGAGGCCCTTCTTCACCTCCTGCCGCAGCGGATCGCTCTGCTGGCGCCACCAGGGGTGGTCGATGCGGTTGAGGCTGTCGAGCGCCTCCCACCAGCGCTTCTGCTTGACCAGCAACGTCGCCCGCTCCAGCTGGGAGCGGTTGCGGTTCCAGATCTCCTGGAGGTCGTCGCCCATGGAACTGCCATCGTCCTTGCGCTCCTCCCCCAGGGGCGTGAGCGCCGCCAGAGCCCCCGGCAGATCACCGGCCTGGAAGCGATTCATCGCCATGGCCCGCAGCTGGCGCTGCCAACGGGAGAGCCGTTCCCGGTCGGCGGGGGTGCCGGCCCTGGAGTTGATCACCTGGCGCTGCAGGCGCAGGGCCTCGCTCCAGTTCTCCTGGCCCCAGAGCTGGTCGGCCTTGGCCCGCAGGCAACGGCCCCGATCGAAGGGGGAGCGGCCGGGCAGCCAGCTGAGGGCGGCCAGCTGCTCGCTGTAGCGCAGGCAATCGTCGAGGCGGCCGCTGGTGGAGGCCTGCTCCAGGCGCACGGGCAGCTGACGCTCCCACCAGTAGCCCAGACCGATGGCCGCAGCGACCGAACCCAGGGTGATGGCCAGCCAGAATCGGGGCAGTCTGTGCCGGCGGAGGGCCAAGGGGGGACAGCGGGGCGGATCTCTCTCCGTTGTATGCAACGGCGGCCACCGGCGCCCGGTCACAGGGGCAGCCTGGTCGGCGTCCACCGTCCCTGGCCGTCAGCGCACCGGGCCGAGGCGCTGGGGCCCCAGACGGCCAGAGCCCGCAGGGGCCTCCAGATCGTCGCTGTCCACCAGCAGCTGAGCCTCGGCATCAATGGAGAACCGCAGCCGCAGCCGGTCGACGCCCCGCTGACCGGGGGAGGCCAGGGGGATGGCCAGCGGCGGCGTGGACCAGGGCCGCACCGGGGCCGCCCCCGCCGGCCGCTCCCGCAGCACAGGCAGCCCCCCCTCAAAGACCACTTCGGCCCGCTCCTCGGGCAGGGGCTCCCCCAGCACCAGCTCCAGCTGGTCCTGGCCATCTCGGCTGCAGGCCAGCACCAGCTCCAGGGGCTGGTCGGTGGGCCAGCTCTGGCCCGCCATGAACAGGGGATGCCAGCGGTGGCAACCGCTGCGCCGGTCCCAGCAGCGCAGGGACACGCCGCGGGCCAGCACGTCCCGCACCCGCACGCCGGGTGTCAGGGCCAGGGCCCCCAGGGCCACGGCCTCCACGGGCCGCTCGCTGCGCAGGGGCACGCCCGGACAGCGGCTCTCCAGCCACTGGCGTATCAGGGGGATCCGGCTGCTGCCCCCCACCGGCAGCACCGCGTCGATGGCGGCCAGGCCCAGTCCTTCGCGGCGGGCCGCCGCCAGCACCGTCTCCAGCAGACCATCGAGCAGCTGCAACAGTCCCCGTTCCTGCAGCAGCCGCTCCAAGGCCGACCGGCTCAGGGTCAGGTCGCGGAAGGATCCCCCCGTCGCCTGGATCTGCCGGGCCTCGGGGGCGTCGCTGAGCTGGCACTTGAGCCGCTCGGCGAGCTGCAGCAGGGCGCCGTCGACGGGGACGTCCGGGCAGAGGTGGGCCGCGATCCAGCGGTCGATGTCCCGACCACCGAGGGCCACACCCGCCTTGCCGATCACCCGGGCACAACGCAGGGTCTGGGTGCTGCGGGTCAGATCCCGGCCCGCGAAGCGCAGCAGCTGGGCGATCGGGGCGGCCCGCCCTTCACCGCCCTCCAGGGCCACCAGCGACAGATCGATGGTGCCACCGCCCATGTCCACCACCAGCACCCGACTGCCGGGGGGGAGGCCGGCACCGATGGCAGCGGCGGTGGGTTCATCCACCAGCGCCAGCTCCGGCACCGCCAGCTCGCCGCTGACCCGCTGCAACCAGGCCCGGTAGCCCCGGTAGGTCTCGATCGGGGCGGTGAGCACCAGCCGTTCCGGCACCAGTTCCGGCGGCAGGGCCCGCCAGAGCCCCTGCAGCAGCAGGGCACCGGCCCGCTCGGCGGTGAGCCAGCCCGGTGATGGGCCCGTCGCCGGGGCGCCGATGTGGCGCTTGAAATCCCGGCAGAGGCCGGGATGGTCGCCATCGGCCAGGGCCGCCTCCAGCACCTGGCGGCCGATCAGGGGCCGTTCGGCCCCAGGGCTCTCCAGCCACAGCAGACTGGGCACCACGCAGGGATCGCCGCAGCTGTACGGGGGCAGGGGCAGCAGCCCGGGGGGTCCCTGGCTGTCCTGCCAGGCCACGACGGTGGTGCTGCTGCCCAGGTCGATGGCGAGGGTGCCGGGCATGGGTCGGAGGGGTGCGGTGTTGGCGCAGGGGCACGGGTGGCCCCCTTCTAGGGCGTGACCAGGGAAGAAGGGCCTACGGGGGGCTGAACTACGCTGTTGAAATTGATGATCAGGTCCGTATGCCAAGCAGCGAACTCAACGCCAAGGAGCTGGCCCAGAGAGGAGAGAGCCTGATCCGGCACTCCAGCAACCGCTACCTGACCACCGTTCGCATCGCTTTTCGGGCCAAGCAACGCCGCTTCGACGATTTCGACGGCCTGCTCGATGACTCCATGATCAAGCCTGTGCAACGGGCCATCGTCGAACTCAGCGACGAGCAGGACCAGCCCGACCTGCTGCCCGGCTGAACCGGGCCCACTCCAAGCCGCTGTGGAGATCTGCGAAGGCCAGGGCTGGCGGCTGGTGGTCGATGCATCGCACACCCCCTACACCGCCCTGATTGGAGGTGAAGGCTGGGCCTGTGAACTGACCGGCGCCGAACTGCTGGCCCTGCAACAGGCCGTCTGTCGGCTTACGGCCCAGCACGGCGCCCTCGCCGGCACCCTGATGGCGGAAGAGGCCATCGAGATGGAACTGGAGTTGCCGATCGGCGATCCCAGCTCCGACGCCGGCGGGTCGCTGTGGCTGGGATTGCGGGGGGATCGCGGCAGCTGGTCGCTGCAACTGGTGCTCACCCCCGAGCCCGGATCACGGGGGATCGAAGGGGGCTGGAATCCTGCCGCCAGTGCGGCGTTTGCCGCGGCCCTGGAGCGCCTGAGACCCGCTGGGCGGGGTGGCGGGGATCAGGATTGTTGATCGTTGGCGGATTCCACAGCCGCCACCCCTGTTTTGCACCATTTCTCCCCAGGGGGCCCGCCTCTGCGGCTGCCCGCTGGCCGCGGCTGGGGAGAAGCGTCACGGGCCGCCGCTCCGGCTTGACAATTCACGGCCGCCGCTGCGGCGGCTGGCTGGCGGGGCCTGCGACAGCCTGAAGTCCCTGCAAGACCTTGTGTCTCAGCCTGGGACCAGGCCGCTCTCGCCGCCGCCGGCGCCGTTTGACGTTCCGCCTTCGGTGTGGAGAAGTGGCTGACGCGCTGCATGGAGTCCGCAATGGCCCGCCTGAGAACCCTGCCATTGGACGGGGCCGAGTCGATGGTGAGCCTGCGGGCGGAGGTGCCCGAACCGCTGCTGGAGGCCATGCGGCAGTTCATCGAGCGCCACCCCAACTGGGACCAGTACCGGCTGTTCCAAGCCGCATTAGCGGGCTTTCTGGTACAGAACGGCATTCGCGACAGGGGGGTGACCCGCTGCTACCTGGCCAACCTGTTTCCGGGCCATCAGGCGTTCTCGGCGCCGGCGGCCTGAGGTGGCCTGGGGCGCCTCAGGCGTCCGGTTCCACCCCCAGCAGGCTGAAGATGCGCGCGGCGCTGGCGTCAGCCACCGGCAGGATCGAGAGGCGGTTGCCCCGGCGCACCACCACCAGATCCTCCACCGAGAAATGCTCCCGCAGGGCATCCAGAGTCAGCATCGCCGGGAAGGTGCTGCGGTAGGCCAGACGGGCACAGTCCCAGCGGGGGGCCTCCGGCTTGGAGGCCGGATCGAAGTATTTGGACGTGGGATCGAACTGGCTGGGATCCACCAGCCCGGTTTCGATCACCTCCATCAGGCCGACAATGCCGGGCGGGTTGACATTGGAGTGGTAGAAAAAGGCGCGATCACCGCTCTGCATGGCGCGCATGAAATTGCGGGCCTGGTAGTTGCGGATCCCGTCCCAGAGGGTGGTGCCCTCCGCCTGCAGGTGCTGGATGCCGTAGACATCCGGCTCGCTTTTCATCAACCACCAGGCCATGGATGTTCGGTCTCAGAGGGACAGCACCAGCCGGCGGAAGTGGTCGCCGCGGGCTTCGAAACTGGTGTACTGATCGAAGCTGGCACAGGCGGGCGACAGCAACACCCCCTGGCAGTCGAGCTCCGTAGCCAGGCTGGCGGCCAGGGGCACCGCAGCCTCCAGATCTTCCACCTGCCGCACCACACCGCCGAAACCGCTGGTGAGCAGAAGGCCGGTGAATTCCTCCCGAGCCGCGCCATAGAGCACCATCGCCGCCGCCCGCTGCTGCAGGCGCTCCAGCCAGGCCTTGGCGTCTCCCTGCTTCGACTGACCACCGGCCAGCACCACCAAGGGGCCTTCCAGGGCCCGCAGGGCCACCTCGGCAGCGTCGTAATTGGTGGCCTTGCTGTCGTTGTACCAGGTGATGCCGTTCTGCTGGCGCAGGCGCTCCAGCCGATGCGGCACACCGGGGAAGCAGCGGCAGGCGGCCTCCATCGCCGCCGGCTCCAGCCCGGCATGGAGCCCCACCGCCACCGCCAGCAGAAGGTTCTGGCGGTTGTGGGCCCCGGGCATCGCCAGGGCGCTGGCGGGGAACAGGGGGCCCTGGCGCCCCTGCACCTGATCGTGCGCATCGATCCAGAGCAGCGGATCGATCCCGGCCGGCAGGGCCTCCCTGGGCCCGGCGGTGATCCAGTCGGCGTGATCCCAGGTGTCCGCATGGCGGCGGATATCGGGGTCGTCGGCATTGAGGATGCGCAGGCGTGACTGCTCCAGCAGGCGCCGCTTGATGGCCCGGTAGGCAGACAGGGTGCCGTGGCGCTCGAGGTGGTCGGGGGTGAGGGTGGTCCAGACGCCGATGGCGGGGGCGACGGCGGGGGCGGCCTCAAGCTGGTAACTGCTCAGTTCGACCACCAGCCAGTCGGGGCGGGGGCCATCCTCCAGACGCCGCTGCAGCACCACCTCGGCGGCGGAGATGCCGACATTGCCGCAGAGCGGCGCATCCTTACCGGCCTGCTCCAGCAGATGGTGCACCAGGCAGGTGACCGTGGTCTTGCCATTGGTGCCGGTGATGCCGATCCAGGGCACATCCCGGCTGGCCTGCCAGGCGGGCACGATCTCCCCCTGCACCTGCACCCCCTGGCGGCGCAGCTGCTCGAGCACCGGGTGGTTCCAGGCGATTCCCGGACTCACCACCACCACGGACGGTGGCAGCGGCAGGGACTGGAACACCTCGACGCTGAGGGGCACCCCCAGGCGCGCCGCGATGGCCTCGCTTTCCAATTCGGCGGCCCGGGCCCGAAGCTCCGGGGAGTCGCCACTTTCAATCACCACCACCGCTTCACCGCGGGCATGGAGCAATCGGGCAGCGCCCAGTCCCGAACGGCCGAGCCCCACCACCACCGTGCAGGACAGGGGTGGAATGGCCTCGGTTGGGCTCACGCTGGCAGGCTCAGATTCAGGATCGGCCGAGGGTAGCAGCGAAGCGCATGCCGAACCGAACCGTGCCCGATTTGAGAGAAATGAATAGAACTGAAGATGGGCGATACTGGAATCGAACCAGTGACTCCTACCGTGTCAAGGTAGTGCTCTACCTCTGAGCTAATCGCCCGTTACCGGGATCACTGAGGTGTTGGGAAAATCGACTGGCATCTCGATGAAGATCGACATGCATGGTTTGTCGTAACTTCGCCAACGGGAAATCCGCTGGTTCCGCTTCTTCCTACGGCTTTTCCTACTCGCCGGCCTTCCCTCCTGTCAACTTGGGGCCCGAGGCCTCAATGGCACTCCATCCGGATCCGGAAGCGCTCCCGCTTGGTGGGATCGATCGCCAGCACCTCCAGTTCCCCCCGCCCCTCCAGCTGCACCCGCGACCCCACCGCCAACGGCTGGCTGGGGCTGCTGACCACGGTCCAGTCGATGCGCACGGCCCCCTGGCGGATCAGGTTGGCCATGCGGTTGCGGGACAGGCCGAAACCGGCGGACGCCAGGGCATCCAGCCGCAGGGAGGCTTCCACCGTGGTCAGCTGGCGGGGCAGCCGCCGGGCCGGCAGTTGCAGCCCGTCGATGGGGCGGGCCTCGAAGCGCACCGGCACCGTGCGCACCAGCCCCTCGCCCCCATCCAGCCTCCCGGCCAGGTCCGCCGTGACGATGGCCTGGGCGCCCCGGTCGCCTCGCAGCCACAGATCGCCCCACTCCGCCGCGCTGGCACCGGAGCGGGCCAGCCCCTCGAGCATGTCGGCGGCGGCGGCGGGATCGAAGAGGAAGTTGCCGCTGATTTCCAGCCCCATCAGGGTGGGAGCCACAGGCTCCTGGCCCGCCCGCACCAGCAGCAGGCAGCGGCGCTCGGCGCCGGGGTGGCCGCCGTCACTGGCGAGGGTCAGCTCGCTGAGGGCACCCAGCCGGTCCTCGGCCTCCTCTCGCACCGCCGCCTCGAGAAAGCCGCTGACCTGGGGCTCCCAGGTGCGCAGGGCCGTCTCCGCGAGGCTGAACAGGGCCCCGAGCTCCTCGGGGTGGCGAGTCCCTTCCAACAGGTCCCGTCGTGGAAGCATGGCGCCAGCGGCTCAGGTGTCGTCCAACCGCACGACCGCCTTCGGTCGTGCCAGCTGGATGGTGGTCCAGGGGATCTCACTGCCGGCGGGGGCCTCCAGCAGCAGCAGCCAGCAGCCCTCGTCGAGCCGGTTGCGCAGGATGCGGATACGGTCGTCCTCCTCGGAGCTGACGCTGGCGGCGGCGGCGAAGCTGCCCATCCAGCCGGAGCCCATGCCCAGCAGGCCACCGATCAGCGGCTCTCCGTAGGCCCCGGCGAAGCTGAACGTGTGCAGATCGGTGATCTGGGTGAAGGTGAGCCCGGCCAGAAAGCCGAAGGGCAGCAGCCAGCGGACCATCGACTGCTGCCGCCGCCGCCGGGCCGTGGCCGGATCGAGCCGCTCCACGTCCGACATGGTCGCCTCGCCGCTGCCGATCGCCAGCACCCGGGTCGGGGCCGGCTGCAGCGCCAGCAAGCGTTCCCGCAACGCCTGCAGACGATCGCGGTCGTCCAGCACCACCACCACACTCAAGGACATGGGCTCGTCTCCGCACCGCTCTCTACACTGCACCTCCGGCCTGCCCCCCTGGGGGCGTACCCCCCGCCCCACGCACCGCTCTGCCGGACATGACGAAGGTTCTGGTCTCTGATCCCATCGACCAGGCGGGGATCGACATCCTCTCCCAGGTTGCCCAGGTGGACGTGCGCACGGGCCTCAGCCCGGAGCAGCTGGTGGGCTGCATCGGCGACTACGACGGCCTGATGATCCGCTCCGGCACCCAGGTGACCGCTGAGGTGATCGAGGCCGCCACCAAGCTGCGCATCATCGGCCGCGCCGGCGTCGGCGTCGACAACGTCGACGTGCCCGCCGCCACCCGGCGCGGCGTGATCGTGGTCAACTCCCCGGAGGGCAACACGATCGCTGCCGCCGAGCATGCCCTGGCGCTGATGCTCTCCCTGTCGCGGCATGTGCCCCACGCCCACGCCAGCACCATGGCCGGCGGCTGGGACCGCAAGACCTACGTGGGCAACGAGCTGTACAAGAAAACCCTGGGCGTGGTGGGCCTCGGCAAGATCGGCTCCCACGTCGCCCGCGTCGCCCGGGCCCTGGGCATGGACGTGGCCGCCTACGACCCCTTCATCTCCGCCGAGCGCGCCGGGCTGCTGCAGGTGCGGCTGCTGCCCCTGCCCCAGCTGTTCGCCGAAGCCGACTACGTCAGCCTGCACCTGCCCCGCACGCCGGACACCGAGAACCTGGTCAACGCGGCGCTGCTGGCCACGATGAAGCCCACCGCCCGGCTGGTGAACTGCGCCCGCGGCGGCATCATCGATGAACAGGCCCTGGCCGACGCCGTCGAGAACCGGGTGATCGCCGGCGCCGCGATCGACGTGTACGCCAAAGAACCCCTGGCGGCCGATTCCCCCCTGCGGCTGGTCAAGGAGCGGCTGATCCTCACTCCCCACCTCGGCGCCTCCACCGAGGAAGCCCAGGAGAACGTGGCGATCGATGTGGCCGAACAGATCCGGGACGTGCTCCTGGGCCTGCCGGCCCGCAGCGCCGTCAACATCCCCGGCCTGACCCCCGAGGTGATGGAGCTGCTCAAGCCCCATCTGCAGCTGGCCGAAACCCTGGGCCTGCTGCTCAGCCAGCTGGCCGGCGGCCAGATCAGCGAGCTGGAGGTGCGCCTGCAGGGCGAATTCGCCTCCCACCCCGCCCAGCCCCTGGTGGTGGCGGCCCTCAAGGGCATCCTCTCGGCCGCTCTGGGCGACAGCATCAATTACGTCAACGCCACCCTGGAGGCCAAGGAACGCGGCATCCACGTGCTCGAGGTGAAGGACGACGCCAGCCGCGACTTCGCCGGCGGTTCGCTCCAGCTCAGCTCCCGCAGCCCCCGGGGCAACCACAGCGTCACCGGCGCGGTGTTCACCGACGGCGAACTGCGCATCACCACCATCGACGAGTTCCCGGTGAACGTGACGCCCAGCCGTCACATGCTCTTCACCCGCCACCGGGACATGCCGGGCATCATCGGCCAGCTGGGCTCCCTGCTCGGCGAGCACAACGTCAACATCGCCTCGATGCAGGTGGGGCGCCGCATCGTGCGCGGAGACGCCGTGATGGTGCTGAGTCTCGACGACCCGATCCCCCCCAGCCTGCTGGCGGTGATCCACGACATCAACGGCATCCAGGCCGCCCATCCGGTCACCCTCTGATGGGCCTGGTCTGGTGGCGGCTGGAGATGGCCGCCCCGGCCGAACTGGAGGAATCCCTGCTCTGGAAGCTTCCGCTCCTGGGGGTGCCTCGGGTGGCCCTGCAGCATCCCCCCGAGGCCCCGGAGCGCCGCCAGTTGCTGGCCTGGCTGCCCGAAAGCGACTGGCCCCCCGACCAGCGGCAGGAGCTGGAGCGGGCCCTGGCCCCCCTGGGGCAACCCTTCAATCTGGCACTGCCGCCGATCCGCTGGCACCGCCAGGCGGATGAAGACTGGAGCCTGAGCTGGAAGAGCCACTGGCGGCCCGATCCGGTGGGGAAGCGGCTGCTGGTGCTGCCGGCCTGGCTGGAGGTGCCGCCCGAGCAGGCCGATCGCCTGGTGATCCGAATCGATCCAGGCAGTGCCTTCGGCACCGGCAGCCATCCCACCACACGCCTCTGCCTGGAGGCGCTCGAAACCCTGGCCGGCGAACGGGAACGCGCCGGCCAGGGGCCGGGCCTGCAGGGCCTGCGGGTGGCCGATCTGGGCTGCGGCAGCGGCATCCTGGGCCTGGCCGCCCTGCGGCTTGGGGCGGCCACCGTGGCGGCCGCCGACTGCGATCCCCTGGCGGAGCGGGCGACCCGCGAGAACGCCGCCCTCAATGGCCTGGACGGCGCCCAGGCGCTGACGGTGACCACCGGGTCGGCGGAGGCCCTCTCGGAGCTGCTGGCGGGGCGCGGCGCCGATCTGTTGCTGTGCAACATCCTGGCGCCGGTGATCGAAGCCCTGATTCCCTGCTTCCCGCAGCTGCTGGGCCCCGGCGGTGTGGGCCTGCTCAGCGGCCTGCTGGTGGATCAGGCCCCAGGCCTGGAGCGGGATCTGCAGGCCGCGGGCTGGCGGGTGGAGCAACGGGTCGAGCAGGACCGCTGGGGCCTGCTGCGGATCCGTTCGGCCTCGGATGTTGCATAAGGCACGCTGATCTGTGTCCTGGCTTTGATTGGCCTTCCCGGCCTGCGAGCCCAAGAACGCCGGGAATGCCCCCTGTCGGATGTAGGAAGGGCGGGTCCTACAGGCCCTGGCTGCCGGGTGTCTGTGAGCTCCAATCTCTTCCATGGCTTCCTACAAGGTCACCCTCGTCAATGAGAGCGAGGGGCTGAACAAGACCATCGAGGTTCCCGACGACCAGTACATCCTCGACGCCGCCGAAGAGCAGGGCATTGACCTGCCCTACTCCTGCCGCGCCGGCGCCTGCTCCACCTGCGCTGGCAAGCTCACCGCCGGCACCGTCGACCAGTCGGACCAAAGCTTCCTCGACGACGACCAGATCGAGGCCGGCTTCGTCCTCACCTGCGTCGCCTACCCCACCTCCGACTGCACCATCAAGACCCACACCGAAGAAGAGCTCTACTGAGCTCCTCGCCGGGCGATTCGCGCGGATCGCCCCTTGAACCCCGTGTTCTTCTCCGCCACCCTCAGGGGTGGCTTTTTCATGTCACTCCAGGTGGACACCGTGCTGGCCTCCGGCAGCGAGCATCCCAGCCCCGGCGGTCAGTACAGCTACCGGGTCCTGGGGCCCTGCTGCCGCCTGTTCGATCGGGAGGAACTGCCCTGGCCCTGCTGCCGGCTGGCCTGGCGCAGCAAGGAGCCCAGCTGGCGCCGCGTCGGCCGCCGCTTCGTGGCCGACCTGGCCGCCCGCCGCTGCCCCTCCTACGCCGTGGAGCTGCTCCAGCCCGGGGCCCGGCCCACCCGCACCGTCATCACCCTCTTCCCCCAGCGGCTGGCCCCTGGCCTGCAGGAGTGGTGGTACAGCAAGCTGCCCGGCTCCCTGGAGGCCGGCAACCTGGCGCCGCCTCCACCCGCACCGGCCCCCTGAGGCGCCGGCGTTCAGCCACAAAAAAACCGGTCAGTCCTGGAGGACTGCCGGCTTGAGGTGGGTGGGGACTCAGAAGTAGATCTTGCCGCCGCCCCACTGGATCCCCTGGACCTTGGGGGCGACCAGGATGTAGCCGGCGATCAGGCGCAGGTCCTCGTCGTCCAGGTCGCGCATCTTCACGAACACATCGCTGCTGCGCAGGCTGGGATGGACGTCGGAGATGCTGTACTCCCCGTCGTAGGAGGTGGGGTCCTTCATGTAGTCGACCAAGGCTTCGACCGAATCGCGGGCTGGGGTGGCCAGGGCGAGGGTCTCGGGATCCAGGCCCACGTTCTGGTTGGTCTTGGTGATGCCGCCGGCATGGCAGGTGCCGCAGCTGTCATTGAAGAGCTTGCGGCCGGTCTTGACCTCCTTCTCGGTGAAGGTCACCAGGGTGCCGTCGGGGGACACCGGCACGGTGAGGTCCTCGGCGCTCCACTGAGCCGCCGCCGCGGGACCCGCGAAGCAGACCAGCAGGGCCAGGGGAAGGATCAGCAGGGTCCGGGCGACGGCACGGACAAGCGAGCGGCGGATGGCTGAAAGGGGGGCGGCTGAGAGAAAGAGGGGGGCCATGGAAGAAGCCGGCGAAATGGCGGTGGGACCGCAACTGAGACCTTGTATCACGGGCAACGGGTCCCCCGCAGCGGAATCACGCGAACTGTTGCAGGCTCAGCCCGCCTCCCCCACCTCAAGGCTGAGGAAGTCCCTGGCCACGAGCGTCTCAGGGAAGATGGCCCGCGCTTCGGCCACCAGGTCATCGGGGGTCATGGGATTGCCGGCCACGTAGCGGGGACTCAGGTGGGTCAGCACCAGCCGCTTCACCCCCGCCTCCAGGGCGGTCTGGGCGGCCATGGTGCTGGTGGAGTGCTGGCGGGCGATGGCCAGGTCCGCCTCGCCGTGGGAAAAGGTGGATTCGTGGATCAGCAGGTCGGCGCCCTGGGCCAGGGCCACCGCGGCCTCGCTGAACACCGTGTCGGTGCAGTACACGACGCTGCGGCCAGGCCGCGGCGGCCCGCACAGGGCCTCTCCCCGAATCACCCGGCCGTCGTCGAGGGTGACGCTGCGACCGGCCTTGAGCTCCCCATAGACCGGCCCGGGGGGAACGCCCAGGGCCCTGGCCCGCTCCACGTCGAAGCGGCCCGGCCGCGGCTTCTGATCCACCCGGTAGGCATAGGCCGGCACCCGGTGGGTGAGCGCCGTGCAGCGCACCGTGATGTCGTCGTCATCCAGCACCAGGCTGCCCCGGGCAGCGGCCTCCTTGACACGGTGGGTGCGCAGGGGATAGCCGATGCGGGTGGAGGAGGTGCGCATCACCCCCTCCAGGTAATCGCGCAGCGGATCCGGACCGTAGAGATCGATCCCGCCACAGCTGCCGGCCAGACCCAGGCTGGCCAGCAGCCCCGGCAGACCGAAAACGTGGTCGCCGTGCATGTGGGTGACGAAGATCCGGCGCAGCTGCGACACCCGCAGCTCACTGCGCAGGAACTGGTGCTGGGTGCCCTCGCCGCAATCGAACAGCCAGAGCTCCGCCCGCTGGGGCAGACGCAGGGCGACGGCGGAGACGTTGCGGGCGCGGGTGGGAACGCCAGAGCTGGTTCCCAGGAAAGTGACCTGCACATCCGGGAGGCCTCAGCAGGCATGCTGCCACGCCGCCAGCCGGTGTGGTGGCCGGCGCCATGGCCAACCCCGGTAGCGCCGTCCAGAATGACCCGTTGTCGCTCGCGCCCCCCGTGTCCTTGCTCCGCTTCGGATGGCGCGCCGGCCTGCCCCTGGCGCTGCTCCCAGCCGCCGTGGCGGCGCCGATACCCATCGAGGCCAGGGCGCCGGCCCCTGTGGTGCGGGTGCTGCTGCAGGAAGCCCCCAGCCTGGAGCTGGAGGCCGGCAGCGCCGCCCTGCGCCTGGGCGATGGGGCGGGACGCACCCTGCTGGAGTTGGCCCCGGGGGACCGGCTGCAGTTGGTCCGCAGCGGCGCGGCCCTGGAGGCAAGGCTTCAGGGATCGGCCGGCAGCCCACGGCGGTTGTCGTTGCCATCGGGTCAGGCCTGGATCGAACCCTCCCAGTCCCAGGCCGGCGGCCGCGAGGCCATGCTGACCCTGCAGCAGCGCCGCTACCGCGGCCGGCTGCTGGTGCGCAGCGAGGGCGATCGTCTGCAGGCGATCAACCTGATCGATGTCGAGAGCTACCTGCCCAGCGTGGTGGGCAGCGAGATGCCTGCCAGCTGGCCGCTCGCGGCCCTGCGGGCCCAGGCGGTGGCGGCCCGCACCTATGCCCTGCGCCAGCGCCGACCGGCGGCCCCCTTCGACCTCAAGGCCACGGTGGCCAGCCAGGTCTACAAGGGGGTCGAGAGCGAAACCGACTCCACCCGTGAGGCGGTGCGCAGCACCCGTTCCCAGGTGCTGGTGCACGGTTCCGCCCTGATCAACGCGGTCTTCCACAGCAGCAGTGGTGGCCTGACCGAAAACAGCGGCGAGATCTGGCGCCAGCAGCTCCCCTACCTGGTGAGCGTGCCCGATTTCGACCAGGCCAGCCCGGTCCACGCCTGGCAGCTGCGCATCGAGCCCGACAGGCTGGCCAGGGCCTTCCGGGAAATCGATGGGGCCTTCCGCATCGAGGTGCTTTCCACCACCAGCTCCGGCCGCATCCGCCAGGCCCGGGTGACGGGACCTGGCGGCACGCTGCTGCTCACGGGCGCCGAACTGCGGCAGCGGCTGGGCCTGCGCAGCACCCTGGCCCGCTTCGACTTCGAGGCCCCCAGGTCCGCCCCCTTCCCACCCCCGCTGCCCTCCCTGCAGGGGATGTTCACCCCCGAGGGGATCCGCTCCCTGGCCTCCGGCCTGGTCCAGGCCCCCTGGCAGAGTCCCCGGCCACCGGCGGCGCCAACGCTGCTGGTCAGCGGCCGCGGCTACGGCCATGGGGTGGGCATGAGCCAGTGGGGCGCCTACGGGCTGGCCCTGCGCGGCGAGGATTACCGCCAGATCCTGAAGCACTACTACCAGGGGGCCCGGATCCTCCCCTACACCTCCCTTTGAGGCACGGCTCCCCCTCCACCACCAGCCCCGCCATCACCCCCGTGGTTCTGACCGATGCGGCGGCGGTGGCCGAACGGGTGGCGGCCCTGCTGCTGGCGGATCGGCTGCACCCACAGCGGCCCCTCGGTCTGGCGACCGGACGCACCATGGAGCCCGTCTATGGGGCCCTGGCCCGCCGGATGGCTCGGCTGGACGCCCCCTTGGCGGCCAGGGTGCGCGACAGCTGGTGCAGCTTCAACCTGGACGAGTACGTGGGGCTGGCGCCGCAGGATCCCACCTCCTTCGCCGCCACCATGGCCCGCCAGCTGGTGGCGCCCCTCGGCCTGGACCCCGAGCGGGTGCGCCTCCCCGATGGGCAGGCCGCCGATCCGGCAGAGGAAGCCCGTCGTTATGGCGCCGCCGTGAGCGCGGCCGGTGGCATCGGCCTGCAACTGCTGGGCCTCGGCCTCAACGGCCACGTGGGCTTCAACGAACCCCCCTCGGACCCTGCGGTGGCCTGTCGCTGTGTGGTGCTCAGCGGCCACACCCGGCGCCAGAACGCCGGCGGCTTCGGCGGCGACCCCGGTGCCGTCCCCCGGCAGGCCATCACCCTGGGACTGGCCGAAATCCTCTCGGCCCGCCGGGTGCTGCTGGTGGTCACCGGGGCCGAGAAGGCGGCCATCCTGCGCCGCACCCTGGAGGAGCCCCCTTCCGCAGAGCTGCCCGCCAGCTGGCTGCAGCACCATCCCGCCCTCACCGTGATCGCCGACGCCGACGCCATGCTCAGCTGAGCAGGACCGCTTCCATCAGGGCCTCGTCCGCTTCGAGATTGGTGGTGACGCTGCGCACGTCGTCGAGATCTTCGAGCACATCCAGCATGCGCAGACAGGCGGCCAGCACGCCCCCATCCTCAAGGCGGCAGGGCAGCGAGGCGATCCAACGGTGCTCCCAGCCCGCCAACGGCAGACCCAGATGTCTCAGTCCGTCCTGGAGGACTTCCAGGTCGGCAAAGGCCCCGAACACATCAACCCCGTCCGCGTCGATGGCGTAGCCCGCCGCCGCCGTTCCGTCCCGCTCCTCCAGGGCCAGCAGGCGCTCGAGCAGGCTCTCCTCGTCGGCGTCGGGCAGGGCCAGCCGCACCACGGCCCGCTGCTCGAACAGATAGCTGACGCAGCCGGTCTCGCCGAGATTGCCGCCATGCTTACCAAAGGCCAGCCGCAGGTCGGCGGCGGTGCGGTTGCGATTGTCGGTGAGGGCCTCCACCAGCACGGCCACGCCGCCGGCTCCATAGCCCTCGTAGCGCACCGCCTCAAACAGGTCGGCGCCAGCACCTCCCTGGCCGCTGCCCTTGGCCACGGCCCGGTCGATGTTGGCGTTGGGCAGCCCCGCCACCTTGGCCTTCTCGATGGCGGTGCGGAGCTGGAAGTTACCGGCGGGGTCGGCACCACCGCGGGCCGCCACGGTGATCTCCCGCCCCAACCGGGTGAACAGGGCCCCCCGTTTCGCATCCACCACCGCCTTGGTGCGTTTGATCTGGGCCCATTTGCTGTGGCCGGCCATCGCGATCTGGGGAGAGGTTCAACCGGTGGCGTCGAACACCAGCCGGGGCAGGAGCAGACCCTTGCCGTCGGCACGGGCAATGCCCGCCAGACTGCCATCCGGCGTGAGCACGGCGACCGCCCCCTCGGGCAACTGCTCCACCGTACGGGGCAGCGCACGGCCGCAACGCCATGGCGACAGCTGGGCCGGATCGAGACGCTGCCGCGGCAGATCCACCAGCACATCGAGGGGATTCAGCAGGGGGGGCATGGGGCCGCTCGCCAGGCGCTCCATGGAAATGGCCTGGTGCAGGCCGAAACCGAGGGCGGCGGTGCGGCGCAGGCTGGCCAGGGCTCCGCCGCAGCGCAGGGCCTCCCCCAGGTCCCTCGCCAGGGCGCGCACATAGGTGCCGGCGGAACAACGCACCTCCAGGTCCAGGCGGCCGCTGGCGGCATCCCAGCCGAGCAGGTCGAGGCCATGGATCAGCACCGGTCGGGCCGCCAGGGCCAGCTCTTCCCCCGCCCGCACCCGGGCGTAGGCCCGCTGGCCATCGACATGCACGGCGGAGACCTGGGGGGGGACCTGCAGGATCTCCCCGCGGAAGGCAGCCAGGGCCCGCTCCAGCTCCTCGGGGCCGAGGGGTGGCACGGGCAGCTGCTCCAGCACCTCACCCTCGAGGTCGTCAGTGCTGGTACGCAGCCCCAGTTGCACCGTGCCGCGGTAGGTCTTGTCGCCGGGGAGATAGGGCAGCAACCGGGTGGCCGGACCCAGGGCGATCGGCAACACGCCAGTGACCGCCGGATCCAGGGTGCCGCCATGGCCCACCCGCCGCAGCCCGGAGGCCCGCCGCACCCGGGCGACGACGTCGTGGGAGGTCAGGCCGGCAGGTTTGTCGAGCACCAGGAAGCCGCAGCCGTGGCGTGACGGGGGCGAAGGCGGCAGCCTGGTGGAACCTTCCTTCATGCCCAGACGCCGATGACCCTGCAGGACCGGCGCGAGGTGGCCTTTCTGGTGCTGGCCGGCATCTTCCTGGGGACCATGGGCATGCTGAACATCCTCGGTCTGACCCGGTTCCTGACCCTGGGCAGCATCGGCTCCTTCCCGATCATCGTGGCGATCGGGGCCCTGCCGTACCCCGTGACCTTTCTGTGCACCGACCTGATCAGCGAGATCTGGGGCGAGCGACGCGCTTCCCAGGTGGTGTGGGTGGGTCTGATGCTCAACGGCTGGATCGTGCTGGTGCTCTGGCTAGGGGGCATCCTGCCGGGTCTGGACGGGTTCGGTGGGGTGGCGGGGCTGCCTCTCGACACCCAGGCCGATGGGGTGCCGGTGTTCTTTGAGGTGCGGCGGCTGGCCTTCGGGGCGGTGGGGGCCTCCATGGCCGCTTACATGGCCGCCCAGTTCACCGACGTGCGCCTGTTCCATTTCTGGAAGCGCTTCAGCAACGGCAAGGCCCTGTGGCTGCGCAACAACGGCTCCACCCTGATCAGTCAGATCGTGGACACCTCGGCAGTGGTGCTGATCAGCCACTACGCCGCCCATGTGCTGCCGATCAGGGCCGGTGAGCCCGTGCTGCCCCAGCTGGGCGTGTTCATCGCCAGCGGCTATGTGTTCAAGCTGGTGGCGGCCCTGGCCGACACCCTGCCCTTCTACCTGCTGGTGGGCTTGCTGAGGAGATATCTGGAGGTGCCGGGGGACGGCACCGAACTGAGCGAGGTGCCCCTGACCTAGGCGGCCACGGCGATGTTGATGCGCTTGCGGTTGCGCAGGCCACGCTTGATCGATTCGAAGCTGACCACGCCATCCACCAGGGCGAACAGGGTGTCATCAGAACCGCGACCAACGTTGACGCCGGGAATCACGGAGGTGCCGCGCTGACGGATCAGGATCGAACCGGCGCTGACGGTTTCACCGCCGTAGCGCTTGACGCCGAGGCGCTTGGAGTTCGAGTCGCGGCCGTTACGGGTGGAACCTGTGCCTTTCTTGTGGGCCATGGGGAAAGCGAGGGGTGGAAGGGGGAAATGAGAACGGAACGCCGGGGGAACCCGATCAGACGATCGCCTTGCCGCCCACCTTGATGGACTGAACCATCACACGAGTGAGTTCCTGGCGGTGACCGTTCTTGCGGCGGGTCTTCTTCTTGGGACGCATCTTGTAAACGATGATCTTCTGGCCGCGGCGATGGGCCATCACCTTGAGTTCCACGGTGGCGCCGGCCACGTAGGGCTGGCCCAGGGTGGTGCCGGACGCGTCCTTCACCAGAAGCACGTTCTCCAGGGTGACGGTGCTGTCGACGTCGGCGCTGAGGCGGTCAAGGTCGACGTAGCGATCCGTCTGCAGCCAGAACTGCTGACCGGAGGCTTCGACGATGGCGTAGGCACCGGTGGTATCCGTCGTCGCGGCTCCTGTCGCGGCGGCGCTGGGGAGGTCCTGCTGGGGGGCTTGGGTCATCACGTCAAGGGGCGTGGCCAGGCTGGCGGCAGGGAGCCGCCATTGGGCCTGGGCGCACGGAATCGAAAGACAGAACTAAGATCCTCCCGTCCGGGACCTCCTTCCGTCAAGAATCAGCTCGACCAGGGGGCGTCCCCGCCGCAGCGGTCGATGCCCCAACCCGTCCTCAACATTCTCACCCTCATCCAGACCCCTGCCCTGGCCGAGGCCTGCGCCCAGTGGCTCAAGGGCGGGCGCTACCAGTTGGTGGCTCTCGACCCCACCACCGACCCCCTCGCCCAGCTGGAGCAGCGCTGCGAGGACGTCGACGGACTTTTGCTCGAGGAGGGTGCCGTGGAGGAAAGCTTTTTCGGGACCATGCACGAACGGGGGCTCGAGCTGCCAGCCGTGCTGATCGGCCCCGTCAGGGGCGACGTGTTGTTCCATGGGGCGGAAGTCCGCCTGCCCCCCGATCAGTTGGAGCAGCTGAGCTACAGCCTCGATGCGGCCGTTTCCCGGTTTCTGCGCAGCCACACCCCGCCGTCCAGCAGCGAACGACAGGCCACCACCCCCGATGGCTGGAAACTGTCAAACCGGCTGAACGGTCGTCTCGGGTATCTCAGCGTCTACTACAAGCGGGACCCCTCCCGCTTCCTGCGCAACCTGGAAGCCGAGGAGCGCAGGGAGCTGCTCGACTCGCTGCGACGCAGCTATCGGGATCTGCTGATCAGCTACTTCAAGAATCCGGCCGCGGCCAACCAGGCGATCGAAAGCTTCGTTAACACAGCCTTCTTTGCCGATCTGCCGATCACCAAAATGGTCGAGATCCACGTGAATCTGATTGAAGAGTTCTGGAAACAGCTCATGCTGAAAGGACAGAAGAACGATTTCCTGCAGGACTACCGCCTGGCCCTCCTTGACGTCATGGCCCACCTCTGCGAAATGTATCGGCGCTCCATTCCTGCGGACGTGCCGATCGTGCCGGCCCCCATGTCCGAATCGACCAGCCCCTCCGCTTAAGCCACTGCCATGACTTTTCGCAAGACTTACATCCTCAAGCTCTACGTGGCAGGCAACACGCCAAATTCCATGCGGGCCCTGAAAACGCTCCGCAACATCCTCGAGTCCGAGTTCCGTGGGGTCTATGCCCTGAAGGTGATCGACGTCCTCAAGAATCCGCAATTGGCGGAGGAGGACAAGATCCTGGCCACACCCACCCTGGCGAAGATCCTGCCCCCGCCCGTGCGCCGGATCATCGGCGATCTGTCCGACCGGGATCGGGTGTTGATCGGCCTCGATCTCCTTTACGAAGAACTCTCGGACGAGGACTTCAAGCTGGACATCGACGATCTCGAAGCAGGCGGTGAAGCCTCCCCTCCCGAATCCTCCTGAAGCCGTCCTGGCCAGGCCAAAGCATCAGCCACCCAGCCCCCTCCCTTTCCACCCCTTCGATGCCGGATTCCAACGACCACGACCCCAGCGCCAACCGGATGCAGATGCAGAAGCTTCCCACGGGAATCGAAGGCTTCGATGACGTCTGCCATGGCGGTCTGCCGATTGGTCGATCGACCCTGATCAGCGGCACCTCAGGAACCGGGAAAACGGTCTTTTCGTTGAATTTTCTCTGTAACGGGATCCGCCAGTTCAACGAACACGGCATCTTCGTCACGTTCGAGGAATCGCCCCTCGACATCCTTCGCAATGCCTCCAGCTTCGGCTGGAACCTGCAGGAGATGGTGGAGCAGAACAAGCTTTTTGTGCTGGATGCTTCCCCGGATCCCGACGGCCAGGAGGTTTCCGGAAGTTTCGACCTTTCCGGCCTGATCGAACGCATCCACTACGCGATTCGTAAATACAAAGCGAAGCGGGTGGCCATCGACTCCATCACTGCCGTCTTCCAGCAGTACGACGCCATCTCCGTGGTGCGCAGGGAGATCTTCCGGTTGATCGCCCGGCTCAAGGAAATCGGCGTCACCACGGTGATGACCACCGAACGCATCGACGAATACGGGCCCATCGCCCGCTACGGCGTCGAGGAATTCGTCTCCGACAACGTGGTGATTCTGCGCAACGTGCTGGAGGGGGAACGGCGGCGCCGCACGGTGGAGGTGCTCAAGCTCCGTGGCACCACCCACATGAAGGGGGAGTTTCCTTTCACCATGGGCAGCCACGGCATCAGTGTGTTCCCACTGGGGGCGATGCGCCTCACCCAGCGCTCCTCCAATGTGCGCATAAGTTCCGGTGTGCCCCGGCTCGATGAGATGTGCGGCGGGGGGTTCTTCAAGGACTCCGTCATCCTGGCGACCGGTGCCACCGGCACCGGCAAGACCCTGCTGGTCAGCAAGTTCGTCGAGGATGCCTGCCGCAGTAAGGAACGGGCCATCCTGTTTGCCTACGAGGAATCCCGCTCCCAGCTGCTGCGCAACGCCACCAGCTGGGGCATCGATTTTGAGCAGATGGAGCAGGACGGTCTGCTCAAGATCATCTGCGCCTATCCGGAGTCCACCGGCCTGGAGGATCACCTGCAGATCATCAAGACGGAGATCAGCGAGTTCAAGCCGTCCCGGATGGCGATCGATTCCCTTTCCGCCCTCGCCAGGGGCGTCAGCCACAACGCCTTCCGACAGTTCGTGATCGGCGTGACGGGGTATGCGAAGCAGGAGGAGATTGCGGGCTTCTTCACTAACACCTCCGAAGAGTTCATGGGCAGCCACTCGATCACCGACTCCCACATCTCCACCATCACCGACACCATCCTGCTGCTGCAGTATGTGGAGATTCGCGGCGAAATGGCCCGGGCCCTGAACGTGTTCAAGATGCGCGGTTCCTGGCACGACAAGGGCATCCGCGAGTTCGTGATCACGAGCAACGGTCCGGAGATCAAGGATTCCTTCGCCAACTTCGAGCGCATCATCAGCGGTGTTCCCCATCGCATCACCACCGATGAAAGGGCAGACCTCGGGCGCATCATGCGCAGCGTGGACGGGGAGCGCTGATCAGGCAGGTGTGATCCCTCAGGCCAAGGCGGTGCGCCGTTCCTTGTCCATGTCGGCCATGGAGGAAGAGCGCTCCACCTGGACCTGCAATTCATCGCCGTCGGCATCCTCCAGCGGCAGGTCGAACCAGAAGGTGGTGCCCACCCCGGGCTCACTGGCCATGCGGGCCTGGCTGCCGTGTTTCTCGAGAATGCCGCGAGCGATCGAGAGTCCCAGCCCGGTGCCAGCCTCGGTGTGAACGGCGTTTTCCACCCGGAAGAACCGCTCGAAGATCCGCGCCTGGTCGGCTTCGGAGATGCCGCAGCCGGTGTCGGCGATCTCGACCCGCAGCCGCGGCAGGGGGGAGGTGAGCGCACAGGAGGGGTTGTCGCCCGGGCTGGCGCCTGGATCCAGCAGGCAGTGGTCGGGCCAGGGGTAGGCGCGCAGCAGCAGCTGGCCGCCGTCACGGGTGAATTTGAGGGCATTGCCCACCAGGTTGTCGAACACCTGCAGCAGCAGATCCCAGTTGCCACGGACCCGGGGCAGGTGCTGATCGCTGGCGAAGATCAGGGTGACCCCCTTTTCCTCGGCGTTCAGCCGATAGGTGCGCAGGGTCTGCTCGATGGCCGGGGCCAGGTCCATGGGCTCCAGCTGCCAGACCCGGTCGGATTCCAGCCGTGACAGGTCGAGCACGTCGGTGACCAGCCGTGACAGCCGGTCGGTCTCGGCGTTGGCGATGCTCAGGAATTCCTTCTGTTCCTCGGGGCTGAGCAGGTCTCCCATGTCGTGGAGCGTCTCCACGTAGCTCTTGATGTTGCACAGGGGGGTGCGCAGCTCGTGGGAGACATTGCTGATGAAGCGGCTCTGGGCCGCATTCAGCTCCACCTCCCTGGTGAGGTCCTGGATGGTCATGGCGATGCCTTTGAGGCTCTCGCCGCTGGCATCCCGCACCGACTGGAGCACGATGCGCAGGGTGCGGGAGGGATCACCGAAGCTGCAGCGGACTTCGGTGTTGTCCCGCTCGTTCAGGATCAGGCTCTCCAGCGGATCGTGCAGTTCCATCGCCAGCCGGTCGGGCAGTTCGCTGGCCAGCTCGCTGCCCTCCAGATTGCGCCCTTCCCAGCGGAACAGGCGCCGGGCGGTGGGGTTGGCGAGCACGATGTGCCCTTCCGCGTCGAGCAGCACAGCCCCGTCGGCCATGGTGGCGATCAGCGACTGCTGTTTCACCTGGGCGGCGGTGAGTTCCTCGATGTTGGCCGCCTTGTAGACCTCCAGCTGGGAGGCCATGGTGTTGAACCCGTTGAGCAGTTCGCCGAGCTCACCCCCCACAGGCAGGGCGATACGGGTCTCGAAATTGCCGCCGGCGATCGAGCGCACCCCCCGCAGCAGCTCCTTCACCGGCTGGGTGATGGTGAGGGCGTTGAACACCGAGCCCAGGATCACCAGCACCCAGATGGAGATGAACACCGCCACGGTCACTTCACGGGTGAGGGCGGCACTGGCCAGCAGCGTTTCGTTGGGGTTGATGCCCAGGGCCACCACCCCCAGATAGCGGCCGTCGCTCACCATCGGCACGAACACATCGGTGACCTGGCCGTCCGGGGTGAGGTGCTGGCGGATCAGGGGGTTGTCGGGGCGACGCTGGATATCGGCCGGCAGCTCCAGGCGGCGGCTGAGCAACCGCTCACCCATGCCGGTGCTACCGCCCATGGGAATGCCCAGATAGATCACCCCGTCGGAATCGGCGAAGAAGATGTAGCGAAGGCTGCGGCTGGACTGCCAGAAGCGTTCGGCCACCGAGGCCAGTTCGCGGTCGTTGCCCTCGGCCACCAGGGGAGTGACGTTGGCCGAGAGCAGCAGCCCGAGATCGCGGGCAAAGCGGGTGTCGCTCATGCGGGCATCGCGCTGGATGCCATTGAGGGCCAGGAAGGTGATGCCCGTCATCAAGAGGCTCACCACGAGGGGGGCGACCGCCAGCAGCTTGGTCTGGAGGCTGAACTCGGCCCACCAACGCCGCAGGCGCGCCCGCCACAGGTTCAGGGAATCCTCTGGTGCCGGGCTGGTGCGTGTTTGGCCTGGGTCGCTGAGCGTCATGGCCGCACCGGCGGACGCGTCCGCACCTGGTGGCCGATGTCACGGCGGAAGACCATGCCCTCAAAACCCACCCGCCCAAGGCCGGCATAGGCCCGATCGAAGGCCGCATCGAAATCCGCGGCCTGGGCCACGACCGCCAACACCCGCCCGCCGGCCGTGACCACGTGGCCATCCTCGCCGCGGCGGCTGCCGGCATGAAACAGCTGCAGGTCGGGGTCGTCGGTCAGTTCGCCATGGATCGGATCCCCACGACGCACCTCGCCGGGGTAGCCCTCGGCGGCGGCGATCACGCAGGCGCTGCAACGGGGCTCGATCGTCAGGGGCGGGGCCTCCTCCAGACGGCCGGTGGCACAGGCCAGCAGCACCCTGGCCAGCTCAGGGCCAAGCAGGGGCATC
This sequence comes from Synechococcus sp. CCY 0621, assembly GCF_019038465.1. Taxonomy (GTDB): domain Bacteria; phylum Cyanobacteriota; class Cyanobacteriia; order PCC-6307; family Cyanobiaceae; genus Cyanobium. The sequence continues at coordinate 84,216 of NZ_JAFKRH010000011.1, read as the reverse complement.
AGGGTTTCGCACTCCGGGTCCCCGAAGCGGCAGTTGAACTCGATCACCCGCAGACCGTCCTCGGTGAGCATCAGGCCGGCGAAGATCACGCCGCGGTAGTCGATGCCCCGGGCCCGCAGGGCCGCCAGGATCGGCTCCAAAACCAGCTGGCGCACCTGCTCCAGTCCCGCCCCATCCAGCAGGAGGGCCGGGGCATAGGCCCCCATGCCGCCGGTGTTGGGACCGGTGTCCCCCTCACCGATGCGTTTGTGGTCCTGGGCCGGGGGCAGCAGCACCATGCTGCGGCCGTCGGTGAGGGCGAACACCGACACCTCCGGGCCGTGCAGGCGCTCCTCCAGCACCAGAGAGGGGGCGGCGGCCGGCTCACCAGGCGCGGCGGTCTGGAAGCGGCCGGCGAACACCTCCTCGATGGCGTCGCGGCACTGCTCGAGGCTGTCGGCCACCGTCACGCCCTTGCCGGCCGCCAGCCCATCGGCCTTCACCACCAGGGGGCGGCCGTGCCGCTCCAGGGCCTCCAGGGCCTCCTGGCGGGACGTTGCCGCCCAGTAGCCCGCCGTGGGCACGCCCGCTTCCTGCATCAGGTCCTTGGCCCAGCGCTTGCTGGCCTCCAGCAGGGCCCCGTCCGCCCCGGGGCCGAAGACCGCCAGCCCCTGCGAACGCAAACGATCCGCCAGACCGGCCGCCAGCGGCGCCTCCGGGCCCACCACCACCAGATCGATGGCGCGCTCGCGACAGGCCGCGGCCAAGGCCTCCTGGTCGGATTCGGCGATCGCGAGCTGGACGCAGCCCGCCAGGGCCGCGGTGCCACCGTTGCCAGGGGCCACCAGCACCTGCTCGACCCCCGGACAGCGCGCCAGGGCCCAGCCAAGGGCATTCTCGCGGCCACCACCGCCCACCACCAGGATCCGTGCGGGCACCGGGCCAGCGTCGGCAGCAGCGGTGGGGGTGGGTGAAGCCATGGGCGAACGAGGGGAGCAGGACGGGGGGTGGATCGGGGAGGAGAGCTCCCCTAGGTTGAGCGCCGGCACGGGTGCTGCACCGGTTGCCCTGACCTGCCTTGCTGCCACTCCCCTTTGCCATTCTCTCCGACCGCCGCCTCGACCGCTGCCCCCCCCCGCGGATCCGGTCCGACCACCGGCCCGCCCCTGCGCGGGCAGCGGTGGCCACTGGAGTGGCGATCGACGCTCCTGGGGACCCTCGGAGCCCTGGCCCTCCTGGGCCTGTGCACGCCGCTGGCGGCTGCGGCGGCCACCCCCACGACCGCTGCCCCTGCGCCGGCACCAGAGCAGGCACCCCAGGGTGCTGCCGCCGACGGGCCCGCACCCGGACCCACCGGGGTGACGGAGAAGTCTGAAGAACCGCCACCCCTCCTCAGTGACAAGGCCTTTGCCGAGCTGCTGCGCGACGGGGACCTGGAGCAGCTCGACGCGGCCTGTCGCCAGAGCGCCGAAGCCGATCTGGGCGAGCGGCTGAGGCAGCTGCAGCAGCGGCTGCTGACGCTCCATCCGGCCCCCCAGCCCCTGGAGGTGGTGCTTGCCAACGCCGACGTGCTGCTCAGCTGCCGGGCCCCCAGCGAGGCGATGGACGTGCTCAACCGCTTCGGACCGGCCGCCGGAGCCGAGCGGGTGCAGTGGTTGCAACTGCAGTGGCGGGCCGCCTCGGCGGGACTGGACCACCGCCGGGCCGCCCTGGCCCTGGAGCGGCTGCGGCAGGAGAGCGGTACATCCCTCGATGGCATCGCCCTGCCGCTGCAACGTCGGGAGGATGGCACCGTGATCAGTCGCTCCGCCTTGGAGTTGCTGGCCCTGCATCTGGAATCGCGGGGCTTTCCCCGGGTCGGCGGTGCACTGCTGGTGCGGGCCCGTCAGGGCGGCCTGGCGGGAGCCCTGCGGCTGCAGCAAGCGGTGGGGCTGCTGGAGGAACTGCCGGCGCCGGAGCGGGAGGCCCTGCTGGAGGCGGCCCTCGACCAGGCGGCCGCGGCGGGGGCCTGGGGTCTGGTGGCGGAGCTGCTGGACACCCAGGCCGCCCTGCCCTCCGGGCGGGCCGTGGAGAGGCGTCTGCGGCTCAGCGGCCGTATCGACGACGCCTATGGGGAATGGCGCTGGCGGCGCGAGGATCCGGCTTCGGCCCCGCGCACCCGCCAGCTGGAGATCCAGCTGCGCTCCCCCCGCGACCCCGGCGGCCATGCCGCCGATCTCCCGGTACCGGCGACGGAACCGGCACCGACCACAGCACCCGTCCCATGACCCTGACCCCTGCCACCGGCTCCCTGCTCTACGAAGGCAAGGCCAAGCGGGTGTACGCCACCGACCAGCACGACCTGGTGGCCGTCGAATACAAGGACGACGCCACGGCCTTCAATGCCCTCAAGAAGGCCCAGCTGCTCGGCAAGGGGGCCCTCAACTGCCGCATCTCCGCCCTGCTGTTCGAGCACCTGGAGCGGCTGGGCGTGCCCACCCACTACCTGGGCCTGCAGGGAGATCACTGGATGATGGTCCGACCGGTGCGGGTGGTGCCGGTGGAAGTGGTGGTGCGCAACGTGGCCGCCGGTTCCCTGTGCCGCCAGATGCCGATTGCGGCAGGCACCCGGCTGGAGCCGCCGCTTCTCGATCTGTACTACAAGGACGACGCCCTGGGCGATCCCCTGCTCAGCGAAGCGCGGCTGGAGCGGCTCGCGCTGGTGACGCCCGCCCAACTGGAGTCGATCAGGGAACTGGCCTTCCGCGTCAACGGCGCCCTGGGCCAGCTGTTCGCCCAGGTGGGTCTCGAACTGGTGGATTTCAAGATCGAACTTGGGTTCACCAGCACCGGTGAACTGGTGGTGGCGGACGAGATCAGCCCCGACACCTGCCGCCTCTGGAACCAGGCGGTGAGCGATGCCCAGGAGCGAATTCTCGACAAGGACCGTTTCCGCCAGGACCTGGGCGGTGTTGTCGAGGCCTACGGGGAGGTCCTCAAACGGGTCCAAGGGGTCTGTCCCGAACCGAGGGTCTACGGGTAAGGTCAGCGGAATTTGCGGCCTGGCCGCTCTGCAGACGACATCCATGATTGGCGTTCGCCTCGGCAGGCCCCACACCCTTCGAAGCGTCACGCCCCGGGCGGCGACCGCCTCCCTGCCCCTGCTCGTGGCCCTGCTGCTGACCGGCGGCCAGGCCGGGGCGGCCGAGAATCTCCCCACCAAGCGGGAGGGGCAGGCCCCGGTGCCCTCGCTGGCCCAGGCCGGCGCCGATCCTTTTGCCACCCCGGCCGACGTCGCCCCTGCCCCCGCCGGCACCCCAGCGGCACCGGCCCCCGAAGCCACACCTGCCAGTCCAGCCGTTCCGGCCACCCCAACCCCAGGCGCCCCCGCCGCCAGCGACGACCGGCCCGGCAAACCCACCCTGGGTCCAGCCCCCTCGCCTGCGGCCACGGCCGAGCCGAGGGTGCTGATCAGCGAGGTGGTGATCGAAGGCCTGGCCGACCATCCCGAGCGGGAGCGGCTGGAATTGGCGGCCTACGCCGCCATGGCGGTGACCCCCGGCAACGCCATCACCCGCAGCGAACTGGAAACGGACCTGCAGGCCATCTACGCCACGGGCTGGTTCTCCGATGTCCGGATCCAGCCCCAGGACGGCCCGCTGGGGGTGCGGCTGGTGGTCTCGGTGGTGCCCAATCCGGTGCTCACCAAGGTGAGCCTCGATCCCGCCGACGCCAAGGTGCCGGAAACGGTGGTGCAGGACACCTTCGCCGGGGATTACGGCAAAACCCTCAACCTGGTCACCCTGCAGGGCCGCATGCAGGAACTGCAGAAGTGGTATGCCGACCAGGGCTTCTCCCTGGCCCGCGTCACCGGCCCCTCCCGCGTCGGCCCCGATGGCGACGTTCAGTTGCTGGTGCGCCAGGGCACGGTCAAGGGTGTGGAGGTGCAGTTCCTCAACAAAGAAGGATCGGCCACCAACGACAAGGGCCAGCCGATCAAGGGCAAGACCAAGGAATGGGTGATCACCCGAGAGATCTCCATCAAGACCGGCGAAGTCTTCAACCGCCGCAACCTGGAGGACGACCTCAAGCGTCTCTACGGCACCGGTCTGTTCAGCGATGTCAAGGTGACCCTGCGTCCCGAACCGGAGGATCCCGGCTCGGTCGTGATCGTGCTGGGGGTGGTTGAGCAGTCGACCGGTTCCCTCTCCGGTGGTCTGGGCTACAGCCAGAGCCAGGGGGTCTTCGGCCAGATCCAGGTGCAGGACAGCAACCTGTTCGGCCGCGCCTGGGATCTCTCCACCAGCTTCACCTACGGCCAGTTCGGCGGCCTGGCCGACATCTCCTTCAGCGACCCCTGGATCAAGGGGGACAGGTACCGCACCGCCTTCCGCTTCAAGGCCTTCATCAGCCGGGACGCCCCCCAGGTGTTCCAGAGCCAGGAGGGAGGCAACATCTTCACCGTCGCCGACTTTTACCAGGCCCCTGGCACCCAGGTCGCCTACAACATTTTTTCGCCGTTCAACCCCCTCCTGGATGTCTTCCCGTCGGTGACGGCGGCCCGCATCGCCGCCGAAACCACCGGTCAGAACCTCAGCTGGTTCCAGTTCGACGGCAACAGCGTCCTGATCCAGCGCGTCGGCGCCAACGTTCAATTCGTGCGGCCCCTCAACGGCGGCAACCCCTTCAAGCGGGCCCCCTGGACCGTTCTGCTCGGTCTCACCGGCCAGGTGGCCACGCCGATGGATTTCTCCGGCACCTCCCGCCGCTTCGGTCTGGCCACCCCGAACGAATCCACTGCGCTGTTCACCGCTCCGACCAACTCGATCATCTGCCTGGCCTACAACTGCGCCGCCCGCAACCAATTGCTGGGCCTGCGGCTGGCGGCGACGATGAGCACCCTCAACGATCCACGCAACCCCACCCAGGGCAACTTCCTCAGCCTCGGCACCGAACAGTTCTTCTCGGTGGGTCCCGATTCCCCCACCTTCAACCGGCTGCGGGGCAGCTTCACCCACTACATCCCGGTGCGCTGGCTGAAGTTCTACAAGGGGTGCCGGCCCAAGGCCGGCGAAACCGAGGACTGCAAACAGGCTCTGGCCTTCCAGGTGTCCGCCGGCACGGTCATCGGCGACCTGCCGCCCTATGAGGCCTTCTGCCTGGGCGGCGGCAACTCGGTGCGTGGTTACTTCGACTGCGACCTCGGTGTGGGCCGCAGCTTCGGTGAGGCCACGATCGAATACCGGTTCCCCCTGTTCAGCATCGTCAGCGGCGAGCTGTTCATCGATGGCGGCACCACCTTCGGCAGCCAGACGAAAGTGCCCGGCAACCTGGGCGGGTTGCTCAACAAGCCCGGTTCCGGCTTCTCGATCGGCACCGGTCTGATCGTCACCACCCCGGTCGGCCCGCTGCGCCTTGAGGTGGCCAGCCAGGACTTCACCGGCGAATGGCGCTTCAACCTCGGCGTGGGCTGGAAGTTCTAGTGACCAGCTGGCCCAGCGACTACCGCCAGGCCTGGACCCTCAGCTCCAGCGTGGAGCGCACCGGGGTGGGTCTGCACAGCGGCGCCGTTTCGCGGGTCCGGCTCGGCCCTTCGGAACGGCCGGGCTACTGGCTGGGCTGGCTGGACGACCCACAACGGCCCCTACTGCAACTGGGCCCCGGCCAGGTGAGCGACACCCGCCTCTGCACCTGCCTGCAGCTGGGGGATCGGCGCCTGGCCACGGTGGAGCACCTGCTGGCGGCCCTCGCCGGCACCGGCGTCAGCCAGGCGGAGCTCCTGGTGGACGGGGAGGAGATCCCGCTGCTCGACGGATCGGGGCTTCCCTGGGTCGAAGCGATCGGTGAGGCGGGGCTCAGCAGCCGGGGGGAGCGCCTCGAGCCCCCCTTGCCGGCCCTGCCCCTCACCCTCCAGCAGGGTCAGAGCTTTGTGGTGGCCCTGCCGTCCGACCGGCTGCGCCTGGCGGCGGCCATCGACTTTCCCCAGGCGGCCATCGGCCGCCAGCTCTATGCCCTGGATCTCACCCCGGCGGGCTTTGTGGCGGAGATCGCCCCGGCCCGCACCTTCGGCTTCCGGGAGCAGGTGGAGCAGTTGCTGGCGGCCGGTCTGATCCGTGGCGGTGCCCTCGACAATGCCCTGGTGTGTGACGGCGACGGCTGGGTCAATCCGCCGCTGCGCTTCGGCGACGAACCGGTGCGCCATAAGCTGCTGGACCTGCTGGGAGATCTGGCGTTGGTGGGCCTTCCCAGGGCCCACGTCTTCGCCTACCGCGGTTCCCATGGCCTGCACACCGCCATGGCCGCGGCCCTTGCGGCCCAGGCGTCCCGCCTGCCCGTGCCCGTTCCGACCCACTGATTCCTTGACCGTTCTTCCTTCCGCCGCTCCTGAGGCCGCCCCGGCGGTCTGCCCCGACGCCGATGTGGCACGGGCCGTGGTGCTCAGCAGCGAGCAGATCCTCAACCTGCTCCCCCATCGCTATCCCTTCGCCCTGGTGGATCGGGTGGTGGAGTACGTCCCCGGCAAGCGGGCGGTGGCGCTCAAGAACGTCACCTTCAACGAACCGCAGTTCCAGGGCCATTTCCCCGGCCGTCCGCTGATGCCCGGCGTGCTGATCGTCGAAGCCATGGCCCAGGTGGGAGGCCTGATCGTCACCCAGATGCCCGATCTGCCCAAGGGCCTGTTCGTCTTCGCGGGTATTGACGGCGTGCGCTTCCGCAGGCCCGTGGTGCCCGGCGACCAGCTCCTGATCACCTGCGAATTGCTCAGCCTGAAGCGCAAACGCTTCGGCAAGGTGCGCGCCACTGCCACGGTCGATGGCGAGCGGGTCTGCTCGGGCGAGCTGATGTTCTCGCTCGTGGACTGACGCGATGTCGAGTACTGCCATGACGACATCCGTGCATCCCACGGCCCTGGTCGATCCCCGGGCCCGGCTGGCCCCCGGCGTGGAGATCGGCCCCTATTCGGTCATCGGTCCGGAGGTGGAGATCGGCGAGGGCAGTCGCATCGGCCCCCATGTCGTGATCGACGGACGGGTGCGGATGGGCAAGGGCAACCGGATCTTCCCGGGGGCCTGCATCGGCCTCGAGCCCCAGGACCTCAAGTACGGCGGAGCCCCCACCGAAGTGGTGATGGGGGACGAGAACACGATCCGCGAGTGCGTCACCATCAACCGCGCCACCGCCGAAGGGGAGAGCACCGTCCTGGGCAACGGCAACCTGCTGATGGCCTACAGCCACATCGGCCACAACTGCCAGCTCTCTGACCGCATCGTGATCGCCAACGGTGTGGCGGTGGCGGGCCACGTGGTGATCGGGGAGCGGGCCGTGATCGGTGGCGTGCTCGGCATCCACCAGTTCGTCCACATCGGCAGCCTGGCGATGGTGGGCGGCATGAGCCGCATCGACCGCGACGTGCCCCCGTTCATGACGGTGGAGGGCCACCCCGGCCGCCTCCGTGGCCTGAACCGCGTCGGGCTGCGCCGCAGCGGCGTGGCCCAGCTCGACGACGGCGCCCAGTTCCGCCAGCTGCAGGATCTCTGGACCCTCATCTACCGCAGCGATCTGGTGCTGGCGGCCGCCCTGCGGCAGGCGCGGGAGCGTCCCCTGCTGGCGGCGGCCGACGAACTGTGCGCCTTTCTGGAGGCCTCGGTGGGGCCGGGCCGGCGCGGACCGCTGCCGGCCCAGCGCTGATGGTGCGACTCCTGGTCAGCACCGGAGAGGTCTCCGGTGATCTGCAGGGTTCCCTGCTGGTCAAGGCCCTGCACGAGGAGGCGGCCCGCCGTTCCCTGCCCCTTGATGTGGTGGCCCTCGGGGGCAGTCGGATGGAGCGGGCCGGCGCCCAGCTCCTGGCGGACACCACCAAGCTCGGAGCCATCGGCCTGTGGGAACCGATCCCCCTGGTGATTCCCACCCTCAAGCTGCAGGCCCGGGTGCGCCGCTGGTTGCGGCTGCACCCTCCGGATGCGGTGGTGCTGATCGATTACATGGGGGCGAATGTGAACCTGGGTCTGCGCCTGCGGCGGCTCTACCCCGATGTACCCATCACTTACTACATCGCCCCCCAGGAATGGGCCTTCCGCCTCGGCGACGGCGGCACCACCCGGCTGATCGGCTTCACCGATCGCATCCTGGCGATCTTCCCGGAGGAGGCCAGCTTCTACGCCGAACGGGGCGCCCAGGTCACCTGGGTGGGCCATCCCCTGATCGACACCCTGCAGCAGCGACCGACGCGCCAGGAGGCCCGCCAGCAGCTGGGCCTGCCCCAGGAGGCTCCGGTGCTGCTGATGCTGCCCGCCTCACGGCGGCAGGAGCTGCGCTACGTGTTGCCGCCGATGGCCGCTGCGGTGGCCAAGCTGCAGCGGCAGCGTCCTGATCTGCAGGTGCTGCTGCCGGCTGGCCTGCCGGGGTTCGAGGCGGTGCTTGCCGAGACCATGCAGGCGGCCGGAGCCACGGCGGTGCGGGTGATCCCGGCCGGTGAGGCCGATGCCCTGCGGCCCCTGCTCTGTGCCGCAGCCGATGCCGCCCTGACCAAGTCCGGCACCGCCAACCTGGAACTGGCCCTGCGGGGAGTGCCCCAGGTGACCGGCTATCGGGTCAGCCGGCCGACGGCGTTTCTGGCGAAACATGTGATCCATTTCAATGTGGCGCACATTTCTCCGGTGAACCTGGTGCTGGGGGAACGGCTCGTGCCGGAACTGCTGCAGGACGACTTCACCCCGGACGCCATCCTGGCGGCCCTGCTGCCCCTGTTCGATCCCGCCTCCGGGGCACGGGAGCGGGTGCAGGAGGGCTACGTTCGGCTACGGCAGAAGCTGGGGGAGCCGGGCGTCACCCGCCGGGCAGCGACGGCAATCCTCGAACCGTTCTAGGGACACACGCCATGCGACTGATCGCGCTGCTGCTGGGGCTGCTGCTCGCCCTGGGGGGGCCGGTGGCTCCAGCCCTGGCGGCCACGGAGGAGGCCGTTCTGGCGGGCGGTTGTTTCTGGTGCCTGGAGCACGATCTGGAGGTGCTCCCCGGCGTCCTGGACGTGGAGAGCGGCTACAGCGGTGGCAAGAGCGCCAACCCCACCTACAAGCAGGTCTCGGCAGGGGGGAGTGGCCATCAGGAGGTGGTGCGGGTGCGCTTTGACAACACCGAAATCCGCTACGAGACGCTGCTGCGGGCCTACTGGCGCAACATCGACCCCCTCGACGGCGGCGGTCAGTTCTGCGACCGCGGCGATTCCTACCGGCCGGTGATCTTCACCACCAGCGCCAACCAGGCCGTGGAGGCCCGCAACAGCCTGGTGGCCGCTGCCCGGGAGCTGGGTAAACCGGCGGCCGCACTCAAGGTGGCGATCCGGCCCCTGGCCAAGTTCTGGCCGGCGGAGGGGTACCACCAGAACTACGCCAAGCGCAATGGCGTCCGATACAACTACTACCGCTGGTCCTGTGGCCGCGACCGGCGCCTGGACACGGTCTGGGGACGGCGGGCCCGCAGCAGTCAGCGCTGGCAGGGCAGCTGAGCCGAACCCGGCCGGATGATGCAGAGACGGTGCTTTTCCACCCTGTCGCGACCCCGAAGAATGCCCTAGCGTTTAGGCGTTCACGGGAGGGCTTCTGTATGTATCTGCTGACCATCCGTGACGGTCTGCAGACGCGGCATATCGGGCCCTACGCGAGCCCCAGGCAGGCGTCCGACGACCTTGACAAGCTTCAGGCCAGCTTTGGTGAAAAGGCCACCTGGCAGATCCATCGCCTGGAATCCCCCGCCGAGCTGCACGTCCACGTGAGCGGCAGGGGCGACACCGAACCGGTGGCGGTCTGAACCTCAGGCCCGGGGCGGGGTGCGGGGGTAGCCGCGCAGCAGGCCGCTCTCGACCATCAGGCCGACGCCCGCATTGATCAGGATCAGCCCCAGGGCTCCGTACCAGACCCATGGACCGGCCTCAGGCAGCGACTGCCCCTGATCGGCCGCTGCCGCCAGGGCTGACCAGGTCTGGATGCCCTTGCGGATCACCCCCTCCCCGAACAGGCACAGGCCGGCGGGGAGCAGGAGCACACCGAGCTGGGCCTTCACGTACCAGCGGATCTTGTGAACGGCCATGGGGCGATGCGTTGTCTGGTCTGGAAGCAAACCTAGGCCTCAACCTTCAGCCGCCAGGGCCGGCGGGGCCGGTGGCGAAAGGATCAGCTGGCGGCACCGGCCACCAGCCAGGCCACCAGGGTGCGAACCCCAAAGCCGGTGGCCCCGGCGGGATCCTCCCCGCGGGCTTTGTCGCTCCAGACGGTCCCGGCAATGTCGAGGTGGGCCCAGGGCAGCCCATTGGTGACAAAGTCCTGCAGGAAGAGGGCGGCGGTGATGGAGCCCCCCGGCCGGGGACCGGTGTTCTTCAGGTCGGCGATGTGGCTCTTGAGCCCCTTCTTGTAGGAGGAGCGCAGGGGCATTCGCCACAAGGCCTCCCCAGCGGCGTTGCCGGCGCTCAGCAGGGCCTCGGCCAGGCCGTTGCTGGGGGACCAGAGCCCGGCAATCTCCTCGCCGAGGGCAATCACGCAGGCGCCGGTGAGGGTGGCGAGATCGACGATGGCATCCGGCTCCAGGCCGCAGGCATAGACGAGGGCATCGGCCAGGGTGAGCCGCCCTTCCGCATCGGTGTTGTTGATCTCGATGGTCTTGCCGTTGGAGGCGGTGAGCACATCACCCGGGTGGATGGCGCCGCCGCTGATCATGTTTTCGCAGCTGGCCACGATCACATGCACCTCCAGGCCGGCGGGCCGGATTTCGGCGATGGCACGGGCGGCCCCCAAGACCGCGGCGCTGCCGCCCATGTCGTACTTCATCATCTCGATCTGGGAGCCGGCCGTCTTGAGGTTGTAGCCGCCGGAATCGAAGGTGAGCCCCTTGCCCACCAGCACCACCCGCCGGCTCACCTCCCCGGCGGGCCGGTAGGTGAGATGGATGAACTTGGGGGGCAGGTCCGAGCCCTGGGCCACCCCCAGGTAGGCCCCCATGCCCAGGGCCTCGCAGTCGTCCCGCTCCAGCACCTTGAGCTCGAGGCCGAAGGCGTCGGCAATGGCGGCGGCCTCCTCGGCCAGGGACTGGGGGGTCGCCTTGTTGGGCGGTGCCGCCACCAGCCGCCGGGCCAGTTCCACGCCGCTGCAGGTGGCCGCCACATGGGCCAGGCCCGCCTCGGCGCCTGCCGCAACGCCGAGCAGGCTCACCAGAGAGGGAAGGGATGAGGGTTCCGCCTCGCTTTTGAAGCGCTGGTCGGCATAGAGCCCAAGCCGCACCGCTTCGGCCATGGCAGCGGCGGCCGCCGCCGGCTCCAGCCCCTCCACCGGAAGCCAGAGACCGAGTTCCACGGCACCGGCGGCGGCAGCACTGCGGGCCACTTCGGCACTGGCCTGGCGCAGGGCCTCGAGGCCGAAGTCGGCCGGATCCCCCAGGCCCACCAGGATCAGGCTGGCCGGGGAGCCACCCGGCCTCTCCAGGGTGATGGTCTGACCGGGCTTGGCCTCGAAGCGGCGGCGCTGCAGCAAGGCTTCGAGCCCCTCGCCCACCAGCTCCTGGGCCAGGGCCCGACCGCTTCCCGCAGCGGGGGCAAACAGGCCCACCACCAGGGTGTCACCCGTCCAGGTCTCCTTGAGAGCACCGGGGACGGCAGGGGTGACGGCAAGACAGCGAAACTCCATGGACCCAGCGCAGGCGACCCATGATCGTAGCCAGCCTTGCCCTGGTCTTCAGGCGGGGTCGGCCGTGAACGGCGTGGCCCAGCGCTCCCTGGTCTCCTTGTTGAACGGCGGCAGCCAGCGCCGGATCAGGGCCTGCTCCAGGGCCCGGCGCGGGGACACCGCCGCCGGCACGTCGCTCCAGAAGCGGATGCTTGGCCGCGCCTCCAGCCCCACCCGGGCCAGCGCCTCGCCATAGGCCGCCAGGTACCCCTTGCAGTCGTGGTCGCCCTTCCAGCGCTGATCGGCCCGCCCCGTCTCACCGACGTAGAGCAGGAGCGGCACAGGCAGCCCCGCAGGCCGATCCATCACCAGGTAGAGGGCCGCCCCCCGCTGGGGCAGCCGGGGCCAGCGCCAGAAGGAGAGGCTCTGGGGACTCAGGCTGAGGGGATCGAACCGGAGCGCCACGGCGTCGGGATCGCCGGGGTCGGCCGCCATCGGGAAGAGCTGACCCTGCAGCAGGGGGGCGGCCCCGCCGGCCGCGGCTTCGGCATAGAGCGGCCCCTGGTGCTCGGCCAGCCGGCCCTGCCAGGTGAGCAGCTGCTGCCGCAGCAGGGGGAGCTCCAGGAACGGTGAGGCGCCGGCCACTCCTGCCGTGAACAGGTCCCCCTGCCGGCTCATGGGGCCGGCCGCCGGGACGGCGGCAGCACCGGTCCGGGGGCGGCGGCGTAGCGGAACCGACCGATCCAGCGTTCGGCCTGGTCGGCGGAAAGCTGCAGCCGCTGCTGCAGATCAGCCAGGTCCCGGAAGGGCTCGCGGGCCCTCTCCTGCAACAGCCGCCGGCAGTGCTCCGGCCCCAGGCCGAGACGCTCCCGCAGCAGGCCCTCGGAGGCCTGGTTGATCGCCAGGGGCACCGGCACCTCGGCAGACGCCGAATCCGCGGATCGGGCGAAACGAAGCACCGGCATCCAGATCAGCACCTGCTCGGGGGGGACCTGCAGCGCCCCGGCCAGTTCCCCGGGGCCGCGCCACTGCAGGCCGTCGCGCTGCAGACGGATCAGCCGATCCACCAGATCGGGCCGGCAGCCCGGCAACCGCAGCCAGTCGCCGGCAGCGGCAACGTTCACCTCCAGCGTCCAACCCAGGGCGGCCGCGTGCCGCACCTCAGCGGCATCGCGGAGCCGCAGGTTGGGGTTGTGGGCCAGCTTGAGGCCGAGCAGCTCCCGCTCCACCGCCTCGTCGGTCCCACCGGCAAGGGGGACGGGGGCGGCCGGTGGGGGCGGCGGCAGCTGCCCGGTGGCCACCAGCAGCCGGCGGGCCAGGGGATCCAGCCAGTGGCGCCCTGCCATTGAGGCCCACCTGCATCACGTCGGGCCTGAAGCTAGCGGGTGCTTCCGGGTCGGGGCCACTCGACCAGGCCCAGCCGCAGACCGGTGACCACCGCCTGGATGCGACCACTGACCCGCAGCTTGAGGAGCACATTGCGCACGTGGGTCTTGACCGTGTCGACCGAGACCATCAGCTCCCCGGCGATCTCGGGATTGCTGAGGCCCCGCACCACCCGGTCGAGCACCTGCCGTTCACGGGCACTGAGCCGCTCGTGCCCGGCGCCGGGCTCCTGGCCGGCGCGGAAGGCGCCGGCCAGGGAACGGTCCAGGTACATCCCGCCGCCGATGACGGTGTGCAGGGCCTGCAGGCCGGAGCCGTGCAACAGACGCGACTCCGGCACGATGGCGTCGCAACCGGCGCGCAGGGCCGCCTGGATCAAGGCCAGCTGGTGCTCCTGGGACACCACCAGCAGGGTGCGGACCTCGGGATGGCGGCGCTTGACCTGCACCACCAGGTCGACGCCACAGCCTTCCTCCAAGCGGTCGCTGACCAGGAGCAGGCTGGGTTGGTGCTGGCGCACCAGGGCCAGGCCCTCGGCGGCGGTGGTGGCGGCAGCCAGGATCCGGGCGGGGGTGCCCATCAGCAGGGCCACCTGGGCCCGGCTGCCCAGGCAGAGCACCAACCGGACGCCCTTCAGCAGAACCTGTCCCTGGCTGACGTCGTCACGCACCTGGGGCAGCAGGGGGGTGAGGTCCACGGGAACAGGGGGCTCGACCGCCCCAGCGGATGGAGATCCATCTTCAACAGGTGCTGCGCATCCATTCGGTAGCGGCCATGGCGATACGTGGATCCGCACTCCCCAGGCGCCCCCGGCCTCTGCAGAATCGATGTCTTCAGCAGACCGGAGCCAACCTCCCCATGGCTTTCTTCGAGTCCGAGATCGTCCAGGACGAGGCGAAACGGCTGTTCACCGATTACCAGCAGCTGATGCAGCTGGGCAGCGAGTACGGCAAGTTCGATCGCGAAGGCAAAAAGCTTTATATCGAACGGATGGAGGAGATGATGGAGCGCTACCAGGTGTTCATGAAGCGCTTCGAATTATCCGAGGACTTCCAGGCCAAGCTCACCGTTGAACAGCTGCGCACCCAGCTTGGCCAGTTCGGCCTCACCCCGGAACAGATGTTCGAGCAGATGACCCTCACCCTGGAGCGCATGAAGAGCCAACTGGAAGCCGCCGGCTGAACCCCCGTGAACGATGTCGTCGTTGTCGGAGCGGGGCTGGCGGGGCTGGTGGCGGCACGGCAACTGCGACGGGCTGGCCTGTCGGTAGGGGTGATTGAGGCGGCGCCCTCGGTGGGGGGCCGCATGGTGCGCACCCCCCTGCAGGTGGAGGGGGCCCGGACGCCGGCCTGGGTCGACCTTGGCGGGCAGTGGGTGGGACCGAGCCATTCCCGTTTCCTGGCCTTGCTTGAGGCCCACGGTCTGCGCCGTTTCCCCTCCCCCCACGGCGGTGAGACCGTCCTCTGCTTCGGCTCCCATCGCTGCACCTTCAGCGGCTTCTTCCAGGGGTTCCCGGAGGGTCAGCCACCGTCGGTCCCCAGCCGCGACTGGGACGATGCCATGGCGGCCCTGAAACAGTTCCAGGCCCTGGTGGCGTCCCTGCCCGAGGGCCATCCCCATCACCATCCCGGCGCCGCCGAACTCGACCGGCTGAGCTTCCAGGACTGGATCGATGCCCACACCCACACCCCCTTCGCCGCCTGGTACTTCGCCTATTTCTGCCGCGCCGTCGGCTTTCTCGGCCCGGCGGAACCCGATCAGGTGTCCTTGCTGCACGTGGCCTGGGGACAGCGCACGGCGTCCCAGGGGGACCACCCCGAGGAGGATCTGATCCACGGCGGTGCCGGCCAGTTGCCGGCGTTGCTGGCCGCAGGCCTGGGGGACGCCCTGGTGCTGGGAGAGCCCGTGCGGGCCATCCTTCAGCCCGAGGGAGAGGCGGCTGTCGAGGTGATCACCGATCGCGCCAGCCACCACTGCCGGGCCGTGATCGTGGCCATGCCGCCGGCGCTGGCGGGCGCCATCCGCTTCACGCCGGCATTGCCGACCGACCGGCTCGCCCTGCAGGAGGGGATGGCCATGGGGAACTGCACCAAGGTGCTGATCGCCTATGGGCGGCCCTGGTGGCGCGAGGCGGGGCTCTCCGGCATCGGCATCGGCGACCGTCCCTGGGTGGAGTTGTGCGCCGACAGCTCCGATCCGGAAACGGGCCTGGGGGTGCTCGCCGCCTTCGTGGTGGGTCGCCGCCGGGAGCGCTGGGCTGCCCTGGGAGCGGACCAGCGACGGGCCGCGGTCCTGGAGGATCTGGCCGCCTACTTCGGCCCGATGGCCCTGGAACCACTGGAGTACGTGGAGAAGAACTGGCCCGAGGAACCCTTCGTCGGCGGCGCCTTCGCCGCCTGGATGCCCCCTGGCCTGTGGACCCGCAGCGGCGACGCCCTGCTGCGGCCCCACGGCCGGGTGTTCTGGGCCGGCACCGAGGTGGCGGAGCGCTGGCCGGGTTTCTTCGAGGGTGCCGTGGACAGTGGCGAGAGGGCGGCCGCCGCCGTGGCCGCCCTGCTGGGCTGATCAACCGGTGCACCATGGCTGCCTACCATCGGCCCAGGCAGGCAGCTGGCGTAGATGGGCGAAGCACTCCCGGCGAAGCAGGCGGAACCACAGGCCCTGGCGCCCCTCCCCGAAGCCCTGTCCAGGGGCATCGCCGACCTGTTCCCCGCCGGCCGGGAGGCCGACCCTGACCAGCGCCTGGAGGCCAGGCTGGCGGAGTCGGCGCGCCAGGGACGGCCATTGCGGGTGAAGCTGGGCATCGACCCCACCGGCAGCGACATCCACCTGGGCCACAGCCTGCTGTTCCGCAAGCTGCGCACCTTCCAGAACGCCGGCCATACGGCGGTGCTGATCATCGGCGACTTCACGGCCCGCATCGGCGATCCCACCGGCAAGAGCAGCACCCGCGTGCAGCTCGATGCGGCGGCGGTGGAGACCAATGCCGCCACCTACCTGGCCCAGCTGGGCCAGGGCCAGCCCCCCGAGCGCGCCCTGCTCGATTTCGACACCCCCGGCCGGCTGGAGGTGCGCCGCAACTCCGAGTGGCTCACCGGCCTCGATCTACCGCAGGTGATCGAGCTGCTGGGCATCAGCACCGTGGGGCAGATGCTGGCCAAGGAGGACTTCGCCAACCGCTACGGCTCGGGCACCCCCATCAGCCTGCACGAGTTCCTCTACCCCCTGCTGCAGGGCTACGACTCGGTGGCGGTGCAGGCTGACCTCGAACTGGGTGGCACCGACCAGAAGTTCAACGTGGCGATGGGGCGCGACATGCAGCGCCATTTCGGCCAGAGGCCCCAGTTCGGCCTGCTGCTGCCGATCCTGCCGGGCCTCGATGGGGTGCAGAAGATGAGCAAGAGCCTGGGCAACACGGTGGGCCTCATGGAAGACCCCCTCTCGATGTATTCCAAGCTCGAGAAGGTGCCGGACGCGGCGGTGGAGGACTACCTCACCCTGCTCACCGACCTGGACACGGCGACGCTGCCCAGCGGGCCCCGGGAGAGGCAGAAGGCGATGGCCCTGGAGGTCACCGCCAGCCGCCATGGGCGCGACGCCGCGCTGCAGGCCCAGGCCGATGCGGCCGGGCTGGTGACCGCCGGCATCTCCGGAACAGGGAAATTATCGGGGGAATTGAGCGCGGGCAGTGTGCCTGAGGCCTCCCTGGCGGGTCTGGCCTTCCCGTTGAAGGCCTTTTATCTGCTCAGCGCCCTGCAGGTCTGCGCCAGCAGCAGCGAAGGGCGGCGCCAGATCCAGGGCGGCGGCGTGAAGCTGGACGGCGAGAAGCTGAGCGACCCCAACCAGGAATTCAGCAGCCCCCAGGAACTGGCCGGCAAGGTGCTGCAGCTCGGCAGGAAGACCTTCCGGCGGCTGGTGGCCTGATGGCGGGCACTGAGGGCACCACGGTGACGTCCGACCCCGCCGAGCGAATCATCCTGGCCCTCGACCGCGGCACGGCCGAAGAGGCGCTGGCACTGGCGATGGCCATTCCTGAGCTGCGCTGGGTGAAGGTGGGCCTGGAGCTGTTCACGGCCGCCGGACCCGGCGTGGTGCGGGAGCTGCGGCGGCGGGGTCTGCGGGTGTTCCTGGATCTGAAGTTCCACGACATCCCCGCCACCATGGCCGGCGCCTGCCGCAGCTCCGCCCGCCTGGGGGCGGAGCTGATCACCGTGCACGCCTGCGCCGGGGGTGAGGCCCTGGCCGCCGCCCAGGCTGCGGCCGAGGAGGGAGCCGCCTGTGAAGGCTTGGTTGCCCCCACCCTGCTGGCGGTGACCGTGCTGACCAGCTGGGATCCCGACCGCTTCCGGCAGGAACTGGCCATCGCAACACCCCTGGCCACCTACGCGTCCCAGCTGGCGGCGATGGCTGCGGCGGCGGGACTCACCGGAGCGGTGTGCTCCCCCTGGGAGGTGGCGGGCCTGCGGGCCGCCCATCCCCGACCCTTCACCCTGGTGACCCCCGGCATCCGCCCCACCGGCAGCGCCGCCGCCGATCAGAAGCGGGTGATGGCACCGGCGGCGGCGGTGGCGGCGGGTGCCAGCCAGCTGGTGATCGGTCGGCCGATCAGCGGCGCCATCGATCCGGCGGCGGCCTTTGCGGCCTGTTGCGCCGAGCTCCACGACGCGCCGGGCTGAGCAGCTTCAGAACGGAAGCGGGCCAGTCTCCAGCTGCAGGGGGGCCGCCTTGCCGTAGAGCCAGCCCTGACCGTGCAGCCAACCCTGGGAGGTGAGCAGACGGGCCTCCTCGATGGTTTCGACCCCCTCGGCCACCGTGTCCAGCTCGAGCCCTTCAGCCACCCCCACCAGCGCCTGGGCCAGCCGCAAGCTCTTGGTGTCCTTGGCGCGCATCGCACAGGTGAAGGAGCGATCCAGCTTCAGCCCGGCGATGGGCAGATCGCGCAGATGGCTGATCGAGGAATAGCCGGTGCCGAAATCATCGACATACCAACGGACGCCGCTGGAGGCCAGCTGCTGGATCTGCTCGCCGATGCGGTTGGTCAGGGTGAGCAGGGCCGTCTCGGTGACCTCCAGGTGCAAACGCTCCGGGAGCACCCCGGCGGCCCGCAGGGCTTCGTCAACCAGCTGGGGGTATTCGGGCAGGGCGAGGGTGGCCGCCGACACGTTCACCGCCATGGTGACCGTGGGGGGCAGCCTGGAGAGCGCCGCCAGGGCCTGGCGCAGCACCAGCAAGTCGATGCGGACGATCAGGCCACGGCACTCGGCACAGGGCAGGAACTCGGCCGGTGACACCTCGAGGCCATCGGGCCGCACCCAGCGGGCCAGGGCCTCGTAACCGCTGACCTGGCCGGTATCGAACGCCACGATCGGCATGAACCAGGCGGCGAACTCCCCCATCACCAGCCCCCGCTGGATCTCGGCCGCAAACAGCAGCAGGGTGTGGGCTTCGGTGGCCAGGGCGTCGTCGAGCAGGGCAAAACCATTGCGGCTCCGGCCCTTGGCCTGCCGCATGGCGAGGCTGGCGTCCCGCAGCAGTTCATCGGGAAGTGCGCCAGCCCGGGCCGTGGCGATGCCGATGCTCACCGTGGGGTCGATGGGCTGGCCACCGATGCTCACCGGCGCACGGCAGGCCCGCAGGATCCTCTCGGCCGTGAGGGTGGCCGCGGCTGCGGCATCCGGATCACTCAGCAGCACGATGAATTCATCGCCGGTGCCGCGGCCCACTTGCTCGGGACGGCCGATCGCCCTGACGATCCGCGCCGCCAGCAACGCGATCAGCTTGTCGCCACCGGCATGGGTGAGGGCATCGTTGACCTGGGTGAGGCCATCGATGCCGATGCTGAGCACCGCGAGCGTTGAATCGGTGCCCTCCAGGCCATCAAGGGCGCTCCGGATCCGATCCAGGGCCACAGAGCGGACGGCCAGGCCACTGATGGGGTCGAGCTGACGGCTGTGGTCCAGCTCGGCGCGGATCCGCACCTGGTCGTGGATGTCGCGGAACGACAGCACCAGGCCGCCAGCGTCCTCCCCCGGCAGGGGATGGGCGGTGCCCACCATCCAGCGCCAGCCGCCGTCGGCGCAGAGGATCCGCAGGTCTTCGCGGAACGATCCCGGTCCTGCAAGCCTGAGACCGGCGCGCAGGACCTGGCTCCGGTCGTTCCGGTGCACAAGGTCGATGGCTCGCTGGCCCAGCAGGACGTCAGGCCGCCAGCCCAGCCGCGTTTCGATCGACTCGGAGACCCACACGATGCAGTGATCGCTATCCAGTTCGACCACCACATCCGAGGCGTGACGGGCCAGCAGCCGGTATCGCCGTTCCGCCTCCACCAACTTTTGCTGCACCGCTAGGCGATGGGGAGGCTCCCGCCAGAGACAGCACAGCAGACCGTTGGCAAGGAACAGGCGGACCTCGGGCGGGTGCCTGGGGCGCTGGCCACCATGGTCGGAAACGTCAAGGCCTCCGACAACAACAGCCTGCCCCTGTTCCATGACCTGCAGGCCATGGGGAAACAGGGCACTGGAAGGCTGGACATCCAGCAGACGGACACCAAGCATCCCGCGAGGCGTGCGGCCATGCAGCGCGCTGGCCGGGCCGTTGGCGTACACACAGACAAAGTCGATGATGGAGCCGGCGGGGCCTTTCTCTGGCACCAAAAGCAGAAAGGGATCCGGCAGGGACTCGAAGATCGACTGGCTGCTGGCCCAGGCCGGAGGGCCAGTTTCTATCGCTCCCTTACCAGTGAACCCTGACGAATCGCGCCCGCCAAGGAGAGACTCCTGACCTGTTCCGGTATCGGTGGTCACTTCTCTATGGCGTCGCTGCCGGGAAACCGAATGCAGGAAGGGAAACGTGTCAGAAAAGCCCATCGAACCCGTTCACAGTCTCCAAGGGGGCACTACCGATCTTGGGCAGAAGCGGGAATGGTTATCGAGCGCTTCTGCGGCAAATCTACTGCAACTTACCGCAAAAGGTTAGCTGATTCCCTCCCGAAAAGCAGCGAATGCGGCGTACGTTTGGCCGGGAGTTCGATTCGCTTCCGGGGAGATGTTGCCGGCGGGTGAACGTTGGCCCTTCGGACATCAAAACAGCGAAGGCCTTCACCTGGAAGGCCATCAGGCGGGCTGAATTGTCGACTCCAACATGGAGGATCTGACCATCCGCCTGGAGGCGAAACCTGGGCTTGGTCAGTTGTCAGGCCGCTGCTCTGGCCGCCTGGCCCCGGCCGCTTCGGCCCGATCGAGCTGTTGGGCCGCCCAGCGGCCAAGGCGCCCGGAGGCGGCCAACTGCAGTCGCAGCCGTTCCATCTCAGCGGCGCGTTGCTGGCGCCGCTGCTCCTCGCTGGGCACCCGATCCTCGAACGGCACATGGCACCGCGCCGCCAGCCAGGCCCCCAGCAGGCGCAGGGAAGACGGATCACCGCTTTGCTGATCGACCAGCAAGGGCTTGCCACCCGGGGACCGGGTGGCAAGCAACCGGTAGGAGCGGTCGCCATCGGAATCAACCAGCTCGACCAACTCCAGGGCCCGGGCTTCGCCCAGGGTCCGCAGACGATGGCCGAAGCGGCGCTGCAGCACCAGAACCCTCGGCTCCAGCCGCCATTCGCGGCGCCCGAAGGCCAGCCACACCTGGGCCCAGCCGCAGGCCAGAGCGACAAGCGCCAGCGGAATCCCCATCGCCCAGAACCCTGGCCCGGCCTGGCCGCCACGCAGCAGCAGAGCCAGCAGGCCCCAGAGCACTAGGTTGACCAGGCCCATCACCAGGCGACGGCGCCGCCGCAGGGCCAGGTCGGGCACCAGCAGCGGACGACCGAAGGAGGGGGTCAGCTCCTGCCAGCCCGCCGGCAGGATGGCCGGGGCTGCTGGCCGATCGCCTGGCGCCGCCGGACGCAGACCCAGAAGCCGGTTGAGCTGACTGGCGGCCTCCTGCCGCTGGATCAGGCTGCCGAGCCGGGTGATCTCGAGGCTTCGGCCGGGAAGCTCGGCCACCAGCGGCCCCCCGAAGCCGCCATCGCGCACCTGAAAGCACAGGATGGCGCCCTTGGGCAGGGCAACCCGGTGGCGGAAAGGTCCCAGCTGCACCTGCCGCTCCAGGTGGCCGTCGCCTGTGACGGTCAGCCGATCCTCCGACCAGAGCGCCCGCAGCAGATGCTGCAGGGCGGCGGCGCCACCGACACTCCAGAGGCTCACCCAGACCAGCAGGAACAGGGCCGCCGGCAGCGCCCCCTGACCCGTGGTCAGGAACGTGCCCAGAAACGTCCACAGGAACCACAGGGCGAAGATCTCTCCCGCCAGCCAGCCACAGAGCCAGAACGCCAGGAACGCCGCCACGAAGAAACGAGCCGGACCCTGGGGCCGGAAGCGGAAGGTTGGGGTTGCCGTCTCCAGCTTCACCGCCTCAGCCACCAGCATCCGTTGGGCCCATGCTGGCCGGCAGATGCCGGTTGGGCATCGTTTCGACGCATGAAAAACCCCGCGCCGGTGGAGGAGCGGGGTTGGGGGGCAGGGGCTGGAGCCTGATCGGGCCAGCCCTGGGGCGGCTTCAGCCGACGAACTCGCGGCTGGGGGCACAGACGCCGGCGGGGGCGGTGCCCTTCAGGTAGGCCAGCATCGTGTCGGCGTCGGAGCACTCGAACGGGTCGGTGGGGCAGTTGTCCTCGAGCCCGGGCTCCACGAACATCTTCTCGATCGTGCCGTCATTGACGAGCATCGAGTAGCGCCAGGAGCGCGCACCGAAGCCCAGGTTGCCCTTCTCAACGAGCATGCCCATCTTGCGGCTGAACTCACCGTTGCCGTCGGGGAGCAGGAACACCTTGTCGGCGCCCACCTGCTTGCCCCACTGGAACATCACGAAGGCGTCGTTGACAGACACACAGACGATGCTGTCAACACCCTGTCCCTTGAACTCCTCGTACAGGGCCTCGTAACGGGGCAGGTGGTTGGAGGAGCAGGTGGGGGTGAAGGCACCCGGGAGGGAGAAGACCACGACCTTCTTGCCTTTGAAGATGTCGTCGGTGGTCAGGTCCTGCCAGCGGAAGGGGTTGGGGCCTTCCACGGACTCATCGCGCACACGGGTCTTGAAGACGACGCTGGGGACCTTTTCGATGGCAGCCATGTGAATGTGTGAAGAACGACTTGACGACGCGCCGCCCGGAGCAGCGATCGCATGGAGCTTAACTCATAATCGGTCCGCCTTAGGGTGGAAACCGGCTGAGTGTTTGTACTCAACGCCTCCCCGAATCCAGCCGGACCATCGCCCTACAGTCCGGCTCGCCAGCACCTCGGCCCACCACCCCAGCCATGACCCTCTCGATGCACGGGGCGGCCGTCCCGCCCCTGGCCCGCAGCCTGAACAACCTCAGCGGCATCCTGGCCAAGGCGGCAGCCCACGCCGAAGCCAGAGGCATTGATCCAGCCGTGCTGTTGCAGGCGCGCCTCTACCCCGACATGTTCCCCCTGGTGCGCCAGGTGCAGATCGCCACCGACATCGCCCGCCGCGGCCTGGCCCGGCTGGCCGGGGTGGAAAGCACGGCCATGGACGACAACGAAGCCAGCTTTGAAGAACTGATCGGACGCATCAAAGCAACACTTGCCAGCCTGGAAGGTTTCTTGCCTGAGCAGATCGACGGCAGCGAAACCAAGCCGATCGAGCTGACGATCCGCAGCGAGACGCTCCACTTCAGCGGCCAGAGTTTCCTGCTGTTCTTCGTTCTGCCCAACGTCTATTTCCACGTCACCACCGCCTACGACATCCTGCGCCACAACGGCGTGGAGCTGGGCAAGCGAGATTTCCTCGGCGAGCCCTGAGCCAGGGGCAGGGGGCGCCGCAGGGCCACCGGATCCAGGCCCTCGCGCAGGGCCAGCACGATCCCGGCCGCCTCGGCATAGGTGGCGGCCGGGATCACCGGCAGCCCCAGGGCCTCGCCGCTGACCTGCAACAGGCACGGATTGCCTTCCACGGCGATCACGGGCACGCCCCGCTCGGCGCAGGCCAGCACCGCCTCACCCCCCAGGGCTCCGGCCGGGGCCACCACCGCCCCCAGATCGGCGCCATGCAGCAACCCGTTGCCGCTGGCCGGCTCGGGCCGCAGGGAGGGGGCCCGGCTCAGGCCCACCAGCACACAGGGCAGGAAGGTGTGGCCCAGCTCCTCCGCCGCCGCCCGCGCATCCAGCCCGGGATCGGGCGGCAGGGGCGCCAGGGCGGGGGCATGGGCACAGGGCACCCCCAGATGGCGCACCAGCAGGTGGCTGATCACCGCCTCCGCCCCGGCCAGGGCGTCCACCCCCATGCCGTGGCGGTAGGCCGCCAGGGCGTCGCTGCCGGGCTCCTCGGGAAAGCGGGCCACCACGGCGATGGCCGTGGCCCCGGCGGCCAGCAGTGCTTCACCGGCCCGCAGCAGCGCATCTGCCCGGCCCAGGGTGCCCCAGCTGCTGCCGCTGGGCCCGATCGACAGGCTCACCTCCAAGGGCACGTCGCTGCCGATCACCGGGCCGATCGTCAGCCCCAGGCTGGCGCGGCAGGCCTCAATCACCTGGCGGTGGCGCAGCAGCAGCTCCGCTTCGATACCAGCATCCAACAGCACCCCCACCCGCTGGCTGGGCACCGGCGCCAGGGCCAGCTCGCCGGCGGCGAAGCGATCCAGGCTCCAGCCCTCCACGTAATGCAGGCGCCGGTCGCTCCAGTAGAGGGCGGCGGCATTCATCACGTTGGGGTGGGTGATCAGGCAGCCGCTGGCCGCCGCCAGCAGTCGGGCCGCCGGCAGGCCATCGCCGGCGAAGCCCCCCACGGCGCAGCCCACCCCGGTGGGGATCACCAGCAGGGTGGGCAGGGGCGGGGCTGACGCGCTCAACGGCCGGGGGTCGGCGCCGGGCCCACGACGATCCCCTCCAGCCGCAGGCCGCGCTGGGGATCCACGGCCGTGATCGCCCAGCGCAGCGGCTCAGCGCCCGCACCGGCCAGGCGGTGGGCTTCCCGGGCCAGCGCCTGGCGCAGCTGGGGCAGCCGGGGGCCGGGGGCGGCCTGCAGCCACAGCTCCAGAGGCACCAGGGAACTCACTTCTGGAACTGACCGAACTGGGCCTCGTAGAGGGCGTCCTCCTGGCCGGCCAGGAGATCGAGGTCAGAACGTGGATAGGAGACGCAGAGCAAGGCGTAGCCCTTGGCCTGAAGTTCGGCCTTCACGCCCATGGCATCGGGCTGGTGCACCGTGCCGCTGCGCAGCAGGGCGGCGCAGGTGGTGCACACCCCCGAGCAGCAGGAGCTGGGCAGGGGCACCCCGGCGGCCTCGGCGGCACTCAGCACCGTCTGGTCGCTGCGGCAGGAAAAACTGTGGGCAACGCCATCCAGGCTGGCGCTGACCTGAAAGACGGTGGGCTCTGGGCTGGTCGCTGGTGTGGTCTCGGGCACGGGGGATGGGGGTCCGGGAGGGGCGGCGGTGGCAGGGGCGGCTCAGGCTCCCGACGCGTTGCCATCCTCCCCGATCACCAGCCAGCGGCCGGGATGGGGGGCGAGGTATTCCCCCGGATGGGGCGCCGCCTCCGGAGCCGTGAGAACGAAGTCAATGCTGAGCGAGAAGCGGGTGTCGTCGGGGTCGTCGTTGGGCAGCACCGCATGGTCAACCGAGGAGGGGAACAGCAGCAGCAGGCCGGCCCGGGGCGCCACGTCATGCCAGGGCTGGTTGAGGGCCGCCGTGGCATCGATCGGGCCGTCCTGGCCCAGCGCCAGGCCCGGCACCAGCTCATTCACCTGCCGGGGGGCGAACAGACGCAGGCAACCGCTGCGGCCACGGCCATCGCCATTGAGGTAGTAGATGGCGCTGAGGTGGGCATTGGGGTGGTGATGGCGCCCCACCTGTTCACCGGCGTCGCTGAGCACCGGCCAGCTGCGCTGCGCATGCAACGCCACGCGCCGGCGATCAAATCCCAACGCCTCCAGGTATTGCGAGGCATGGCCTGCCAGGCGGCCGATCAGGGGGGCGAACAGGGGGTCGCGGTGCAGCTCGCCGGCACCACGCACATCCCCGGTCCAGGCCACGCCCTCCTCGCTGGGGTTCTGCTCCCGCAGCTCCAGGGCCCGCTGCAGCAGCAGGGCTGTGTCAAGAGGGTCGGGCGCCAGCTGCACCCGGCCCAGGGCCATCGGGAACAGGGGCTGGATCGCAAGGCTGGCGTCGGCGGCCATGGATGAAGGCGACGGGAGTCGCGGCGACTGGGAACGGAATGGGCCTGAGCGGAAACTCTGGGACCATGCCGTCCCGTGCCTGGTCGTGGCCGGTGGTGTTCGAGCGGCAGGCCTGGTGCCGCCGCGCCCCAGGGGCGTGCACAACCCTGCCGACGGATGGAGAGGCCCATGCAGGCACAACAGACGCCCATGTCAGAATCCATCCCGCGAATGATGGAGGAGAGGAAATGAAGAAAATACTGAAAGCGATCGGCCTATTCTTCCTCTCTATCGATGCAGTTGCGCTCCTCTTCTTTCTCTACTGGGCTCTAACAGCAAGCACTCGAGATGGCGAGGTTGCCTATGCGTTTTTCTTTCTCCTGTTCACCTTGGCGCACATTGGCGTTGGTGGTGGCGCGTTGGTACTCAGTGCCAGACGTGGTTCCGTCATGGGACTCTGGTTTTCGACAGTCTTCCTGGGCCTTCCACCTGTCCTCTTCGCCGCCATACGAATCAGCAACTCCCTCTAGGGCAGCAAAGGAGATGGCGGCCTGGTTCGCTCTGATCGGCGCAACAGCCCGGCCTGGCAAGCGCGGAGGGATGACTGTTTCATCCGACACTGACATTCAGACATCCAACGACCTGATCCAGCCCATGGGTTCATGCCAACGTCGGATACCTCAGACAGGCGGCGCCTGGGAGCTGACACCATGACCGCACGTCGTCTCTGCTGTGGTCTGGCAGTCCTGCTTCTCAATGGCTGCGAATCTCTTTGGACGATCACCAATCGCTCGGGACTCGAAGCCGATGTTCGCGAACTCCTGAAGACGGCTGCCGTCGAACCGCAGCATCTGAACTGCCGCATGGTCGGCAGCACACGAAATGCCGCTTGCTCCCTTCGCCTGTCTTCGCCAGAGGCCGCATCTGTCATTCGGGCTCTGGCGCTCGAGGGCATCCAGGCATCTTCAGAATCCTCCTCTCCCCAGGCACGGCTCATCGCCCATGCTGGCCCCAGCTGCGTGGCAGACAGATCCAGGCCCATCGTCACATACGGCCGAGGAAATCGCCCCACCTCGCTGCGGCTTGCCAGTGGCACGGCTTTCGAGTATCTCCTGCTCACCATCAATAAGTCGACGGCCCAGGCATGCGTCCAAGTCTCCTACTCCTACGGGTAGGCCGCGTTGGACCGACTGGACAGGTGACCGCGATCTGCCTGGCTGAAGCTCCCCCTGCAACGACCATGGGTTCGTTCCCAGAATCTCACGGACTCGCTCCAAGACAAAGGCCTTCGCAGCAGCGGACCAATGGTATGGTGCGCCAATGAACCGTTGAGACGACGACATTCAGGAGAGAGATGAGATGATTCGAACCTCGATCACAAAGACAGTTTCCATACGGGCATCTGCCGAAAAGGTGTTTGAGTTCCTATCCAATCCTGCGAACTGGCCTCAGTGGGCGATTGTCAATATCAAGGCCATTCGGCCATCTGAAGATGAATGGTGGGACGTGGAGATGCCCATGGGTCAAGCCAAGCTTCGGATCAGGCCTGATGCCTCCACAGGACTTCTGGACCACGATTTCCATGCTCCCGACGCCAGTTGGACAGTACCGGCACGGGTTGTTCCGAACGGTGATGGCAGTGAGTTTATGCTTACATTCTTTCAGCCTCCGACATTTGGCGATGACTTTTTCAAGCAACAAGTCAACCTCGTAGATAGCGAATTGGCGAAGCTCAAACAGATCATGGAATCCTAGGTGCCACTCCTTTTCGCCATTCCGCCTATCCTCGGAATCCGGGATCTGCATTGATGGCCTCCCCAGCTGACCCATCCTGGGCCGCCCCAGCCCTGCTAACTGGGGTCATCGCCGCCCTGGGCTATGTGGGCAAAACGGTCGCCGAATTGGTTCTTCAGCTGCGCGGAACAGCGCTGGAACGCAGAAGTCGACTGGTCGAGCTGTACGCGCTGCTGCGCGCCGGCGACGCGGCCTACGCAGCCCAACGGAGACTGTTGAAACGGCTGGCAGTTCGGCTGAGAAGTCGTGTACCTGAGGCCGCTGAGCTGCCCCCTGGATTTGATCGACTCCTTTTGGAGACCTACGCGGTCATGAACGAGGAGGAAAGGCAGCTGCATGGATTGATTCAGGCGATGACCATTCACACGTTCCGCCCGCTGAACCAATCCCTGCTGGAGTGGCTGCGCGCGGATCGCTACTTTCGGGCTGCACCGCCTTCCCACCGCCGTTTGGGAGAACTGGCGCTGTTTCTGGCTGAGCTGGAGGCACACCTGGTGATCTGGGTCGCCAAGAATGCAGCCTGGATCCCGGACCAACCCGACCACGCCTTGGTGTACCTGGCCGATGAGAACAAGCATGGCTTGGCTTTCCCCAAGCATGGGACTGCCATCCTTGCCAGGGTGCTGTATCATCCACCGCCAAGAAGAAGGCGGCCCAGCTGGATGCCCAAGGCTGGATTTCCCCGTCACTTAAAGCGTCCGCGTCCAAAGTATGGGAGCAGAACACACACTTAAAGCAGGAGAATCTCCGCCCTCAGCCATGCTCCACTGCCTTGCCGATGATCTCTGGGTTGCCGAACAACCGCAGACCTACTTCGGCCTGAGCATCGGCACAAGGATGACGGTCATCCGCCAGCTGAGCACCAACAAGTTGGTGATCCTTTCACCGATCCAGCCATCTGCTGAGCTCGAAAAGGGCCTGGCCATGCTCGGTGTCGTCAGCGATATCGTGGCGCCCAACGTCTTCCACCATCTCTATCTCCAGGCGTTCAAGCAGCGCTTCCCTTTGGCCACCACCTGGGGGCCGCCCGCCCTCAGGCAGAAATGTCCCCATCTTGAGCTGGATCGTCTGCTCAGCGCTGATGCCCCTTCCCCATGGCCAGAACTGTTGCTTTGCAGCCTCACCGGACTCCGCACCTTGGGGCCGACGGGGCCATCCCCGCTGCACGAGGTGGCCTTCTGCCACAGGCCCAGCAGGACCCTGATCCTCACAGACAGCGCCTTCCATTTCGATGCCTCCGCGTCCTGGCTCACCCGGTGGATCACGCGAATCGGCGGCGGTTTCCATCGCCTGGAGCCCACGATTCTCGAGCGCCTGGCCACTTCAGACAGGACTTCGCTGGCCAGGGCCGTGCAGGTTGTGCTGCAGTGGGATTTCGACAGGGTCATCGTGGCCCACGGCGCCGTCGTTGAACACGGCGGCAAGGAAGGCCTCACCATGGCCTATGCGGCATTCCTGGATGGGGCTCTCGAGACTTGCGCCGGCGACGAATCCTTCACCCACGACCCTCACGCATGAAAGCCGTTGTCGCTGAGCGCTATGGACCGCCCGAGGTGCTGCGCATCAAGGAACTCGCCACCCCCACGCTCAAAGACAACGAGATCCTGATCCGGATCAACGCCACCACCGTCACCTCAGCAGACTGGCGGATTCGAAGCCAGACGGTCCCGACGGGCTTCGGGCTGATCATGCGGCTGGTGTTTGGCCTGCGGAAGCCAAGGCAACCGATCCTCGGCTCGGAGCTGGCCGGGGTTGTCGCGGCGATCGGCAGGGACGTCACCCGGTTCAAGGTGGGGGATCGGGTCTTCGCCTTCAGCGACGCCCGCATGGGCTGCCATGCCGAGTACATCGTCCTGCCCCAGGACGGCATGGTGGTGGCCACCCCGCCTGGCCTCAGCGATGAAACGGCCGCCGCTCTCTGTTTCGGCGGCACGACCGCCCTGGACTTCCTGCGCCGGGGCAAGGTTCAGCCCGGGGAGAAACTGCTGGTGAATGGGGCCTCAGGGGCGGTGGGGACCGCCGTGGTGCAACTGGCCCGCCAGCTCGGGGCCGAGGTCACCGGGGTGTGCAGTGGAGCCAATGGCGATCTGGTGCGCTCCCTGGGTGCGGCCCATGTCATCGACTACACCCAGATCGACTTCACCCGCAGCGGCGACACCTACGACCTCATCGTCGATACGGTCGGCACGGCGCCCTTCTCTCGCTGCAGGCGATCGCTGAAGGATGGGGGGCGGCTGTTGCTGGTGCTGGCCGGGTTGCCGGACATGCTGAAGGGCGTGTGGGTGTCGCTGACGAGCCAGCACACGGTCATCGCCGGACCCGCTGCCGTGAAGCTGGAGGATCTGCGCCATCTGGCGGCACTGGCTGAAGCGGGAGACTTCCAACCCGTCATCGATCGACGCTATCCACTCGAGCAGATCGTGGAAGCCCACCGTTATGTCGACACCGGGCGCAAGAAGGGCAATGTGATCATTTTCATGCCCAGCCCGCTTCGAAGCTGACGACCGATCCGCCATTCGGTGCGCATCTGACCGTGATGGCGCTGACGGATCACAGGAAGGAACTGCGCTGCCTCCAGCAGATTGAGCAGATCATTGGCGCCAGTCACGGCAGCATCGACGACATTCATCAGCAGACGGTCGACGCCATCCCGCAAGCCTGGCTGCATGCCGCCCACGGCGTGGCCAGAATTTCCCGGGGCACCAAGACATACCAGACGGGCCATCTTGATCGTTGCCAATCCGATCAGTCGTCGCCAATCAGGGCCAACGACACCATCGACGGCTGCCTGGAAGTCGGCTATACCCAACCATTCGCTGAGGCCATCGAAGGGCCTTTTCTGGCGGAAGAACGGGTATTGCTGGACACGATCGCCACCCGTCTCGGCAGCCTCATCGCCAAGGCGATTGCCGAGGAGGGGTTGAACAGAACCCTCGAGGAGAACGAGAGGCTGTACAAGCAGTTGCTCACGGTTCTGGGTGGGATGGCGGAGATGCGCGATCCCTACACCGCCGGCCACCAACACAGTGTGGACCAACTGGCCGGTTCTATCCACGACATCGGCAAAATCATGGTGCCGGCGGCGCTCCTCTGCCAGCCGACGACACTGACCCGCCATGAATACGACCTGGTCAAGGACCATGCCGAGGCTGGCTACAACATCCTCAAGGATGTGGAGTTCCCCTGGCCGATTGCCCGCATCGTCCATGAACATCACGAACGGAAGGATGGCAGCGGCAATCCCAAGGGCCTGCGGGGGGATGAACTGCTGCTCGAATCCCGCATTGTGGCTGTCGCCGACGTGGTGCAGTCCATGTGAGCCCACCGTCCCTACCGTTCCGGCCTTGGCAGCGATGCCTCCCTGGCGGAGATCAGCAAAAACCGAGGCAAGCTCTACGACGCGGACGTGGTGGAGGCCTGCCTGCGGCTGTGCAACGAGAAGCGCTATGTCTGTGGCCGTTGAGGCCTGAACGGATCCCCTGATGACGGACCAGTTTCCCAGACCCCTGCGTCTCCCCCCAGGGGTGGACCTGCGAAGGCATCTGGAAGCCATGGCCCAGGAGGATCCGAGGCTGAGCGGCTTCATCGTCTGCGGTATCGGCAGCCTTGAGAGTGCGGTGCTGCGCTTTGCCGATCAGGACGAAGGGACTGTGCTGGCCGGTCCGCAGGAGGTGGTCACGCTGACGGGCAGCGTGAGCGGGGATGGCGCCCATCTGCACGTGGTGGTGGCCGACGCCCAGGGCCACATCCTTGGAGGTCACCTCTGCCATGGAAGCCGGGTGTACACCACAATGGAAATTCTGCTGCTCTGCCCGGAAGGCTGGCAGTTGGGCCGGAAGCGGGATGCCGCCACCGGCCACCTGGAGCTGACAATCAGCCCATCGCGGCCGCGCCACCCACCACTTCCAGAATCTCCTGGGTGATGGCCGCCTGGCGGGCTTTGTTGTAGTCGAGGGTGAGGGTCTTGGCGAGCGCCTTGGCGTTGTCGCTGGCGTTGTTCATGGCCGTCATCCGGCTGGCCAGTTCGCTGGCGGCCGCTTCCTGGAGGGAGCGCAGCAGCTGGTTGGCCAGATAGAGGGGCAGCAGGGCATTGAGCAACTGCTCCGGGCTCTGCTCAAACACGAAGTCGGGCTGAAGCGATGGCTCAGCGTTCTCCACCTTGCCCACCTCCACGCCGAGGCGGCCGTCGCGGGTGATGAGACGGAAGATCTCGTCATCCGAGCTGGCAATGCCCTGGGGATCCAGGGGCAGCAGGGTCTGAACCACCGGCTGGGAGCTCACCAGGTTGATGAAGCGGGTGAAGACGATCTCCACCCGATCGGTGCTGGCCGAAAGGAACTCGGCGAGCACTTCGTTGGAGATTTCGTTCGCCTCCTGAGAGGTGGGCACCTGCTCCAGGCCGGTGAAGGTGGCCCGGATCGGGTAGGAGCGGTTGGTGAAGTAGGTGATGGCCTTGCGGCCCATCAGCACCATGTCGACAGCGAAGCCCTGACCCTTGAGTTCAGCGAAGCGCTGCTCGGCCCGGCGGATGACGTTGGCGTTGTAGCCGCCGCAGAGGCCCCGGTCACCGGTGACCACCAGCAGGGTGATGGTGCCCACCGGACGGCGCTCGCCCAGAAGAGGGGAGTCAGCCCCCTCAAAGCCCATGCGGGATTCGAGGTTCTGCAGCACCCGGGCCAGGCGATCGGCGAAGGGGCGGGTGCGCAGCACCTGCTCCTGGGCACGACGCACCTTGGCGGCGGCCACCAGCCGCATGGCTTCGGTGATCTTTCGTGTGTTCTTGACCGAACTGATCCGGTCGCGGATTGCCTTGAGATTGGCCATGGGTGGAGAGTCCTCAGGCGGCAGCCAGCATCGAGGAGGTGACCTCGCGGATGGCCTCCTTGAGCATGGCTTCGGATTCGTCGCTCAGCACCTTGTCGGTCTGAACCTTGTTGATGAACTCGGGCTTGCTGCTCTTGAGGTACTCGCGCAGCTCACGGGCGAACTGGGGCACCAGTTCCACCGGGACGTCGTCGATCAGACCCTTGACGCCTGCATAGACCACCGCCACCTGCTCGGCCAGGATCAGGGGGCTGAACTGGGGCTGCTTGAGCAGTTCACGCAGACGCTTGCCCCGGGCCAGCTGGGCCTGGGTGGCGGCATCCAGGTCGGAAGCGAACTGGGAGAAGGCTGCCAGTTCGTCGAACTGGGCCAGTTCCAGCTTCAAGGTGCCGGCGATCTTCTTGATGGCCTTGGTCTGGGCGGCACCGCCCACCCGGCTCACCGAGATGCCCACGTTGATGGCGGGCCGCAGGCCGGAGTTGAACAGGTCGGAGCTGAGGAACACCTGGCCGTCGGTGATCGAGATCACGTTGGTGGGGATGTAGGCGGAGACGTCACCGGCCTGGGTTTCGATGATCGGCAGGGCGGTCATGCTGCCCTTGCCCATGGCGTCGGAGAGCTTGGCAGCCCGCTCAAGCAGGCGGCTGTGGCAATAAAAGACGTCGCCGGGGTAGGCCTCACGACCGGGGGGGCGGCGCAGCAGCAGGGACATCTGGCGGTAGGCCTGGGCCTGCTTGGTGAGGTCGTCGTACACCACCAGGGTGGCCTTGCCCTTGTACATGAAGGACTCGGCGATGGCCGCGCCGGTGTAAGGGGCCAGGTACTGGAGGGCCGCCGCTTCCGAGGCGCTGGCCGCCACCACCACGGTGTAATCCAGGGCGCCGCGCTCACGCAGCACTTCCACCACGTTGGCCACCGAGGCATTCTTCTGGCCGATAGCCACATAGACGCAGACCACGTCCTCACCCTTCTGGTTAAGGATGGTGTCGATGCAGATGGCGGTCTTGCCGGTCTGGCGGTCGCCGATGATCAGTTCCCGCTGGCCGCGGCCGATGGGGATCATGGCGTCGATCGCCGTGATACCGGTCTGCATCGGTTCATGCACCGACTTGCGCTGGATGATGCCGGGTGCCATCGACTCGATCAGGCGCGTCTCGGTGGTGGGGATCTCACCCTTGCCGTCGATCGGCTGGCCCAGGGCATTCACCACCCGGCCGAGCATGGCTTCACCCACGGGGACCGCCGCGATGCGGCCGGTGGCCTTGACGGTGCTGCCTTCCTGAATACCCAGGCCCTCACCCATCAGCACGACGCCGACGTTGTCGTCTTCGAGGTTCAGCGCCAGGCCCTCGGTGCCGTCCTCGAACAGCACCAGCTCACCGGCCATCACCTGCTCCAGGCCGTAGACCCGGGCGATGCCATCACCGATCTGCAGGACGGTGCCGACGTTGCTGACAGACACCGACTTGTCGTAGTCGGCGATCTGCTTCTTGAGAATGGCGCTGATCTCGTCGGGGCGGATGGAAACCATGGGTGGGAGTCCCCGGAGGGGAGGCGATGAAGTGAGAAGAAGAGGGGAAAGGGAGCGAAGCGCTAGCTCACGTTGGCGAGCGTCAGGCCAAGGCGCCGCACCTGACCGGCGAGGCTGGCATCGATCACCCGGGAGCCGACACTGAGGACGAACCCACCGATCAGGGCAGGATCCACCGCGAGGCTGATCTCCACCTTGTCGGTACCGGCCACGACCTTGGCCTTCTCGGCGAGCAGGGCCTGCTGGGCGTCGCTCAGGGGGCTGGCGGAGGTCACCGTGGCCAGGGCGATCTGGTTCTGCTCGCGGTAGAGCTCCAGGAGCCGCTCCAGAACGGCATCGAGGAAGCCGATCCGCTGGCGGTCGGCCAGCAGCTTGAGCAGGTTGAGGAAGGAGGGGGAGATGCTCGCTCCGAAGAGTTGCTCAAGGGCCGCCTTCTTGCCTTCGACCTCCAGCACAGGGGAGGCCATCGCCTCACGCAGGTCGCTGGAGTCGTGCCACAGGGCCAGGATTGCCCGGGCCTGGTCGATCACGGCATCGGTGTCCCCGTTGGCGTCGCAGACCTGGAGGAAGGCGTCGGCGTAGGGGGTGGTGATGGTGTTGAGCAGAGGCATCAGGCGTTCCCCATCGATTGAATGGACTGATCGATCAGCTGGGCCTGGGTGCTGGCGTCAAGGCGTCCGGGCAGGCTGGCGAGGGCTTTGGCAATCGCCATCTCGGCAGCTTCGCGCTGCAGCAGCTTGCTGACGCGGGAGACCTCCGAATCCATATCGGATTGGGAGTCCTGCTTGAGCCGCGCCATCTCCTCGACGGTGCGCTTCTCGCTCTCAAGGCGGATGGCCTCGGCGCGGACCTTGCCTTCGGCGCGGATCTTCTCGGCGCGGGCGCGGGCCTCACCCAGGCTGTTCTGGGCCACGGCGAGGGACGCGGTGGCGACGCTGAGGCGCTCCTCGGCGTCCTTGAGTTCTCCGAGGATCCGCTCGCGGCGGCGCTCCAGGATGCCTCCCAGGAAGCCCCGCAGGAACCACACCAGGCCGGCGATCACGATCGCCAGGTTGATGATGTTGGTCTCGAAAATGTCGAGGTTGAGGCCGAAGGTGCCGTGGCTGGCGAACAACGACGGGAGGGTGGAGGTCATCATGAGGCGGGCAGAAGACGGTCGACGATGAGGTCGGCGAGCCTGTCGGCATCGGCCTCAAGAAGGCTCAGGGCATCGGCCCGCTGGCCATCGATCTTGCTGCGGGCGCTTTCGCGACTGGCGATGGCTTCGGCCTGGGCCACCGCCATGGCCTCGCGGTACAGGCGGTCGGAATCCTGCTCGGCCTCGAGGATCACTTTCTGGGCTTCGAGCCTGGCTCCCTTCAGTTGCTCCTTGAGGTCGGCCTCGAGGCGCACGGTCTGGGCGATCTTCTCCTTGGCCTGGGTACGGCTAGTGGTGATATACCCCTCACGGTCCTCCACGGCCTTACCGACCGGTCGGAAGAAAAGGCTGTTGAGGATGAAGGTGAGGAGGACCACCTGCAGCGCCATCAGCGGCAGGGTGGCATCGAGGTCGAACAGACCTCCCTCGGGCGACCCTGCGGTCGCACCTGCCTCGGCAAGCAGAAGCCAGCTGGTCATGGGGCAATAAGGCGGGCGGTGGTAGAGGCGTGGATGGAGCCGGGGGTGGAGAAGGGCCGCGACGAACGTGCGGCCCGCTCATCCCCGCGACGGCCTCCGATCAGGAGAAGGGGTTGGCGAACAGCAGCACCAGGGCGACCACCAGGCCGTAGATGGTGAGCGATTCCATGAAGGCCAGCGAGAGCAGCAGGGTGCCGCGGATCTTGCCTTCGGCTTCGGGCTGACGGGCAATGCCTTCAACGGCGCCGCCGGAAGCGGTGCCCTGGCCGATGCCAGGACCGATGGAGCCGAGACCGACGGCAAGACCAGCAGCCACGACAGACGCAGCGGAAGTAAGGGAATCCATGGTGGGGTTAGAAATGTGGGGCGCCGGGGAAGCGCGGAAGGAACCTTGTCGAGAACCCTGCGCCGGGGACACCTGGGAAGGCGGGCCCGGATCGTGCCGGACCTGCGCGCAAGGAGTTTGCCAGACCGGGGGACCGGCCCAGCGGGGGCAGGAGCTAGTGGTGCTCCTCGTGGACCGCCTCGCCGATGTAGTAAGCGGCAAGGGTGGCGAAGATCAGCGCCTGGATCGCACTGGTGAACAGGCCGAGGAACATCACCGGCAGGGGCACCACCAGGGGCACCAGGAACGCCAGCACCGCCACCACCAGTTCGTCGGCCAGGATGTTGCCGAACAGACGGAAGGAGAGCGAGAGGGGCTTGGTGAAGTCCTCGACGATCTTGAAGGGAAGCATGATCGGCGTGGGCTCCACGTAGTACTCGAAGTACCGGAAACCCTTGCGGCTCAGGCCCGCATAGAAGTACGCCAGCGACACCAGCAAGGCCAGGGCGATGGTGGTGTTGATGTCGGCGGTGGGAGCACCCAGTTCACCGCTGGGCAGGTGGACCAGCTTCCAGGGGATCAGGGCCCCGCCCCAGTTGCTCACGAAGATGAACAGGAACAGGGTGCCGATGAAGGGAAGCCAGTCGCGGTAGGCCTTCTCGCCGATGTACTCGCGGGCGATGTCGCGCAGGTAATCCCAGAGGAACTCCAGCAGGTTCTGCACTCCCCTGGGGTCACGCTCCAGGCGGCGGGTACCGATCACCACAACGGCCAGCAGGGCGCCGATCACGACCCAGGAGCTCAGGAAGACCTGGCCGTGGATCTTGTAATTGCCGAGCTGCCAGTAGAGGTGCTGGCCGACCTCAAGGGCGGCGAAGGGAAGGGCGAGGGGCAACGGAGCCATCGGGGATAGGACCTGGCGGAACGTCTGGGCCGCCGAGGCGGCTGAATGCGGGTATCAGGTGTCGAGGACGGCCTGAACGATCAAGGCGGGTTTGTAGAGGAGGAATCCCACCAGGGCCGGCAGGATCTCGAGAACGGGGAGCCTGGCGGCCGCGAGTACCAGCACCACCGGCACCAGCAACTGGGCCTTGCCCACCCCCTTGGTTTCGACGCCGAAGCGGGTGACGCTGCGGGCCAGGAGGCGGAGGTACAGGAGACCCGCCAGGGCTCCCACCAGCAGGCTGAAAGCGGTGGGAAGGTCGAACCACAGGGCCGTGATGGGCACCGCCAGGGCGGTGGCACAGACCGTGGAAAGAAGCATCCGGCGCTGCAGCCGCAGGTAACCGTCCATGCCGTTGTTCACCGACGACGAAACGTCGGCGTCTTCAGGCAGGGGAGGGGCTTCGTTGGTCGGATGACCTGCGACCGCTTCGGCCGACGTCTCCGCGGGGGGAGCGGCATCCGGAGAGGGGGTCAGGGCAGCCTGCAACCGTCGAGGCTCTGTCTTGGCGTGCGGACTTTATCACTCGGCCCGTTCAGGCTCTTAGCAACAGAAGCACCTGCTCTGCCAGCAGTCGCCGCACCGCCGCCACACGCTCTTCGGGGCCCTGGGCCAGCGGAAGCGCCCCGATCGGAGTGCCGGCGGGGGCTGCCTCCAGGGCCTCCATCAGGGCGAGCTCGGGCTCGGTGATGGTCAGGGGCTTCAGCTCCGGCCCCAGCAAGGCGGTGGACGGCCAGCCCCACAGACAGCGGTTGCGCTCGCCGCCGGCCGCCAGCAGGGCCGTATCGCTCCACGGCTCCGGCATCCCCTCCGCTGCCCCGTTGCCGTCCTGGCACCGCAGGAAGAACTCGAAATGGCTGATGTCGGGATCGAGGCTCTCCACCAGGGCCCACTGCTGCGCCGGCGGCAGGGCCTGGGCCCGCTCCAGCAGTTCCCCCTGCAGCAACCGGGCCGGATCCCAGACCTCCGGATTGGAGAAACCGGCGAAGCGGACCCCGGGCTGATCAACGAAACGGAACAGGCGCTCCAGGTTGTAGCTGGTCTCCTGGGGGTGGAGGTACATGTCGGCGAAGTTGGCATCGGCGGCGGTGTCGAGGGCCCAGCGCTGCTCGTGGTGCCGCCGCAGGCGGTTGGTCTCGGGGAGGGTGGTGAACAGCTCGCGCCCCAGCCGCAGGCCCGCCGGCCCGGTGCCGACCCCCATCAGGGCCAGGGCCCGCTGGGTGCGGTGAATCTCCCAGCGGCCGCCATCGGCATAGAGAAAGAGGTGCAGCAGTCCGCCCGGCCGCAGCAGGGGGACCAGGGCGCGCAGACCCAGCTCGGGTTGGTCGAGGTGATGCAGCACCCCCACCGAGTTGATGTAGTCAAAGGGTCCCTCCCCCGCCAGATCGAGCAGGCTGCGCTGCTC
Organism: Synechococcus sp. CCY 0621; assembly: GCF_019038465.1. GTDB lineage: Bacteria > Cyanobacteriota > Cyanobacteriia > PCC-6307 > Cyanobiaceae > Cyanobium. The sequence continues at coordinate 46,630 of NZ_JAFKRH010000011.1, read as the reverse complement.
GATGCGCAGCTCCGCCACCTGGGCGGCGGCCCCGGAGCGGCCGGTGCGCTCCCGGGCCACCGCCAGGGCACCGGCGCTGATGTCCACCGCCAGCACGGCGGCCCCCGGATTGAGATGGCAGAGGTAGTCGGTGCTCACCCCCGTACCGCAGCCGGCGTCGAGGATCCGCCAGGGGCGCGGTGCCGGCGGCAGGGCCCCGTCCACGGCCGCCACGACGCTGTCCACGCACCAGCGCCAGTTGTATCCCGGTGGCGGGCCGTCCTGGAGGGGGTCCCCCGGATAGGGGAAACGGTCGTAGAAGGCGCTGACCACCGGCGTGGCGGCATCCAGCGGGGCCTCCGGGGGGTGATCCATCAGTGCCTTGGTGCAGGGTCCGGCAGCATTCCACGGCGCCGGCCGCCGTTCAGCCTGAGCCCCGGGGAAGGCTGCAAACATTTGTTCATCCCCCGCCGGGGGGCCAGGGGGGCAGCCGTAACGTGACCCAGCCCGGCTCGCTCTCGTTCATGACCGTGACCGCCAGCAGCGGCAGCACCAGGGTCGCCCCCCAGCGCTACGACACCCTGCCGCTCTCCAGCGTCCGGAAGGCGGAGCAGCAGGACCGTTTCCCCGACGGCGGCGAACTGGACGCCCTGACCACCTTCTTCCGCAGCGGCCAGATCCGCGTCGAAGCCGCCCGACGGATCTCCGCCAACGCCGACGCGATCGTGGCCCGGGCCGCCAACCGCATCTTCACGGGCGGCACCCCCCTCTCCTATCTCGACGCCCCCCTCAGCACCCCCAGCGCGGGGCCGGCCGATGGTGTCGCCCTCGCCGCCGACCAGGCCGCGTTCCAGCGCTCGGTGCGCACCTTTGCCCAGGGCTCCGGGGGCAGTGGCCTGCTCGGCCGCATCCTCGAGGGCGTCCAGGCCGACGCCGACGTGCGGGTCGTGCTGCCCAGCGGCTTCAACCCCATTTCGGTGGCGATCTACGGCAACGCCCGCATGCGCAAGTCGCTGCGGGACATGGCCTGGTTCCTGCGCTACGTGGGCTACGCGGTGATCGCCGGCGATCCCAGCATCCTGGCGGTGAACACCCGCGGCCTTCGCGATGTGCTCGAGAAGGCCTGCTCCCTGTCCGCCACCAACGTGGCCCTGCAGGAGATGCGCGCCGCCGCCGCCGGCCTGTTCAAGGGGGAGCCGGAATCCCGCCAGCTGGTGATCGACTGCTTCAACGTGCTCCTCAAGGAGCTTGAGGTGGCCACCCCCTCCACCCGTGCCCGCCTCGGCAGCCCCGTCAACCAGGGCCTGCAGCTGCCGGCCACCTATGCCCTCGCCGCCGAAGGCGCCCAGCGCTTCGTGATGCGGCCACGTCTTTCCGGCGCGGAGAAGGCCGAGATCATCCGGGCCGCCTACCGCCAGGTGTTCGAGCGGGACATCGTCAAGGGCTACTCCCAGGTCGTCTGCCCGGTGGAGGCCACCCAGGTGCGCCAGGGCCAGCTCTCGATGCGGGAGTTCATCCGCGCCCTCGGCCGCAGCAAGGTGTACCAGCGGCAGTTCTATGGCCGCTTCTCCAACAGCCGGGTGGTGGAACTGGCCTTCCGCCACTTCCTCGGCCGCGGTGTGAGCTCGATCGAAGAGTTCCGCCAGTACTTCGCCATCGTCAGCGCCAAGGGCCTGGGCGGCCTCGTTGACGCCCTGGTCAACGGCATGGAGTACGCCCGTGTCTTCGGTGAGGAAACGGTTCCCTATCTTCGCGACATCGGCGAGGAAGCCCAGGAGAGCGCCGGCTGGGGGTCCAACCGCAACCTCTTCCGCTTCAGTGCCCCGTTCGAAGGTGCGCCCCAGTACATCACCCTCTACGCGTCCTACCGCCAGCCCCTGGCCGACCAGCACCCCTATGGCGGCGGTAATGACCCCCTGGCCCTCACCTACGGGGCGATCTTCCCCTCCAGCACGGCTTCGGTGGCCACCCGCCCGGCGCCCTTCAGCTACGACACCCGTCGGATCCTGATCGGCAACGGCATGGCCCAGCCCGGGCCCATGGACAGCGCCCAGTTCCGCAAGGCCACCCCACGCCGGGTGGGCCCGAAGGTGGTGCGTCTGCGCCAGATCGCCACCGGCGGCAGCTCCACCCCCCGCCGGGGCGGCCAGCCCAGCATCCGCGGCACCGAATCCAGCACCCAGGCCGTCATCAATGCGGTCTACGTGCAGGTGCTGGGCACCGCCGGCTATGCCGGCGAGCGCAACAAGGTCGAGGAGATCAAACTCGAGAACGGCGATATCAGCCTGCGGGAGTTCGTGCGCCAGGTGGCCCGCTCCAATGCGTTCCGACGCCGTTACTGGAGTGGCCTCTACATCACCAAAGCCATCGAGGTGATGCACCGTCGCCTGCTGGGCCGGCCCACCTTCGGCCGCTGGGAGATCAACGCCTACTTCGACACCGCCGCCCGCAAGGGCTTCTATGGCGTCGTCGACGCCATGCTCGAAGGCCGTGAATACAACGAGTGCTTCGGGGAGGACACCGTCCCCTACGAACGCTTCATCACCCCGGCCGATCGCAACGCTCGCCGGGTGCCCGGCCTGGTGCGGACCCTGGAGGCGGTCGCCGACATCACCCCCCTGCAGCGCCCCATCGTTCCGGTGGCCCAGGTGCTGCGCACCGTGGGCGACCTGGTGCCCCGCAACCTGACGGACCGACCGAAGGTGCGTGGACAGTGGAAAGCGGATGTAGCCGGTGGCCAGAGCGCCACGGTGTCTTCCGGCGTCCCCAGCGGTCCCCAGACGGTCAAGCAGCCTCCGGCCCCCACCCGCAGCTGGAGCCAGTCCCGCTGGCAGCCCGGCGGCGGTTCCGCCCCGGTCTGGCGCAGTGGTGTCTCCACCGCGGGCGGCAGCAATGGCTATGTGGCCCCCGCCAGCATCGGCATCGCCGGCAGCTGGAAGGCCACCGTGGGCACCAGCCTACTGAGTGGCGCCGCCATGGCGCCCGATGGGGCGATGGCCAAGGCCCTGCGGCCCGGCTCTCCCCAGGGCTTCAACCGCCGCCAGAGCCTGCCGCGTCCCGTGCAACTGCTCCGGGATCCCAGCGAAACCCAGGTCCAGGAGGTGGTGCAGGCGGTGTACCGCCAGCTGCTCAACCGCGTGCCCTTCGCGGCCGAACGGCAGATGGATCCGGAATCCCAGCTGCGGGACGGCCAGCTCTCGGTGGCCGAATTCGTCTCCCAGATCGCCGGCAGTGATCTGTTCCAGCAGCGGCTCCAGCGGATGGCGCCCCTGCGGGCGGCCTCGGCCGCCTACCTGGCCCTGCTCGGCCGTGCCGCCATGCCGGCGGAAGTGAGCCGATTCCTCGCCACCCGCGCCACCGCCGGCCAGCAGGCCGCGGTAGCCGAACTGCTCAACGCCCGGGAGTACGCCTCGGCCTTCGGCCAGGACACCGTGCCCTATCTTCGCGGCCTGGCCACCGAAGATGGCGTCCCCCTCACCACGGTGAACCGCACGGCCTCCCTCTACGGCGGCAATGGGGGTCTCACCCCCTCGGTGCGGGGTGCGATCTGATCGCCCTCCACCCGATCGAGGCTCGCCCCTGAAGGCAGCGGATTCCGTGCTTTAGCGATCCCCCGGGTCAGCCCCGGGGGGTTTCTTTTGGCCCGTCTCTACAACGAGACGGGGAGATTGGGCTGCCAATGCGCTTGCGGTGCGTCAGAGGGCGACAACAAGAGATGAACTATTGCTGCGCTGGAATGGTGTTAAGAACTCCCGTGAAAGCCGTTGCAAGCCAAGGGATCTCGCCAACTCATCCGCCGTGAAGAACTGTTACCGGCCCCCATGGGAGCGCGGGGCCTTGCCACAGAATGATGCGACGGTCGGCCAAGCCGATCACCCTTACCCACCGGATACCGGTCTCCTTCACGGTGACCGCTTGTTTCGAGGCAGAACTGCATGAGCATCGTCTCCAACTCGATCATCAACGCGGACGCCGAAGCCCGCTACCTCAGCCCTGGCGAACTTGACCAGATCAAGTCGTTCGTGGCAGGGGGTCAGCGTCGTCTGCGCGTCGCCCAGGTCCTGGCTGAAAGCCGGGAGCGCATCGTGAAGCAGGCCGGAGGCCAGCTTTTCCAGAAGCGCCCCGATCTCGTTTCCCCCGGCGGTAACGCCTACGGGGAGGAGATGACGGCTTCCTGCCTGCGCGACATGGACTACTACCTGCGCCTGGTCACCTACGGCGTGGTCGCCGGGGATGTGACCCCGATCGAAGAGATCGGCGTCATCGGGGCCCGCGAGATGTATCGCGCCCTCGGCACCCCCCTCGAAGCCATGGCGGAAGCCGTGCGCGAGATGAAGACCGCAGCCACAGGGCTCCTCACCGGCTCCGATGCCGAAGAGGCCGGCTTCTACTTCGACTACGTGGTCGGCGCCCTCTCCTGAGGTTTCACCTCCCTCCCGTCCATCGCCATCAAACCCAGGATCCATGCAAGACGCCATCACCAACGTCATCAACCAGGCCGACGTCCAGGGGCTCTATCTCGACGGCGGCTCCATGGGGCGCCTCGAGCAGTACTTCGCCAGCGGTGAGCTGCGGGTGCGTGCCGCCGCCACCATCAGCGCCAACGCTTCGGCCATCATCAAGGAAGCCGTCGCCAAGGCCCTGCTCTACTCGGACATCACCCGTCCGGGCGGCAACATGTACACCACCCGTCGCTACGCGGCCTGCATCCGCGACCTCGACTACTACCTGCGCTACGCCACCTACGCCATGCTGGCCGGTGACACGTCGATCCTCGACGAGCGCGTGCTGAACGGCCTCAAGGAGACCTACAACTCCCTGGGTGTGCCCATCGGCGCCACGGTGCAGTCGATCCAGGCCATGAAGGAAACCACCGCCTCCCTCGTCGGTCCCGATGCCGGTCGTGAGATGGGCGTCTACTTCGACTACATCAGCTCCGGCCTGGGCAACTGATCCCCAGCAACGCCCCCACCACGGCACGTTTTCCGAGGATCACCCCATGCGCCTGTTCAAGATCACGGCCTGCATCCCCTGCCCCGATAAGGCGCGCAGTCAGAGGGAACTGCAGAACACCTACTTCACCAAGTGGGTGCCTTACCACAGCTGGTTCGCTGAGCAGCAGCGGATCATGAAGCAGGGCGGCAGGATCCTGAAGGTGGAACTGGCCACCGGCCGTCGTCAGCAGAACTGCGGCAACTGAGTGCCCCTGGCACCATCGCTCCAGCGCCCGGCCCATGGCCGGGCTTTTTTGTGCCTCGACCCACGCCAACCCGCAGAAAAGGAGAAATGTTCGGCGTGACTCGACAAACCCGCCTTCGTCACGGCTGAATGGGCCATTCCCGCATCCCTGCCGCGGCCTTGTCCACTTCTTCGCCACGCCTGCTCCACGGCCGCCCCGGCGCCGGCTTGATGCCGCTGCCCTGGCAGCAGTGGCCGGCAGAAGCCCGCCTGCTGCTGGGCCTGGTGGCCCTCTGGAGCCTGCTGGGCCTGCTGGTGCTCACCTCCGCCAGCTGGTGGGTGGCCGAACGGGAGATGGGAGACGGGGCGTACTACGTCAAGCGCCAGGCCATCTGGCTGGTGGCCAGTTGGGGGCTGCTCTGGCTGGCCATGCGCTCGACGATGCGGCGCTGGCTGCACCTGGCGGCACCGGCCCTGCTGGTGGGTGCCCTGATGGTGGCCGCCACCCTCGTCGTCGGCACCACCGTCAACGGGGCCAGCCGCTGGCTGGTGCTCGGCCCCGTGCAGTTGCAGCCCTCGGAGCTGATCAAGCCCTTCATCGTGCTGCAGGGCGCTGTGATCTTCTCCCACTGGCGCCGCATCGCCCTTGACCAGAAACTCCTCTGGATCGGCATCTTCGGGGTGGTGATCCTGCTGATCCTCAAGCAGCCCAACCTGAGCACCGCCGCCCTGCTCGGCCTGCTGCTCTGGCTGATGGCCCTGGCCGGCGGACTGCCCCTGACGCTGCTGCTGGGGGCCGCCGGCGGCGGTGTCGTGCTGGGCAGCCTCAGCATCATGATCAACCCCTACCAGATGGCCCGGGTGAGCTCCTTCCTGGATCCCTGGCGGGTCGCCCAAGGCGACGGCTACCAGCTGGTGCAGAGCCTGCTGGCCATCGGTTCTGGGGGGGTGCTCGGCTCGGGCTTCGGGCTGTCCACCCAGAAACTCCAGTACCTGCCGATCCAGACCACCGACTTCATCTTCGCCGTGTTTGCCGAGGAGTTCGGCTACATCGGCTCGGTGATGCTGCTGCTGTTCCTGGTGATCTTCGGTTTCGTGGGTCTGAGGGTGGCCCTGGCCTGCCGCAGCAACCAGCACCGGCTGGTGGCCATCGGCTGCACCACCTTGCTGGTGGGCCAGTCGATCCTGAACATCGCCGTGGCCAGCGGCTCCATGCCCACCACCGGTCTGCCCCTGCCGATGATCAGCTACGGCGGCAACTCCCTGCTGAGCAGCCTCTTCCTGGCCGGGTTGCTGCTGCGCTGCTCCCTGGAGTCCTCCGGTCTCGAGCCGGTCCGTCCCCGGCGCCGGGCCCAACGGCCTGCCCCGATAGGCTGAGCCCTGCTGCCACACCTGACCGGCCATGCTCAGTTCCGGGCTGCCGTTCGCCGACTGGGCCCGCAGCAGTGAACTGCTGCTCCAGGGCTCCCTGGCCCACCCCGGTCCCCTGACCCTGGCGGTGGTGTTCAGCGGCGGCCTGCTGACCAGCCTCGGCCCCTGCTCGCTCTCGCTCCTGCCCGTCACCCTGGCCTACCTGGCCGGTTTCGGCACAGAGCAGCAGGGCCGTGCCCCCTGGCAGCGCAGCGTCAGCTTCGCCGCCGGCATTGTGGCGGCCCTGGTGCTGCTGGGCCTGGCCAGTGGCCTGATGGGTCGCCTCTACGGCCGTATCCCCGGCCAGCTGCCCCTGCTGGTGGCCGTCGTGGCCGTGGTGATGGGGCTCAATCTGCTGGGCCTGCTGCGGCTGCCCCTGCCGGCCGGGCCCGACCCCGAGCGCTGGCGGCGGCTGGTGCCGGCGCCGCTGGCCCCCCTGGCGGCTGGCCTGGCCTTCGGCCTGGCCGCCACTCCTTGCACCACCCCGGTGCTGGCCGTGCTGCTGGCCTGGATGGCCCAGAGCGGCCAGCCCCTCGTCGGCATGCTGCTGCTCTGCAGCTTCGGTGCCGGCCAGGTGCTGCCCCTGCTGCTGGCCGGCACCGTGGCGGCCTCCCTGCCAGGCCTGCTGCAGCTGCGCCAACTCGGCCAGTGGGTGCCACCGATCAGTGGCGTGGTGCTGCTCGCCAGCGGCGGCCTCACCCTGCTGTCGGTGCTGCCATGACGAGCACCACCCCCGCCCCCTGGCGTCCCCTGCAGCGCCTGGCCGGCTGGATCTCCGACCTGCGCCTGGCCATCGGCCTGCTGCTGGTCATCGCCCTGGCCAGCGGTATCGGCACGGCCATCCCCCAGAAGGAGGAGGCGGCCTTCTACCACCAGCTCTACGACCCCAAACCCTGGCTGGGCCTGCTGGGCGGCGACGGGGTGCTGCGCCTGCAGCTGGACCACGTCTATTCCAGTGGCTGGTTCCTGGGCCTGCTGGCCTGGCTGGGCCTGTCCCTGATCCTGTGCAGCTGGCGTCGCCAGTGGCCCGCCCTGCAGGCCTCCCTGCGCTGGATCGACTACCGCAGTCCCCGCCAGCTGAGCAAGCTGAGCGTGGCCGAAACCCTCGTGACCGCCGAGCCCGTTGCCGGCCTGGAGCGGCTGGAGGCCGATCTGCGCCGTTCGGGCTGGCAGATCCGCCGCCAGGACGATCGCCTGGCCGCCCGCCGCGGCGTGCTGGGCAGGGTGGGCCCGTTGCTCGTCCATGCCGGCATGGTGGTGCTGATGGTGGGGGCGGCCTGGGGCGCCCTGGGCGGCCAGCGCCTGGAGCGCTTCCTGGCCCCGGGCCGGGAGCTGGAACTGCTCGACAGCCGCGGCAGCACCCAGGTGACCCTGGCCCTCGACGACTTCCGCATCCAGCGGGATCCGGCCGGCCGGCCGGAGCAGTTCTCCTCCAGCCTGCGGCTGATCCCCCCCAGCGACACCACCCCCCCGACCGCAGCCGCCATCAGCGTCAACCATCCCCTGCGCTACCGGGGCATGACCCTGTACCAGGCGGACTGGTCCCTGGCAACGATCAGCCTGCAGCTGGGGCGCAGCCCGGTGCTGGAGCTCCCCTTGCAGAGCTTCCCCCAGCTGGGCGATCAACTCTGGGGGCTGGTGCTGCCCACCCGGCCCGATGGCTCCGAGCCGGTGCTGCTGAGCCTCACCAGCGAACAGGGGCCGGTGCAGGTGTTCGGCCCCGACGGCGAGGCCCTGGCCCAGCTGGTGCCCGGTGGGGAGGCCCAGGAGGTGAAGGGTCTGCCGATCCGGGTGGCGAGCGTGCTGCCGGCCAGCGGCATCCTGCTCAAGCGCGATCCCGGCGTGCCCCTCGTCTACACCGGCTTCGCCATCGCCCTGCTGGGCGGCGGCCTCAGCCTGGTGGCCACCCGCCAGCTCTGGGCGATCGCCGATGGGTCCGGCGGCCGGCTGCACGTGGCGGGCCTCTGCAACCGCAACCTCACCGCCTTCGCCTCAGAGCTGCCGGCCCTGCTCCAGCGGCTCGAACCCCAGCCCTGACTCAGCAGGGCTGGCGCACGCCATGGCTGACCCGCACCACGGTGTGAACGTTGCCGCGGGGGTTGAAATCGGCCTCCAACTGCATCCAGGCCGGATCGCAGGCGGCCACCAGGTCGTCGAGGATCCGGTTGGCCGCCTCCTCGTGGGAGATCGAGCGGTTGCGGTAGCTGTTGATGTAGAGCTTGAGCGCCTTGAGTTCCAGCACACGGGGCCCCGGCTGATAGAGGAGCCGCAGGACGGCGAAATCGGGATAACCGGAGAACGGGCAGGTGCAGGTGAACTCCGGCAGTTCGATCGCCACTTCGTAGGGCCGCCCCAGCCGCGGATTGGGGAAACAGATCAGCTGCGCCTCGGCGATGGCCCGCTCGCCGTAGGGGGGCGTCACGGTCTGGGGCTCGTCGGCGACACCGGAAGCCATGGTCAGGGGGACAGGGAAACGGATTTTGACCGTACAGGAGCTGACGGATGGCGCCGAGCCCCCTGCGGCGCTCCGGCCCGCCCGTCAGCAGCCCGGAGTTCACGTAGCAACCGTTACGACGACCCCGGCAAGCCTCGGCGGTAATGGAGCCGTCCCCTGCCCAGGGGGGGACTCTGAGAGACTCCAACCGTCGCCTTCCTGACCGCAGCACAGCCATGAAGAAAATCGAGGCCATCATCCGCCCCTTCAAACTCGAGGACGTGAAGATCGCCCTTGTCAACGCGGGCATCGTTGGCATGACCGTCAGCGAGGTTCGCGGATTCGGTCGGCAGAAAGGGCAGGTGGAGCGCTATCGCGGATCCGAATTCACGGTCGAATTCCTGCAGAAACTCAAACTCGAAATCGTCGTCGACGATGAACGGGTGGCCACGGTGGTCCAGGCGGTCCAGGATGCGGCCCGCACCGGTGAGATCGGCGACGGCAAGATCTTCATCAGCACCGTCGATTCGGTGATCCGGATCCGCACCGGCGACCTCGACAGCGGCGCCATCTGAGCACCGCTCCTGCCGACCTGACCCTGGCCGTGGGCCCCTCAGCCCTCGGCCAGGGTGTCCTTCACCAGGGCTGCGATCCTGCCCGACCAGTCCGTGCCGTCGGCAGGAGCTTCGCCACTTGCCCCGGGCGGGACCAGCCACAGCAGATATTCATGGTTGCCGGCCGGCCCGGTCAGGGGTGAGGCCACCAGTCCCGCCGGATGCCAGGCCAGCTCCCTGGCCGCCGCGATCACGGTGGCGATGGCATCGGCATGGGCGGCCGGATCCCGCACCACCCCACCCTTGCCCACCCGCTGGCGGCCCACCTCGAACTGGGGCTTGACCAGCAGCAGCGCTTCGCCGCTCTGCAGCAGCAGGGCCCGCAGGGCCGGCAGCACCCGGGTGAGGGAAATGAACGACACGTCGGCGACGGCCAGGTCGGGCCACGGGTCCGCTTCGCCATAGAGGGCCTCCGGAGTGAGGTGGCGCAGGTTGGTGCGCTCCCGCAGCACCACCCGTTCATCCGTGCGCAGGCTCCAGGCCGTCTGGCCGTAGCCCACATCGATCCCGTACACCCGCACGGCCCCGTGCTGCAGCAGGCAGTCGCTGAAGCCGCCGGTGGAGATGCCACCGTCGAGGCACACCCGGCCTTCCACCTGGATCGGCAGGGCCGCCAGGGCCCCCTCCAGCTTCTCGCCCCCCCGGGAGACAAACCGGGGCGGCTGCTCCACCTCCAGCACCAGGGAGTCGGCCACCTCGGTGCCGGGCTTGTCGAGCACCTCGCCGCCACCGCGCACCCGGCCCGCCCGGATCAGCTGCTGGGCCTGCTGGCGGCTGGCGACCAGCCCCAGATCCACCAGGCGGCGATCGAGCCGTTCCTTACGGGGCATGCTGCGTTTCGGCCATGGGTGCTGCCGCTCCACCGGCATGTTGTCATCGAACTGCCACCCAAACCGAACAAAAACCGATGACCGGAGGGTTCAACGCGGAACAGTCGCAGGATGGCTCCAGTCTTCCCCCGGTTTCATCCCATGGCTGCCCCCGGATCCAACGTGGTGGAGCTGCTCCACCCCGGAAGCTTCGTGAGGCTGCGGGACCATCCGGAGGATCTGCCCCCCTTCCAGCTGATCCGCCGCCGCGGCACCCGCTGCTGGGTGCGCCAACAGGCCTGGGGGTCGATGGTGCACCTGGAGCTCCCCTACCGCCGCCTCACCGCCGCCGCCTGAGCCGGAGGGGGCGGCTCGATAGGTTGGGGGATCCTTCGCCACCGCCCGGCCCTTGATCGAGCGTTACACCCTCCCGGAGATGGGCGACCTCTGGAGCGAGGAAGCCAAGTTCCGCAGCTGGCTCGAGGTGGAGATCGCCGCCTGCCAGGCCAACGCCGAGCTGGGCCGGGTGCCGGCCGAGGCGATGGCCGCCATCCGCGAGAAGGCCGCGTTCGAGGTGCCCCGCATCCTGGAGATCGAGGCGGAAGTGCGCCACGACGTCATCGCCTTCCTCACCAACGTCAACGAGCACGTCGGTGATGCGGGCCGGTACATCCATGTGGGCATGACCAGTTCCGACGTGCTGGACACCGGCCTGGCCCTGCAGCTCAAGGCCTCGGTGGCCCTACTGCGCACCGAGCTCGATGGCCTCGCCGACGCCCTGCGGGAGCTGGCCCGGGCCCACAAGGACACGGTGATGATCGGCCGCTCCCACGCCATCCACGGCGAGCCGATCACCTTCGGCTTCAAGGTGGCCGGCTGGCTGGCGGAAACCGAGCGCAACCGCGAGCGGCTGGAGCGGCTCGAGCGGGTGGTGGCCGTTGGCCAGATCAGCGGCGCCATGGGCACCTACGCCAACACCGACCCCGAGGTGGAGGCGATCACCTGCCGGCTGCTGGGCCTGGAGCCCGACACCGCCAGCACCCAGGTGATCGGCCGCGACCGCCATGCGGAGTACGTCCAGACCCTGGCCCTGGTGGGCGCCTCCCTGGAGCGCTTTTCCACCGAGATCCGCAACCTGCAGCGCTCCGATGTGCTGGAGGTGGAGGAGAACTTCGCCAAGGGGCAGAAGGGCAGCTCGGCCATGCCCCACAAGCGCAACCCGATCCGCAGCGAACGCATCAGCGGCCTGGCCCGGGTGCTGCGCAGTTACACCGTGGCGGCCCTGGAGAATGTGGCCCTCTGGCACGAACGCGACATCAGCCACAGCTCGGTGGAGCGGATGATGCTGCCCGACTGCTCGGTCACCCTGCATTTCATGCTGCGGGAGATGACCGCCGTGGTGCAGGGGCTGGGGGTCTACCCCGAGAACATGGCCCGCAACATGAACCTGTATGGCGGCGTCGTGTTCAGCCAGCGGGTGCTGCTGGCCCTGGTGGAGGCGGGGCTGAGCCGGGAGGAGGCCTACCGGATCGTGCAGCGCCACGCCCACGCCGCCTGGAACAGCGAAGGGGGCGACTTCCGCGCCAACCTGGCGGGCGATCCTGTGGTGACCAGCCACCTGGGCCCCGATCAGCTGGAGGCCTGCTTCGCCACCGACCTGCACCGGGCGAATCTGGCTGTGATCTGGGAGCGGCTGGGAATCTGAGGAAGGCGGCCGCCCTCTAACCGGCAGGCGGCCTCTCTGTAGCTGGATCCAGCTTGCCGTTGCCGCTGGCCAGCAGATCCTCGATCTCGCAGACCGGGAAGCGGTTGATGCTCTTGAGCGCCAGGCGTGAGTTGCGGCGCAGCTGCTCGCTGATCGCCTCGCAGTAGGGCACCTGGGCCAGCAGATCGACGGTGCGGCGCAGGATCCGCACCACATCCCCCTCATCGAGGGAGGTGTTGGCGATCACGTCGTTCCAGCTGGCGCCCCGGGCCCAGGCGTGGACCAGGCCGGTGAGTTCCGGCTCCCACCACACCGGCACCACCACCGAAGCCCGCTCCTGCTGGCGCTGCAACTCCCGCCGCAGGCCGCGCAGGTCGTGGAGCGCCTCCTCGGAGGCCGGTGGCGGCGGATAGCCGCACCAGAGATCGGGCCGGTTCACCTCGGTGGAGATGGCCTCGAGCACCGCCGCCAGTTCGGCCGGATCCAGGCCATCGAGGTGGCCGCTCATCAGGGCCAGCCCCAGCCAGAGCTCGTTGTCGCCCCGCAGGGCTGCCACGGTGCGGCCCACCTCGGTGGGCTCCAGCCCCTCCTCGCCATCCAGGGCGCCGAAGAAACGCAGGATGTCGATCAACGAGAGAAAGGTCTCCCAGTGGCGGTTGGCCCGGTGGTGCAGCAGCCGCTGGCGTTCGCCGATCTCCTCCTCCAGTTCCTCCATGCGGCGGCGATGCTTCTTGAGGTGCTTGCGGTCGCCCCAGCGGTGGGCGGGGTGGGCCTCCAGCTCCTGCTCCAGCTGCTGCACCAGCTGGCCCTGCTGCTGCACCTCCCCGGCCAGGTCGTAGCGGGGGGTGTGCATGTCGTGGCGGCGGGCCATCGAGGACACCGCCAGGGCCAGGCCGCCGCTGGCGTTGTCGCCGTGGCGCAGCTCGTTGGCGTGGTGCAGCTCCGGCGGCTCGAGCTGGTTCACCTGCAGGCAGCTGAGCTCGGCGTGCAGCGTCACCACCGCGTGGCAGGGCAGCAGGATCCAGACGTTCTCGTCGGTGAGGCAGAGCAGCAGCGGGAACTGGCCGGATCCAGGCACCTTGGCCACGATCACCGCCGGGGTGACCCGGCTGCGCAGGGCCGGCGCCTTGACGCTCACCAGCGTTCCCTCGCTGGCGAACTGCAGGGCCAGGGTGAGCTCGTGGGCCAGCGTCTCCTCGGCCTGCTGCTGCAGGATCCGGTGCAGGCGGCGCTCCTCCCGCAGGCGGCTGCGCACCTTTTCATAGTCCTCGAAGTCGTCCCAGGGCACCTCGCCGCCACTCGATTCCAGGCTGGCCAGCTGGGCCATCAGCTCGGCGATGCGGGATTCGTCCTCGGCCAGATCCAGCCCCGCCAGGTAGCGGCCGAAGCTGCGCTCCACCAGCTCCCGGGCCTTGGCCAGGTCGTAGCGCTGCAGCAGGTTGAGCACCATGCCGTAGCTGGGGGTGAACTGGCTCACCAGGGGATCGGCCGGGCTGGTGGCCAGGGCGCCTGCCTCCCGCACCCCTTCGAACCGGCTCTGCACCGTCACCACGTAGCCCTGCGTATCCAGGCCGCGGCGGCCGGCGCGGCCCGCCATCTGCAGGAACTCGCTGCCCATCAGGGGACGGTGGCCCCGCTCGGTGCGCTTGGAGAGGGCCGAGATCACGGTGGTGCGCGCCGGCATGTTGATGCCCGCGGCCAGGGTCTCGGTGGCAAACACCACCTTGATCAGCCCCTGCTGGAACAGCTCCTCGATCAGTTCCTTCCAGGCCGGCAGCACGCCGGCGTGGTGGGCGGCGATGCCCCGCAACAGGGCATCAGCATGGCCGCCCTCCCGCACCGCCTCGGGGGTCACCGCCATGAAGGCGTCCAGCCGCGTGCGGATCCGCGCCTGTTCTTCGGCGTTGACGAGGCACACCTTGGCCAGGTCGCGGACGGAGCGGTCGCAGTTGCGGCGGCTGAAAATGAAATAAATGGCCGGCAGCATCTCGCGCTCCGCCATCTGGGCCACGACGAAGCCGATCGGCGGCGCCTCCGGCTGGGGCGGCCGCGGTTCCTTCGGTCCCTTGCGGCGGGTGGATTTTGGAGGGCGCCAGACCTTGCAATTCGGATGCAGGCCGGTGCCCTCGTCGTTGAGCAGCGGGTGCAGGCCCTTGGCGCTGCAGAAGCTGAAGGCCAGGGGAACGGGGCGGAAGTCGCTGTGGATCAGGCGGGTGGGGCCATGCACCCGCTCGATCCAGTCGGTGAGTTGGCCGGCATTCGCCACCGTGGCCGAGAGGGCCACCAGCTGCACCCGCGTCGGGCAGTGGATGATCGATTCCTCCCAGACGGTGCCGCGCTGGGTGTCGTTCATGTAGTGGCACTCATCGAGCACCACGGCCTCCACATCGGCCAGGGGATCGTCGTCGGCATGGTCGATCTCCGCATAGAGCATGTTGCGGAAGATCTCGGTGGTCATCACCACCACCTGGGCCTCCCGATTCAGGCTCAGATCGCCGGTGAGCAGGCCCACCTTCTCGTGGCCGAACTGGTGGCGGAAATCGCGCAGCTTCTGGTTGGAGAGCGCCTTGAGGGGAGTGGTGTAAAAAACCTTCTGGCCATGGGCCAGGGCCCGGTGGATGGCGTACTCGCCCACCAGGGTCTTGCCGGAGCCGGTGGGGGCACTCACCACCACCGAGTGGCCCTGGTTGAGCGAATCGATCGCCTCCAGCTGGAAATCATCCAGGGGGAAGGGGAACAGCTCCTGCACGGGCGGGACAGGGTTGTTCACGGCCCTGTTGCTGCCGGTCACGTCGCTGCCGATCGCGCCGTCGCTGGCCCCGTCGACGCGGGTGGTGCTGCCAACGTCAGGGCGGTCGAGCATCAGCGAATCCTATGGGCTGGACGTGACCTGCCGCCCCCTTAGGGTTTTGCCACCCGTGTTCGGGTTCATCCCTTGGATGCCGACGGCCTGAGGCCCCCCTGGCGGCAGCGGCTCCATGACGGGCTGGCCGCCCTGCAGCAGCAACGTTGGCGGCGGCTGCGCAGTTTCCGCCCCACCGATGGCATCGCCCTGCAGGAGGAGACCAGGGAGGCCGGGGCGGCACCAGGCGATGGCTTGCCGCTGCCGCTGCTGGATCTGGCCAGCAACGACTACCTGGGCCTGAGTCGCCATCCCGGTGTGATCGCCGCGGCCCGGGCCGAACTCGAACGTAGTGGCCTGGGGGCCGGCGCTTCGCGGCTGGTCACCGGCACCCGGCCGGTGCATCTGCAGCTGGAGGCCGCCCTGGGCGCCTGGCTGGGCCGGGAGCGGGTGCTGCTGTTCCCCAGTGGCTTCCAGGCCAACCTGGCGGCGGTCACGGCCCTGGCCGATCGGGGTGCCCTGGTGTGCGCCGACCGCCACGTGCATCACTCGCTGCTGGCCGGGGTGCGCGCCAGCGGGGCGCGGCTGGTGCGCTTCGCCCACAACGACCTGGAGGACCTGGAGCGGCGGCTGGCCCAGGCCCGCTCCAGCCAACCCGACCAGACCCGGCTGGTGCTCAGCGAAAGCCTGTTCAGCATGGAGGGCACCAGTCCCGACGTGCCGGGCCTGGCTGCCCTGTGCCGGCGCCACGGGGCCCTGCTGCTGCTCGACGAGGCCCATGCCCTGGGGGTGCTGGGGCCCGGCGGCCGCGGCCTGGCCCATGGCCTGGAGGGGGTGCACCTGGTCAGCGGCACCTTCGGCAAGGCCTTCGGCAGCGGTGGCGCCTTCCTCGCCGGCGACGCGCTGCTGGGCGACTATCTGCTGCAGGCCAGCGGTGCCTTCCGCTACACCACGGCCCTGGCGCCGCCCCTGGCGGCCGGGGCCCTGGCGGCCCTGCGGCAGATCGAGGCCCAGCCCCAGATCGCCACGGAGCTGCTGGCGCGGGCGCACCACTGGCGGCAGGCGCTGGCGGCGGCGGGCTGGCCGCGGCCCGCCGGCCACGGGCCCGTGCTGCCGTTGCTGGTAGGGGACGACGGGGCCGCCCTGGCCCTGCAGGAGCGCCTCGAGGCCGCCGGCCTGCTGGCGGTGGCGATCCGCCCCCCCACGGTGCCGGCCGGGACGGCCCGGCTGCGGTTGGTGCTGCGCCAGGATCTTCCCCGCGGAACCCTGCCTCGCCTGATCGGGGCCCTCGGCCCGGCCCCGTCTCCCCTCACCCCTTGATGGCCTCCAGCGCTCCCGCCAGCCTCCAGGTGATTGCCATGCACGGCTGGGCCGGCGATGGCGCCAACTGGAACGCCTGGCAGGAGGTGAGCGCGCCTTTTGGCTGGCGCTGGGCCTGCGGTGAGCGGGGCTATGGCTGCCGCACCCCGCTCAACCCCGGCTGGGACGGAGCCGGCCAGCGGGTGGTGATCGGTCATTCGATGGGTCCCCACCTGCTGGACGCCGCGGTGCTCGCCGGGGCCGACGCCGTCGTGCTGCTGGCCGGCTTCGGCCGCTTCGTGCCTTCGGGGGCGGAGGGCCGCCGGGTGCGCGCCGCCCTGGCCGCCATGGCCGCCCAGCTGGCCGAGGGTCCCAGCGAGGCCGAGGCAGCCCTGCGGGCCCAGACCCTGCTGCGGCGCTTTCTGGCCGAAGCGGCCAGCCCCGATCCCCCCGAACTGCTGCCGCCCGGTCCTGCCGACCAGCCGGTGGGGGCGGCGGGCCGGGAGCGGCTGCGGCACGATCTCGCCCTGCTGGAGCGCAGCAAAGGCCTGCCGGCGGGCTTCCCCACCGACGCCCGGGTGCTGATCGTGGAGGCCGAAGCCGACCGCATCGTGGTTCCCCAGACCCGCGCCCTGCTGCGGCAGGCGCTGCCCCAGGCTGATCTGGTGAGCCTGCCGGGTGCCGGCCACTGCCTGCTGGACAGCCCGGTGATGGCGCCGGTGCTGGAGTGGCTGCAGAGCCTGGAGGCGGCATGAGCAGCCTGCTGTCCGCGACCGACAC
Organism: Synechococcus sp. CCY 0621; assembly: GCF_019038465.1. Classification (GTDB taxonomy): domain Bacteria; phylum Cyanobacteriota; class Cyanobacteriia; order PCC-6307; family Cyanobiaceae; genus Cyanobium. Next base: position 29,580 of record NZ_JAFKRH010000011.1, on the reverse strand, counting down.
CAGGGCTGGCCTCAGTGACCGGGTGCGCCATCACTTTGGGCGCCAGGCGGCGGGCTACGAGACCCAGGCCCTCCTGCAGCGGGCTGTGGCCTGCCGCCTGGGGCGCCTCTGCCGCACTCTGCCCCTGCCCGCCGGGCCCCGCGCTGACCTGGGGGCCGGCAGTGGCCTGCTGTCGCGGGCACTGCCGGCCCACGGGCTGCTGCAGCTCGACCTCTGCTCCGAACTGCTGCGCTGCAACCCCCAGCAGCCCCAGCTGGTGTGGGACCTCAACGACGGGCTGCCCTCAGCCTTGCAGGGGGCCGCCCTGCTGGCCTCGAATTTCGCGCTGCAGTGGCTCGACGATCCGGCCGGCCAGCTGGGCGACTGGTGCCGCGCCCTGGCCCCGGGCGGCTGGCTGGTGCTGGCGGTGCCCACCGCCGGCAGCTTCCCCCAGTGGCACCGGGCCGCCGCCGCCGCCGGGGTGCCCTGCACAGCCCTGGAGCTGCCGACGGCCGACGGGCTGCTCCGCGCCGCCACCGCCGCCGGCCTGCGCCCTCGCCACAGCCGGCTGCTGCGCTTCAGCCGGCCGCGGCAGGGGGGGCTGGCCGCCCTGCGCCACCTGAAGCACCTCGGCGCCGACGCCAACCGGCGGCCGCCCCTGGCGGCCGGGGACCTGCGCCGGCTTCTGGCCCACTGGCCCCAGCAGACGCCCCTCACCTGGGAGGTGCTGCTGCTGATCGGCCACCGAACCCACCCTGACGTCCCCGCCCCATGAGTCCCCCCCTGCAACTGGTGGTCTGCGGCACCGACACCGACGTGGGCAAGACCGTGGTGAGCGCCCTGCTGGTGCAGGGGCTGGGGGCCCATTACTGGAAACCGGTCCAGAGCGGCCTGGAGGACGGCGGCGACAGCGGCCGGGTGCAGCGGCTGCTCGACCTGCCCCCGGAGCGGCTGTGGCCAGAGGCTTACCGCCTCACGGCCCCCGTTTCCCCCCACTGGGCGGCCGAACGGGATGGCCTCAGCATCGATCCGGCCCGGCTGGTCCTGCCGGACTGGGACGGGCCCCTGGTGGTGGAGACGGCGGGGGGGCTGCTGGTGCCCCTGCGGCGCGACTGGCTGCAGATCGATCAGATCGCCGTCTGGGGCCTGCCGGTGCTGCTGGTGGCCCGCAGCGGCCTGGGCACCCTCAACCACACCCTGCTGTCCCTGGAAGCCCTCAAGCGGCGTTCGATCCCCGTCCTCGGGCTGGTGCTCAACGGCGAGCCCCACCCCGACAACCCCCGCACCCTGGCCGCCATCGGCGGGGTGCCGGTGCTGGCGGAACTGCCGCCGCTGGATCCCCTTGACCGGGAGGGCCTGGAGCGGCAATGGCAGCGCAGTGGCCTGGCCCGTAGCCTGCAGCCATGAGCCGCAAGCATCTGCTCGTGACAGCTGCCGTGGCCGCGCTCTGTGCGGGCATCCTGGTGCTGTTCACCGACATCGAGACCAGCGTCACCCGCTGGGTCAACTGCGGGCCGCTGGCCACCGGAGGCGAGCGCCGCTCCGATGTATGCCGCTGAGTGATCCCGGCTGGCATCCCCACCTCTGGCACCCCTTCACCCAGGTGGCCACGGCCGACCCTCCCCTGCGGGTGGTGCGCGCTGAAGGCGCCCTGCTGGAGCTCGATGACGGCCGCCGGCTGATCGACGCCATCAGCAGCTGGTGGGTGACCCTGCACGGCCACGGGGAGCCCAGCATCGCCGCCGCCATCGCCGGCCAGGCCCGCCGCCTCGAACAGGTGGGCTTCTCCGATTTCCGCCATCCGGCCGCCGAACAGCTGGCCGAGCGCCTGGCCGCCTGCAGCGGGTTGGAGCGGCTGTTCTTCTCCGACAACGGCTCCACGGCGGTGGAGGTGGCCCTGAAGATCGCCTGGCAGTGGTGGCGCAACCGGGGCGAACCGCGCCAGCAGCTGATCGCCTTCGATGGGGCCTATCACGGCGACACCTTCGGCGCCATGGCGGTGGGGGAGCGCTCCCTGTTCTCAGAGGCGTTTGAGTCGCTGCTGTTCGCTGTGGCCCGGGCCCCCTGGCCCGCCACCTGGTGGGGCGACGACGGGGTGGAGGCGCGGGAGGCCGCCGCCCTGGCGCGGCTGGAGCAGCTGCTGGAGACGCCCACGGCGGCGGTGATCCTTGAACCCCTGCTGCAGGGGGCCGGCGGCATGGCCCTGGTGCGGGAAGGGTTTCTGCGCCGGGTGGAGGCGCTGGTGCGCGCCAGCGGGGCCCTGCTGATCGCCGACGAGGTGATGACGGGCTTCGGCCGCAGCGGCCACCTGTTCGCCTGCCAGCGGGCAGGGATCCGCCCCGACCTGATGGCCCTCTCCAAGGGGCTCACGGGCGGCTTCCTGCCCATGGGGGTCACCCTGGCCCGGGAGGCCATCTACGAGGGCTTCATCGGCACCGCCCCGGGCCTGACCCTCTTCCACGGCCACAGCTTCACCGCCAACCCCCTGGGCTGCGCCGCCGCCCTGGCCAGCCTCGATCTTCTGCAGGACCGTCCGGAGCGCCACCAGGGGTTCGAGGCCCGCCACCGCCCCCACCTGGAGGCCCTGGCACGCCACCGGCTGGTGCGGCGGCCGCGGCTGCTGGGCAGCATCGCCGCCTTCGAGGTGGCCACGGATCAGCCCGGCTACCTCAATCCGGTGGGGCCGCGGCTGCAGCGGCTGGCCCTGGAGCGGGGCGTGTTCCTGCGGCCCCTGGGGCAGGTGGCCTACCTGCTGCCGCCGCTGTGCCTCGACGACGACCAGCTGGCCCGCTGCTACGCCGTCATCGACGCCGCCCTGGACAGCCTCTGAACGGCATCGGCCGCCTGGCCCTCAGGGACCCGCCAGGATCGCCGCCTCCACATCGGCCCGTGAGAGGCCATAGGGGAACTGGCGTGCCGTGGTGCGGCCCTCCTGGTGCCAGCTCACCCGCAGCTCCTCCACCTCCATGGCGATGCGGGCGCTCCATTCGGGGCGGTGCAGGTCCCAGTGGGCGACGTTGGTGCGCGACTGGGTCGCCCCCAGCTGGCGCAGCCAGGCCTCCAGGGCGGGCAGGGGATGGTTGTAGAGGGGGGTGGCCGCAGGGGGCAGCAGGGTCACGGTCGGATCGGCAGGGGCTGGCTGGGGCTGGGGGGAGAGGCGGCCGCCGGCGGCGCCGAAGCCGTCTCAAGGTCGGCCCACCAGCTGGGCCAGGCCATCATTTCGGCGCCCCGCGCCCAGGCCACACCCAGCCCCAGCACCAGGCTGAGCACCAGGGCCAGGGCCAGCAGCAGCAGGGCGAACCATTCACCGCCCGACAAGGCCCGGCGCACCGACACGGGTCGGGCGACGGCCTCGGACGGGGGGCGCTGGACCGGGGTCGGCAGGGCGCTCTGCAGCAGGGCGGCGTCATAGAGCCGCCGGGCGGCGGGATCACTCAGCACGGCATAGGCCTGGCGCAGCTGCCGGAAGGCCACTTCGGCCTCGCTCGCGGGCAAGGCGGTGGTGTCGGGGTGGTAGCGCTTGCTCAGCCCCCGGAACGCCTGCCGCAGCTCCTGATCGGTGGCGGTGGGCTGCAGCTGCAGCACCTGGTAGTGGGTGGGGGGCTTGGCTGTGGCGGACATGGTCCCTGAGGCGGCGGTGGCAGCCTGCCCGGCGTGAGGGATCCTAGGGAGAAGCACCACTGCCGTAGCGGATGGCCGCCAGCCCCGACCCCAGCGCCCCCCCCGATGCCGGCCTCTGGCAGGCGTTGGGCTGGACCCCCGACGACGGCCAGCTGGCGGCGCTGGTGGCCCTGCAGGAGCAGCTGAGGCTCTGGAACGGCCGGGTCAACCTCACCCGCCTGGTGGAGGGAGACGATTTCTGGGTCGCCCAGGTGTTCGACAGCTTCTGGCCCTGGGTGCCCCTGCTCACGGCCCCGGGCGGCGTTCCGGATGGCCTGGAGCTGATCGACGTCGGCACCGGCGGCGGTTTCCCCGGGCTGGCCCTGGCGATCGCCCTGCCCACCGCCCGGATCACCCTGGTGGATTCGGTGGGCCGCAAGCTGGAGGCGGTGCGGGCCATGGCCCGCAGCCTGGGGCTGGACGAGGGGCGCCTGCGGCTGCGCTGCGAACGGGTCGAGCGCACCGGCCGCTCCCCGGACTGCCGCGGCCGCTTCGATCGTGCCATGGCCCGCGCCGTGGCCAGCGCGCCGGTGGTGGCCGAATACCTGGTGCCGCTGCTGAAGCCCGACGGCCTGGCCCTGCTCTACCGGGGCCAGTGGGGGGCCGACGACCAGCGCGACCTGGAGGCGGCCGTGGGGGTGCTGCGGGCGACGGTGGATCCGGTGAAGCGCCTCGACCTGCCGGCGGGCCGGGGCGTGCGCCACGGCCTCTGGCTGCGGCCGGCCGGCCCCTGTCCGGCCGCCTACCCCCGGGCCGTGGGGGTGCCCCAGAAGACGCCGATCGCGCCAGGGGCCATCACGCCAGGGGCCTAGGCCACCTGCAGGCGCTTCACGGCCTCGCCCCCCAGCCGCTGGCGCAACTGCCGCAGCCGCTCGGGAATCTCGGCGGCCCAGGGGCTGGCCCCCAGCACCGCCCGCAGCTCGGCCTCGCTCACCGTGCCATCGAGAGCATCGGCGTTCTCCCCTGGAAACCAGTGCCCCCCCTGGCCCAGCAGGCCGTAGCGGGCCCGGCCGTAGGCCTCCAGGTCCCAGGCCTCCAGCAGGTTGTGCAACCAGAGCAGCACCGGCAGGTTGATGCGGCCGGGGGTGTCCTCCCAGGCCGGCAGACCCCGGTCCCAGCTGGCCAGCCACGCCTCCCCGAGGGCCTGCCGGCGCGCCTGCTCGAGCCGGTCCAGGATCGGTGGCAGGAGCTCCCCGGCCCGGGGCAGCAGCGCCACGGCCTCCAGATGCAAGGCGAGATCCTGGGGGCCGGCGGCGCCGACGCTGATCGTGTGGAGGCCAGGGGCCGACAGGCAGAACAGGTCGTTGAAGACGATCGGATGCAAGGGGGCACACAGCTCGCAGAGGCGCTGCGACGGGTTGTGCAGATGGCCCCCCTTGTCGGTGGGGCTGATCACGAACACCCCCATGTCGTGGGCGGTGGCGGCCTCGATCGCGGGCCGGTTGTCCTGGCGGATGAAGTACCAGTGCAAGTTGATGTAATCGAACTGGTCGCTCTCGATCGCTTCCAGGATCAGGGGCAGTGGCGCATGGGTGGAGAAGCCCACGTGGCCGATTCGGCCCGCCTCCTGCCAGCGGCGGGCCACGTCTCGGCAACCACCGGGGCGCAGGGTCTGATCGAGCAGTTCCGGCGTGTTGAGGCCGTGGATGGCCAGCAGGTCGACCCGGCCCGCTTCGCCCGTCAGACCCAGCCGCTCGAAGCTGGTCCGCAGGTCGGCCTCAAAGGCGGCCGGGTCGGCGCTGGGGGGGACTTTGGTCTGCAGGAGCCGCCGGGGATCCGGCAGCCGCGGCAGCAGCCAACCCAGCTGCCGCTCGGAGGTGCCGTAGTGGCGAGCAGTTTCGATGTGATGCAGGCCCGCTGCGATGGCGGCCCGGAGGGTGGCCTCCAGCCGGTCCTGGCTCTCGGCCTCCACCGCCTCGGGCGGCAGATCGCTCCAGCTCTGCTGAAAGCGCATGCCCCCGAGGGAGAGCACCGGCATGGCCAGCCCCGTACGGCCGAAACGCCGGCTGGGGATGGTCACGGCGCTGGCGGGGTGGAGCGGGGCAGGGTGCGGCGGCGGCGGCCCTGGGAGGGCAGCCCCAGGGGCTGGATCTCCTGCTCGTCGAGCTGAGCCCTCAGGTTCGGCAGCTGCTCGTAGGCCACCCAGTGGATGCAGTCCACGGGGCAGGTGTCGATCGCTTCCTGGATCCGTTCGGTGCTGTCCCCGTCCTGGCGCAGGGCCCGGGAGCGGCCCCAGTCCGGCTCCACCACGAAGGTGTTGCCGGCCACGTGGGCGCAGTAGCGACAGCCGATGCAGACGGCCTCGTCCACCCAGACGGCCTGCTGCCGCAGGGCACCTCCAAGCACTGGCTCCAGCCCTGTCGCCTCCGACTCCGGGGCCGCCGCGGTGCGAAAGGCCAGGGCGGGATCGAGGCCGGCGGAGGGGCCCGTTGTGCTCACGGGGTCAGGCGTCCCAGCGGGTCACCACCAGTTCGATGCTGCCGTCGAGGTGGCTGGTCTGCTCGCTCACCTGGAAGCCCTCCTCGGCGGTGCTGGCCAGGATGCTGCGCAGGGCGTAGCGCTGGGTGAGCTTGGCCAGGAAACGCTCCACCGGGATGGGCTGCTTCCAGAGTTCCAGGTCGGTGACCAGCTCGTAGCTGCCACTTTCGGCGTTGAGGCGGAAACCGATGTCCACCCCATCGGCCTGGGGAATGGCCAGGTCGGCGGTCACCGTCTGGCCGCGGTAGCCCCGCACCTGGCAGGAGCCCTCGGCGGGCGGGTGGCCCAGGTCGCGCAGGGCTTCCACCAGGGCCTGGCGATCGCGCAGCTCGGTTTTGACGGTGCTGAAGTGCGACATGGGTCGTAAGGGGGAGAGGGGTGGTGGCTCAGGTGCCGTGGTGCTGGACGACCACCTGGGGGTCCTGGAGATCGAGGGGTTGGGCCTGGAACGCTTCAGCGGTGCTCTGGCGTTGCTGGACGCTGCCCAGCCTGGCCTCGATCCGCTCCGTGAGCTGGGAACAACCCTCGCCCTGCACACCTTCCACGAGTTCCTCCACCCGTCCGTCAGGACGAATGCGGAAGCGGATGGAGCGTTGGGCCATCCCGGATGGGTTGCACAGGTGAGAACGGGATCTTAACCGTGAATTCGGGTGGCCGCGGTGGGTGGGAAGGGCGCGGCGGCAGGGCCGCTCAGCTGATCAGGCCCTCGTCCACCAGGGTCTGGAGCCGTTCGAGCACCTCGGGTTGCTCCAGCTGCTCCAGGGCCATCCGGGCTTCGTCGCGGACGGTGGAATCACCGTCGTGCAGCATCGTGTGCAGCAAGGCTTCCACCACGTCCCGCTGGCGCGGTTCCACCAGATCGGTGTAGAGGCGCCCCAGCGCCCAGGCACTGTTGCTGCGCACGGCCGGTTCACTGTCGATGCGCAGGGTCAGGAGCAGCTGGGCGGCAGCGGGGTCGGCCTTGGCCACACCGGTGGCGCCGGCATCGGCAAGGGAGCTGGCCGCCCACAGCCGCACAGCCGAGATGTCCATCTCCAGGGCCCGGATCAGCGGGTTGAGCACGGGAGCCTCGGGGTAATTGCCCAGGCTCCAGGCCACGGCCTTGCGCACGTAGCCGTTGTCGTCGGCCACCAACAGGCCCAGCAGGGGCTCCACCGCCAGGGGGTGGGGATTGCGCCCCAGGGCGTAGACGGCGCTCATGCGCACGATCGGACAGCCGGCCTTGAGCAACGGCAGCAGCAGCGGAATGGCTCGGGGATCCCGGTGCTCGCAGAAGATGCGCAGCCCCTGCAGCCGCTCCTCACGCCCCCCCTTGAGCAGGACGATGCCAAGGTCGCACTCGGCGGCCACATCGGAGCTGGAGGGGGCAACGCTGTCGATTTCATCGAGCGGGTCGCCCAGCAGCTCCTGCGCCAGTTCCCGCGCCAGCACCTCCGGATCGAGGGCCAGCTCATGGGTGGTTTCGGGAAAGGGCAGGCCGTCTTCCGGCATGGAGCCATCCAGGTGACGGCATCGTAAAAGCAGGACGGCCAGCCGATCAGCCCCTGGGTACGGGATCAGCCCAGCGGGGCGGGGGCGGCCATGTCGCCGGGCAGCCAGATGCGGGCGCTGACGGCGAACAGGGCCAGGCCGAACAGCAGCACGATGGCAGCAGGCAGGAGCTTGGAGCGCAGGAAGGACATGGGGGCCGTGCGGCGGTGCTGGCTGCATTGTGGTCCGAGCGGTCGCTTCTAGGGTTCGGCCACCCGCAAGCGGCCATGGCCACCCGTGCCTCCAGCAGCGTCCGGCCCTGGCGTCGCCTCCTGGCGGTGGCCGCCGAGGGGGTGGCCAGCGGCACCCCCTACATGGTGGGCACCAAGCTGCTGCAGGGCTGGCTCACCGCCAGCCAGATCCCCCTGAGCCTGATCGGCCTGCTGGGGCTGGCCGAGCTGCCTTACACCCTGAAGATGGTCTGGGCTCCGGCCCTCGACCGCTGGCCCCTGCCCTGGCCCGACCGTCGCCGCGGCTGGCTGCTGGTGCTGCAGCTCACCCTGGTGGCCGTGATCGGCGCCATGGCCCTGCTGCGGCCCTCCACGGATCCGGCCAGCCTGACGGCGATCGGCCTGATGGCGGTGCTGCTGGCCGTGGTCAGCGCCACCCAGGACATCGCCGTCGATGCCTACCGCACCGACCTGCTGCCCGATCTGGAGCGGGGCGCCGGGGCCGCCGCCTCCAACCTGGGTTACCGCACAGCGATGCTGGCCGTGGGCGCCGGCGGCTTCATCCTGGCCGGCCGCTACAACTGGCCGCTGGCCTTTGTGTTCTCGGCCGTGCTGATGCTGGTGGTGGTGCCCTTCACCCTCACGGCGCCGCGGCTGGAACCCCTGGCGGTGCCGGTGAGCAGCCTGCGCCAGGCGGTGCTGGGTCCAGCGCGGGAATTCCTGCACCGCAGCGGCGGCCCCAGGGCCGTGGCCCTGCTCACCCTGGTGCTGCTCTACCGCTGGCCCGACGGCTTGCTCGGCCTGATGGCGGTGCCGTTCCTGATCCAGAAGGGCTTCAGCCCCGAGGTGGTGGGGTCGGTGCTGGCGGGCTGGGGCATCGGCGCCACCATCGTGGGCACGCTGCTGGGGGGCCTGCTGTTCGGCCGGCTGGGCATGAACCGCTCCCTGTGGCTGTTCGCCCTGGTGGGGGCGGCGGGCAACCTGGCCTACTGGGCCCTGGCCCGTTTCGACGGCGGCATGCCAGGCCTGCTGATGGCCGTGGCCCTGGAGAACATCGGTGGCGGCATGGTGGGCGCCGCCTTCGTGGCGCTGCTGATGAGCCTCTGCAACCCCCGTTTCTCCGCCACCCAGTACGCCCTGCTCTCGGGGGTCTACGCCCTGAGCCGCTCGCTGCTGGCCGCACCCGCCGGGCTGGTGGCCGAACGGCTGGGCTGGCCAGGCTTCTTCCTGGCCACCGCCGCCGCGGCCCTGCCGGCCTTCCTGCTGATGCTGCGGCTCACCCCCTGGAACGGCCAGGGCGCCCGCGGGGCCTACTCCGCCGAGCGGGATGCAGAGAACTCCCGCAACAGCGGGATGTAGCCGGGGGAGCCCTCCACCGCGTTGTGGCCATCGACGGGCAGCACCACCAGGGAGGCGACGCCGGGGCGGAAGTGGGAGAGCAGAGCGTCGGTGTTGGCGCGCGGGATCACCTCGTCCCGTTCGGCCGCGATCAGCAGGGTGGGGGCGTCCACGCGGGGGGCGTCCGCCCAGGAGCGGTATTTGTCCTGCAGCAGCAGGGCCACCGGCACCAGCGGGAACTGGCGGGAGGCCACCGCCTCGATGCTGTCGAACGGGGTGACCAGCACCAGCCGGGCGACGGGACGGCGGGCCGCCAGATGCACCGCCACAGCGCTGCCCAGGCTGCGGCCCAGCACCGCGATGTGGTCGTGGTCGGTGCTCACCCGGTCGAACAGGGCCAGGGCATCGGCGAACAGGGCCTGCTCCGAGGGCTGGCCGCTGCTGCCGCCGTAGCCCCGGTAGTGCATCAGATAAAGGCTGTGCTCCGGAAAGGCGGCCGCCAGCAGCGGCAACTGGCCCGCCACAGCCTCCGCATTGCCGCCGAAATAGAGCAGCGCCTTCGGGCCGGGCCGGCGCTGGACGCTCACCAGCACCTGGCTTCCCGGCGGGCCGCCTGCCATGGTCAGGGCCAGCAGCTCGCCGGGCGCATCGGCGGAGCGGGGCTGGGGGAAATAGAGCAGGGCGCGCTGGCGCAGGAACAGGACGCCACAGATGCCGAGATAGGCCAGGGCCACCAGCAGGCCGGCGACGGCGAGCACGGCGACGGGTCGCTGGGCCGAAACCACGGCGATCAAGGCGCCGGGGCGGTGAGCAGGCGGCGGCGCAGCTGGCCACAGGCCGCGTCCTGATCCAGACCACGGCTGGCCCGCACACTCACGGCGATGTGGCGCCGCTCCAGCTGGGCGCGGAAGGCCTCCACCGCCTCGGGGGCGGGGCGGCGGAAGTCCTCCTCGGCGATCGGGTTGTAGGCGATCAGGTTGACGTGGCTCTGGAAGCCCCGCAGCAGGCGGGCCAGGGCGTCGGCCTGGCGGGGATGGTCGTTGAGGCCGCCCAGCAGGATGTATTCGAAGCTCACGCGCCGGCCGGTGATGGCCACGTAGTGGCGGCAGTCGTCGAGCAGGGCCTCCAACGGGTAGGCATGGGCGGTGGGGATCAGCTCCTCCCGCAGGCGCTGGTCGGGGGCATGAAGACTCACGGCCAGGGTGAACTGGGCCCGGCCCAGCCGCTCCAGGGCGCGCTCGGCCAGGGTGGGCAGGCTGCGGGGCACCCCCACGGTGCTGACGGTGATCTGCCGCTGGGCCATGCCCAGATCGGTGCAGAGGCAGGCGATGGCTTCGAGCACCGCGTCGGTGTTCAGCAGGGGTTCGCCCATGCCCATGAACACCACGTGGCTGGGGCGACGGTCCATCGCCTCCCACACACTGAGCACCTGATCGACGATCTCGTGCACCGCAAGGGAGCGCTGCAGCCCCCCCTTGCCGGTGGCGCAGAAGCGGCAGCCCATGGGGCAGCCCACCTGGCTGCTGACGCACACCGTGAGCCGGTCGCCGCTGGGGATGCCCACGGTCTCGATGCTGAGGCCATCGGCGGTGCCCAGCAGCAGCTTGGTGGTGCCGTCGCGGGCGTCGCTGCGGTGCAGCAGGGGCGAACGGCCGAGGCCGGTGCCGGCGGCCGCCAGCTGCTCCCGCCAGGCCTTGGGCAGCACCGTGATCTCCTCGAGGCTGCGGGCTCCCCTGGCGTAGATCCAGTCGTGCAGCTGCTTGCCACGGAAAGCAGGCTGGCCCTGCAGGCCCGCCCACTCCTGGAGGGCCGCCAGGCCCATCCCCAGCAGGGGAACGGGCTCCGCCATCAGGGCCAGATCAGCAGGCCGTGACCCAGCTTCCACTCCACCGCCACCAGGGCGATGAAGCCGAGCATGGCCAGCCGGCCATTCAAGCGCTCGGTGTGGGTGTGGAAGCCGAAGCGCGGCACCCGGCGCACCGGCACCGGGGTGGTGACGGCCGGATCAGTCATCGCTGAGCAGCCCCTCCTCCTGCAGGCCCTCGAGGGCGGCCGGATCGGCAATCAGCTCCTCCTCGAGGCCCTCATCCGCCGTGGGACGGGCGAAGGCGGCGAAGCCGCTGGCGGCCGCTTCGATGCCGTGGCGGCTGCGGGTGGCCTCCAGATCCTCCTCGGAGGGGTCATCGAGCACGGCGGCGGTGACCGCCGGGGCGGGCATCTCGACGGTGTAGTCGGGACGCAGGTTCTGGTTGCGGCGGTAGCCGGCGGCCTCCTCCTCAAGGATGTCGGGGTGGGGTCCGGCCTCGGCGCGCAGCTCCTCTTCGAAGCCACCGAAGCCGGTGCCGGCGGGGATCAGGCGACCGATGATCACGTTCTCCTTGAGGCCCCGCAACCAGTCGCTCTTGCCCTCGATCGCCGCTTCGGTGAGCACCCGGGTGGTCTCCTGGAAGGAGGCCGCCGAGATGAACGAATCGGTGTTGAGGGAGGCCTTGGTGATGCCCAGCAGCACGGGGGTGAACTCGGCCGGAGCGCCACCGGTGATGCCCATGGCGGAATTCACCTGCTCCACCTGACGCAGCTCGATCAACTCACCGGGCAGCAGGGTGGTGTCACCGGCATCCTCGATGCGGACCTTGCTGGTCATCTGGCGCACGATCACTTCGATGTGCTTGTCGCTGATCGACACCCCCTGCGACTTGTAGACGTTCTGCACTTCCGTGACCATGCGGAACTGCAGCTTGGAGATCGCCTCCTGGGCGGCCTCCATGGTGGGCTTGCGGCTGCGCAGGTCTTCGAAGAAGCACTCCAGCAGCTCGTGGGGATTGATCGGACCGTCGGTGAGCATCTCACCGGCGCTCACCTGCTGGCCATCGTTGACCATCACGTTGCGGCCGAGAAGAATCGGGTACTCGGTGATGACGTCGTCCGTCTCGATCACCGAGACGGTGATCGAATCGTCGTCTTCGCCCTGCTTGATCTGCACGGTGCCGCTCTTGCGGCAGAGCACCGCCGATTCCCGCGGCCGGCGGGCCTCCAGCAGTTCTTCGATACGGGGCAGACCCTGGACGATGTCGCCGGTCTTCTGGCGCTCGAACACCAGCAGGGCGAGGGCATCACCGCGCTGCACCAGCTCACCGTCACGGACGTGCAGCACCGAATCGGGCGACACCATGTAGGGCCGACCCAGACGGATGGTGAGGGTCTTGCCGTCGATGGCCTCCACCTGGCCGCAGCAGGGGGAGAGCACCCCGTCAGCCAGCACGTCGCCGTCGACGATGCGATCGCCCACGGCCACCTTCGGGGCGGCTCCGCCCAGATCCAGGCTGCGGGTGTCGTCGGCCCGCTCCACGATCAGGCGCCGGATCGGTTCACCGACGACGGGTTCGGGCAGTTGCACCACGCCGTTCTCCTTGCACAGGATCTGGGTGGTGGCCACCACATCGCCGCGCTTGACGGCGATGCCGTCCTCCACCTGCAGCTCGGTGTGGGTGGAGCCGTGGCTGGCATCGGAGAGGGTGTCGCGGCGCACCAGCAGGGTTTCCAGGATCACCAGCTGCAGGCGCTCGATGGTCTTGGCCCGCTTGTCGGCGACCACCTCCACATCCACCGTCATCTGGGGGGTGGTGTCGAAGGTTTCCAGGATCAGCTGGGTGCGCAGCAGCTCCACCCCTTCCACCGACTTGATCAGCTCGCCGTCCTTGAAGGTGAGGCGCTGGGTGGCCTTCAGACCCAGGGAGGGGCCGCCGGTCTGCTTGACGGTGGAGAGTTCGGGCAGGTGGGCGGCATCGGGGATGGCGTATTCCTCGACGGGCCGCAGCAGCAGGGCGCCGCCCTCCGGGGTGTCGACCTTCTCGACGAACTTCATCGCCTCGGCCTTGAGGCCAGGGGCGATCTCTTCGCCGGGGTTGACCATCTTGCCGTCCTCGCCGTAGCGGCCGAGCACCTTGGCGTCGGAGACCAGGTGCAGCTCACCGGAGCGCACGATGATCTCCCGCAGGATGTCGTTCTTCTGGGTGACGGTGACGATGCCGGCGGTCTGGCTGAAGATGTCCTTGACGACTTCGGTGCCGGCCTCGATCCACTGGCCGTCCTCGATCATCAGCAAGGAAATGTCCTTGTTGATCTCGTGGGTTTCCTGGGGGATCCACAGCAGGGTGCCGCCCTTGCTCACCTCGAAGCCGTGCTTGGCGGAGCGGGCCTTCTTGATCGAGAGGCCGGGGGCGAACTTGACCATGCCGCCGGTCTGGGTGCGGAAACGGTCGTCGGTGAGTTCGGCGATCACCTCTCCGGCGCCGATCTTGGTGCCGGGCTGGGTCTTGACCAGGTAACGGCTGTTGTCCTTGCCCTCCAGGTGCCAGCTTTCGCCGGTGTGGCTGGATTCACCCACCAGCTTGCAGTCCTTGAGGGTGAGGCTGGCGGTGACGATCTGCACTTCGCGTGAGTCGCCGGTGGACTCGCGCAGCCGCACGGCGCCGCCATACTCGCTCTGCAGACGGCTCTCGGCCAGCACATTGCCGGTGGTCACCGGCTTGTCGGTCTCCACCACCGGCAGGGCGTTGGGCGGCAGGTTGTAGACGTCGCCGCTGAACACCCACAGACGTCCGAGACGCTGGGCTTTGTGGGTGATGTTGCCCTGGCGGTCGGTGACTTCCCGGGGCTGGATCACATCCTCAAAGCGCACCTGGCCGGCCAGGTCGCAGATGACATCCTTGGTGGCCTTCTCCACGCTCTTCTTCACCGCCGAGCCCGAGGAGATCTGGGCCAGGATGATGTCGTTGGCGACCGGATCGCCATCGGCCACGAAGAGAATCGAGCCGTTGGTGATGTCGATCTTCTGCACCTTGCCCTTGCCCGAAGGCTTGAGGGTGAGGGTGAAATCGGTTTCGGCCAGCTTGGCCTCCACCCCGTGGGGGGTGCGGTGGTCACGCACCCTGGCCTTGGGGCCGAATTCGACGATCCCGTCCACCAGGGAACGCACCACGCCGGTTTCGGCCGTGGACACACCACCGGTGTGGAAGGTCCTCATGGTGAGCTGGGTGCCCGGTTCACCGATCGACTGGGCCGCGATGATCCCCACCGCTTCGCCCAGGTCGACCAGTTCGTTGTGGGCCAGGGCCCAGCCGTAGCACTTGCGGCAGACCGAACGGGAGGCCTCGCAGGTGAGCGGTGAGCGCACCATCACGGTGGCGATCGCCGCCTTCTCGATGGCGGCGGAAAGGGCCGGGTCGATCTCACCATTGCGATCGACGATGACGACACCGTCGCTGTCGACGACGGGCTGGGCCGCCAGACGGCCCACCAGCTTGGTGCCGAAGCGGCCCCGCTCGTCGGCGTTGATGGGGATGAAGCGGTGGGTGCCGCAGTCCTCCTCCCGCACGATCACGTCCTGGGCCACGTCCACCAGACGGCGGGTGAGGTAGCCGGAGTCGGCGGTGCGCAGGGCCGTGTCCACCAGGCCCTTGCGGGCGCCGTAGGAGGAGATCACGTACTCGGTGACCGTGAGGCCCTCACGGAAGTTGGTGCGGATCGGCAGGTCGATGATCTCCCCTTGCGGGTTGGCCATCAGGCCGCGCATGCCCACCAGCTGGCGCACCTGGGACATGTTCCCCCGGGCGCCGGAGTTGGCCATCATCCACACCGAGTTGAGTGGATCGTTGTCGTTGAAGTTGCGGCGCACGGCCGCCACCAGCCGTTCGTTGGTCTCGGTCCAGGTGTCGATCACCTTGGTGTGGCGCTCCACCTCGGTGATTTCGCCCAGCCGGTAACGCTCCTCGGTGGCCGTGATCTGCTCTTCGGCCTCCTCCAGCAGAACCGCCTTGTCGCCGGGGATGCGCAGGTCGTCGACCGAGATCGACACCGCCGCCTGGGTGGCGTAGTGGAAACCCAGATCCTTCAGCTCATCGGCCATCGCGGCGGTGGCCGCGGTGCCGTGGTGCTTGTAGGCCCAGGAGACCAGGTTGCGCAGCGCCTTCTTGTCGATGATCCGGTTGCGGAACGGCGGCGCCTGCTTGCTCAGGGCGGAGGCCGCGAGTTCGGCGGCGGCGGTGGCAGCGGCCAGTTCGGCGGCGGCCTTGGCGCTCTTCTTGCTGATCTTCTTGGCGGGGGTGGCGGTCATGGCAGCGCGCGTTGGAAAAGGCTGGAGGGGGACGGAAGACACGGGGCGCGGGGCTCGGCCCGGCCGGTGGAACTCAGGTGGCGGCCACGGCGTCGATGATGGTGTGGTTGATCACAACCCGACCCACGGTGGTCAGCAGATAACGGCTGATCAGGGCGCCGTCCTCATCGAAGCGGTCGCGGCGGAACTTCCACTGCTCGAAGCGGGTGCCGTCCGTGAGGGTGCCCTGCTGGACGGGCTCGTTGTCCTCGTCGTCGCTTTCGACCTCACCGTTGAAGCGCACCCAGACCCAGTCGTGCAGGGTGAGGTGCTTCTCCTCAAAGGCGGCAATCACGTCCTCGAGATCGGCGAAGGTGCGCGAGCGGTCGCCGAAGGCGGGCTGCACCTTCTCCCGATCGACGGCGGTGAGGTAGTAGGCGCCCAGCACCATGTCCTGGGACGGGGTGATGATCGGCTCGCCGGTGGCGGGAGAGAGCACGTTGTTGCTGGCCAGCATCAGCATGCGGGCCTCGGTCTGGGCCTCGATCGCCAGGGGCACGTGCACGGCCATCTGGTCACCGTCGAAGTCGGCGTTGAAGGCGGGGCAGACCAGGGGATGGAGCTGGATCGCCCGGCCATCCACCAGTTTGGGTTCGAAGGCCTGGATACCCAGACGGTGCAGGGTCGGGGCCCGGTTGAGCAGGATCGGATGCCCTTCGATCACTTCCTGCAGCACCTGCATCACCTCGTCGTCGGCCCGCTGAATCAGCTTCTTGGCCGCCTTGATGTTGTTGACGATGTTCTGGCGGATGAGGCGATGGATCACGAACGGCTGGAACAGCTCGATCGCCATCTCCTTGGGCAGGCCGCACTGGTGCATCTTGAGCTTGGGGCCCACCACGATCACGGAACGGCCGGAGTAGTCGACCCGTTTGCCGAGGAGGTTCTGGCGGAAGCGGCCCTGCTTGCCCTCGATGATGTCGCTGAGCGACTTGAGGGCCCGGTTGTTGGCCCCCACCACGGTGCGGCCGCGGCGGCCGTTGTCGATCAGGGCATCGACGGCCTCCTGCAGCATCCGCTTTTCGTTGCGGACGATGATCTCGGGAGCGAGGATCTCCTGGAGACGCGCCAGACGGTTGTTGCGGTTGATCACCCGCCGGTAGAGGTCGTTGAGATCGCTGGTGGCGAAGCGACCGCCGTCGAGCTGCACCATGGGGCGCAGATCGGGAGGGATCACCGGGATCACATCCAGCACCATCCAGTCGGGACGGGCGTTGGTGGCGATGAAGTTGTCGATCACCCGCAGACGCTTGATCAGCTTGGCCCGCTTCTGGCCCTTGGAGTTGTTGATGTCCTCCCGCAGCTGCTCAGCTTCTTTTTCGAGGTCGATGTCCTCGAGGAGCTGCTTGAGGGCTTCGGCGCCGATGCCCACGATCGGCTCGTTCTCGATCTCGGAATCCTCGGCGAAGATCTGGTCCTCGATCTCCAGCCACTCGTCTTCGGTGAGCAACTGCTTGTAGGTGAGATCCTTGTGGTCCCCCTTGTCGAGCACCACGTAGCAGTTGAAGTAGACGATCTGCTCCACATCCCGCAGGGGCATGTCGAGCAGGATCGCCACATAGCTGGGGATGCCCTTGAGGTACCAGACATGCGACACAGGCGCCGCCAGCTTGATGAAGCCCATGCGGTGGCGCCGCACCCGGCTCTCGGTCACTTCCACGCCGCAGCGCTCGCAGACGATGCCGCGGTGCCGCACCCGCTTGTACTTGCCGCAGTGGCATTCCCAGTCCTTGGAGGGGCCGAAGATCTTCTCGCAGAAGAGCCCGTCCATCTCGGGCTTGAGGGTGCGGTAGTTGATCGTTTCCGGCTTGGTGACCTCACCCACCACCTGACCGTTGGGCAGCGTGCGCTGCCCCCACTGCATGATCCGCTCGGGGGAAGCGAGCGTGATCTTCACGTAATCGAAGTGGTTTTCGGTGCGAAGGTTGCTGTTGGACATGGCGGAAACGCAGGGTGATCGAGAGAAGCGGAGAAATCAGAGCCGGTGAATCAAGCGATCAGTCATCGTCGTAATCCGCGACACCGAGGGACTCGTAGGTGGGACGGCTGGGGGTGCTGCGGCGGGGATTGACGTCCTGCATTAGGTCGACTTCCTCACCGGCGTCGGTGTAGACGGCGATGTCGAGGCCCAGGGACTGCAGCTCCCGCATCAGCACCTTGAAGGACTCGGGCGTGCCCGGCCGGGGGATGGGCTTGCCCTTGACGATGGCGTTGAGGGCCTCGTTGCGGCCCTGCATGTCGTCGGACTTGACGGTGAGCAGTTCCTGCAGGGTGTAGGCGGCGCCGTAGGCCTCCAGGGCCCACACCTCCATTTCCCCGAGTCGCTGGCCGCCCTGCTGGGCCTTGCCGCCCAGGGGCTGCTGGGTCACCAGGGAGTAGGGACCGGTGGAGCGGGCGTGGATCTTGTCGTCCACCAGGTGCACCAGCTTGAGGATGTGGGCGTAGCCCACGGTCACCGGCTGGTCGAAGGGTTCGCCGCTTCGCCCATCAATGAGTTGGATCTTGCCGGGGTTGGTGGGGTCGTAGACCCACTCCTTGCCGGGCAGCTTGGCGGCCTCCTCGAGGTAGGCCTGCACCGTCTGCTTCGATTTCTCGGGGCCGTACATCTCATCGAACGGCACCACCTTGACGCGGCAGTCGAGGTGGGACGAGGCCCAGCCCATCAGGCATTCGAACACCTGACCCACGTTCATGCGGCTCGGCACCCCCAGGGGGTTGAGCACGATGTCGATGGGGGTGCCATCGGGCAGGTAGGGCATGTCCTCCCGGGGAAGGATGCGGCTGATGATGCCCTTGTTGCCGTGGCGGCCGGCCATCTTGTCGCCCACCTGGATCTTGCGGCGCTGGGCCACGTAGACCCGCACGACCATGTTCGCCCCCGGCGGCAGTTCGTCGCCCTGCTCGCGGGTGTAGATGCGCACGTCGACCACCCGGCCCCGTTCGGTGCTGGGCACCCGCAGGGAGTTGTCGCGCACGTCACGGGCCTTCTCACCGAAGATGGCGCGCAGCAGCTTCTCCTCAGGCGGCTGGTCGGATTCACCCTTGGGGGTCACCTTGCCCACCAGGATGTCGCCGGATTCGACGTAGGCACCGATGCGGATGATGCCCATCTCATCGAGGTGGCCCAGGCTTTCCTCGGCCACATTCGGGATTTCCCGCGTGATCTCCTCGGGTCCGAGCTTGGTCTGGCGGGCTTCGATCTCGTACTTCTCGATGTGCACCGAGGTGTAGAGGTCGTCCTGAACCAGCCGGTCGCTCACCAGGATGGCGTCCTCGTAGTTGTAGCCCTCCCAGGGCATGTAGGCGATCAGCACGTTCTGGCCAAGGGCGATCTCGCCGCCTTCGCAGGCCGAGCCGTTGGCCAGCACCTGGCCGGCGATCACCGGATCGCCCTGGCGAACGATCGGCCGCTGGTTGAGGCAGGTGTCCTGGTTGGAGCGCTGGTACTTCTGCAGGAAGTGGGTGTGATCCCGGCCCTGCTCATCGCGAATCACGATGGCGGTGGCATCCACGAAGGAGACGGTGCCGTTCACCTTGGTGATGGGCACCATGCCGGAATCCCGCGCCACCTGGGTTTCCAGGCCGGTGCCCACCAGGGGCCGCTCGGGCCGCAGCAGGGGGACGGCCTGGCGCTGCATGTTCGAGCCCATCAGGGCCCGGTTGGCGTCGTCGTGCTCCAGGAAGGGGATCAAGGAGGTGGCCACCGAGATCACCTGCACCGGCGACAGCTGGACGTAGTCCACCTGCTCGGGGGGCACTTTCTCAAAGTCCTGGCGGTAGCGGACCGGCACCAGATCGACGGTGATGCGGCCGGTGGCGTCGGTGGGTACGTCACCGGGGGCCACCCGGCACTCGTCCTCCAGGTCGGCGGAGAGATAGAGGGGGTCGCCCTGCTTGAGGACGATGCCGTCTTCCACCCGCCAGAAGGGGGTTTCGATGAAGCCGTACTCGTTCACCCGGGCATGGGTGGCGAGCGAACCGATCAGGCCGGCGTTGGGGCCTTCCGGGGTTTCGATCGGGCAGATGCGGCCGTAGTGGGAGGGGTGGATGTCGCGCACGGCGAAGCCGGCCCGCTCCCGGGTCAGACCGCCTGGGCCGAGGGCGCTGATGCGGCGCTTGTGGGTCAGCTCGGCCAGGGGGTTGGTCTGGTCCATGAACTGGCTCAACTGGCTGGAGCCGAAGAACTCCTTCACCGCCGCCACCAGGGGCTTGGGGTTCACCAGCTGGGCTGGCGTGAGCGATTCGGTCTCGCCGACGGTCATCCGTTCCTTGATGATCCGCTCGAGACGGTTCAGGCCGACACGCACCTGGTTCTGCAGCAGCTCGCCGACCGAACGCACACGGCGATTGCCGAGGTGGTCGATGTCATCGAGGCTGGCTCCGCCCACATCGAGCTCAAGGTTGATCAGGTAGTCGATCGTGGAGAGAACGTCCTCGGCGGTGAGGGTGCGCACCGCATCGGGGATGGTGAGACGCAGCTTCTTGTTGATCTTGTAGCGACCCACCCGGCCCAGGTCATAGCGCTTGGGATCGAAGAAGCGGCTGTGCAGCAGTTGCTGGCCGCCACTCACCGAGGGCGGTTCACCCGGACGCAACTTCTTGTAGAGCTCCAGCAGGGCCTGGTCCTCGGAGCTGATGCCCTCTTCGTTGGACGCTTCGATCGACTTCTGGTAATACTCCGGGTGCCGCAGCTTGTCGAGCACGTCGTTGTCCGACAGGCCGATGGCCCGCATCAGCACGTGGGCGTTGATCTTGCGGGTCTTGTCGACGCGGACGTGCAGCAGGTCGTTCTTGTCGGTCTCGAACTTCAACCAGGCGCCGCGGTTGGGGATCAGGCTGGCGTTGAAGGTCTTGCGGCCGTTCTTGTCCTGCTCGTCCTTGAAGTAGACGCCCGGGCTGCGCACGATCTGGTTGACGATCACCCGCTCGGCGCCGTTGATGATGAAGGTGCCGCGCTCGGTCATCAGGGGAAGTTCCCCGATGAAGACCTCCTGCTCCTTGATCTCGCCGGTTTCCTTGTTGACCAGACGGCAGGTGACATACATCTGGGAAGCGAAGGTCGCATCGCGACGCTTGGCCTCTTCCACGTCGTGGCGGGGGCGTTTCAGGCGATACTGATCGCCAATGAAATGCAGCTCCAGCTTGCCGGTGTAGTCGGTGATCGGAGAGAAGCTGTCCAGCTCTTCGATCAGGCCCTTCTCCAGGAACCATTTGAAGCTCGCCCGCTGTACCTCCACGAGATCGGGAAGGTAAGTGACGGTCTTGGCGACCTGGATCGCGCTGCTCATGCGGTGAACCTGCAGGAACGGTGGTGGTAGGGCGGGCCTGGACGGGGAAGGGCGATCACGGTGAGACCTGCCTGGAGGGGTGCCCGGTGACGGGCCATGCCAACAGGCGCCTAGCTGTGGCGTCCGCCCATGGAAATGGGACGAATGCTCCAGCAGAGGCGCTTACAGGGCTCGCTGAGAATGTGCCGACTCAGTTGCCGACTCAATGGATGCCGTCGTGGACAAAAAGAGCGCTTCCGCTTCCAGGCCAATAAGACATCATACAACCTGGTCGGGCAGCCTGAATAAACGGGTGGCATTGGCCGTGGTCGCCTGCGCCACTTGCTCGAGCGTCTCGCCCCGCAGGTCGGCCACCCTGGCCGCCACCTCCGCGACATAGGCAGGCTCGTTGCGCTTGCCGCGGCGGGGCACGGGCGCCAGGAAGGGGCAGTCGGTTTCGACGAGGTAGCGATCGGCTGGCACCAGCCGGGCACAGGCGTGGATGGGCTCGGCCTTGGCGAAGGTGACCGTGCCGCTGAAGCTGATGTAAAGGCCAAGCTCCAGGAACCCTGCCATCTCCTCAGGGGTGCCCCCCCAGCAATGCATCACGCCCCGGGGGCAGGCGCCACGGCGCTGCCGTTGGCGCAGCTCGGCGAGCATCGGCTCGGCCGCGTCCCGACAGTGGATGATCACCGGCAGATCCAGGGCCACCGCCAGATCCAGCTGGGGTCCCAGGGCCGCCAGTTGTTCATCGAGATTGGTGGCCCGGAACAGATCCAGGCCCAGTTCACCGATCGCCACCACCCTGTCGTCGGCACGGGCAGCTGTTTCCAGCACCGCAGCGGTGTCGCTGTGCCAATGCTGGGTATCGAGGGGATGGACCCCTACGGCGTAACGCAGCTCAGGAAAGCGGTCGGCCAGGGACCGGATCGCCGGAATTTCGGCGGGTTCCACACAGGCATGGACGAGGGCCTTGACCCCCGCCTGCCGCCATCGCTGGGCCACCTCCTCAAGGTCCGCTTCAAAGTTGCGGAACACGATGTGGCAATGGCTGTCCACCAGGGAAGGGGCGGCCTCGGAGCTGACGGCCATGGGGTGGCGCTCAGGCGCCGGCGCTGCCGGCGGCCGTCGGCTCGAGCACCTGCTTCACCGCCACGCTGAGACGTGATTTCTGGTTGGCACCGGTGTTGCGGTGCACCACTCCCACCTTGACGGCCTTGTCGATCTTGCTGAAGGCGGCGCTCATGCTGGCCTGGACGGCGGCCTTGGCCTCCTCTCCGGGCTGCTGGCCGTAGGCGCTGCAGGCCGTCAGGCAGCGCTTCATCAGGGTGCGCAGGGCGGACTTGTAGGTGCGGTTGCGCAGGCGATTGCGTTCAGCGATCTCGATGCGTTTCTTCGAAGACTTGTTATTGGCCACAGGCGTAGGGGCGCTGACTCGGCAAACGCGGATCCTACCTCCTGGGGCCTGGCGGGTCCTTGGCCCTAATTTTGAGGCAGCCCTCCGCCTTCGGCACCGACCCGTGGTTGCTTCCATCCCGACCAGCAGCAGCCCCGCCGGTGGCGCCTTGGCCGCGCTGCCGCCGCTGCGGATCGCCTGCCTGCGGGATGGGCGGCTGGCCGGTGAACGGCTCGAAGCGATCGCCGCCCGCACCGAAGGCGATCAGATGCAGCAAGCAGAGGCCACAGTTGCGGCGATCCTGGCCGAAGTGCGCCAGCGCGGCGATGCGGCCCTGCTGGAGTTCAGCGAGCGCTTCGATGGCCTGCGGCCCGATCCCCTGCGGGTACCGCCCGAGTGCCTGGCCCAGGCCTGGGCGGCCTGCCCAGAGCCCCTGCGCCGGGCCCTCGACCTGGCCCACGACCGCATCCTGGATTTCCACCGCCGCCAGATCCCTTCGGATCTGGCCGTGGACGGCCCCCATGGCGAACGGCTGGGGCGCCGCTGGCGCCCGGTGCAGCGGGCGGGGATCTACGTCCCCGGCGGCCGCGCCTCCTACCCCAGCACGGTGCTGATGAATGCGATTCCCGCCCGGGTGGCCGGCGTGGAACGGCTGGTGATGGTGACCCCGCCAGGCCCCGGAGGCGAGCCGAACGTCACCGTGCTGGCAGCCGCCCACCGGGCCGGGGTGGAGGAGGTGTACCGGGTGGGGGGCGCCCAGGCGATCGCAGCCCTGGCCTACGGCACCGAAACGATCCCCGCCGTTGATGTGATCAGCGGCCCCGGCAACCTGTACGTGACCCTGGCCAAGAAGGCGGTCTACGGCAGGGTCGGGATCGATTCCCTGGCCGGCCCCAGCGAGGTGCTGGTGATCGCCGACCACACCGCCAAGCCCGCCCAGGTGGCCGCCGATCTGATGGCCCAGGCCGAGCACGATCCCCTGGCGGCCGCCATCCTGATCACCACCAGCGAGGAGCTGGCCGCCGCCCTGCCGGCCGCCATCAACGCCCAGCTGCAGGGGCATCCACGGGCCGCGATCACCCTCCAGGCGCTTAACGACTGGGGACTGATCGTGGTCTGCGGCGATCTGGCCGAAGCGACGGCCCTCAGCGACCGCTTCGCCCCGGAGCACCTCGAACTGCTGGTGGCGGATCCCGAAGACCTGGCCGATCGGATCCGCCAGGCCGGCGCCATCTTCCTCGGCCCCTGGTCCCCCGAGGCGGTGGGCGACTACCTGGCCGGACCCAACCACACCCTGCCCACCTCCGGCACCGCCCGCTTCGCCGGCGCCCTGAGCGTCGAGACCTTCCTGCGGCACACCAGCCTGATCCAGTTCAACCGAGCGGCCCTGGAGGCCACCGGCGCCGCCGTCATCACCCTGGCCGAGAGCGAGGGGCTGCACAGCCACGCCGAGTCAGTGCGCCAGCGGCTCTCGCCCGACTGACGCCAGGGCTGGTCCATTGCCTGGCTGGTCAATGCCGGGGCAGATCCCGCACCCGGGGCTCGCCGGCTTCGATCTCACCCACCAGCACCTGATCGACGAGGTTCACGAACAGGCCGTTCTCGAGCACGCCGGGGATGTTGTTGATCGTCGCCTCCAGGGCGGCAGGGTCGCCGATGCCCCCTTCAAAGGCCACATCAAGCACCAGGTTGCCCTGGTCGGTGACCACCGGACCGGCCTTGCGCACGGCCATGCGCAGCTCAACCGAGCTCCCCATGGCCGTGAGTTCATCGCGCACCTGGCGCCAGGCCCCGGGCAGCACTTCCACCGGCAGCAGGAAGCCGAGGTTGAGGCGCTCCACCAGCTTGGTGGCATCCACCACGATCACGAAGCGATCGGCCCGGCGGGCCACCAGCTTCTCCTGCACGTGGCAGGCGCCGCCCCCCTTGATCAGCTGGAAGGACGGATCCACCTCATCGGCGCCGTCGATGGCCAGATCGATGCTGGTGACGGCGTTGAGGGCCATCAGCGGGATGCCCAGTTCGGCCGCCAGCACCTCCCCCTGGAACGAGGTGGTGACGCCGACGATGTCCTTCAGTTCGCCCTGGCGCAGCTTCTGACCCAGGGCCCGGATCATCAGCGCGGCGGTGGAACCGGAACCCAGCCCCACCACCATGCCGTCGCGGATCTGATCCACCGCCGCCGTGGCCACGGCCTCCTTCATGCGGTCCTGGAGATCGGACATCGGGGGTCTGGCGGAAATCGGGCCAGACCGTAGCAAGGGAGCTTTCCCTAGCCCGCCTGGGGCAGGGCCGCCGGCCGGATCGAGAGCTGCAGCTCCCGCTGGCCCCGGACCACCCGCAGCGGCAGGGGTTGGCCCACCTGGGCCTGTTCCACCTGCTGCAACAGCGCCGAGGGGGTGTTCACCGGCTGGTCGGCAATTGCCACCACCAGATCGCCGCGGTGCAGCCCGGCCGCCTCAGCCGGACTTTCCGGCAGCACCCGCTGCACCAGGGCCCCATCCCGCTCGGGCAGCTGCAGCAGGGCATCGGGATCCTTGTTGTTGTCCCGGGCCATCCGGGCCGTGAGCGGCACCAGCTGGAGGCCCAGGTAGGGATGCACCACCGTGCCCCCCTCACCGAGCTGGTCGGCCACCCGTTTGGCCAGGTTGATGGGGATGGCGAAGCCGAGCCCGGCCCCTGGCCCGGAACGCACCAGGGTGTTGATGCCGATCACCTCACCGGCGGCGTTGATCAGCGGGCCGCCGGAGTTGCCGGGGTTGATCGCCGCGTCCGTCTGGATCAGGTCGAGGCGTTTGTCGGCAAAGCCAAGGCTGTTGATGTCCCGGTGCAGGCTGCTGACGATCCCCAGGGTGACGGTGCGCTCCAGGCCATAGGGACTGCCCAGGGCGATGGCCCAGTCGCCCACCTCGAGGGCTTCGGAATCCCCCAGGGGCGCGGCGCTCAGGGGGGACTTTCCGGTGATGTGTACCACCGCCAGATCGGTGACCGGGTCGGTGCCGACCACCGACCCGTCCAGCTGACGGCCATCGGCCAGGGTCACGGTCACCGCGTCCACCCTCTCCACCACATGGGCATTGGTGAGCACCAGGCCGCGCGGTCCATCGATCACCACCCCCGAGCCCTGGCCCCGTTCCCGCGTGCTGCTGGAGGGGTCGCCGAACAGGTCCCGCAGCAGGGGATCCAGCAGGGTGGGATCGAAGGGGGGCCTGGCGACGTTGCGCTCGGTGTCGATCCGCACCACCGCCGGGCCCACCCGCCGGGCGGCGTCGGCCACGAAGCTGTGGGGGGTCAGGGCCGGTGGATCCGCCTCAAGGGCCGCGGCGGGCGGGGGAAGGGCGGCGAACGCCAGCAGCAGGGCCAGCAGCATCAGGCCCCGCAGCCGCCGGCTCAGGGAAGACAGGGGGTGGGAGCGTTGCATCCGGCGAGGCTAGGTCCGTCGAGCGGCGCCCAGCGCAGCAACTGCTGCCGCAGGACGCTGTCCTCGCCGATCTGAAGCCAGCGCCCGCCTGGGTCGTCCGGACGTTCCAGGGGGCAGCGCTGCACGGGGGGGAAGCTGCGCAGGGTGGAGGGGCAGCCCAGCATGGGCACCTCCGGCCGGCCGGGCAGTTGTCCCTGCCAGTGCTGGTGAACGTGGCCGAAGACCAGCCCCCGCAGGCCAGAGAACGGCCGCAGCCCATCAAGCAGGGCCTCGCCGTCCCGCAGCCGGATGGCATCCATGACGGTGTCGCCGATCGGAACCGGGGGATGGTGCACGGCCACCAGCAGGGATTGGCCCCCGGCCAACCCCTCGACGACGAGCTGGCGCTGCAGCCAGTCCAGCTGCAGCGGACCCAGTTCGCCGGCGGTGTCGCCGCTGCGGTGGCTGTCGAGCAGCAGCAGCCAGCCCTGGCCGCAGCGCACCAGGGCCGGGGCGATCACGGCGCGGCGCCCGAGAGCGGCACGCAGCAGGGCGGGTTGGTCGTGGTTGCCCGCCAGCAACGCCACCGGCAACGGCAGCGTCTGCAGCAGTTCCCCCAGGCGGACGTAACCGCCCCAGCTCTCGTCATCGCAGAGGTCGCCGCTGATCAGCAGCAGATCGGGGGCCTCCCTGGCCGCCCGAAGCTGGCCGAGGGCCTCCTGCACCCCATGGCGCAGCAGGTCCAGCGCCGGCCGGCCATGGCAGCGGCCGGCCGGCTCGGCCAGCAGATGGGGGTCGCTCAGTTGAAGAATTCGCATCGGAGACCGCCCTGGCTGGCCCCCGGCAGGACCGCTTGACCTGAATCGGCTTAACTTTGCCCCCAGTCCTCCCCGAGGCCATGGCCACAATCCCTCCCGGCACCCGGCAGCGCTGCACCCTCTGCAAGGTGGAGATCCAGGGAATGGCCGGAGGCAACGACCTGGTCCACTTCAGCCAGGGGGCTCCCGGCAGCCGCGCCAAGCTCTGGGCCCGGGTGTGCCAGTTCCTGCGCACCCCTGAGCAGTGCGGCCAGTGCCTCAACCAGGACCTCAGCCAACGGGGCGAGGTCAGCGCCAA
Source organism: Synechococcus sp. CCY 0621 (assembly GCF_019038465.1). GTDB lineage: Bacteria > Cyanobacteriota > Cyanobacteriia > PCC-6307 > Cyanobiaceae > Cyanobium. Next base: position 3,092 of record NZ_JAFKRH010000011.1, on the reverse strand, counting down.
CGACTATTACGCCGAGGCTCCTGTCCTGGAGCTGCCCAGCCCCCCGGGGGCCAATCCCTTAGGGTGAGCGAGTGCCCGCCGGGCATCACCCTTTTCCCGGACGACGTTTCCCCTGACAGGGGCTTCGCCGCTGGTTGGGGGCAGTGAACACTGCAGCGCACGGCGGACCATCCCGCCCGCGGGAGTCCCTCCCCACGCCGCCTGTCCTTGCCCCATCCCCTCACCGACGACCTGGAGACACTGGCCCGGACGGTGGTCGAGGCCGCCCACCTCACGGTGCAGTCGGTCGAGGTGCTCGCCCATCGCCTCCCCCTCACGGTCGTGGTGCGGGTGCAGCGGGCCGACGGCAGCGACGTGAACCTCGACGAATGCGCCGCCGTGAGCGGTCCCCTCGCCGAGGCCCTTGAGGCGTCGGAACTGCTGACCATGGCCTATGTCCTGGAGGTGAGCAGCCCCGGCATCGGGGAGGAGCTCCTCACCGACCGGGACTTCGTCAGCTTCCGCGGCTTCCCGGTGGAGCTGATCCGCCAGGAGGCCGGCGGTGCGGAGGTGCGCCGCACGGGCCTGCTGCTGGGCCGGGATGACCAGGTGGTGCAGCTCAATGAGCGTGGCCGCATCCTGCGCATTCCCCGCGACGAGGTGCTGCGGGTGCGGCTCACCGAAGCGCCCCCCGATTCCTGAGCCGCTCCGGTTCGCCCTTCCTCCCCTTCCTTCCCACCTGCCCCCGAGTCCATGGCCCTGGTTCTGCTCCCCGGTCTCAACAACCTGATCGAGGACATCAGCGACGAGAAGAAGCTGGCTCCCCAGGTGGTGGAGGCCGCCCTGCGGGAGGCCCTGCTGAAGGGCTACGAGCGTTACCGCCGCACCCTCTACCTGGGCATCAGCGAAGACCCCTTCGAGGAGGACTACTTCAGCAACTTCGACGTGGCGCTCGATCTCGAGGAAGAGGGCTATCGGGTGCTGGCCAGCAAGATCATCGTCGAGGAGGTGGAGAGCGACGACCACCAGATCGCCATTGAAGAGGTGCGCCAGGTGGCGGAAGACGCCCAGATCGGCGACACGGTGGTGCTGGACGTGACCCCGGAGAAAGATGATTTCGGCCGCATGGCCGCCGCCACCACCAAGCAGGTGCTGGCCCAGAAACTGCGCGACCAGCAGCGCCGCATGATCCAGGAGGAATTCGCCGACCTGGAAGATCCCGTGCTCACCGCCCGGGTCATTCGTTTCGAGCGTCAAAGCGTGATCATGGCCGTGAGCAGCGGCCTGGGCCGGCCGGAGGTGGAAGCGGAACTGCCCCGCCGCGACCAGCTCCCCAACGACAACTACCGCGCCAACGCCACCTTCAAGGTGTTCCTCAAGGAGGTCAGCGAGGTGCCCCGTCGTGGTCCCCAGCTGTTCGTCTCCCGGGCCAATGCGGGCCTGGTGGTCTACCTGTTCGAGAACGAAGTGCCTGAGATCCAGGAGGGCTCGGTGCGGATCGTCGCCGTGGCCAGGGAAGCCAACCCCCCCTCCCGTGCCGTCGGCCCCCGCACCAAGGTCGCGGTCGACAGTGTGGAGCGGGAAGTGGATCCAGTGGGGGCCTGCATCGGCGCCCGCGGCTCCCGCATCCAGCAGGTGGTGAATGAGCTGCGGGGCGAGAAGATCGACGTGATCCGCTGGTCACCGGATCCGGCCCAGTACCTGGCCAACTCCCTCAGTCCGGCGCGGGTGGAGATGGTCCGACTGGTGGACCCCGAAGGGCACCACGCCCACGTGCTCGTGCCCCACGATCAGCTGAGCCTGGCCATCGGCCGTGAGGGGCAGAACGTCCGCCTGGCGGCCCGGCTCACCGGTTGGAAGATCGACATCAAGAATGCCCAGGAGTACGACCAGGTCAGCGAGGACCAGACGGTGGCGGCCCTGATCGCCCAGCGCCAGGAGGAGGAGGCCCTGCAGGCCGAGGCCGAGGCCCGCCTGGAGGCCGAACAGGCCACCAGGGCCGAGGAGGATGCCCGCCTGCGCGAGCTGTACCCCCTGCCCGAGGACGAGGAGTCCTACGAGCTGGAGGAGGCTGAGGACGGCGCCCCTGCCGAAGGGCCGGGCGAGGAGCCGGCCGAAGCCACGACCGCGGCCGTCCCCGACGACGAACTTCCTGGCGAGGACGTCCGGTGACGGCGCCCGCGAGGCGCCCGGTGCTGCGCCGCTGCGTCTCCTGTCGCCGCCTCTGCGACCGCAGCCAGCTCTGGCGGGTGGTGCGTCAGGCCGACGGGAGCGTGAGTCTGGATCGGGGCATGGGTCGCTCGGCCTATCTCTGCCCCGAACCGAGCTGCCTGGAGGAAGCCCGCCGCCGCCGCCGCCTCCAGCGCGGCCTCCGCTGCGCCGTCAGCGATGCCATCATCGCCAGCCTCGAGGCACGTCTCGAGCGATCGGCCCCGCAACCTCTGAGGCAAGATGAACCATGGTCGCCACGTGCGTGCGGCCCCGGGGCCCTTTCGGCCCCACCGTACGGAGACCTTTCTGAATGACCAGCAGCGGCAAAGTGAGAATCTACGAGCTGTCGAAGGACCTGGGCCTGGACAACAAGGACGTGCTCGATGCCGCCGAGAAGCTCTCCATTGCGGCCAAGAGTCACAGCAGCTCGATCAGTGATGACGAGGCCACCCGCATCCGTTCGCTGATCGGCGTCAATGTCGGCGGCCAGGCCCCGTCGCGGCCCGAGCCTGCGGCGCCCACCCCTCCGGCCAAGGCGATCCTGGCGGTGAAGAAGGCCGCGCCGGCCCCCATGGCCGCTCCCCGGGCCAGCGCTCCGCCGGCCCCAACGGCCCCAGCCGCCCCGGCAGCGCCCGCGAACCGGCCCCCGGCTCCGAGGCCCACGGCAGGCCCTGCCGCCGCCCCCGCCCCTGCCCGTCCAGAACCACCTGCGGCGCGCCCCAGGCCCCCCGGTACCCCGGCTCCAGCTCGGCCGCGCCCGGTGGAAGCCGGCAAGCCGGCCGTTCGTCCGCCCACGATCATCGCTAAACCGGCCACCACGGCCACTCCCCCCGCGGCCGGCGGCGCGCCGTCCCGCCCGGTGCCCGCGGCCCCGGCCCGGCCCGCCGCCGTGGCCCCACCGG
>NZ_JAFKRH010000010.1 GCF_019038465.1 Synechococcus sp. CCY 0621 | reverse complement strand
CCAAGAACATCCTGCTCAACGAAGGTCTGCGTGCCTGGATGGCGCCCGCCGACCAACCGCACGAAAACTTCATCTTCCCTGAAGAGGTTCTGCCCCGTGGAAACGCCCTTTAATTCCGGTCTCATCTCGGTCGGGGGCAAGGACCTCGACTCCACTGGCTATGCCTGGTGGGCGGGCAATGCCCGTCTGATCAACCTCTCCGGCCGTCTGCTGGGGGCCCACGTGGCCCACGCAGGTCTGATGGTCTTCTGGGCCGGCGCCATGATGCTGTTTGAGGTGAGCCACTTCACCTTCGACAAGCCCATGTACGAGCAGGGCCTGATCCTGTTCCCCCACGTCGCCACCCTCGGCTACGGCGTTGGTCCCGGCGGTGAAGTCACCGATCTCTATCCCTTCTTTGTGGTTGGTGTTCTGCACCTGATCAGTTCCGCCGTGCTCGGCCTTGGCGGCCTGTATCACGCCCTGCGCGGCCCTGAAATCCTTGAGAACTACTCCGCGTTCTTCTCCCAGGACTGGCGCGACAAGAATCAGATGACCAACATCATTGGCTATCACCTCATCCTTCTCGGTGTGGGTGCTCTGCTGCTGGTGTTCAAGGCCATGTTCTTCGGTGGTGTCTATGACACCTGGGCGCCCGGTGGCGGTGATGTGCGCCTGATCAGCAACCCCACCCTCAGCCCCGGTGTGATCTTCGGTTATCTCACCCGCGCCCCCTTCGGTGGCGAGGGCTGGATCATCGGCGTCGATTCGATGGAGGACATCATCGGTGGCCACATCTGGATCGGCCTGATCTGCATCTTCGGTGGCATCTGGCACGTGATCACCAAGCCCTTCGGCTGGGTGCGCCGCGCCTTCATCTGGAACGGTGAGGCTTACCTCAGCTACAGCCTCGGCGCGCTGAGCTTCATGAGCTTCATCGCCTCCTCGTATATCTGGTTCAACAACACCGCCTATCCCTCGGAGTTCTACGGCCCCACCAACGCCGAATCCTCCCAGGCCCAGAGCTTCACCTTCCTGGTGCGCGACCAGCGCATGGGCGCCAACATCGGTTCCGCCATGGGCCCCACCGGCCTGGGCAAATACCTGATGCGCTCCCCCACCGGCGAGATCATCTTCGGTGGTGAAACCATGCGCTTCTGGGACTTCCGCGGTCCCTGGCTGGAGCCCCTCCGGGGTCCCAACGGTCTGAGCCTCGACAAGCTCCAGAACGACATCCAGCCCTGGCAGGTGCGTCGGGCGGCTGAGTACATGACCCATGCCCCCAACGCCTCCCTCAACTCCGTCGGCGGCATCATCACCGAGCCCAACTCGGTGAACTTCGTCAACATCCGCCAGTGGTTGGCCTCCACGCAGTTCGTGCTGGCCTTCTTCTTCCTGGTCGGACACCTGTGGCATGCGGGCCGGGCCCGCGCCGCCGCCGCCGGTTTCGAGAAGGGCATCGACCGTCAGGCCGAGCCCACCCTGGCCATGCCGGACCTCGACTGATGGCGCTCAGGGAACCGACCATTGGTTCCCCTCCATTCCGTCCTTCCTCCAGCCTCCGCCCACGGGCGGAGGCTTTTTGTTGACGGTTGAAATCCGCTGGCTCCGTATCATGAGTTCCTGAACCTGCCGTTGGGAGATCTGATGGGTGATCCTGCCCGAACAGAAGCCCAAGACCTGTGGGAAAGGATTTACGGCAAGATCCATCGCTCGCCGCGCACCCTCAAGACCCTGCTGGGGCCGAAGTTCGAGCGTCGAGCCCAGGCCATCGAGACGCACATCAATCGGCGCAGATTTGCAACGACTGGAGCTTCGTTACGCCGCCAGAACCCGAATGCCGAAGGTTTGGTTCTGAACACGCGAATGGTGGATGCCATCATCCCTTCGATCGCCCACTGGGCTGACTGGAGCCTGACAAAGTACGGCTTCAGCGGCCAGCTTGGTAGACAACCAGACATCATTTATGTGAAGGCTGTTCCTGAATGTCTGGATCTGTTCCTGCGCCACTATCTCCCCCTGATTAGCGCCTCGAATCGTTTCGTCCTGATCACGGGAGATGCTGACAGCACTGTGCCCCGGCAGGTCGACAGGAGGTTTCCTGATTACATTCATTCAGGACTTCACCTGCGTCTGCTGAAGCTCGTGGATGATCCGCGGCTACTGCATTGGTACGCTGAAAACCTTGACATCCCCTTGGACGGGGTAACGCCGATTCCCCTGGGCTGCATCAACAGCGATGGCCACCATCATTACCAGCAGACCCTCAGGGAGTTGGCGTCGATTGACCTCCGCAGCCGGCCCCTCAAGGCCTTCTGCGCCCATTACGTCCGTGAAGGCCCGCAATGGAACACAAGAAAGCAGGTCACAAAGCTGGCGAAAGAGAACTGGCGAGACTTCGTCGATGTTCACGAACAGATTCCCTACAACGACTTCTTCCCAACCCTCCAGACCTATCCCTTCGTTCTCTGCGTCGGCGGCGGTGGACTCGACCCGTCACCGAAAGCCTTTACAGCCCTTCTGGCCGGCGCCATCCCGATCATCGAAAGAAATCCCACCACGGCCGCCTACACGGACCTGCCAGTGGCCTACGTCGACAGCTGGGACGCCGGGAGTCTTGATCCTGGCCGGCTGCAGGCCTGGCTGGATCAATTGCATCCCGATTTCGAGGATCCAGCCAGACGTCGCAGCGTGCTCGAGAGAATGTCCATGGCCAGTTGGCTGCGCCGGATCCGCGCCCATCAGCCAGCCGCTTGAGCGAGCAGCCCTGGGTCGAGCCAGTGACGCAGCAGCGGCAGGCTGAGCCCGATCACATTGCTGAAGCAACCCTCGATCCGTTCCACCACCAGGCCGCCACGGCCCTCGAGGGCAAAACCTCCGGCACAGGCCAGGGGCTCACCACTGGCCACGTAGGCCTCGATCTCCCCGACGCTGAGTGCGGCGAAGTGCACCCGGGTGGTCACCACCGCCAGCAGCGGCGCGGGTCGCCGCACCAGGGCATGGCCGGTGTGCAGGTCGCCCCAACCACCGGCCATGCGACGCCAGCGGGCCACCGCCTCGGCGGCATCCCGCGGTTTGCCCCACACCTCCCCCTGCACCACCAGCAGGGAGTCGCAGCCCAGCACCCCCAGGGACGGCCACGCCGCCCCGGAACTCAGCCTCTCCGCCACGGCCTGCGCCTTGGCGAGGGCCAGCCGTTGCACGAGCCGCATCGGATCCTGCTCCTGGATCCCCTCCTCATCCACGCCGCTCACCTGGACCCTGTGGGGGACGACGGCCTGCTCCAGCAGGCGACGCCGGGCAGGAGAAGCGGAAGCCAAAAGGAGCAAAGGAGGTGCCGGCATGGTTCCCCAGCCTGCCCGTCGGTTGGTGAGAATGGGGCCATGCCAAAGGCCGACACCGAGTCCCTTTCCCTGGCACGTGCCGCTCTCTCGCTCCGCTGCCTGCCGTTCCGCCGCGGCTTCTACGAGGCGGTGCAAGGCCAGGCGCTCAGCAGCGAGGAGCTCGCCCAAGAAACCGACCCGGCCTCCCCGCTCACCTTCGGTCCCCTCAGCAGCGATCGGGCCGAGGACCATTTCCTCTGGCTGATCCGGCTGGGAGTGCTGCGCCGGGAAGTTGACGGCCAGGGACTGACCGAACGGGTACGGCTGACGCCCTTGGGCCGCCAGGTGCTGCGGCGATGGCCCAGCGAGATCCCCCGGGCGGGACGGAGGGAGCGGATCGTGGAAGCGTTGCGTCGCCACCGCCCCCGCCTTTGACCCGCCCCCACCCCACCGCACCCCGGCCGCTGATGGTGCTGGGCACCAGCAGCGGCGCTGGCAAATCACTGATGACCGCCGCCCTCTGCCGCGTGCTGCGGCGCCGGGGGGAGCAGCCCCTGCCCTTCAAGGGGCAGAACATGAGCCTCAACGCCTGGGTCGACCAGCAGGGCGGTGAGATGGCCTACTCCCAGGCCCTGCAGGCCTGGGCTGCCGGCCTGGAGCCCCAGGTGGCGATGAATCCGGTGTTGCTCAAACCCAGGGGCGACAGCACCAGTGAGGTGATCCATCTGGGCCGCTCGGTGGGCACAGCCCGGGCGGAGCACTACTACCGCGACTGGTTCCGCCCCGGCTGGGCAGCGATCCGCACGGGTCTGACGGAGCTGCAGGCGGCCCACCCCGGCGGCCGGCTGGTGCTCGAGGGGGCCGGCAGCCCGGTGGAGGTGAATCTGCAGGCCAGGGACCTGACCAACCTGCGGTTAGCCCAGTACCTGCGGGCCCGCTGCCTGCTGGTGGCGGACATCGAACGGGGTGGCGTCTTTGCCCAGATCGTCGGAACTCTGGCCCTGCTGCGGCCGGTGGAGCGCCCCCTGATCGGCGGCCTGCTGATCAACCGCTTCCGCGGCCGCCGTTCCCTGTTCGATGCGGGCCGGCTCTGGCTGGAGCAGGAGACCGGCCTGCCGGTGCTCGGCGTGATGCCCTGGCTCGATGAACTGTTCCCACCGGAAGACTCCCTCGATCTCCTGGAGAGGGGCAGCCGCAAGTCCCGCAGCGAGCTCAGCATCGCGGTGCTGCGGCTGCCCTCCCTGAGCAACTTCTCCGATCTCGACCCGCTCGAGGCGGAAAGCAGCGTGCAGTTGTTGTGGCGGCGACCCGGTGAGCCACTGGGCCAGCCCGATGCGGTGATCCTGCCCGGCAGTAAGCAGACCCTGCGGGACCTGGCGAGTCTGCGCAGCAGCGGCCTGGCGGAAGCGTTGCAGGCCTACGTGGCCCGGGGTGGTCAGGTGTTCGCCCTCTGCGGTGGTCTGCAGATGCTGGGCGAGGAGCTCTACGACCCCGAAGGCCTGGAGGGGGACCGGTCCGGGGACAGGGCGGCCGGGCTGGGCCTGCTGCCCCTGCGCACCGTGTTCGCGGGCAGCAAGGCCCTGCGGCAACGGCGCAGCCGGGCCCTCTGGCCGCCGGGCCCGGGCGAACCGCCGCTGCTGGAGGGGTTTGAGCTCCACCAGGGCCGCAGCGAGCCGACAGACCGGGCGGACTGCGCCCCCCTGGCGGAGGACGGCCAACTGGGCTGGTGGGCGGCCTCGGGGACCCAGGGGGGCCTGGTGGCCGGCACCTACCTGCACGGCATCTTCGAGAACGGCCCCTGGCGCAGGCGCTGGCTGAACCAGCTGCGCCAACGGCGCCAGTTGCCGCCCCTGGATGAACACCAACCCCACCACGCCCGTCAGCGGGACGCCCTGCTGGACCGCCTCGCCGACGCCTTCGAGGCCCACATCGATCTGTCGCCCCTGCTGGCCAGAACTGGCCGTTGAGCGCGCGTCAAGCGCCATTCACACACCCCAAGACAGCGCTGATGGCCTGAATGCAGTGAAGCGAAAGGGAACATCGTCATCCTCCAATCAGCCTGACTCCAGATCGTTGCATTTGGCTTACATTTGCTGGCCGATGTGCAACGGTTCCCATCAGTTCAGGCCATCCAAGCGTTGTGATTGTTCCCATACTGACGAGTCACAATCACACTGGAGAGATCCGCGTCAAGAAGATCAACGGCACTTGCAACGTCGACGGAAAGGGCAAGATCAAGGCGTTCAAGCAGGGCCTCTGAGGCCTGGGGCCAGCCACCTTCCGGTGGTCGCTTCCGGCTGCCGCCCCCCTGATCGCGGCGAAGCCCCTAGATTCGCTGGACCGTCAGTCCAGACCCATCGGCCTCTCCCGCCCAGCCATCACCATCGCGTGGCCGGACGGGCGGACCAGCTCGGCCCTACCCGGCCAGGACTGGTTGCAGGCCGCACATGAGGCGGCGGTGGTGATCCCTACCGGCTGCCTGGGGGGCAGCTGCGGTGCCTGTGAGATCGAGGTCAACGGACGCATGGTGCGGGCCTGCATCGCCACCGTGCCATCAAGCCCGAGTGGCCGGCTGACGGTGAGCCTGGCCAGCGATCCCTTCTGGTAACGCGTGTGAGCCCCACCCCCCGGTGCCACATCCTCTCGCTCGATTTCCAGGATCTCGATGTGATCTGGAATGTGCGGCTGTTCTATCTGGCATCAGGTTATTCGCTGATCCGCGAGTGGGACGACCCAGATCCGCAGTTGCTGGTGATCCTGCGGGGTGATCCCGGCCTGTCCCACCAGGACTATGGGGGAATCGTCCATGTCTACGACTACGTGAAGGAGCTCCAGGTGGACTGGCGCTCCCGCTTTCCCCACGCCCGCGAGATCCGGCTGATTTCGCTCCTGCGGCCGGCCGTGCTGCCTGAGGGGGTCCGCTGGGTGCAGGGGTACCTGCCGGTGATTCCCGAATTCTGGCAGCAGCTTCCGTTCCGCAAACGGGCCGGCAGGCCCCTGCACATCGCCAACTTCAAACCGATGGGCGACGATCCCTACCAGCGGGATCTGGCCCATCTCGCCCGCAGGGGCCTGGTGGAAGTCCATGGCCGCCACTGGGACAAGCTCGGCCTGAACACCCACGGGCTCAGCTATCTGGAGGCGAACCGGCGGCTGGCGGGAGCCTATTGCTGCTACGGGCTCATGTACCCCTATCAACGGGGCACCACCCTCTCCGGCCGGATGTGGCAGGCCCCCCTGCATGGGTGCCTGGTGATCAGCGAAAAGGGCACCAATCCCTTTGGGCTGCCGGGCCTGCTCGAGGTGGAGCGTTTCGATCCGGACACGCTGCTCAGCGTGGCGTCGATCCGGGAGTGCTGGCAGATCCAGAACGAGGCCACCCGCTACTGGCAGGAAGCCACTGGTGAACTGGCCCGCCAACTGGATCTGCCGGCCTACCAGGGGCCTTCGGCCGTCCAGCTGGCTAGGTGCTGTCGGGACAGACGCGCCCAGCACCGGTCTGTGGTCTGGAGTCGGCAGCTGCATCGGTTGGGGAACTGGCTGACCCCTCCGCCGATCAGCTGCTGGTGGCGGCGGCGCCAACGGATGGTCAGGGGCCTGGGGCGACTCCTTGGTGCTGGCGCCAGGCAAGGCAGAGGTTCGACGAACCGCTGAACTCCTCACTTCGCCACGCCGTTGGCTCGACAACGTGGAACGGAAACGCCAGGGGACTTCGATGTCAGCGGGCAGGAGCTACGATAAAAAGACGTAACACGTTCAGGTAGACATCTAGATGGCCTTGCCAACAGTCCTGAAGCGTGCTGTTCCCAGCAACGTGCAATCGGCAGTCAAACGGTTGCTGTGGCCTGAATACTCCCCTGCCACTCCCGGTCAAAAAGTCATTGAATTCTGGGTGGATGTGGTGAGTGGTTGCAACCTCCGTTGCACGGCCTGCCCCGTCGGCATGCCCGAGTACACCAACAGCATCGGCCAGAAGCTGACGGAGATGCCGATTGAGTTGTTCGAAAAGATTTGCCTTAAGGCGAAGGCAGATACCAATGGCAATTGCCGCTTCGGCCTATACAACTGGACAGAGCCGACCCTTCACTCCAAGCTCCATGAGCTGATCGCCTGTGCCGAAAGCCATGGCGTGCCCTGCGGAATCTCCTCGAACCTTAACTACGACTACGACTGGTCCCTCCTTAAACCGCTGCATCTCTGGAATTTCACGATCACGGTGTCGGGTTTCACCCAGCGCACCTACCAGATCAACCACAAGGGGGGGCGGATTGAACCGGTCCTCGCCAACCTGATTCGCATCTCGGAAACCCTGGGCGACTGGGATTGCTATAAGAACATTGATGTGCGCTATCTGGTGCACAAGCAGAACCTGCATGAAGTGCATCTGTTCAAACACTTCTGCGACAAGCTGGGGATGAAGTTCTCTCCCTACCACGCCTATTACATGCCCATCGACAAGATGTTTGACGGCCTGGAGGAAGTCCCACCGGAACTGGAATACATTTACTACAGCCCCCAGCTGGTGCAGCAGGCCATCGGCAGCCATCGCTCCCAGAATTGCTTCATGCGCGAATCCCAGGTCTGCCTGGATCACGAGGGTAATTTTTCCGTCTGCTGCGTGCAATCCCCTTCAGCTCCTTCGATCGCCAACTATCTCGATACGCCATACCAGGTGATGCAGGCCAAGCGCTATGCCAGCGACCTCTGCAGGAAATGCACCAGCAGCGGCATCAACATTTTTGCCACCTATGGCATGCAGGAACCACCGGAAATCCAGCAATCGATCGAAGATCTCCTGCCCGTCGATCTGAAGGATTTCAGCTGAGGAGTGACCACACTCCCCTACGACTACCTGATCGTCGGCTGCGGACTGTTTGGGGCCACCTTCGCGCGGCTTGCCACCGATGCCGGCAAGCATTGTCTTGTCATCGACCGCCGCCCGCACATCGGTGGCAACTGCTACACAGAAAAGCAGGAAGGCATCAACGTTCATCGCTATGGAGCCCACATCTTTCATACGAGCAACAAGGCCGTCTGGAGCTTTGTCAACAGGTTTGCCGAATTCAACAATTACATCAATTCTCCAAAGGCAATTTCCGACGGGAAGCTTTATTCACTTCCTTTCAACATGAACACGTTCTACGAGCTCTGGCAGACACGAACGCCTACTGAAGCCAGGCAAATGATTGAGGACCAGCGCTTTCTAGGAGAGCCGAAAAACCTTGAAGAGCAGGCGCTTTCCCTGGTGGGCAAAGACATCTACGAGACCCTGATTCGCGACTACACCCGCAAGCAGTGGGGCAAGGATCCCCGTGAGCTTCCGGCCTTTATCATCAAGCGATTACCGCTGCGCTTCACCTACAACAACAACTACTTCACCGACCGCTACCAGGGCATCCCCATCGGCGGCTACACGGCCCTTTTCGAGGCGATGCTGGAGGGAATTGAAGTGCGCCTGAACGTCGATTTTCTCGATGCCAGGCCCCAGTTGACGTCCATGGCCAGGAAGGTGGTCTACACCGGTTGCATCGACCAGTACTTCCATTACGAGCTCGGCCGCCTGGAATACCGCTCCCTGGATTTCGAGAACAGCATCGAAGAGCTGGAGAACTTCCAGGGGAACGCCGTGATCAACTACTGCGATACCAGTGAGTCCTTCACCCGCATCATCGAGCACAAGCATTTCGAGGGCGCAAGCTCGGCCGTCACAGTGATCACCAGGGAGTATCCCAAGGCCTGCAGCGGCGACGCCATTCCCTACTACCCGATCAACGACCCTGCCAACCAATCGCTCTATCGCCGTTACCAGGAGCTGGCCCACAGCTCCGACAACGTGATCTTCGGGGGCCGGCTTTCCGAGTACAAATATATGGACATGCACGTCGTGATCGAATCGGCCATGAACCGGTTCCGCAGCGAAACACGTCAGCCGTCGGCCTGAATCAGGCCTCCGCCGAGCAGCACCTCACCGCAATAGAACACCGCCGCCTGCCCCGGTGCCACTGAGAACTGGGGCTCGGCGAAGTCGAGCCGGGCCCGGTGGGGCCGATCGCCAGCGTGGTCAGCGGCAGTCTCCGGCAGGGGGGTCAGCAGCGCAGGTTCCGGCAGGCTCCGGTATCTCACCTGCACCTGAACCGCAATCGGCTGCTCCGGCGGGGCGATCGACACCCAGTTGATGGCGCCCACCACGCAGGCCTGGCGGGTCGCTTCCCGGCGGGGGGCCACCACCACCCGATTCATGGCGCCATCCAGCCGCACCACATGCAGGGGTTCGCTCCAGGCCACTCCAAGCCCCTTGCGTTGCCCGATGGTGAAATGCTCGATGCCGTCGTGGGAGCCGAGCACCGTTCCGTCCGGAAGCACGATCTCCCCCTGGCGTGGCGGCAGGTAGGCGTCGAGGAACGCCCGCATCGAGCCATGGTGGTCGGCCAGGCAGAGGTCCTGACTCTCGGGCTTCTCGGCGGTGCGCAGGCCGAGGCGGGCGGCCTCCGCGCGGGTCGCCTCCTTGGTGAGTTCACCCAGGGGAAACACCAGGCGGCCCAGCACCGCCTGGGGCAGGTCGTAAAGGAAGTAGCTCTGGTCCTTGAGAGGATCCAGGCCCCGCAACAGCTGGTGGCGGCCGGCCCCATCCCCTGGCAAGGGCGGGCCGTCGGCGGCGCCAGCGGGCCGCTGCCGGGCGTAGTGGCCGGTGGCCAGTCGGCTGAGGCCGCGCTCCGCGGCGGCCCACTCGAGCATCGGTCCGAACTTGACCGCCCGGTTGCAACGGGAGCAGGGCAGGGGTGTGAGGCCCTCGCCGTAACCCTCCACCAGAAACCCGACGATCTGCTCCTGGAAACGGGCCCGGCTGTCAACGACGTGGTGGGGCACCCCCAGCTGCTGGCAGATGCCGGCCGCATCCACCAGGCCCTCGGCGCAGCAGGAGCCCTTGCCACTCATCAGCCACAGGGTGAGACCCTCCACCTCCCAGCCGGCGGCCACCAGCAGGGCCGCGGTCAGGGAGCTGTCCACACCGCCGGAGAGCCCCACGGCCACGCGCCGCTCGCCAGGCCAGGCGCCCAGCCGCGCCAGCACCGCGGCCACCTCTGGGGAGGGGCGCTTGGCGGCGGTGTCCGATGCAATGGCGGGGGCGGGGCTCAAGGATCCCGGTGGGTGGATGGAACAGACCGTCCCATCATGGGAGAGCACTGCCCAGGCCGACGTGGACTTCCGGCCGATGCCCGCCCCCTGGCCGCCGCTGGATGCCGACCACGTCCTGGTGAGCGGCTCCACGATGGCGGCCATCGAGCAACAGCTGTTCGACAGCGGCCTGCCGGTGGAGGCCCTGATGGAGAAGGCGGCCCTGGCGGTGAGCCGCCGCCTGCGGGAGCGGCCGGGTCAGGATCGCCACGACGGTCTGCTGGTGCTGGTGGGACCGGGCCACAACGGCGGTGATGGGCTGGTGGTAGCCAGGGAATGGCATCTGGCGGGGGGCCGGGTGCGGATCTGGTGCCCCTTCGAGCGCCTCCGACCCCTCACCGACGCCCACCTGCGCCATGCCCGCTGGCTGGGTCTGCCCATGCTGGAAGACCCTCCGGACCCCGCCGATCCCGCCCTCTGCGTGGATGCCCTGTTCGGCATCGGCCAGCACCGCCCGGCCGATGCCACGATCGAAACCCTGCTGCGGGATCGCCAGAGGCTGCGGCCCGGTGCCCTGGTGGCCATTGACGTCCCCACCGGACTGGACGCCGATGACGGGGCCCTGCTTGGCACTGCGGCCGCCACCGCCTCCACCACCTATTGCATCGGCCTGATCAAGCGGGGCCTGGTGCAGGATGCCGCCCTGCGCTGGGTTGGTCAGCTGGAGCGGGTCTGCCTCGGACTGCCGTCCGCCCTGCTGGGCCAACCATCCGGCGATCCGCTGCTGGGCCTGACGGCCGCCGATCGGGCCACGGCCCCCTGGCCCGATCCGGATCCGGCCGCCGGGAAATACGAACGGGGACGGCTGCTGGTCGTCGCCGGAAGCCGCCGTTTCAGGGGCGCCGCCCATCTGGCCCTGGCGGGCGCCACCGCATCGGGATGCGGCAGCCTGCGTGCCGCCCCGCCCCGTGAGATCGCCCCCCAGCTCTGGCAGGTCCATCCCCACGTGGTGCTGGAACCTGGCCTGGGCGCCACCCCCTCCGGCGGCCTGGCCCTGGGGGATCTGGCCGAGGGCTGGCTGGATCGGCTGGATGCGGTGCTGCTGGGTCCGGGCCTGGGCGGGCTGGGCAACCCCGGTGGGTCGCTTGCGGCAGCGATCGAAGCCCGGGAACGGCAGCGTTGGCAGGAGCTGGCTGACTTCACAGGACTGCTGGTGCTCGATGCCGATGGCCTCAACCGGGTGGCGGCGATGGGCGCCGACTGGCTCCAGGGCCGCGGAGGCCCCACCTGGATCACCCCCCACGAGGGGGAGTTCCGGAGACTCTTTCCCGATCTGGCCCAGCTGCCCCGGCCAGAAGCGGCCCTGGCGGCGGCGCACCGCTGCGGCGCCAGCGTGTTGCTCAAGGGAGCCCGCAGCGTCGTGGCGACCCCTGAGGGACGCCGCTGGCAACTGCTCCAGGCCTGCCCGGACGCCGCCAGGGCCGGGCTTGGCGATGTGCTCGCGGGCTACGCCGCGGGACGGGGGGCCATGGCCCTGGCCACCGCCCCGGAAGGGCCAGGGCCTGCGGCCGGCGCTGATGGGGCCTGGCTGGCGGCCGCCGCCCTCGACCATGCCCTCGCCGGTCTCCACTGCAAGGAGCGCCGGGGCGCCGGGGGCGTCACGCCGCTCGCGGTGGCCGAAGCACTGGCCCAGCGAGAACCGGCAGCGGCCGATAGGGACATGCGATGAAGATCCAGGACTGGAGGATTAGGGGAGGCAAGGCCACTTCCTGATCTGGCAAGGCTCGCCATTCACCGTTACTTCAACCTGGAAATTAGCCCTTTGCTCATCCAAAAGAAGCCAACGGCTAAAGAAAAGCAATTGTGTGTGGTTTCACTAGCAAGTCCTTAAAAGTTGTTCCAGACACTTTCTGTGCTTACCAGAGGGTGGATAATTCGCCAACACATTCGATGGCGCCACTTCGCCCCCTCCTATGACCGCCTCTGCCGTCGCGACGAGAAGGGAGGGCTCCAGCCGCAGAGGGAGTGATTCCATTACCTGGTATCTCACTTCGATCGGCAGAGAGCCCTTGCTCACCCCAGCTGAAGAGATTGAGCTCGGCAACCAGGTGCAGGCCATGATGCACCTGGTGGAGGAGTCGAAAAACGGCTACTCGGTTCAGGAGAACAAGACGATCAGAATCGGTCGGCGCTCCAAGGAGCGGATGATGCGCGCCAATCTTCGACTTGTGGTGAGCGTGGCCAAGAAGTACCAGGGCAAGGGCCTGGAGCTTCTGGATCTGATCCAGGAAGGCTCCCTTGGCCTCGAGCGCGCCGTCGAAAAGTTTGACCCCACCCGGGGTTACAAGTTTTCCACCTATGCCTTCTGGTGGATTCGCCAGAGCATGACGCGCGCGATTGCCTGCCAGTCCCGGGCCATTCGACTGCCGGTCCACCTCAGCGAGCGTCTGACCACAGTCCGCAAGGTGAGCCTGGAGCTGGCCCACAAGCTCGGCGCCATGCCCAGCCGTCGCGAAATTTCTGAAGCGATGGCTATTCCCGTCGAGGAGCTCGACTCCCTGCTTCGCCAGGCCCTCACCATCTCCAGCCTGGATGCCCCCATTCATGCCGAGGATGGTCGCAGCTTCCTGGGTGATCTCATCGCCGATGGCTCTGCCGAGGAACCTCTCGACCGCATCGAGCGGGGTATGCATCAGGAGCAACTGGCCCAGCTGATGAGTCACCTTTCCAGCCAGGAAAGGGAGGTTCTGGCCCTGCGCTTCGGTCTCGACGGCATGGAGCGACACACCCTGGCGGACATCGGTCGACAGCTGGATGTGTCACGCGAAAGGGTCCGGCAGATTGAACTCAAGGCCCTTCGCAAACTACGCAGCCTTTCGACACGCTCCACCCCTCTGCCCTGAACGGGGCCTTCAGCGTGGTTGACGCCGGTCCAGGAGTCGCTTCAGCTTGCCCTTGGCCTGGAGAGCGGCGATTTTCCATCGACTCTCTCCCTTGAGGCCCCGGTCCCGGCGGATCTGGATCGGGGAATCGCCGACCATCTCCCAATCCGGCAACCAGCAGTTGTCGGCCCTTGGGAACCAGAACTCAAACACGGAGATCGTGGAGATCGGCAGCAACTTGCCGAGAATCGAATAGATCGACTGATCATGGCGATGCTCGATGAAGCCCTCCAGGTTGGGCGCCAGTGAGGGGGAATCATCAATCATGGAAAAATCCTCGCTGAACACCCGCACCCAGTGGCGCATGAAGTCCATGGAGGCAGGGCATTTACGCACGAAGAAGGTGGTGGCCCCCAGCTGCTGGGTCGTGGTGATCTCCGCCCTGCCTCTCACGTCCAGCCGATCAAGCAGATCACCCTTGGTCCATTGGCTTTCCCCCTGATCCGGGAACTGGCGATCCTTGTACAGCAAAGAGCCGTTGGGAGGCAGGCATTCGAAACCCTGAACTCCCGAGGGTGCCTCCACGGTCATGGCGAACAACTCCTGCAGCCGCTCTCGTCCGGCTGGATTGAGATGACAGCCGGAATCGATCCAATGCACCTGGTCGCCATCCTGCAGGCGCTCGAGCGTCTGCAGGACGATCTGGGGCTTCCAGGCGTAGTAGCCGAAACCGCGGTGCTCAGGAGTCAGATAGTCCTTGAAACGCTGGCGAAAATCAGGACTGAGATCCCGTTCCGACGCCGAAACGATATCCGTATACACCTGCATCTCCTTCGCCTGACGACATAACCGCCTCCTGGCCGCCTTCATGCGACTGTCAGTGAAGGTAACGAGGACACGCTTGGGCATCAGAGCTGAAGCACCCAGGGCAATGGAATGATGTTAAGGAGGACAACGCAATCCCCCTGCACTGACTCAGTCTTCGGCCCAGATGTAGCGGGTGAGTTCGCTGCCATCCGGCTCGGGCGCCGCGAGGGCGAACTCCACACAGTCAGCCACTTCGGCGTCGATCTCCTTCTCGATGGCCTTGAGTTCCTCGGCCGTCGCCAGGCCCATGTCCGTCAGGCGCAGCGCCAGTTGTTTGATGGGATCGCGCTTGGCCCAGAATTCCTTCTCGGCCGCTTCGCGGAGCTCATCGGGATCGGCCAGGGAATGGCCACGGAACCTGTAGGTGAGACATTCCAGCAGCGTGGGGCCGTCTCCGGCCCTGGCCCGCTCAATGGCCCGCTGGGCCGCGGCCCTCACGGCCAGCACATCCATGCCGTCGACCTCCTCACCGACCATGCCGAAGCCCGCCGCCTTGCGCCAGATCTCGGGCTCGCTGGTGGCACGGTTGTGGTCCATGCCGATGGCCCAGCGGTTGTTCTCCACCACGAACAGGATCGGCAGCTTCCACAGCGAGGCCATGTTCAGGCACTCGTAGAACTGGCCGATGTTGCAGGTGCCATCCCCGAAGAAGGCAGCCGTGACGGCATCGCTGTCCGCCTGGCCGAGGGCGTCACGCTTGTAGCGGCTGGTGAAGGCCGCCCCCAGGGCCACCGGGATGCCCTCACCGATGAAGGCATAGCCGCCTAGCAGATGGTGCTCCCGGGAGAACAGGTGCATGGACCCCCCACGGCCCTTGCTGCAGCCCGTGGCCTTGCCGAACAGCTCACTCATCACCTCCCGGGCCGGCACGCCGCAGCTCAGGGCATGCACGTGGTCGCGGTAGGTGCTGCAGAACCAGTCGTGCTGCAGCCGCATCGCCCTGATCACCCCCGTGGAGACGGCTTCCTGACCGTTGTAGAGATGCACGAAGCCGAACATCTTGCCGCGGTAGTACATCTCGGCGCACTTGTCCTCGAAGCGGCGCCCCAGGGTCATGTCCCGGTAGAGCATCAGGCCCTCGTCTCGGCTGACACTGGCCCGCTCGGCCGGAACCAGACCCTCCAACCTCACTGCGTGGCTGCCGGCCTCCTCAGAAGACGCGGCGGGCCCAGGGATGGAGGTCTGGGCTGCCCGCGCCGCGGTCAATTCCTGAGTCATGGCAGGAAAGCGATGCGATTCGTGGCCCCGACTGTACGGGGTCCGTTCCCTGATGACAGTCAAAACCACTGCCTCTGACTACAGTCGCGCCCCAGCGTCATCATCGGATTGGACCTGCCGATCGATCATTTCCGCTTGCTGGGCGTGCCTCCGTCCGCCGATGCCCAGGGGGTCCTGCGCACCCTCCAGTCACGTCTGGACCGACTGCCCCACGCAGGGTTCACCGCCGAAACCCTGCAGACAAGGGCGGAGCTGCTCAGGGCCAGCGCCGACCTGCTCTGCGATCCCGATCGACGAGCCGCCTACGAAGCGGAGCTGACCAGCCTGGCCGACACCGACGGAACCCTCCAGCCGGCCCTGGAGATCACCACCGCCCGCCAGGTGGGCGGGCTGGTGCTGCTGATGGAGGGGGGCCAGCCCCTGGAGGCCTTCGAACTGGCCAGCCGTTTGCTGCAGCCCCCTCAGTCACCCACCCTCGGCAGTGGCCCCGAAGGGGATCTCACGCTGCTGGCGGGGTTGGCCTGCCTGGCGGCCGCCGGCGAACTGGAGCAGCAGCGTCGCTTCGAAGCCGCTGCCCGCACCCTGCAGCAGGGTCTGCAGCTGCTGCAACGCCTCGGCCGGCAACCTGACCTCAGGGAGACCATGCATTCCCAGCTGGACCACCTCACGCCCTACCGGGTGCTCGATCTGCTCAGCCGGGATCTGGTCGCCGATGGCGAGCGACAGGAGGGACTGGCGCTGCTTGAGCAACTGGTGCAGCGGCGCGGGGGCCTGGAGGGCGATGGCGATCCCCAGTTCCCCAGCCAGGACTTCCAGCCCTTCTTCCACCAGATCCGCGCCTTTCTCACCGTTCAGGAGCAGGTGGATCTGTTCAGCCGCTGGGCGGCCAGCGGCTCCGACGCGGCCGACTTCCTGGCCACCATCGCCCTGACCGCCTCCGGGTTCGCCCAGCGCAAGCCCGAGCGCATCGCCGAGGCCAGACACCGCCTGCAGCGCAGCGGACGGGAGGGGATCGAACCGCTGCTCGCCAACCTGCATCTGCTGCTGGGGGAGGCCGACACGGCACGGACCTGCTTCGACCGAGGCGCCAGCCAGGAGCTGAAGGACTGGGCCGCCGGCAAGAGTGCCGACCCCCTGGGTCAACTCTGCGCCTACTGCAGCGACTGGCTCGTCCGGGATGTGCTGCCCGGCTACCGGGACCTGGAAGCTGAGCCCGATCTGGTGGCCTACTTCAGTGACCGCGACGTGGTCGCCTACGTCGAGCGGGAGGACCAACGCCGGGGCCGCGCCTATCTCGCCGCCCCGGCAGCCGTGGAGCCTGCCCCAGGCCCAGCCTTCCCCCCCTACGACGACTTCGGCCTGGGAACACTGCCGCCCCCTGTGCCCCTGACCCTGGATGGGGGCACCGCCGGCGGCTTCGTCCCGCTCCCGGCGGCCGACGAAGCGATGGATTTCCACGACGACGGGGAGCTCGATGACGACGTTCCCCTGCGCTGGCCGCTGCCCCCGAAGCCGTGGCTGCTGGGGGGCGTCGCCGCCCTGCTGCTGGCGCTGGTCGCTGCCTGGGTGCTGCGGCAGCGCCAGAGCTCGCCCCCACCGGCGCCGGCGCCAGTTCCGCCGGTCTCCGCCCCAGCTCCCGCCCCGAAGCCCACTCCCAATCCCGTGGTCGGGCTGCGCGTCACCCCACTCACCACGAGCCGTCCCAATGCGGCCCAGGTGCGCCGACTGCTGGAGAACTGGCTGACCGTCAAGAGCGGCGTGCTGGCGGGTGAGCCGACGCCTCAGGACCTCGATCGCATCGCCCGGGAAGGGCCGATGGCCCTGCTCGCCAGGGAGCGCCGCGGCGATCTCGCCCGGGGCCAGACCCAGCAGCTGGATGTTCAGATCATCGATCTCACCCTTTCGGAAAATGGCCCCCGGCGCATCGTCGCCATCGCCCGGCTGCGCTACAGCGATCGGCGCCTTGATGCCAACGGGACCGTGCTGGAGACCACGGCTCCGCTGGAGCTGCGCAATGGTTATGTATTCGGACGCGACGGCGACAGCTGGCGCCTGGCGGCCACCCAATCCCTCAACTGATGTTCGACGAACTCTCCCAGCGCTTTGAAGACGCGGTCAAGGGACTGCGCGGCCAGGCGGCCATTTCGGAAACGAACGTTGACGGTGCCCTCAAGGAGGTGCGACGGGCGCTGCTGGAGGCTGACGTGAGCCTGGCGGTGGTGAAGGAGTTCGTGGAGGAGGTGCGGCGCAAGGCCGTGGGCGCCGAGGTGGTGCGGGGGGTGAGCCCGGACCAGAAGTTCATCCAGCTGGTGCACGAGCAGCTCGTCGACACCATGGGCGGCGCCAATGCGCCCCTGGCCCGGGCGGCGGACGGGCCCACCGTGATCCTGATGGCCGGTCTGCAGGGGGCCGGCAAGACCACCGCCACCGCCAAGCTGGGCCTCCACCTCAAGGAACAGGGGCGGCGCGCCCTGCTGGTGGCCGCCGATGTCTACCGGCCCGCCGCCATCGACCAGTTGCAGACCCTGGGCCGCCAGATCGGCGTGGAGGTGTTCAGTCTCGGCAGTGACGCCAAGCCGGAAGCGATCGCTGCCGCCGGCGTGGCCAAGGGGCGGGACGAAGGCTTCGACACCGTGCTGGTGGACACAGCCGGCCGGCTCCAGATCGACGCCTCGATGATGGAGGAGATGGTCCGGATCCGGGAGGCGGCGGCCCCGGATGAGGTGCTGCTGGTGGTGGATTCGATGATCGGCCAGGAGGCCGCCGAACTCACCCGCGCCTTCCATGAGCAGGTGGGCATCACCGGTGCCGTGCTCACCAAGCTGGATGGGGATTCCCGCGGCGGGGCGGCGCTCTCGATCCGCAAGGTGAGCGGGGCGCCGATCAAGTTCATCGGCACCGGCGAGAAGGTGGAGGCGCTGCAGCCGTTCCACCCGGAGCGGATGGCGAGCCGGATCCTGGGGATGGGCGACGTGCTCACCCTGGTGGAGAAGGCCACCAAGGAAGTGGAGCTGGCCGATGTGGAGAAAATGCAGCGCAAGTTGCAGGAAGCCAGCTTCGATTTCTCCGATTTCGTGCAGCAGATGCGCCTGATCAAGCGCATGGGATCCCTGGGCGGGCTGATGAAGCTGATCCCGGGGATGAACAAGATCGACGACGGCATGCTGCGGCAGGGCGAGAGCCAGCTCAAGCGCATCGAGGCCATGATCGGCTCGATGACCGAGGCCGAGCGCCGCCAGCCCGAACTGCTCGCCTCCCAGCCCTCCCGCCGTCGCCGGATTGCCGCCGGCAGCGGCCACACACCGGCCGACGTCGACAAGGTGCTCACCGACTTCCAGAAGATGCGCGGCTTCATGCAGCAGATGAGCCGTGGTGGCATGCCGGGAATGCCGGGCATGGGTGGTTTTCCAGGTATGCCAGGGATGGGAGGTGGTCTGCCGGGCATGGGCGGGATGCCCGGGATGGGGGCCCCTGGTGGCCGCGGCGGTGGCAAGCCGCCCAAGCCCCCGAAGCCGGCCAAGAAGCGCAAGGGATTTGGGCAGCTCTGAGCACCCCTGTAGGATTGGGGGCTGCATTTCGAGCACCATTTCCAGATGATCAAGCTCCGGCTGAAGCGGTTCGGCAAGAAACGGGAAGCGAGTTTCCGTCTGGTGGCCACCAACAGCACCTCCCGCCGCGATGGCCGTCCGCTTGAGGAGCTGGGCTTCTACAACCCCCGCACCAAGGAAACGCGCCTGGACACCGAGGCCATCCGCCTGCGCCTCGGCCAGGGAGCCCAGCCCACCGACACCGTGCGCACCCTGCTCGAAAAGGGCGGTCTGATTGAGAAGACCGTCCGTCCGGCCGAAACCGTTGGCAAGCTCCAGCAGGCCGCAGCCCGCGAGGCCGCCGCTGCCGCTGCGATCAAGGAAGCGGAAGCCGCCAAGCAGGCCGCAGCGGCCAAGCTGGCTGAGGAGGCTGCCGCGGCGGCCGCTGCCGCCACCGAAGCTGCCGATGCCGAACCTGCTGCCACCGAGGCCTGAGCGAGCTCTCCTCCACGTTTGCCCTGCCTGACAGCGGCGCCGCCGTTGCCCTGGCGGGCATCGATGGTGCTTCCCTGCGGCGGCTGGAAGCCCTCACGGGCACCCAGATCGTTCTGCGGGGCCTTGATCTGCAGATCCGCGGCCGAACGAGCCAGGTGGAGAGGCTGCTTGCTCTGATCCAGCTGCTGCAACCTCTCTGGCAACGCGGGGAGTCCATCAGCCCGGTCGACATCCAGTCGGCCCTTACGGCCATGGACACCGGCCGTTCCGATCAGCACCGCAGCATGGGGCTCCAGGTGCTGGCCACCAGTGTCACCGGCCGGCCCCTGCGTCCCCGCACCCTGCGGCAGAACACCTATGTCGAGGCCATCGAACGCCACGACCTGACCCTGGCGATCGGCCCGGCCGGCACCGGCAAGACGTTCCTGGCCACGATCCTGGCGGTGCGGATGCTTCAGGAGCGCAAGGTGGAGCGGCTGGTACTGACACGGCCGGCGGTGGAAGCGGGCGAACGGCTGGGCTTCCTGCCCGGTGACCTGCAGCAGAAGGTGGATCCCTATCTGCGCCCCCTCTACGACGCCCTCCATGGGCTGCTGGGCCAGGAACGCACCACCCAGCTCCTGGAGAAGGGAGTGATCGAAGTGGCGCCGCTGGCCTTCATGCGCGGCCGCACCCTGGCCGACGCCTTCGTGATCCTCGATGAGGCCCAGAACACCACCTGCGCCCAGATGCGCATGGTGCTGACGCGGTTGGGGCAGAACTCCCGCATGGTGGTGACGGGCGACACGACCCAGATCGATCTGCCCCCGGGCCAGCTGAGCGGCTTGGTGGAGGCGGAGCAGGTGCTGGCCGGGGTGGAGGGCGTGGCCATCTGCCAGTTCAGCGATGCAGATGTGGTCCGCCACCCCCTGGTGCAGCGACTGGTGCAGGCCTACGCCCGCCGCGACGCTCGCCCACCGGCCCCCACAACCAGGAAGCGGATGGATGGCCCCCCTGCTCGATCGGAAACATGAACAGCGCTGAACGCGTTCGCATCCCCGCCCAGATCGCGGCGTCCGCTTTGGTGGCCTACTTGCTGGGTTTCTGGTTCACGAGCCCGTTTCCGGGCTACCTGCCCAAGATCGGCGCCCTCTGGTCGGCGATCTCCGCCGTCATGGTGACCCAGGTCACCCGGAAGGATGGGGCCTCCTCCGCCTCGCTGAGGATTCTGGGGTCGGCGATCGGCGCCATCACCAGTGCCACCTACCTCACTTTCCTCCCCTTTCATCCCCTCGGCATGGCCGCGGCGATCTTCGCCACGGTGATGATCTGTGCGGCGATCAACGTGCCAAGCCACGGCCGTCTGGCGGCGATCACGGTGATTGTCGTGATGGTCACCGGCAGCCTGGAAACGGCCCTGAGTCCGGGTCTGAATGCCCTGCTGCGCTTCCTCGAATCCTCCATCGGCACGGGCGTCGCGCTGCTGACGGTATGGCTCTGGCCCGGATCCCGCAGCCAGCCAGGGTGCGACGCCTGAAGCGTGCCTGCATGACGGGCCCACATGGGGAGATCCGAACCGCCCTCCTCTCCGTAACCCTGGGGCCGCTGGCAAGATAGAACCAGTTTGAAATGCCAGCGCCATGCCGGCCAGAAGCAATTTCCAGGAAGCGATCCGCGAGGCCCAATCCGGCGCCCTGATCGGTCCCAACGTTGTCAACAAGGCTCTGCCCTACGTGGGCGGCGGCATGGTGCTCACCGCCGCCGGCGTTGTCGGCGGCCTGACGATGATCGGCAACCCGATCTTCATGCCCCTGTTCTGGGTGGCGTTGATCGGCAACTTCATCCTCTTCTTCGTGGCCCAGAACGCGGCGATGAAGGGCAACAACGGCACCGCCCTGCCGATCCTGGCCACCTACAGCCTGATCACCGGCTTCACCCTGAGCGGCATCGTGGCAATGGCCATCGGCACCGCCGGCATCGGAGCCATCGGCACAGCGGCCCTGGCCACAGGGATCACGTTTGTGATCGCCTCGGTGGTGGGTCGGAACATGAGCGACAACCTCGGCCAGGCCCTCAGCGGCGTGGTCGGCCTAGGCATCGTCGGCCTGCTCATCGCCATGGTGGTGCAGCTGGTTGGCGGCATCTTCATCCCCGGCTTCGGAGGCAATGGCTTTGAGCTGATGATTGCCGGCTTCGGCACCGTGTTGTTCGTGGGAGCGGCCTTCGTCGACTTCTACACGATGCCCCGCAGCTACAGGGACGACCAGTACCTGGCCGGTGCCCTCGGCATGTATCTCACCTATATCAATCTCTTCATCTTCATCCTCAGGTTGATCATTGCCCTCCAGGGCGGCGGCAGGCGCGATTGAGAAGCGGATTATCACACTCCACCTGATCACTCTCACGGACCTCTCCACGATGGAGAGGTCCTTTTTTTGAGCTGGCCATGGAGTCAGTTGCGATGCTCTACGGGTCGCGCTCCGCCACCTGGATCCCGATCGGTTCAGGCAATTTCGGACGCCATGCATCTGTCCGGCTAAACTCCAGCCGGGCCTGAACGGGCACAACAGGCATGGCGTCACAGCTGTGGCCCCAGAACCTCTGAAGAGCAACCGTGGCACACCAACCCTTGACTGCACAGGCAACCCCATGACCAAAACGGCTCTGATCACCGGAATCACCGGTCAGGACGGTTCCTACCTGACGGAGTTGCTCCTGGAGAAGGGGTATGTGGTGCATGGAATCAAGCGCCGGGCCAGCAGCTTCAACACCGACCGGATCGACCACCTTTACCAGGACCCCCACGAGCGCGATCCGCGACTGGTTCTTCACTATGGAGATCTGACGGACTCCACCAATCTGATTCGGATTGTTCAGCAGATTCAACCGGATGAGATCTACAACCTCGGGGCCCAGAGCCACGTGGCCGTGAGTTTTGAAAGCCCTGAATACACGGCCAACTCGGATGCCCTAGGGACCCTGCGCATTCTGGAGGCCGTCCGCATTCTCGGGTTGACGGAAAAAACCCGCATCTACCAGGCCAGCACCAGCGAGCTCTATGGTCTTGTCCAGGAGATCCCCCAGAAAGAAACCACGCCGTTCTATCCCCGTAGCCCCTACGGCGTCGCCAAGCTTTACGCCTACTGGATCACGGTCAATTACCGGGAAGCCTATGGGATGTATGCCTGCAACGGAATTCTTTTTAACCACGAAAGTCCGCGTCGGGGTGAGACCTTCGTGACCCGGAAAATCACTCGAGGGATGGCGAGAATCGATGCAGGCCTTGACCAGGGTCTTTTCATGGGAAATCTTGATTCCCTGCGCGATTGGGGTCACGCCAGAGACTATGTGGAAATGCAATGGCGGATGCTGCAGCAGGATCAGCCTGAAGACTTCGTGATCGCTACAGGCCGGCAGGAATCGGTGCGACGGTTCATCGAACTCACCGCCGAGGAACTGGGCTGGGGTGGCATTGTCTGGGAGGGCACGGGGGTTGAAGAGACGGGCGCCCGCCGCGATACCGGTGCCACCGTGGTGCGCATCGACCGCCGCTACTTCCGCCCCGCGGAAGTGGAGACCCTGCTCGGGGATCCGACCCGGGCGCGGGAACGGCTGGGCTGGACGCCCACCACCACCCTGGAAGAGTTGGTGGCGGAAATGGTTGCCACCGACAAGGAGGAAGCCGCCAAGGAGGCCACCCTGCGCCGGGAGGGCTTCAAGGTCGTCGGCTCCATGGAGAATCCTCCCCAGGTCGGACTCAAGACCGCGCCGTGAGACGTGATCCGAAACGCCGCTATGGTCAGGTCTTTGACCAGCCCTCACCGAAGCGACTCACGGCAGGAACGGTACCTTCACAAGCGATTTTCCACCTCGCGCAACGGCCCAGGGGCCTGAGTCTTTTCCCATGCTGATTTCACCGGACGATCGGATCTTCATCGCCGGCCATCGCGGTATGGCCGGTTCGGCCATCACCCGACGCCTGAAGGCGGAAGGCCACCAGAAGTTGCTCACGGTAGGCCGCTCGGAACTCGACCTGATGGACGGAACGGCGGTGGCGGCGTGGTTCGCCGACCAGCGGCCCGATGTCGTCGTGCTGGCAGCGGCGCGGGTGGGCGGAATTCTGGCCAACGCCACCTATCCCGCCGACTTCCTGCTCGACAACCTCAAGATCCAGCAGAACGTCATCGAGAGTGCCTGGCGGCATGGAACCCGTCGGCTGCTGTTCCTGGGCAGCAGCTGCATCTACCCCAAGCTGGCCGACCAACCCATCCGGGAGGAGGCCCTGCTACAGGGGCCCCTCGAGCCCACCAACGAGTGGTATGCGATCGCCAAGATCACCGGCATCCAGCTGTGCCGTGCCCTGCGCCAGCAGCATGGCTTCGACGCGATCAGCCTGATGCCCACCAACCTGTATGGGCCTGGCGACAACTACCACCCCACCAACAGCCATGTGCTTCCCGGCCTGATCCGCCGTTTCCAGGAGGCTCGTGAAGCCGGCGCCGAAGAAGTGGTCTGCTGGGGCAGTGGCCGGCCACGGCGTGAGTTCCTCCACGTCGATGATCTGGCGGCCGCAGCGCTGTTCTGCCTGCGCCACTGGCAACCGGGCGCCGAGGATCTACAACACATCAATGTGGGGACAGGAACCGACGTGAGCATTCAGGACCTGGCAACGATGGTGGCCGAGGCGGTGGATTTCCGCGGCCGAATCGCTTGGGACACCTCCAAACCGGACGGCACCCCGCGCAAGCTCCTGGATGTCAGCCGCCTGGCCGCCCTCGGCTGGCGATCAGAGATCCCCCTGCAGGAGGGATTGCGACGCACCGTGGCGGAGTTCGTCAGTGAACGGGCCAGCGGCGCCGAGGTGCGGCTGTGAGGATCCTCGTCACCGGCGGCGCCGGCTACATCGGCAGCCATGCCGTCAGGGCCCTGACCCGGGCCGGTCACCAACCCGTGGTTCTCGACAACCTGGTGTACGGCCATGCCGACATCGTCGAAAAAACTCTGAAGGTTCCCCTGGTTCTGGGGCAGGTGGGCGACCGTGAAGTGCTCGAGCCCCTGCTTCGTGGCCGCCACCCCGCCCTTGATGGGACGGCGCTGGAGGGCAAGCCGATCGAGGCAGTGCTCCATTTCGCCGCCTATGCCTATGTGGGCGAATCAGTGAGCGATCCTGCCAAGTACTACCGCAACAACCTTGGCGATACCCTCACCTTGCTGGAGGCCCTGGTGGCCACCGAGCGCCCGTTACCGATCGTTTTCTCCTCCACCTGCGCCACCTATGGGGTTCCCCAGCAGGTGCCGATCACCGAAGACCATCCCCAGGCTCCGATCAACCCCTACGGCCGCAGCAAGTGGATGGTGGAGCAGTTGCTCACCGACTTCGCAACGGCCTACGGCCTGCCCAGTGTGATTTTCCGCTACTTCAACGCCGCCGGTGCCGATCCCGACGGCGACCTGGGTGAGGACCACGACCCGGAAACCCACCTCATCCCCAGGGTGCTCGACACGATGAGCGGGCGGGAACCCTACCTGCAGATCTTCGGCGACGATTACCCCACCCCGGATGGCACCTGCATCCGCGACTACATCCACGTGGCCGATCTGGCCGACGCCCATGTTCTGGGCCTGGAAAGACTGCTGCGACTGCGGGAGCGGGAGGAGACGGAGCGCAGGCCCCTGATCTACAACCTCGGCAATGGCACGGGCTACTCCGTCCAGCAGGTGATCGAAACCGCCAAGGCCGTCACTGGCAGGGGTCTGCTGGCCCATGTGGCCAAACGTCGCGAGGGTGATCCTCCCCAGCTGGTGGCCGGGGCCACCCGGGCCCATCAGGAACTGGGATGGCGGCCCCGTTACCCGGAACTGGAAACGATCATTGAGCATGCCTGGGCCTGGCACCAGCGACGTCACCAGGCTTGAGTTCCGCGCGCACTGGCCAGGGCCTGGCCAGTGGCTCACCGATGAAGACCCCCTGGCCAGGCATCGCCACACTGCGCCAGTAGCTCTCGATCAAGGTGTCGCCACGGCGGTAGTAGGTGAGCAGCAGGCCGGGATCGGAAAACTTGGCAGGGAAATTGCATGGCTCCACCACGGTGCCGTAGCTCCCGGTGGCACCGGCCTCAAGCCAGCGAAGCGCACTCATCTGCGAACTGTCGGTCAGCATCCCGCCGAAGGACGTGAGATGGTCGGCAACCGCACCCGGCCGGAAGCGGTTGGTGCGGATCCCCACGGGGAAGGCCAATCCGGTGAAGTAAGCCATGACGTCCTGGGCTCCCACAAGGGCATCGGAAGCGACGATCCTGACCCGAAACCGTGATCCCATGGTCGCCACGACCCGGCCATAGCCGGCGGCCCGGGTGTTGCGCCTGGCGTCCCTGGTACTCAGCAGATAGGCCGTCCCCGGAGGTGCCGTACCGTCCGACGCCACACCCTGCTGGATCAGACGCCTGGCCATCACGGGACTGGTCGCCGCCAGCAACATGCTGGGCCGAATCCCCAGCTGAGCCCAGGGACGGCGCACATCGCCACGGGCAAACAGGGGACTCAGGGCGGTGGTGCGGCAACCATCGGCACAGAACCGTGAATCCAGGCCGAAGGTGAAGGCGCTGGTGATCGACTGGCAGCCGACCCGGTAGGGAGCTGCCCAGGCCAGGGCATAGATTTGAACGTGTCTGGGCGTCTGGCTGTCCACACTGCGTTTGATGCGCCGGAACAGGGCCGGACTCAGCTCCGGTGTGCGGGGAGGAAAACGAACCCTGATCACCTGCCCTGGGGGAATCAGCCTGGCGGCCTGATACATCCGTCCGATGGCCTCGCTGAGGGGATCGGCGGAGTTGACGATGATCGCCAGATGTCGATGGTCAAGGGGGCCCTGAGAGGGAGCATCGGCGTTGGTGATCCGTGGGCCGGTCCCAAGGCGCCCACTGGCCGTGAGGGTCATCAGCAGAAGCAGCGTCAACCCGCCTGTCAGCTGGTTGCGCCTTGGCTGCAGCAGCAGTCTTCTTGAGGGCCTACCAGCCATAGGATGGGGGGCCGCAACAGCCTTGGCGGCGGAAGGAGTCACACCCTGGCGGAACCGATGGGAGCTGGACCATGTTCATGCACTCTCCCATTGACGGCCTAGATTTGAACTGAGATCGTCGAGCCCTACGTTGATCATGAATGAGCTGTGTTCCGTTCTCCTGATGGAGTGCTTCTGATCAGGTGTTCTGATCAGAAGCACGGATCAACTGCACCCATCCCTGTGCCAATCATCCATCCGCCCCCCCGATGAATGGCAACAATCAGCCATAGACCTGATTCCTGACCTAATTCGATTCGCTCCCATTCCGCCACGCCGTTGATGCCGCTTCTCCATCGCATCGCCAGAAAACTTCCCAACTCTCTGATCGCTCCGTTCACCGATCAGCGACCAGCAGCGCGACTGATCAGGCGCTCAGCGAAACGCTATTGGAAGCTGCTCTCACTGAACTTTGCCACCAGCTTGGCGGCCAGTCTCAGCGAAGGTGCCACGCTCGGGATCATTTTCCTGTCCGTGAGCCTAATCAGTGCTCCAGAAAATAGTGATTGGAGCAAGGTTTCTTTGCTTGGCTCGCTGGGTCATTTCCCCTGGCTTCAAGACTCCATCCAAGGTGCCCTGAGCACCCGCGCTGGACGTGACGCCATCTTCGTGCTGCTCCTCGCCACCGCCGTGACGCTGCAGGGACTGATGGCGGCGACCAGTTATGTGAACAGCGTCAGCACGGCGGTCTTGGGGTCCCGACTTGGCGCCGAAATCACCGGCAAGTTGAACGATCGGGTGCTGTCACTCAGTTTCCCGTGCGCCAGCCGGTACCGAGTTGGCGACCTACTGGACTACGTAGGGTCCGGTGGCGGCACCGTGCAGAGGGAAATCTCCCTGGCCAACGCGCTGTTGATGAACAGCCTGCAGCTGCTCATCTACCTGGCCATCCTCGTGGCCATTTCTCCCTGGCTGCTGCTAGTGGCCTTTGGCATGGCCGCCGCCATGCAATTCGTTCAGAAGTTGCTGCTGCCACCCATTCGCAGGAATTCACGGGAACAACAGCAGGTGAGCGTGGAGCTTTCCAGCCATCAAAACGAGCAGATCCAGGGTCTGCGATTGCTCCACAGCACTGGCCAGCTGGAAAGCTCGAGAACAAAACTGAAGGGTCTTCTGGATGAAAGTAAAAGGCTCTCAATCCGCCAGAGCAAACTCTCGAACATTGTGCAGCCGATTTCCAACATGCTGCCAATCATTTCCATCGCTCTGATTGCTGCGCTCAGTCTTTTGGTGTTCAAGGACCGTAGTAGTGGTGTCCTGCCAAGCCTTGTGACCTTCATCATCGCCCTGCAGAGACTCAACCAGCGCGTCGGCACACTGACAGGCCTGGCCACCAGCTATGCCGCTAACAGCGCCAGTGTGGAGCGGCTCAACCTCATCCTCAGCGATGAGGACAAGCAATTCATCCGTACCGGAGGCCAACCATTCACAACCCTTCGTGATGCGATCGTCCTGGACGATGTTTCGCTGCGCTACAGCCCTGATCTTCCAGTTGCTCTTTCCTCCATCCAACTCAGGATCGGCCGTGGTCAGACTGTTGCTCTTGTGGGATCCAGTGGTGCCGGCAAGAGCTCCATCGCTGATCTTCTTGTTGGGCTCTACGATCCAACCGGAGGATGTATTTTGATCGATGGTGTCGACCTTCGCGCCATCAATCTGGCCAGCTGGCAGAATCGGCTGGGAGTCGTCAGCCAGGATACATTCCTTTTCAACGCCAGCATCGCCAATAACATCTCCTTCGGCGTCGATGACGCCACCCGAGAAGACATCATTGAGGCAGCAACCAAGGCTCAAGCTGCTGGGTTCATCGCTGATCTCCCCGAGGGCTACGACACCAAGATCGGTGAACGTGGCTATCGACTCAGTGGTGGACAGCGCCAGAGAATTTCCCTGGCCAGGGCCATTCTGCGGAAACCCGAGCTCCTGATCCTCGACGAAGCCACAAGCGCTCTCGACAGCCAGAGTGAACGCCTGGTCCAGCAAGCGATTGAGCAATTCGAACGTCAACACACCGTGCTGGTGATCGCCCACCGACTCAGTACGATTGTCACAGCTGACATCATCTGTGTGCTTTCGGAAGGAAGAATCGTTGAACGGGGTCGTCACCATGAACTACTGGCTCAGTCAGGTCCCTACGCAAAACTCTGGAACGACCAGTCGAAGCATCCTCGCGAGACATCCTTGGCCTCGACACCCGTCTGATGAGTTGCCTATTGCCCAACAGGAACCTCCCGCATGGTGACCACACCATGGCCCGATTCTCTCCTCAAGTTTACGCAGCAACAATGGCTACCACCAGATGATCATTGCCTGCACGATCGACAACAATTACATCCGGCACTGCGCCGTGATGCTGAAATCTCTTCAGCTCTCCAATCCGGCTGAAACGATCAGCGTCTACATCCTGCACGGTGTTATTGATACTGCTGAAAGAGCTCGCTTAGCGGCCTATCTCGGCGCCTTTCTACCTTCAGTCTCCTTCATCCAACTCGACGAGGAGATGCTTGCTGGATTTCCGGTCTTCGGCCACATCACTCTGGCCACCTACTTCCGATTGCTGCTGCCTGCTGCCCTTCCCCATGCAGTGGAGAAGGTTCTTTATCTGGATTCCGATCTGATCGTGGTCGACTCGCTTCATGCACTCTGGGAATCGGCCCTTGGGGACAACAGCATCGCTGCAGTGGAGGAACACAATCAGGAGTTTGACCGCAATCGCCTCGGCCTTGCTGAGGGTTCCCTGGTCTTTAATGCCGGGGCGATGCTGATTGATCTGGGCCGCTGGCGCAGGGAGAACATCCTGGCCACGGGCCTGGAGTTCGCACGCACCCACCCCGAGCGAATCAAGCACTGGGACCAGGATGTGCTCAATTCCCTGCTTGAAGCCCGCTGGCTGCCCCTTGACTGGCGATTCAATGCTTTGCCCCATCTCTGGATGCATCCTGAATACGCCGATGCCAGCACCGCCCTTGGCCGGCAAGCAGAGGCGGCTCGGGTCAGCCCCGCCGTGATCCACTTCGCGGGTTCTGGCATAGCCAAACCCTGGCACCATCTCTGCACCCATCCCTGGCGCCAGCGCTACCTGGAGATTCGCCAGCAGACCCCCTGGGCGAGCCTGCCTCTGGAGGGGATCCCCACGCCGTCACTTGGCGATCGGCTCGGGTCATTGCGCTTCCGAATCAAGTGCGCAGGCAAGCAGATCCTCAACAAGCTGAAGCCATAGGGAACCATGACCATCCAGCTCGGCGATCACCGACTCACCTGCATCGGCTACAGCGACAGCTCAGAGGCGGACCTGCTGGGACGCTTCCTGCGCCAGGGAAGCCGCGCCCTGGCGGACACCGAAGGGGAATACACCCTGGTGATCGAGACAGACGCCGGAGACGTGACGGTGGTCACCTCACCCGTCGGGGCCACGCACTACTACTACTGCGAGCGGAACGGCCAACTGTTCCACGGCGACCGGGTGGCCGAGATCCTGCGCCGCAGCGGTCTGGAGTGGCGCTGGAACTGGCAGGCCCTCGGCGATCTCTGCCAGCTGGAGAACCTGACTGACAACCACACGCTTCACCCTGAGATCCATCGGGTCCCACCCGGCAGCATCCTGCATTTCACCGACGGTCGCCTGGCACTCCGCACCGAGTCGGTTCTCGACCGGATCCCACCGGCACCCGCCGATCCGGATGCCGCCGTCGAAGCTCTCAACGCCGCGGTGCTCCGGCTGGCGGGGGCCAACCCTTACCTGTCCCTTTCAGGCGGATTCGATTCCAGGGTGATTCTGGCCTCGATGCTTCACCAGGGGCTGCGCCCCCATCTGATCACCATGGGCAGGGAGGAAGCCACCGACGTTCAGGTGGCCCGCCACATGGCCAGGCGCTTCGATCTGCCCCATCAGCTGATCAACCTGGAGCTCGAGGAATTCTTCGCCCATGCGCCCAGCATCTCCAACCTCACCAACGGCACCAAAACCGCCTGCCACTGGCACACCTTTCTCTATCCGCTGAAGGCCCAGATTCCCGCCGATGCCACGTTCTTCGTCGGCACCCTGGGGGAATTCGCCCGCACTTACTACTTCGACCGGGGCTGGCTCGGCCGGATCGCTTCTCTGGCTCCCGAAGCCGCCTTGGGCCAGTTCTGGCGCATGAAAGTGGAGCGTCATCTCAGCTTCTCAGCCGAGGAACTGCGTCATTTGGCCCCACCGCTGGCTGCCCAGTTGATGCCGGAGGGTCGTGGCCAGCGCGCCGCCAGGCTGGCCGGCTTCTGTCGGGGAGGTTTCCTCGAAGGCCTCACCCGCTACTACTTCGAGCAGCGGGTGCCCAACTTCTACGCCAACGGCATCCGCATGTACCGGGCCTCCAGCGCCTGGCGATCCCCCTTCCACGACCGCCGCTGGATCGAGGCGATCTGGAATCTTCCCGATGGTTGGAAGCTGGGCTCCAACTGGCACCGCCATGCCATAGCCCGCAACTGTCCGGAACTGCTCAGCTTTCCCGAAGAGAACGGTTTCGACCGGGGCCGCATGCTGACCAAGGCCCCTCCCCTCTACTGGACACCCCCCCTGCGACGGTCCCGGTACGTGAGCTACGACCTCAGCGCCGACTGGTACCGCGACCCCCGCATGCATACCTTTCTGCTGGAGCACGGCGGGCTGATCGACGATCTGGTGGATCCGGGGCTGCTCACCCGCATCCTCGACGCCCATCGCAACGGCAGCGACCGAACCCGAACCCTGGCCTTCCTGCTCACCTTGATCTTCTGGAAGCAGGTGATCGCCCCATGAGGGTGCTCTTCGTCTCCCACATGGCCACCCGCAGTGGTGCTCCCCTGTTGCTGCTGTGGCTGTTGCGCTGGCTGATGGAGCACGAGTGCGGGATCGATCCGGCCGTCGTGCTGCTCAGCGATGGGCCCCTTCGGCCCGAGTTCGAAGCCCTGGCGCCCACCGTGGCCTGGAGCCAGCCCCTGTTCCAACCCCTTCTTGAGCGGCTCGCGGCCCGGCTGGGCAGGGGGCAAGCCAGCAGTCCCGCCGGCCTGCTGGAGGCAGCGGTCAAGCGCCACAGGCCCGATCTGATTTACCTGAACACCCTGGTGCTGGGCCAGCACCTGCGGGGCCTTAACGCCGACCCGGCACGGCCGGCCTGCCTCAGCCACGCCCATGAGCTCGAAACCACGCTCGCGACCATGAGCACCGCGGAGGCCGTGTCCCGGCAGCTGGCCCTTTCCAGCGCGGTGGTGGCCTGCGCTGAAGGGGTAAGGAAGTCCCTGCACCACCAGCACGGTCTCCCCCTGGATCGCTGCTCAGTGATTCCGGAGTTCGTTCCTTTTTCTGCTCAGGGCCATGGTCCGACGGCTGAGCCCCTCGTCTCTTTGGACGGAGACGCCAGGGATCCATGCCTGGAGCGCCTTGAGATCGCCCTCGAGAACGGCACCTTCGTGTTCGGGTTCGCCGGCCAGGCGATCGCCCGCAAGGGGTTCGACCTCTTCCCCCAGCTGGTGAGGGAATGCGAGCGGGTCTTTGCCGGAACGCCCTTCCTTGCGGTCTGGCTCGGGGCTTCTCCGGCACAGGAGGAGGTGATCGTGGCCCGACGCGATCTGCGTCTGCTGCAGCTGGAACACCGCGCTTTGCTGCTGCCGCCGATGCCCACGGGCATCGGCGTGATCCGGCGCTATGCGGTTCATGGGCTGCTCTCACGGGAGGATCCTTACCCCGTGGTCGCCCTTGAAGCGGCCGTCGCGGCCGTACCCACCGTGTGCTTCCGCGACGGGGGTGGCATCGCTGATTTCGTCGCCGATGACTGCGGAGTGGCGGTCGACTACCTCGACCTGGAGGCCTTCGCAACCGCCCTGCACCGGCTCAGCGAAGACCCGGTCACCCGTCGGCGACTGGGTCTTCACAGCCGGGCCAAGGTGCTGCAGGAGTCCAGCATCGATGGGGTGGCGCCCCAGCTGCTGGCCTGCATGGAACGGGCCGTGGCGGCCAGACCCCGCCGTGGTTGAGGTGCCCCTGCCCTCCTCCCGCCGCCTCTACGGCTGGCCCGAGGAGGGCGCGATCGCCGTGCCGGAACGGCTCAACGCCGATCCGGAGCGGCCGCTGTTCTCGATCGTCATCCCCACCCTCAACCAGGGGGCCTTCATCGAGGACACCCTGCTCTCGATCCTCTGGCAGGGCTACGACAACGTCGAAATCATCGTGGTGGATGGGGGCAGCACCGATGACACCCCGGGGGTGCTGGAGCGCTACCGGCCCTGGATCTCGGTGCTGATCAGCGAGCCCGACCGGGGCCAGTCGGACGCCATCAACAAGGGATTCCGCCGGGCCACCGGTTCGATCCTTGCCTGGCTCAACTCCGACGACTTCTACCTGCCCGGAGCCTTCCGCACCGTGATGGAGCGTTTCGCCACCGACCCCAGCGGCCGCTGGGTGATCGGCAGCGGCGACATCATCAGCGCCGACCAGCAGTTTCTGCGCCACGTGCCCGCCCGGGAGGGTTCGGCCGAGACCCTGCTGGCGATCGAGAACGACTGCTTCCTGCTGCAGCAGAGCTGCTTCTGGAGGGCTTCCCTCTGGCAGGAGGCCGGCGGGGTGGACGAGGGCCTGAGCCTGCTGATGGACTACGACCTCTGGTGGCGCTTCTCCCAGCGCTGCACCGGCCTGGTCACCCAGGAGAAACTGGGGGCGATGCGCTACTACACCACCGTGAAGACCCGGCGCCAGGGGGAACGCTTTCCAGCCGAACTGGCCACCATCTACGCCCGTTATGGGGCCAGCGAGCCGCTCGACCGGCTGGTGCAGCGCCTGCTGAAGGAGAAATCCGCCCTTGGCGAACGCCTCTCAGCCCTGGAGCGCCAACTTCCGGTGCGGCTGCTGCGGCGCCTGCGGCTCCTCCCCCGACCATGACCAGACCCGAACTCTTCGTCGGCATCACCAGCTGGAACAGCGAGCTGTTTCTGCCCCACTGCCTGGAGGCGCTCCAGGCCACCACCCGGGGGCTCACCACCCGCGTCTGCGTGCTGGACAACGGCTCCAGCGACCGCTCGGTGGCGATGGCCCTGGAGCGGGGCGCCGAGGTGGTGCAGCGCTCCTGCAGCCAGCCGGACGCGCTCAATGCCCTGCTGCGCCGCTCCCACTCCCCTTACACCCTGCTGCTGCATGCGGATGTGATCCTGCTCTCCCAGCAGTGGTTCAGCCTCTGCCGTTCCCGTCTCACCGATGGGGTGGCGCTGGTGTCACCCCAGGACATTGGCTGCGGGCCGCTCACCCGTCCCTTCGGAGCCGGCATGCCGGAGAGCTCCTTCCTGCTGATGCACACCCAGCGATTCCGCCGCTGCCGGCGCCTCCACTGGCGACGCAAGGGGCGCTGGCCGCGGCCTCGCTTGGAGATCGACTTCCACGGGCCCCACATCACCCACCACCTGCCGATGGAGCTGAAGCGGCGTCAGCTCACCTGGGTGCCCATGGACGTCTACGTCTCCAACCGGGCCAGCGAACCGCTGTTCACGCCGTCATCGCCGCCGGCGGTCTGGAGTGACGAGCTGGCCTATCTGCGTTACGGACTCGGCAACTTTTACGGCCTCGACGGCACGATCACCCACTACCACAATTGGTATGACCGGATCGCCGCCCGGGAGAAGAGCGAACCGGCGCCGACGCCCGGCCGCAAGGATTTTCCGGTGGAGTTCATCCGCTCCTACACCCATCGCCTGCTGGACGACTACGGCGCCGGCAGGCTGGAGTTGCCCACCGATCTCAGCACCACCCGCACCCCCCGAGCGCTCTAGCCCCATCCCTTCCTCCATGACCGGTCCCTCGCCACCACGGCCGATCGCCGCCCACTTCCTGCTGGTGCCGGAGCTGCTGCATTCGCCCCCCAACGAGGCGATCATCTCGGCCCTGCTGGAGAACGGGTTTGATGTCCACGTCTATGCCCCGGGGCCCTGCGGCAGCACCGCTCCCTACGGCGAGCGGGTCAGCACCCACCTGGCCTTCTATTCGATGCGCTGGCTGCTGGGCCAGGCCTGGCGTCCCCACTGGCGCCGCTATGCCTGCTTCTCGGGCACCACCGAGGATCCGATCGCCGTGGTGGGCGTGCTGGCCCGTCTGCACCGCCGCCCCTCCTTCGTCCTGGGGGACGAGATCCGCGCCGGCAGCTACCGGGGTCCCCGTTCGAAACGCTGGAAACGGCTCTGTCTGCAGGCCTACCGGCGGGCGCGCTTCACGATCGTCAACGACAGCCACCGGGTGCCCCTGGTGCGCGACTACGCCGAGCTGCCGCCGGCCCAGCCGGTGCTGGTCTACCCGGGCTGTTTCCGCAACCCGCCGCAACGGGATCCGCTCTTGCGTCAAAGGCTCCGCCAGGGCTGGGGAATCGGGCCCGACGCCCTCACTCTGGCCATCTCCGGGGGCTTCAACCTCACCGCAGGTGCCGACTGGCTGCTGGACGCGCTGCACGAGGACGCCTCCCTCTGCGCCGTGATCCAGCCCCTGGGGGTGGATCCCCTGGCCCTCTACCTGCTGCGGCGCCTGAGCCTGGGCGGCCGACTCCACATCGAGACCGAGCGGCTGTCATGGCAGGAAGCCTGGCGATCGGCCGTCGGCTACGACATCGGCCTGGCCGTCTACACCAATCCAGCACCCCAGTTCCAGGCCATGGGGGTCAGCTCGAACCGGCTGTGCATGTACCTGGCGATGGGGGTACCGGTGATCTGCAGCCGCCAGGTCAGTTTTCAGTTCGTCGAAGACTTCGGCTGCGGCGTGATGGTGGACGATGGCGCCGGCTTTCTCGCGGCTGCCCACCACCTGGGAGCCGACCTGGACGCCCGGCGGGAGGACTGCGCCCGCTGCTTCCACGATCACATCCGCCCCAAGGAGCGTTACCGCGCCCTTGTCGAGGCGATCGGCGCCCTCAGGCACCCCTGAGGCAGGAGTCACCATCGACGCCATGAATCGCTCCAGCCTAAAACTGCGCCTCTACCTCGCCGCCCGGGCCGTTCTGCATGGAGGCCGGCGCCGCATTCCGAGGGCCCTGCTGCCGCCTCGGCAGCCCCTGGGAGATCGCTTCACGATCGCGATCACCACCTTCGAAGCCCGTTACGAGAGCTACTTCCGCCCGCTCTATCTCTCGCTGCGCCGCAACTTCCCGGAGGTACCGATCCTGGTGGCCGTCAACGGCCACGGTGATCAGGCCAGCCAGGGCCGTTATCTGGAGCGGATCTGCCGCGAACTGGCCAGCGGCGAGCCATCCCATCGCCGCTTCCTGCTGCACAATCGCGTGGTAGGGCTCTGCCAGCTCTGGAACGAGCTGCTCCAGGCCAGCCCGACGGCCACCACCCTGGTCCTTAACGACGATCTGCGCATCGACCCCTGGCTGCGGCGCTGGGCGGAGATCATGGCGTGGGACACGGTGGATCTCACCCTGCTCAACAACACCTGGTCCCACTTCGCCATCGGTCGCCACTGCTGGCAGCGGATCGGCGCCTTCGACCAGAGCTTCAGCGGCATCGGCTTTGAGGACATGGACTACACCGCCCGGGCAGCGCTGGCAGGCGTGGAGATCGCAGGAGTGGACTGCCCCTATCTGCACCATGCGAACGACCAGCCGGACACCACCTCCTTCGATGATCAATCGGCGCGGGTCTGGGGTAAATACACCTCCGCCAACCAGGAGAGTTTCTTCCGCAAGTGGCAACGCTGCCCGGCGACGGAGGGGATCTACATCCGCCAGCTGGGCCAACACGTACGCCCCATCGCCCCCCTGCCGTTCCTGACCACGCCACCGCTGATCCCCTCCGGGGCGGGGGTCGTGTTCCTGGATCGAACGCCATGAAGGTGCTGGTGCTCGCCCCCTCCGCCTACCTGCTCGGCGGGGTTCAGGATTGGCTGGCGAATCTGGTACCGGGGCTGCGGGCCAGCGGGCTGGAAGTCACGGTGGCGGTACCCGACGGCGACCATCACCGCCATGGCCCCTATGCCCGGGCCTATCCGGCGCTGGCGGCCCAACCGCTCGCCAACCCCAGCGGCAGCGTCGAGGGCAGGATCCGCGCCATTGCCGCCCTGCTGGGAAGGCTCGATCCCCAGCTCGTGCTCGGGGTCAATCTGGTCGACCTCTACCCCGCGGCCCAGCGGGCCCGCCGCCGGGGGGGCTTTCACGGACAGGTGGTGATGACCCTGCATGCGCTGCAGGCGGAGTACTTCGACGACCTGCAGCGCCACGGCGCCGGCATCGATGCGGTGATCGCCACCAATCGGCTGGCCTGCCGGCTGGCGAGCGATCGGGGCGGGATGGAACCAACCCGGGTGTTCTACGCCCCCTACGGCGTACCGGTGCCGCCCTGGCAGGGCCCCGGCGGCGATCCCGCCGCCACCTTGAAGCTGGCCTGGGTGGGCCGGCTGGAGCAGGCCCAGAAACGGGTGCACGACCTGCCTCCGCTGCTGGCGGAGCTCGAGGCCCTGGGCATCGCCATCCAGCTCAGCATTGCCGGCGATGGCGAGGAGCGCCCGGCCCTGGAGCGCTCCCTGGCGCCCAGGATCGCCGCTGGCACGGTGCGACTGCTGGGCCACGTCGACCAGCAACGGCTGGCG
The DNA here is from genome assembly GCF_019038465.1 of Synechococcus sp. CCY 0621. Taxonomy (GTDB): domain Bacteria; phylum Cyanobacteriota; class Cyanobacteriia; order PCC-6307; family Cyanobiaceae; genus Cyanobium. The sequence goes on along the minus strand of NZ_JAFKRH010000010.1, from coordinate 191,248 downwards.
GCGGAGATCTACGGCCATCACCATGCCCTGGTGATCACCTCCGCCTGGGAAACGGGCCCGATCGTGGCCTGGCAGGCCATGGCCAGTGGCATGGCGGTGGTCAGCAGCCGCTATGTGGGGTCTGGCCTGGAGGGAGCCCTGGAGCACGACGCCACGGCCCTGCTCTTCCCCTGCGGCGATGTCGCCGCCGCCGCCGCCCAACTGGCACGGCTGCGGCAGGGCGCCCTGCTGCAGCGGCTGTCCCGGGCCGGCCACGCCCTGGTGGCCGGGCGCTACAGCGGGAGTGCTTCCCTGGCGGCCTGGCAACGGGCCCTCACACAGGTGCTGGAGCTTCCCAGGCTCCCAGAGATCCCCCCTGAACCGGATCCGGCCCCCGCCGGGCGGCTGGATCGCTGGTTGGGCCGCCGGCGCGGTGAAGATCTGCGCCAGCTGCTGGGGCAGCGCTTCCGCCACGGCAGCGCTGGCAGCGAGTGGCCCCATTCCGGTGGCGAGGCCGATGGGGCTGCAGAAGAGGCCCTGCTGGCGACGGCGGGGCGGGTCGACCATCCCGGTGCTCCCCATGGCTGAAGCGACTGGACCCTCCCGGAAGGAATGGCTGGGCGTCTGGCTGAAGGAGCGGCTGCGCTACGAGTGGTTGCTGCGCCAGCCCGTGCCAGCCCACCTGGCGATCGCCAACCGCGACGAGCGGCTGGAAGCGGCCCCCGATGGCGGTGGCCAGGCCTGTCTCTGGCGCTTCACCTCCCGCCTGCATGCGCCCCGGCTGCAGCCGGAACTGGGCAGGCGCCTGCTGGAGCGCTGCCTGGCGGCCGCGCCGATCCGCCGCCGCGCCGCCCCCCTCTGGAGTGAGGGGCCGCCGGAGCTGAGCGTGCTGATCGGCCACCGGGGTCTTGAGCGGCTGCCCCTGCTGCTGGCCACCCTGGAGTCCCTGGCCGCCCAGGAGAACGTGCGCCTGGAATGCCTGGTGATCGAGCAGGACAGCGAACCCCGCATCGCCGACCGCCTGCCGCCCTGGGTGCGCCACGTCCATGGGCCCCTGCCCGACCCCACCGCCCCCTACAACCGCTCCCACACCTTCAATCTGGGCGCCCGCGAGGCCCGCGCTCCGGTGCTGCTGCTGCACGACAACGACATGCTCGTGCCGTCCGGCTACGCCCGCCGCCTGCTGGAGAGGGTCGCCCGCGGCTACGCGGTGGTGAACCCGAAGCGGTTCGTCTTCTACCTCGATGCGGTCCACAGCGCCTCGGTGCTCGCCGGCTCAGAGGCGTACGGGGCGCGGCCCGCCGAAGCGATCGTGCAGAACCTGGAGGCGGGGGGCTCGATGGCGATCACCGCCGAGGCCTATGCCGCCATCGGCGGCATGGACGAGGGCTTCGTCGGCTGGGGCGGTGAAGACAACGAGTTCTGGGACCGCTGCCTCACCCGTCCCACCTGGATCTGGGGCTATGAGCCGATCGTGCACCTCTGGCACCGCGGCCAGCCCCTCAAGCACCAGCGTGACAACCCCAACCTGGAGCGGGCCCGTGCCGTGATGCGGCGCCCCGCGCTCGAGCGGATCGCCGCCCTGCGACCCGCGCCGGTGCCCGGCCTGGTCAGCACGATCATCCCGGTGCACAACCGCTCCACCCTGCTGCGCGAAGCGGTGGCGAGCGTGCTCGCGCAGGACCACCGGCCGATCGAGATCGTCATCGTCGACGACGGCTCCAGCGACGACACCGGCGCGGTGGCCGATGGCCTGGCCGCCGCCCATCCGGCGATCATCCGGGTGATCCACCAGCCCAACGGCGGGCCCGGCGCCGCCCGCCAGCGGGGCCTCGACCACAGCCACGGGCAATTCGTGCAATACCTCGACAGCGACGATTTGCTGCTGCCCGGCAAGTTCAGCGCCCAGGTGGCGGCCCTGGAGCGGTCTGAAGAGGCCCAGATCGCCTATGGCCCCAGCCTGGAGGAGGACCATTCCCAGCGCCCGATCCGGCGCCGCGGTCCGATGCGGGCCACCGGTACACCCCTGGAACGCCTGTTCCCGCTGCTGCTGCTGGAGCGCTGGTGGACCACCAGCTGTCCGCTGTATCGGCGCGAGCTGCTCGATCGCATCGGCCCCTGGCAGCCCTGGATCAACGAGGAGGACTGGGAGTACGACGGCAGGGCCGGCGCCGCCGGGGCCCCACTGGTGTGGGTGCCAAGCGAGGTGTCGGTGCGGCGGATTCACATGGGTGACGATCACCTCAGCGACCGGGGACACCTCGACCCCCGCAAGCTGGCGGACCGGGCCCGGGCGCAGGACTCCCTGCTGCGCAGTGCCCTGGCCGCCGGCGTCGACCGCCACAGTCCCGAGATGGCGCGTTTCTCGCGCTCCGCCTTCCTGCTCAGCCGCCAGTGCGGCGCCGCCGGAGCGGAGCAGGCCTCAGAGCGGCTGTTCCAGCTGGCCCGCCGCACCGGGGCCTGGCAGGGGCGCCGGCGGCTGGAGTTCGCCCTGTACGGGCTGCTGGCCGCCGTCCTGGGCTGGGGCCGGGCGGCCCGGTTGAGCATGGGGGTCCGGACACGGCTGCCGACAGGACCCCGCCCAGGGGGGAACATGGCCTGAGGTGATGCACGAGCCTGTGGAGCACGAATCCGGCACGGCGCCGCAGGTGTCCGTTGTGATGGGCGTTCGCAATGGCGGTGCCGGGCTCACCGCCACCCTCGATTCCCTCACCAGCCAGGAGGGGGTGACTCTTGAGATCGTTGTGATCAACGACGGATCCACTGACGACACCGGAGCGTTGCTGGCGGCGCGGGCCGCCGCCGACCCGCGGCTGCGGGTGCTGGAGCGGCAGGGGCGGGGCCTCACCCGCTCTCTGATCGAAGGCTGCCAGGTGGCCCGCGGCCGCTTCATTGCCCGGCAGGATGCCGGCGATATCTCCCTGCCGGGGCGGCTGCAGCGCCAACTGCGCTGCCTGGAGGCGAACCCGGAGGCCAGCCTCTGCTCCACCCACGTGCGCCTGGTGGTGCCCGAGGGGGCCACCGTGCGGGTGAACGCACCGAAGCCGGAGGAGCTCGCCGATGGCCTCACCGGGCCGGCCATCCACGGCTCCGTGATGCTGCGCCGCAGCGCCTACGAACGGGCCGGAGGCTATCGGCCGATGTTTTATTTCGCCCAGGACATCGATCTGTGGAGCCGCATGGTGGAGATCGGCAGCCACCTGGTGGTGCCGGAGGTGCTCTACGAGGCCACCCTCTCCCCTGGATCGATCAGCGGTTCTCGGCGCCAGGAACAGGAGGCCTTCCACGCCCTGATCGTGGCGGCCACCCAGGCCCGCCGCGGCGGCCAGCCGGAGACACCTGTCCTGGCCGAGGCCGAGGCCCTGAGCGAGCGCTGCCGCGGCCTGCGGGCCCAACCGCGCCGGCAGGCCGATGGGGCCTATTTCATCGGCGCCTGCCTCAGCCACGAGCGTCCGGACCTGGCCCGCCAGTACCTGCGCCAGGCCCTCGCCCTCAACCCCTGGCACCTCAAGGCCCGGCTCAAACTGGCCACCCTGCCATGACCCTCAGCGTCGCGATTCCCACCTTCGGCCGCGATCAGGTGCTGATCGACAGCGTCGCCGCCTTGCTGGCCCTCGATCCGCCCCCGTTCGAGCTGCTGGTGGTCGACCAGACACCCCGCCACGATCCCGACTGCGAAGCGCGGCTGAGCGCCTGGCAGGCGGAGGGACGGATCCAATGGCTGCGGCTGCCGACCCCCTCGATCACCGCGGCCATGAACGTGGCCCTGCAGGAGGCCAGCGGCGAGAGGGTGCTGTTCCTCGACGACGACATCCTGCCGGACCCGGAGCTGCTCAACGCCCACGAACAGGCGGGTGCCGCTGACCCCGACGCCATGCTCGCCGGCCGGGTGCTGCAGCCCTGGCACCAGGGCCAGAGCGATCCGGACGACGGGCCCTTCCTGTTCAACAGCCTGCAGCCCCGCTCCGTGGAGGAGTTCATGGGGGGCAATGTGGCCATCCCCCGCCGACTGGCCCTGGACCTGGGTGGGTTCGACCAGAACTTCGTGCGGGTGGCCTACCGCTTTGAGGCCGAGTTCGCCCACCGCTGGCGCCAGGCCGGCCATCCGATCCAGTACGTGCCTGGCGCCCTGATCCACCACCTCAGGGCTGAGCGAGGCGGCACCCGCAGTTACGGCAAACACCTCACCACCGTCAAGCCCGACCACGCCGTGGGGCGGTACTACTTCCAGCTGCGCACCCAGCCCCTGCCGCTGGCCCTGGCGGGGTGCCTGCGCGGCTGGCTGGGGTCGGTGCGCAGCCGTCACCACCTGCGCCATCCCTGGTGGATCCCCCCCACCCTGCTGGCCGAGGGCCGTGGCCTGGTCTGGGCCCTGCGGCTGCAGAAGCGGGGTCCGGCCCTGCTGCCGACGCGCCGGCGCCGGTTGCTGATCGCCGGCAGCCATCCGGTGCAGTACCAGACCCCGCTGTTCCAGACCCTCGCCACCTCCCCCGGTGTGCGCAGCGACGTGCTGTACCTCACCCTTCCGGACGCCCGCACCCAGGGGCTGGGGTTCGGGGTCTGCTTCGAGTGGGACGTGCCCCTCCTGGAGGGCTACGCCTGGCACGAAGCCAGCAGCGGCCGCGGCCGCGGCATCACCTCCGGCTACCGGGGCGTCTGGCTGGCGAACCCGCTGGCGGAACTGGGGTTCGGTCCCGGCCGGGAGCGGCCCGATGCCCTGCTGCTGACCGGCTGGCATTTCCTGGGGATGGTGCAGCTGTTCATCGCCGCCCGCCTGCAGGGCCTGCCTGTGTTGCTGCGGATGGATTCCAATGCCTTCCGCCCCAGGCCCTGGCCCCTGACGCTCGCCTACTGGTTCCTGTTCCGAGGGGTCTCGGTCGGGCTTCCCGTCGGCACGGCCAATGCCCGCTGGTACCGCCAGTTCGGCGTCCCCCAGAAGCGGCTGGTGCCCTCCCCCCACTTCGTGGACAACGCTTACTTCAGCGAGCGGGCCGGCGCCCTGCGCCCACGCCGGGATGAGCTGCGCCAGCGCTGGGCCATCCCGCCGCGAAGCTTCTGCTTCCTGTTCGCCGGCAAACTCCAGCCCAAGAAGCGTCCGTTCGACCTGCTCGAAGCGTTGCGGTTGCTCCAGGTCGACCCCCTGGCCCCGCCGGTGCATCTGCTGCTGGTGGGCACCGGTCCCCTGGAGGAGACCTGCCGAGCACTGGCCGCCCAGCACCGCCTGCCGGTGAGCTTCGCCGGCTTCCTGAATCAATCCGAAATGCCGTCGGCCTACGCGGTGGCCGACAGCCTCGTGCTGCCTTCCGACCACGGCGAAACCTGGGGCCTGGTGGTGAATGAGGCCATGGCCTGCGGCCTGCCGGCGATCGTCAGCGACCAGGTGGGATGTGCCGAAGACCTGGTGCTCGAGGGCCGCACGGGCCTGGTGAGTCCCTTCGGCCAGCCAGCGGCCCTGGCCGCCGCCATGGGGAGAATGGCTGCCGATCCGGCCGCCGCCGCCCACATGGGGGCAACGGCCAAAGAGCTCGTCCAGGCCCATTTCAGCGTCCACAACGCGGCTGAGGGCATCCTGGCTGGGCTGGCCCTGCTGGAGCAGGGCTGAGATGGCCAGGGCCCTGATTCTCTCGCTGCAACCCCCAGGCGGTGGCGGCGTCCAGGCCCGCCGCTACGCCAAGTTGCTGCCCCATCTGCCGGGGGCGGGCTGGGAATTCCATGTCGTCGGTCCCGACCCCCGGCTGGACGCCGTCACACCGGAGCCCATCGACGGCCAGGACCGCTTCTGCCACTACAGCCGCCAGGTTTCCCGCTCCCATCGTTGCGCCATCCGCAAGAACCGGCGCAGGGCCGGCACCCCACTGCACCTGTGGTTCGGCCTGCGCCAACTGATCCACCAGCGGCTGGAGCGGCTGGGTGGCCACGACCCCCAGACCCACGCCCTCGAGGGCCTGAGGACCACGGCCCTCGAGACGGCGTCGGCGATCCGGTTCGATCTGGTGGCCGGGATCTGCCCGGATTTCCGGGTGCTCGAGGTGGCGCGGGCTGTGGCCGACGAACTCGGCAAACCCTTCGTCGCGATCTATGACGACCCCTACGGCCATCGGGAGAAGGACCTCTTTCACCCGGCCCAACCCGAGCGCCAGCGGGCCGTGCTGGCCGCGGCGGCGGGGGCCGTGTTCGCCTCGCCGCTCACCCTCACGCGTTACCGGGAGCAGGGACTCCTGGGATCCACCCCCGCCCGCTTCCTGCCGGACTGCTTCGAGGTCGGCGAGACCCCACCATCAGCTGCCCGGACAGGCCCGCCGGCACCCGGGGTGCCCATTGGGGCGGCCGGCGCCCCACTGACCCTGTTTCACCCCGGCAACCTGGGCCCCTGGCGGCCGATCGAGCCGCTGCTGGAGGCGGTGCGGCGATGGCACGGTGAGGGGCGCGGGGACCTGCGAATCTTTCTCTACGGCTATCTCTACGAAGCGGCCAAAACGGCCATCCGCTGCGACCCCACCCTGCGCACCAGCATTCGGGTCCACGCCGCCGTGAGCAACAGTCACTCGCACCAGCTGGCCGAGGCGGCCGATGCTGTGCTCGTGCTGATCGGGCCTCGCCACACGGACAACCTGCCCTCGAAGTTCTTCGAATACCTCCCCCACGCCACACCGGTGCTGGTGGCGGGACCGGCGGGCAACCCGCTCGAGGCCATCCTCGACGCCCTTCACAAGGGCGTCTACTGCGACATCGAGAGCAGCGGGGCCATCTTCGACGCCCTGGTGGCGTTGCAACGCCATGGCGGCTCCTACCGGGACCACCAGCGCCACAACCCTGACGCCATCGGCGCCTATGCCGCCAACCGGGTGGCCAGGAACTGGGGAGCGGCGTTCGATGGCTTCCTGGCAGCCCGCCCTTTGCCATGAGGGTTCTGCATGTCATCCCCTCGATCAGCCCGCTGCGGGGCGGCCCCAGCCGGGCCGTGATCGACATGGTGGCGGCCCTGCGCCGCCAGGACGTGGACGCCGCCATCCTCACCACCAACGACCATGGTCCGGGCCTGCACCCGGAGCTGGTCACCGGACGCTGGCAGTGGCACCAGGGGGTGCCGGTGCTCGCGTTCCCCCGCTGGAGTCCGCCGGTGGCGGCCCTGCGGGAGTTCGCCTTCAGCCCTGCACTCAGCCTCTGGCTGGCCCGGCATCTGAAGCAGTACGACCTGCTCCACATCCATGCCCTTTTCTCCTATCCCTCCACCAGCGCCATGGTGCAGGCCCGCTGGGCCGGCGTTCCCTACATCCTGCGCAGCATCGGCCAGCTGAGCCCGTGGAGCCTGGCCCAGAGCCGCGGCCGCAAACGCCTGTTGTTGCGCCTGATCGAACGGCGCAATCTCGATCAGGCGGCTGCCCTGCACTTCACCACCACCGCCGAACGGGACGAAGCCGCCGCCCTCGGCCTGGCCCCGCCGAGCCTGGTGCTGCCCCTGGGGGTGCGCGGCCCAGACCTGCTGGCAGCGCCAGTGGCTGTTCCGAAGCCTTCGACGCCCGTCCGCTTCCTCTTCCTGTCGCGGTTGCACCCGAAGAAGCAGCTGGAGAAGCTGCTGGAGGCCCTGGCCCTGCTGCAGCGGCAGCGGCCCGCAGCCAGCTGGGAACTGGCCATCGCCGGCGATGGGGAGCCCCGTTATGTCGCCGCCTTGCAGGAGCAGACCAGGGAACTGGGCATCGACACCCGCTGCCACTGGCTGGGTTTCGTGGAGGGGGAAGCGAAATGGCAGGCTCTGGACGCCGCCGACTGGTACGTCCTGCCATCGGCGGCGGAGAACTTCGGCATTGCCGCCGTTGAGGCCCTTGCCTCGGGAACCCCCGTCATCCTTTCTCCTGAGGTGGCCGTGGCTGCCGACGTGGACCGTGCCGGTGCCGGCCTCGTCTGTGCCAGCGACCCGGAAGCGCTGGCCATGACCCTGGCCACCGCGTTGGTACGGCCTTCGCTGTCAATGCGGACGTCCGCCTTTAACCTGGCGGAATCGGATTTTTCCTGGAGCACGATCGCCCTTCAGCTGCGTGACGCCTACCGCCAGGTGCTGCCCCCCTCCGCCGGTCGATGACCATCCTGCTGCTGATCGTGCTCTTCGGAGCTCTCGCCGCCGTGCTCCTCGACGGTGACTGGCGCGCCGGTCTGGTGGTCACGCTGATCATCGGCTTCGTCCAGGACCCCCTGCGCAAGATCACGCCCGACCAACCCGCCTACATGGTCGGCCTGGTGCTGATCGGCTTCGCTCTGTGTGGCGTGGTGCTCCTGGAACGGGCGGGACGCTTCAATCTGCGGGCGATGTTCTGGACCGTGCCGCAATTCGATGGCTGGGTAACGATCTACTTCAGCCTGATCGCGCTGCAAAGCCTCAACAGTTTCGCCCGCTTTTCCGATATTCGCCTCACCGCCATCGGCGCCGCCTTCTATCTGGCGCCGGCCTTCGGCCTGTGGGTGGGTTTCCAGGTGGGATGCAACCTGCCTTTGCTGAAACGTTTGCTGACCGTGTATCTGGTCGGCTCGGCAGCGATGGCGGTCACGGTCTATCTCAGTTTTCAGGGTGTCGACCATCCCACCCTCAAGGAAGTGGGCGAGGGGCTGGTGATCACCTTCCGCTTTGGATTCTCGGCCCAGGGGGCCTCGGGGTTCTGGCGCACCAGTGAAATCGCCTCCTGGCAGCTGTCGGCCGCGGCCTGCATTGCGGCCTCGATGGGCATTGCCAGCCAGAAGCCGACCAACCAGTTCGGGCTGTTGCTGATGGCGGCAGGGTTTGCCTTCCTCACCCTCCTGACCGGCCGTCGCAAAGCCCAGGTGCTGATCCTGGCCTTCGTGGCCATCTATCTGCTGCTCTTCAGCCGACGGGCCAGCCCCGCCTCCAAGGAGCGGGTGATCAGCAGTGTGCTCGGGGTGGCTGGGATCTTCTATCCCCTTTATGCCTTCATTCTCTCCGAGAATCTTGGCGAAAACTTCGGTGAATACACCAATCGCTCCCTCACCATCCAACAGGATCTGGTCGAGCGCTTCGACACCCAGGGCATTGGCGCCACCCTGAGGGCCATCGAGATCTCCGACGGCATCGGCATGGGGGTGGGCGCAGGTGCGAGCACGGGCGGTCTTGTTCAAAATGCCGCCCGTGACGCGATCCAGAGTGTGGCCTTCGTCTCCGAAGGTGGTGGTGGGCGCCTGATCCTGGAACTCGGCGTCCCCGGCATGGTGATTCTCGGGGTGATCCTGGTGCTGCTGGGACTGGTGCTGCTGCGCAACTTCCGACTCCTCAAGCTGCTGCCCCAGTCCACCTCTGCCTTGTTGATGGGACTCATGTCCTTCGCTCTGGCCAATGTCCCAGCGTTCTTCTCTGCCGCCCAGCTCTATGGCGACCCCTTCGTTCTGATTCTGATGAGTCTTTCACTGGGTTCCTTCCTGGCTATTCCCACCCTGGCGTCCCAACAACAAGAGCAATGGGCACTGTGGCAACAGCAAGAACAACACCGGCGGCAGATCCTTATGGAGCAACGCTCCCAGCCCCTGGCATGAGCGTGTCCGAGAACCCAGGCAATCTCCTGAGTGCACTGATTCTCACCTACAACGAGGAGGCGAATATTGCCCGTACTCTCGATCACCTGGGCTGGCTGGACTCGATCCTGGTGATTGACAGTGGCAGCAGCGACGCCACCCTCTCGATCCTCGCCACGAATCCAGCCGTACGGGTGCTGCACCGATCCTTCGACAACTTCGCTGACCAGTGCAATTTCGGCCTGGATCAGATTGAAACCCCCTGGGTCCTTAGCCTTGATGCGGACTACCGGATCCCGCCGTCGCTGGCGAGCGAAATCCAGACGGTGATCAGGGATCCGGACAACACAGAAGTGTCAGGCTTCGCCATCCCGTTCCGCTACTGCATCGGCGGCCGTCCCCTGCGCAGCGGCATGCTGCCGCCCAGGATCAGCCTCTACCGCCGGGGACTGGGGCGCTACCACAACGACGGCCATGGGCACCGCATCGCTCTTCCGGGTCCGATCAAACCCCTGCGGCAGCCGATCTTCCACGACGACCGCAAACCCTTGCAGCGCTGGTTGACCTCCCAGGGGACCTACCTGGCGATCGAAGCCGCCAAACTGCGCGTCACTCCCTCCGGCCAGCTATCGCTGGCGGATCGACTCCGCAAGCACACTCCACTGGCACCGTTCGCCGCTCTTTTGTTCTGTCTGCTCTGGAAAGGAGGGTTGCTGGAGGGCTGGCGCGGCTGGGCCTATGCCCAGCAACGCATGTATGCCGAACTCCTGCTGCATCTCATGCTTCTGGAGGACCACCCCCAGCTCTCAACACCACCATGAGAGGTCGCAAGATTCCTGAGGATCTGGATGTTGGATTAAGGTCCGCCCTGACCGCCGGAGGCTTCCACTCTCCGCCGCTCTTCCATACCCTTCGCGATCGGAAGGCTTCTCCGCCCGCCGCCCTGTTCCCGTCGATTCCCTCGCCTCGTCCATCTCGATGCCTTCGATCCTGATCACCGGCGGCGCCGGTTTCATCGGTGTCAACGCCGCCCAGCACTTCGCCTCCCTGGGGTGGGAGGTGACGATCCTGGACAACCTGTCCCGTCGAGGCACGGAGGACAATCTCCGCTGGCTGCTCAGCCAGCATCCCGCCATCGCCTTCCATCGCGTCGACATCCGTCAAGCCGACGCCCTCGCCGAGGTCGTGGCCAGCCTGCGCCCCTCGATGCTGCTGCACCTGGCGGCCCAGGTGGCGGTGACCACCTCCTACACCAACCCACGGGAAGACTTCGAGATCAACGCCCTCGGCACCTTCAACGTGATGGAGGCGGTCAGGCTCCATTCCCCCGAGAGCTTCGTGCTCTACGCCTCCACCAACAAGGTCTACGGCGGTATGGAAACCGTGGCGGTGGAGATGACAGCCCATGGCTATCGCTTCCGGGATCTGCCCGCCGGCGTGCCGGAGAGCCAGCCCCTCGACTTCCACTCGCCCTACGGCTGCTCCAAGGGGGTCGCCGATCAGTACACGATCGACTACGCTCGCATCTACGACCTGCACACCTGCGCCTTCCGGCAGTCCTGCATCTACGGCACCCGACAATTCGGCATCGAGGACCAGGGATGGGTGGCCTGGTTCAGCATCGCCGCCCTGCTGGAGCGGCCGATCACCCTTTACGGCGATGGCTGGCAGACCCGGGACGTGCTCGACGTGCGTGACCTGGCCCGGGCCTATGAAGCCGCCTGGCACCACCGCGCCACGATCAGCGGCCAGGCCTTCAACATCGGCGGCGGCCCCGTCAACACCCTCTGCTTGCGGGATTTGCTGCGCTTCCTCGAAGAAGAGCTGGCGATCACGCTCAGCCCCCTCAGCGGCCAGTCCCGGCCCGGCGACCAACCCGTCTTCATCTGTGACGTCACCAAGGCCGCCGAGCAGCTGGGCTGGACACCGCAGATCAGCGTCGATGCAGGCGTACGGCACCTGATCCGCTGGGTCCGTGACAACCGGGACCTGTTCGGCTGGCTTAAGCGATGAGCCGGCGGCGGGCCCTGATCAGCACCATCGAGCCGGTGGATGGGGGGGTTCCCGCCATGACAGCCTGCGTTGCCCGGATGCTGGAGGAGCTCGGCGTCGAGCCCGTCTTCGCCTGGTATGCCCCCTGGAGCACCCATCCAAAGCTGTCGGTTCCCCTCCATGCCGTCCCCAGCGGCCGGCGGCCCGGCCAGATGCAACGCCGCGTCTACGGGGACCATGAAGGCCATGGCCTGGGGGCCTGGCTGCCGGAGCTGGAGTTCACCCATTACCTGCCCAGGCGGGCCTGGCGCCAGCTGATCGCCAGCTGCGATCTGCATCTGTCGGTCACCGGCAATCCCCTCTGCGCCACCCCCTTCGCCAGGCTGGGGATCCCCTTTCTGGCCTGGGTGGCCACCCCCTGGCAGGACGACCGGGTCGACCGCGTCAAACGCTTCTCCAGGCCGAGGCGGCTGCTTGACCGGAGCCTCAACGCCCCGGTGCTGCGCCGGCTGGAACGTCAGGTGCTCCAGGCCCCCCGGGGGCGCATCCTGGCGTTGAGCGGCTACACGGCCAAGGCCCTGGCCTCCATCGCCCACCGCCCCATGGACGGGGTGATGCGCATGCCGGTGAATCCCGCCATCTTCCATCCCGCCCCTGAGCGGCTTGTGCCCTGGCGCATCGGTTTCGCTGGCCGCTACGCCGACCCCCGCAAGCAGATCACCCTGCTGCTGGAGGCCGTCGCCCGAGTCGTGGCGCAGGGGCATCCGGTGCAACTCGTGCTGGCGGGCGAACAGGACGTCCATCGCCTTGAGGGCCCCCTGGCGGCGATGGGTCTCGAAGGACGGGTGCAGTGCCACCCCTGTCTGGGCCCCAGCGCCCTGGCGGAGGTGCTGCAGGGACTGGATCTGTTTGTGATCCCCTCCCACCAGGAGGGCCTCTGCATTGCGGCCCTCGAGGCGATGGCCTGCGGGGTTCCGGTCGTCAGCACCCGCTGTGGCGGCCCGGAGGATTATGTGATTGACGGCGGCACGGGCCAGCTGGTGGCCAGCGAACCCACCGCCATGGCGGCGGCGATCGCGGCGATCTGCGCCGATCGCGGCCTCCGCCAGCGCCTCTCCGCCGGGGCCCTGGCCTGGGTGCGGGAGCAGGCCAGCCCGGAGGCGGCCCGCCGCACCTTTCTGGCCCACCTGGAGGCCTAGAGCCAATGTGCGGCATCGCGGGCCAGCTGGGCCGGGAACCGGGCGACTTCGCCGCCAGGGTCGGCCCCCGCCTCGCCCACCGGGGACCCGATGACGCCGGCGTCTGGCAGGACGCCGAAACCTGCCTGGTCCACCGGCGCCTGGCGATTCTGGATCTTTCTCCCCTGGGCCACCAGCCGATGGCCTCCCCCTGCGGCCGCTGGCAGCTGGTCTTCAACGGTGAGATCTACAACCACGTCGAGCTGCGCCACCGGCTGGAAGCGGAGGGGCAGCACTTCCGAGGCAGCGGCGACACCGAGGTGCTGCTGGCCTGGCTGATCCGCTGGGGACGGGACGGGCTGGCGGCGTTGCGCGGCATGTTCGCCTTCTGCCTCTACGACAGCCGCGAGCGCAGCGCCCTGCTCGCCCGTGATCCCCATGGCATCAAGCCCCTCTACCTGCGCAGCGGTCCGGAGGGATCGCTCGCCTTCGCCTCAGAACTGCGGGCCCTGCTGGCGGCCGAGGCGAACCGGCCCCACCTGGATCGCCAGTCCCTGGCTCGCTACCTGGCCACCGGATCGGTGAGCGAGCCCGCCACCCTGGTGCAGGGCGTTCAGCGCCTGCCCAGCGGCCACGCCGCCAGCTGGCACCGGGGTGAGCTGAGCGTGTATCCCTGGGGGGCCCTGCCGGAGAGCCTCGACGGTGCCAGCCGCGACACCGGCATGACGGCGGCCGAAGCCGTGGCCCTCACCCGCTCGGCGCTCGAGGACTCCGTGGCGGCCCACATGGTCAGCGATGTGCCCGTGGGGCTGTTCCTCAGCGCCGGACTCGACTCCGCCTCCCTGCTGGCGCTGGCCCCCCGGGGCCTGCACACCTTCACCATCGGGTTCGAGGCGGCAGGGGCCGGCGGCTTCGATGAATCCGGGCCGGCGGACCGCATCGCCAGCCACTTCGGTGCCCATCACACGCCTCTGAACCTCTCGGCCGACCAGGTCCGTCAGTGGCTGCCCGCCTTCCTGGCCAGCCAGGACCAGCCCTCCATCGACGGATACAACACCTGGTGTGTGGCCCGGCTGGCCACGGAGCACGGGCTGAAGGTGGCCCTCTCCGGTCTTGGCGGCGATGAATTGTTCGGGGGCTACCCCAGCTTCCAAATGGTGCCGAAGCTATGCCGTTGGCGCCGCCGTATCGGACCGGCCGGTCCGCCGGCGGCCTGGATTCTGCACCGGCTGCCCCAGGGGCGCCGGGCCAGGCTGCAGCGGATCACGGGGTTGCTGGAGGCCCCCGCGTCCCTCGGCCAGGCCTACGGATGTTTCCGGGGACTGTTCTCCCCCAACGAAATCGAGCGCCTGCTGGCGCACTGGGGGCTCAGCACCTCAGCTGGGACGCCTGCGACCGGCGAAGCTGGCGGGGCAGAGGCACCCGGCGGGCGCGAAGGGGTGGCCTGGCTGGAGGGCACCCGCTACCTGCGCAACCAGCTCCTGCCGGACAGCGATGTGATGGCCATGGCCGCCGGCCTGGAATTGCGCCTGCCCCTGGTGGATGCCCAGCTGCAGCGCCGGCTGGCGCCGATCCCCGCCGCCCTGCGGCTGGCGCATGGCAAGCAGCTGCTGGCGGACAGCCTGCCGGAGCTGCCCGGCTGGTTTCTGAACCGCCCCAAGCAGGGGTTCCGTTTTCCGTTCCAGCTCTGGCTCGACGACCCGGCCTCACCCCTGGCACTGCGGCTGCCCTCGACCCCCCGTGGGATCGACCTGGCGCCCTGGTACCGGCGCTGGAGCCTGATGGTGCTGCAGCACTGGCTGGAGGTTCACCTCGGCGTCAGCCTGTCCGCGGCCCCACACCCGTGAACGACACGCCGCCTTGCGCCCTCAGGTTGCCCCCGGGAATGTCCCCTAGGATCCGGCTGCCGCTGAATGCCCAACCCGCCGGGTCATCGGCTCCCGTGTTCCGTCCTTCCGTTCGGGGATGGCGAGGCCGATCCGATCCTGAGAGCCAGCCTCCCGGCTCCATGACGCTGCAACGGTGCGTGGATCCCCGGACCCTTCCGAGGCTGGCCGACGCCACCAGCACCACCCCGCCCCCGCCAACCGGTTCACCCGCTTCATGACGCTCATCCTGGGCATCAATGCCTTCCACGCCGATGCGGCCGCCGCCCTGGTCCGGGATGGGGTGATCGTCGCCGCGGCAGAAGAGGAGCGCTTTCGCCGCATCAAACACTGGGCCGGTTTTCCCTCCGAGGCCATCGCCTGGTGTCTGGCCGATGCCGGCGTGGGGCCAGCCGACCTCGACCACATCGCCATCAACTCCCAGCCGGGGGCCCACCGCTGGCGCAAGGTGGCGTACACCCTGGGGCACCGCCCCGATCCCCGCTTCCTGGTCGCCCGCTGGCGCAACAAGCGGGAACGGGCCGGCCTGGCCCAGCAACTGGCCCTGGCCTTCCCTGGATCGGAGATCG
Source organism: Synechococcus sp. CCY 0621 (assembly GCF_019038465.1). Classification (GTDB taxonomy): domain Bacteria; phylum Cyanobacteriota; class Cyanobacteriia; order PCC-6307; family Cyanobiaceae; genus Cyanobium. The sequence goes on along the minus strand of NZ_JAFKRH010000010.1, from coordinate 176,128 downwards.
GGGCCCGACTGCACTTCGTGGAGCACCATCGGGCCCACCTCGCCTCGGCCTTCTTCGCCTCCCCCTTCCAGGAGGCGGCGGTGATCTCGGTGGATGGGTTCGGCGACTTCGCGAGCGGCGCCTGGGGCCATGGCCAGGGCAACCAGCTCAGCCTCGATGGCCAGATCTGGTTCCCCCATTCCCTGGGCGCTTTTTACACGGCCATCACCCAGTACCTGGGCTTCCCCAACTACGGCGACGAATACAAGGTGATGGGGCTGGCGCCTTATGGCCAGCCCACCCGGATGGAGGCCATGCGCCGCATCGTGAGGCTCCAGTCCGACGGCACCTATCGGCTGGATCTGCGCTATTTCCTGCACGCCACCCAGAAGCTGCCCCACCAGTGGAGCCATGGGGCCCCGGTGGTGGGCGGCCACTGGAGCCCGGAGCTGGAAGCCCTGCTCGGTCCTGCCCGCCAGGCGGAGGAGCCACTCCAGCAGCACCACATGGACATCGCCCGTTCGGCCCAGACGATGTACGAGGAAGCCTTCTTCCACTTGTTGCGGGCCCTGCACCGGACCCACCCCAGCGACCAGCTCTGCATTGCCGGGGGCTGCGGTGCCAACTCGGTCGCCAACGGCAAGTTGACCCTGGCCACCCCGTTCCAGCGGGTTTATGTGCAGGCGGCCGCCGGTGACGCCGGGGGCGCCCTCGGCGCCGCCCTGGATGTGTGGCACAGCCTGGGACGGACCCGCAGCGCGCCGATGCGCCATGCCTACCTGGGCAGCCAGCCGGCGCCAGGAGAGGTGGAGGAACTGCTCGCCAGCCCAAACACCCGCATGGCCCTGGAGCAGGCCCAGTGCAGCCTGGAGCGACCGGAGGAAGGTGCCCTCTGTGAACAGGTGGCGGCGGCGATCGCCGAGGGGCTGGTGATCGGCTGGTTCGATGGCCGCATGGAGTGGGGACCGCGGGCCCTGGGGCACCGTTCGATCCTCGGCGACCCTCGCCGCGCCGACATGAAGGACATCCTCAACCTCAAGATCAAACGGAGGGAATCGTTCCGTCCGTTCGCCCCTTCAGTGCTGGAGGAAGCGGTGGGCGACTGGTTCAGCCTCGATGGGGAGGTGCCCTTCATGATGCAGGTGTATCCGATCCGTGAGGAGCAGCGGGCCCGTATCCCAGCTGTCACCCATGTGGACGGCAGCGGCCGTCTCCAGACCGTGAACGCGGCGGACAATGGCCGCTACTACCGCCTGATCCGCGCCTTCGCCGACCAGACCGGCGTGCCGATGGTGCTCAACACCTCGTTCAACGAAAACGAGCCGATCGTCTGCACCCCCGCCCAGGCCCTCGACTGCTTCCTGCGCACCCGCATGGACCTCCTGGTGCTGGGAGATGTGCTGATCCGCCGGCAGGGGTGAGCTCCCCCGCTGCCGCAGGCGCCCCGCTGCCCCCTGGATCCGCCACAGGGCTCACCCTGATCGTTCCCACTCTCGATTCCTACCGGCTGCTGCCCCGGCTGGTCACCTCCCTGCAACGTCAGAGCTGGCCCCACTGGCGGGTGCTGTTCATCGACGGGCCCAGCCGAGCGGAGCACCGGGCCTGGCTGGAGGCCCTCTGCCACCGGGACAAGCGCTTCACCTGGCAGCCCCAGGAGCCGACGTGTCCTGGCATTTTTGGCGCCATGAACCAGGGCTTCCTTGCCGCGCCCGCGGACCACTGGCTGTTGTGCTGGGGCAGTGACGACTGGGCAGCCAGCCCCACCGCACTCGAGGAGGCGCTCAAGGCGACCCGGCCGGCCACGCCAGGGGGCGACCCACCCGATCTGGTGGTTTGCCATGGCCGTTATGCAGGGCCAGGCAAGGACGGGGCGGTCCGGCTGGGACGCAGCACGGCCTTCTCCAGCTGTGGGGCCTATCGCCTCAACCTGTTTCTGGGCTCCACCCCACCCCACCAGGCCACCCTGATCGGGCCGGGGGCCCGCCGGCGCGTCGATCCGTTCGCCGCACCCTTCCGGCTCTCCGCCGACCTCGACTACTTCCTCCGCCTGAGCGCCTGCGCCGACCTTTCGTGCCGGACACTGGATCTGGAGCTGGTGCACATGGGCGAGGCGGGTGTCAGCGGCCAGCAGACCCGCCGGCGGCTTCAGGAGGTCCGGCTGGCCTATGGGCGGGCGTTCGGCTGGCTCTGGTGGATCCCCTTCCTGCTGCGCTATGTCAGGCGTCTCTGGAGTCGGATCCCTGTGTTGGGGAAGGCCCGGATGAGAACGGGACAGGGCAGATAAACTCACCTGGGCCTGCGCGTCAATTCCCTTGCCAGAGCAGAGCGGGCCGGCCGGGGCAGACCGGAAACGGCAGCGGCAACGGGTGCGGCGACACACCCCCCGGACCATCCAGGGCAGCCCCCTGCAACGCTTCTGGGCCAACCGCACAGCCCGCCTGGGGGCCATGGCGTTGGGCATCGTGGCCGTGGTCGCCTGGTTTTTCTCTCCCGCCTGGCAGGGGACCCGGGGTCCGGGGCCAACGTCAGGGAGAGACACCGTCACGGCGCCCAAGACGAGCACGGGACAAGGGACCCAGGTGATCACCGCCTTCATTGAGGATCCCTGGCGGAGCCAGTCGGCCCTTCTCCTCTGGCGGGAGCGACCAGGTGCGTTGCTGGTACTGCAGGGCAACGCCGAGTACCAGGCCATCACCTACAACCACCTCCGCAACCGAAGGCTCTGGCCCCAGGACACCTCGAAACTGTTGCGCTTGCTTGCCGGTTGCGACACCGTCGGTCAGGTGACCGCCCTGGCCCGAATGCTGGAGACCAGACCCGGACCGGGACAGCTCACCTTCGTCACAGCCGAAACCCACATGGCCCGTACCCTGGCCATCGCCCGGATCGTCTTTGCCGGCACCGGCTGGCAGGTGGAGGGCTCTGACGCCGAAACCGGTGATCTGCGCCCCGAATCCCAGCTGCGGCTCTGGCGCGACCAGGTGCGCACCTCCCTCTGGCGACTGACGGGGTGGGATGGCCGCCTGGATGGCAACGAATGCCTCTGATCTCCCCCTTGGCCCTCCCGGCCCCCGCCCCAATCACGCTCTTCGGAGCCACGACCCCCAGCGGGCAGGCCCTGATGGAGCTGGCCAGGGGGACCCAGCTGGTGGTGGCTGGCCGACGTCCTCCGCAGTCGCCCGCCTGGGGTGGCGATCCACCTCCCTTTCTGCCTTGCGACCTCGACCATGCCAACGGTCTGGGCATGGCCCCGTCCGGGTTGCTGGTGAGCTTTGCCCCCATCTGGTCGTTCGCACCCTGGGTGGCCCGTTATGCCAGCACCGACCCGCTCGGCTTCGCCTCCCTGCAGGGGGTGATCGCCTGCTCCTCCTCCTCGGTGATCACCAAGCGGTTCGCCGCCAATGGCTTCGACCGAGGTCTGGTGCAACGGCTGCGACAGGCAGAGGAGCAGCTGACGCTGACCTGCGCGGCCCACGGCCTGCCCCTCCGCATCCTGGCGCCCACCCTCATCTATGGCCAGGCCGGCCCCCTGGGCGATCGCAACCTGAGCAAGCTGCGCCAGCTGCTGCGCCGCCTGCCCCTGCTGCCCCTACCCGGCGAGGGGGGCCTGCGGCAACCCATCCACTGCCGCCAGCTGGCCGCCGTGGCGCTGCATCTGGCCCACCTCCTGCCCTCGTCGGGGGGCGACCATGCCCAGCCGGTGCATCTGCCCCTCGGAGGCGATGACACCCTGACCTACGCCAGCATGTTGCGCCGTCTTCAGGACGCGACCGAGCCGGGCGATCCGGCCCGAGGCTGCCGGCTGCTGGCCCTGCCGCCACGCCTCTTTCAGATCCTGGCCGCACCGCTGCTGCTGCTCTCGCCGAAATTCTTCGAGGCGGTGCTCCGCATGGGCGCCGACCTGGCCGGGTTCACCCCAGCCCATCGCATCCTGGGGGCACCACCTGAACCCTTTCCCGTGCTGCCGCTGGCACCATGACCGCCCTTCACAACGCGGTTGTTCTGATGCTGGGCGGGGGCCTGGGGGCGCTGCTCCTGCACCTGCTGCTGCCTCTGTTGAGGCGTGGGCTGGTGGATCAGCCCAACGCCCGCAGCTCTCACCAACGGCCCACCCCCCGGGGCGGGGGCCTGGCCTTTGTCCTGGTCGGCAGTGGGCTGGCTCCCCTGGCCGGGGCAGGCTGGCCGGCCTGGATTCCGATGATCTGCCTGCCGCTGGCCCTCGTGGGTCTGCTGGACGACCGCCTTGATCTGCCGGCAGCAGGGCGTTACGGCATCCAGATCGCCACGGCCCTGGCCCTGGTGGCGATCACCCCGCTTCCTCTGGCGTGGTGGCTGCTGCCCGTGGCCTGGTTCGCCGTCACGGCGGTGATCAATTTCGTCAACTTCAGTGATGGCCTCGATGGACTCGTCGCCGGCTGCGCCTCGGTGCTGCTGACCATTGCCGTACTGGCGATGGCGCCGGAGGCTGGCAACGCCCTTCTCCCCCTGCTCGGGGCCCTGTTGAGCTTCCTTGTCTGGAACTGGAGCCCGGCCAGGGTGTTCATGGGGGACGTGGGCAGCACGTTCCTCGGGGCGGTGATCGCCGGCGTCGTGCTGCAGCAGGGAACGCCGGCCATGGCCCTGGGCCTTCTACTGGCGGGATTTCCCCTACTGGGCGACCCCTGCCTCTGCGTTTTGCGCCGCTGGCAGGCAGGACAGCCCATCTTCCAGGCCCATCGGCTGCATCTCTACCAACGCCTGCATCAAGCCGGCTGGCCCCACAGCCGGGTGGCCATCCTGTACATCGGTGCCACCGCCCTGCTGGGCGGGGCCCTCCTTCTCCAGGGCCTGGCCCTGGAGCTCGGCCTGCTGCTGGCGGCACTCGCTGTCGGCCTCTGGCTGGATCGGCACCACGCTGTCCCCTTCTCACCCTGAAATGGCAGTAAAGTGCCAAGTGGGCTCAAATCCATCCGGCGATCCATTCCATTCCTTGATCACATCCATTTGATCACATCAATGTTGGATGAAAATCTCGATCCCAGCTTTCATTGCTAGCATCTGTTCCTGATGTCATGCACTGCCCTAGCGGCGACAAGACAGAGGCGTTACTACTGTCCAAGGATCCAGGCTCGACCCTTCATCATTGTTTCAGCAGCTTTCACATCTCGCCACCCTTTAGTACTGGCTTTGCCTTGGTATCTTTTCAGCAAGTCTTTACCTGATCGATCGATTCTTAGCGATCTGAACGTTTGATTCCCCAGCTCACCATTCTTCGCTATGTCCAGAAGCAGCTGCTCGCCCGCAGGCTGCTTCTGGTCGTCTTTGACGGTCTGATGATCATTGCGGCTTACCTCGGGGCCTTCATTCTGCGCTTACCGGATGCCGCGTCTCTCAGTGGTTTCCTGCCATCCACCATCCTGCTTCTGCCCCTGGCCGTGATCACGGGCCTACCCGTTCTGGTGGTCTCCGGTTGGTACCGGGGGCTCACCCGCTACGCCGGCAGCCATTCCCTCTACGGACTCGTGCCCCGCTCAGGCTCGATGGTGCTGATCCTGCTGCTGATCAGCACCCTGATCGGGGGGGCCCAACCACCTCGCTCGTTCTGGATTCTCTACTGGTTGCTGTTCACCGGGGGCGCCATCGCCAGCCGAATCGTGCTGCGCGACGTCCTGATCCATCACCTTGATCAACGGGACAACCACAATCCCGACAACATCCAGGGCGATGCCACCCTGATTTACGGGGCCGGGGCCTCCGGGATGGCTCTGCTGATGGCCCTGCGCAACGACCCCCGCTTCCGCATCATCGGATTCCTTGACGACGACGAAGGGATCCAGGGCCGAACGCTTCAGAACATGGGAATCCACACGCCCGTCAGGCTGCCCCGATTGATCGAGCGTCACGGCGTTACCAAGGTCCTGCTTGCCATGCCGGCCATCTCCAGACGTCGCAAGCGGCTGCTTGTTGACCAGCTCACCCACAGGGGGCTCGAGGTGCTGTCGATTCCCTCATTGGCTCAGATGGCCAGTGGCCAGAGGATCGTTTCCGACCTGCAGGCGGTGGCGATTGAAGATCTGCTGGGACGAGAGCCCTCCAATCCCGACCCGGTGCTGCTGAAGGCTGGTGTCCAAGGGAAGGTGGTGATGGTGACAGGAGCGGGTGGCTCGATCGGCAGCGAACTCTGCCGCCAGGTTGTGGCGTTGGGCGCTTCCCGGCTGCTGCTGGTTGAGCGCAATGAGTTCGCCCTCTACGCCATTGAGCGCGAGCTGAGATCCCACCCGTGCGGGGTGGAACTCCAAGCCGTTCTGGGCGATGCCTGTGATGCGAGTCGCCTCACCCTGCTCTGCCGCCGGCATGCTGTGGACACGATTTTCCACGCTGCTGCCTACAAGCACGTACCGCTCGTGGAGGCCAATCTCTGCGCCGGAATCGCCAACAACATCGGCGCCACCGAGGCCGTCATCGCCGCCGCCCTCGCCACAGGGGTCAGCCGGCTCACCCTGATCTCCACCGACAAGGCCGTGCGCCCGACCAATGTCATGGGGGCCAGCAAGCGCATCTGCGAACTGCTTCTCCAAGCCGCCGCCGCGGAGATCGAAGCGGGCGGACCGATTCTGTCCATGGTTCGGTTCGGCAATGTGCTCGGCTCATCCGGCTCGGTGATCCCCCTGTTTCACCAGCAGATCTCAACGGGGGGACCTGTCACCGTCACCCATCCGGCCATCACCCGCTATTTCATGACCATCCCGGAAGCCGTGCAGCTTGTGCTCCAGTCCACCGGCATGGCGATGGGAGGCGATCTTTTCCTGCTCGACATGGGTGAACCGGTCCGGATCGCCGACCTGGCCAGGCAGATGATCGAACTATCCGGCCTACGGGTACGGGACGAGCACAACAGCGACGGAGACATCGCCATTCAGTACACGGGTCTGCGACCAGGGGAAAAGCTCTACGAAGAACTTTTGATCAGCGCCGACGACCAGCCCACCCAGCACCCGCTGATCCGTCGGGCCAACGAACCACATCGCGAAGCAGAACAGTTGTTTCCACTCATTCAGCAACTGCACGAGGCTCTCGCCAACTGGGACGAAGTGACAACTGGTGCACTGCTGCGCCGACTGGTGCCGGAATACGATCCATCTGAAGAGCTTCCGACCGCCTCCCTCGTTGACGCGATGGCCCGATGAGCAACATTGTCGTGCGTCTTGCCAACAGGCTTCTGATGAAGCTTCCATCGTCTTGGCGGGCGGCCATTCCAGCCATTCCCCCACCGACCCCCCGCAACCTCTGGCTTGCCCTTGCCGCAGCCGTGGCGATCCAGAACTCCGCCGTCTTCCAAAGCAGCCAGAGCGAGCACACGACGGTGTTCGCCGTACTGGTATGGGGAGGTGCAGTGATCTGCATGGAGGATCAGTTTGAAGACCTCAATCCCAGGCCTGCCGCCTGGGGGTTGATCCTCGGCACTCTGCTACTCCTCTGGGTCCTGACCCGATCGGCCGTGATCGTTCACTGGGACGGGCTGTTGTTCGCCCTTGCTCCGATCGGCGGCCTTGCCCTGGGGCTGATGGCCGAGAAGCCCGGCAGGCTTGGCCGCTTCCGCGATCCCCTGCTCTGCCTGATGCTGCTCCCGGGCTTCGCCCTGTTGATGCGAATTCTGCCGGAAGCCCCCCTCAGCCTGCTCACCGCCCGATTGTCCGGCATCTGGCTCAGCATCCTGGGATTAGACGTGGTCGTGAATTCCCGCAGCGTGCTGCTCCCTGGTGGCGGCGTGCAGGTGCTTGGCCCCTGCAACGGCCTCGATCTGATGGCCCAGATCCTCTGCGTGGGAGTGATCTTCCTGTTGGCCTTTCCGATTCGCTCCTGGGGTAGTCGCTGCCTGATGTTTCTGGCGGCTCCGCTGATCGGGCTGATCTGCAACACCTTACGCATCGCTCTGCTGGCCATCTTTGCCGGCAATGGTCACTCCAAGGGAAGCTGGTAGTTTGATTTCTTCCATGACAGCACTGGATCTCTGGTCTTCTCCGGAGTCGCCGTTCTGATCTTCGGCATGGTCTACATGCGGTTGCTGGAGAGGGAACTACCACCCCTCCCCTCGCCGCCATCGCAGGGAGAGGCAACGTGATCACCCCTCCACTCCTGGTGAAGTGGTACGGCACACTTGCCACTGTGGCGGCACTGCTCGCCACCCAGGCCATCGTGATGCCACGCTGGCCCTCAACGGCCTCCGACCCCCTCCCGGCTGAGCAGCTGGAGGCTCGACTGGGTGGGGCGGGGCTGCTCTCCCGATCGGAGCGGCGCTCGCCAGCCAACCCCTGGCCTGCGAAGCGCAGCCTCGAACTCGCGACGTCCGTCCCCGTGCGGCTGCCCCTGCGTGGAGGTTTCGAGCTCACCTTGATGCAGGGCTCCGTGCGCCAGCGGTTCAACTTTCAAGCGAGCAGCATGGGCATGGATCAGCCCAGCCTGAAGCTGACTCAGCGCCGTCTGAGCGAATCACCGGTGCCGACAGCGATGGGCCTGGCCGAAGATCGTCCGGTTCTGCAGACCTGCCTCCTGGCAGACCCTGACCTTAACGATGCTTTTGGCGTGACACGGGAACAACTCTCCGCGATTGCCGACCGTCTGGCCAGCGGCAAGGCCGCCTCTCTCGAGCGGGTGATCGGGCTTCAGCCCAATCGCACGTATGCCTGCACTCTGATCAGTTTGCGTGGGCCGAAAGGGGAGCCACCCTCTGAACGCCTCTGGAAGCAGATTCTCGACCTGGTCGAACCAGTGCTGCGATCCCGGCAGAGCTAAGCCAGGGACCACGGCCCACCCGCTTCCCTTTCACCTCGCCCGACGCCCCATTCCGTCATCGCCCCCATAGCCTCCACGCGCCTCCCACCAGATCCTTCCGAGCAGCATCGCGAGATGACCAGGCACACGGCCCAACGCAACAACGCTCAGGTGAACAGCTAGTGGTCGGAGCCCTGAGACGGTTTCTGCAGAGCCTGGGGGAGCCGGATCGGCTTGAGCAGCCGATCCTTGACCGCTCGTTACCTTGCAGCTGGGTGCTCAGCAATCGGCTTGTGGTTGGTCCGATGCCGCGCGGAGACAGACACTGGCAACAACTGGAGCTGGCCGGTGTTCGGAGTCGCTTCAGCTGTTGTTACCCAGACGAGGAAACCGGGCTGATCCTGCCGCCTGGATGGTCCAGTGACAGGGTCTCCCTGCCAGATCACCGGGAACAGGAGCCGATGCAGGAAGCGAGGCTTGCCCTGGCCCTGGAGAGGGCGGAAGCCCTGGTGGCTGACGCCGCTCCGGTCTACCTGCACTGCATGGCGGGCTTTGAACGCTCACCGCTGCTGGCCGTTGGACTGACGGCCCGGCTCCGTGGCATCGACATGCTGGCCGCCCTGGCCTGGGTGAGACGCTGTCATCCGATGGCCATGCCCATCTACTCCCACTTGGTGTTGCTGGAGGGAATTCTGTCGAACAAGGCAGGAACCAAGGCAATCCGTGGAGACTGAGCCTGACGCTCAGCCCCTGTTGCCAAAGCGCCTGCGCAGCCAGTCGATGGGACCGCCTCCAGACTCGCTGGCTTGGCGATGTCGACGGGATGGGACCCTTTCGGCGGAAGGCAAGGAGCTGCGGGGGGTCATGCCAGTGAGGTTGCCGCCGTTGGACGCGGTGGTTTCGGAGGCTTGGCCATCCTCATCGCGGAAGTAGGTCTTGACGTCTGACTCTCCATCGTTGTAGCGAGAGCTGATCGCGGCGTTGGTGGTTGCACCCTTCATGTAGCTGTCGCGATAGCGCTGGACGTAACTGCCAAAACCACCTGTGGAGGAGTCGCCAGCACTCTTGGCATACCCAGAAGCCGATGCATAGGCATAGTGGTAGTAATAGCCGTATTCGTAGCCATAATCGTTGAGGCGACTCGGGAAGTTCACCTGATTGCAGATGATGCCCAAAACATCAACCCCCGAGGCCTTGATCCGGCGGCTGGCCTGGGGCGCGAGCTCACGACTCACCTTGCCCAGACCCACAAGGAAAAGGATGCCGTCCAGCTTCTCTCCGAGCAGGATCGGATCAGCCTGCATCAGGCAGGGAGGGGCGTCAACAACAATGATGTCGTAGCCAGGAAGGGCACGAATCTCTTCCATGATCTCCTTACAGCGGCTGGAGTTCAAAAGCTTGGCAGGATCTGGTGGCTTCGGACCGGCCGGGAGAACATCCAAGTTTTCGACGATGGAATGAATGAATTCCGTGGGCGTCCGAGCTGAATCGGACAACAGTGTGGACAGGCCTTCACCCTGTTCGGCGCCCAGATATCTGGCCTGCATGGGGAGACGCATGTCGGAATCAACCACAAGCACCTTCAAGCCAAGATCAGCAAGGGTCCGGGCGAAGACAGCCACAGCCGTGGACTTTCCCTCTCCCTGGGTAGAGGACGTGATCCCCACCATGCGAATGTTGTTGTCGGCGCGAAGCAGGCGGAAGGTGGTGAACAGGCTGCGCAGGGACTCCTTGATCGCAAAGCGCTCGCTGGAGGACATCTTGGAGATGCTGGTGGCGATGTCGACACCAGGCTCCAGGGGAAGGTAAGGAATCAGACCCAACACGGGCAGCTGGAGCTCCTTTTCCACCTCCATGGGGGTATGGAAGACGTTGTCCGTCTTCTCCCTGAGAATGGCTGCACCGAGCCCGGCCAGCAGGCCGATCATGATCGCCCTCAGGAGATTGCGCTGAATGTCGGGCTCTACTGGACTGCCGCCGAAATCGGGGGGGCCAATCACTTCCCAGGGTGTGATCGAACGGGCCATCTCCAGCCGGTAACGCTCCCTGGCCTGGATGTAGGAGGAGTACTGCTCCCTGGCAATGGCCAGACGCTGGTTGATGTTCTCGAACTCCGACATCTTCTGCGGATTGTTCCGGAAGTTCTCGCTGAGAAGAAGGATCTGGCGGTTGAGTTCATCTTGCTGGGCCACGTTCGAAAGCAGCCTGGCCTTCACGGCATCGGCAGCCTGGCGCTGGACCACTGGCAGCAGCTGGTCGCGTCTCGCCAACAGGGACTTAACAATGGGGGAGTTGTCCTTGAACGTACCTTTGGCGGTGGCCAGTTCCTGCTCGAACTGGTTGAGCAGATCAAGGGGAGTGGCGGCGCCGCGCGCCGCATCTACTCCAGTGGAGGGCCGATCCGGCACGAGAACACTGTTACGACCCAGTTGCTCAAGGGCCGTGGGAGCTCCACTGGGGGTGAACTGGAGTTTGCCGGTTTGAATCGATTTCAGTTGGCTGTCGAGCTGCACCTGCTCGTTCTGGAGGGTGCGCAACTGGTTGACAAGCCCTTCGCGGGCTCCGAGGATCTGGCCAGCGGCCGTGGCAGGGTCGACGAAATTATTGCGCTCGCGGAACTTGAGCATCTCCAGGGAGAGCTTCTGAACCCGGGCCTCGATTGCCGGGGCCTGCTCATCCAGGAATCGGACACCTGAATTGACAGCGGCTTGGCGCTGGGTGAGGGAAAAGGCGGTGTAATCCTTCGCAAGCTGACGGAGAATCACTTTGCCTTTGGCTGGATCGGGCCAGCGCAAAGAGACATTCAGAACATTAGCGACGCTTGCCGATTCTTGGTTGATGGACAAGCTGCCCTGGAGGGCCCCAAGAGGTATGCCCTGTCGCTGGGCAACCGGCCCCAGCAGCAACGGGCTGCGCATCAGGACGATGAGGCTTGGGATGTCCGTCTCGATTTCACTACGGGCGACGCTTTCGACCGAACCGCCGCCGCTGCCGCTGGAGGGGGTGTCGAAGGGATTACTGATCTGCATCTGGAACCCGCCCTGGTAGACGGGATCGAAAATGCGTTGCCGCAGGGTATTGATCGCCAATACACCCGTCACCGCGGCAAAGGTGATCAGGAAAATGGATTGGCGGCGCTTGACGGTCCGCACCAGTCCTCCCAGGCCACCAGAGCCTGACTGTCCGTCGCCCGTGGGATTCAGGGGACTCTGGAGCGTGGGGTCGTAGGGGAGGCTCTGGATAGGGCCCTGACCCGTCGACGGCGGCAGAGACAGCGGGCGCGGCGTTCCACCCGGAAAGGTCTCAGGAGGAACACCCGTCGTTGTCACGTTATGAACTGCGGAGAAAGTCACACCGATGATAATGGCAACAGGCGAAGAATGCCCCCTTGACGTGGGCGTCTATGGTGGTAATCCGATCAATGTCCGTTGGTGGCTTCTCCTCCCAGAACATCTGTACGCCAATGGCCCATCGGAGGCCAGACGCTTGCCGTCGTTCAACGGTCCTCTTTCCGTCAATGGCTGAGCCGCCGAACGAGCCGACGGCGGCTCTCCACCTTGGGGGTGCTGGGTCTCACCGGGTTGATCTTCTCCCCAACCGGCCTGTTGGCCTCGGTGCCCCAGGGAGTCAACCCGCAGGCCCCCTGGAGTGGGGCTGTCCCGGTCAGCCCTGTTCCAGCCTCAGGTCCTGCCTCATCGGCTCCGCTTCCCCTCTCGGTAACGGAGGTTTACAACGATCTTTACGTCCTTGGACCAGGGGACGGTCTCCAACTCACCTTCACCGACCCTTCCGCCGTCGCCATCGGTGGTCCGGTCGTCATCCTTCCTGACGGAACCTCCACTCTTTCCCTGCTGGGATCGGTCCAGTTGACAGGTCTGACCATCGGTCAGGCCACCCGTTGGCTGACCTCCCTTTATGCCAAGCAGCTGGTACGGCCTGAACTCATCCTCAGCCTGACCTCTCCCCGGCCCGTCAAGGTCACCATCATCGGTGAGGTTGGTCGCCCGGGTCTTTATCCCTTGCCCTCCTATTCCACCCCGGTTTCCGCCATCCAGACGGCCGGTGGGGTGACCCTCAACGCGGATATTCGAAAGGTGTTGCTCCGCCGCCTGGCCGGGCCAGACGGCAGCCAGAAGCAGACCGTCCTCGATCTGGCCCAAGTGTTCCAGGTGGGCAACCAGCGCCAGAACCCCATCCTTTTCGACGGTGACACCATTGTCATCGCCCGCACTGAAGATCTGATTCCCGAGGAAGTTCTTCAAATCGGTGCTACGAACCTGGCCCCTGCCACCATCACCGTTTCGGTGATTGGTGAAGTGAGGAGCCCTGGCACCATCAGCGTGCCCGCCAACACCCCTTTGGCTGAAGCCATTTTCCGTGCTGGTGGCGCACAGAACTGGCGAGCCAACAAGAACGACATCCAGCTCGTCAGACTCAACCGCAACGGGACCACCACCCGTGAAGTCTTCAGTTACAGAGATGGGCTCGGTGTCTCCAAGGGTCTGAATCCACCCCTGAGGGACCGGGATACGATCATCGTGAACCGCACCTTCTACGCCGAAGCCCTCGACGTCATCAATCAGGTCATCGTTCCCCTCAGTCAGGCCGCCAGCTCCTATTATTTCTTCCGAGATACATTTAACGGCAACAACAACAACAATTTCCGCTGACGCTCGCCCATCCGCTCGCGCCTCCTCCGAAAGCCACTTCACCTGACAGCCATGTACCGCGAACCCACCATCAGCCCCAAAGCCATCGCTTGGGCCTTGTTGAGTCAGTCCATCTGGCTACCCCTGCTCGCCATCGATGCCCACGACCGCTGGCAGGCCAACGTCAAGGACATGGCCATCCCCCAGCCCGCCGACCCCAAGGCTCCGGATGAGGCGATCGCTTCGCTGCCTGAGGCACCCACCAACACCACCGAACCGACCTCCCCGTCGCCCCTTGACGATCTCGGTGTCACAACAGGCCATGTGCTGAGTTCTGCTTCCGAGAAGATCGGCTCGCTTCTGGACACCCCGCTGTCACGCAGTCTTGACCTGAGCGGGCCCTCCAATTCATCACGGGCCAGGCCCGATCCCGGTCGGCGCCCTGCGGTTGCCATCAGGACCACCAGCCCTGCCCGCACCGCCAAGTCACCCGTCACCACGGCCAGCTTCACCATCGAGGGTCCTTCCCTCGGCACCTCCGGCCTGGGAAGCGCCAAGACCCTCCTGCAGCGCAATTTCTCAAATTCCGAGCTCCTCGGCGGCGTACTCACCATCCAGGACCTGGGTGCCCCTGCCATGCCACCGGTGGCCAGGGCCGAGCGAGCCCGCTGGGCCAGCAGCGGAGATCCCATGGCCCCCCTGCCCCAGAGCCTGAGGGAGCCGATGCGTCAGGCCATCCGCACCCTGCCGGCTCCAACCCCCACCAAGACCGCCAAACTTCAGCAGGGTCGGGTGATCTACGTGCCTTCCACCCGTGTCAGCAAGCCCACCCAGGTGCCGCTGGCCGTTCAGGCCGATGGCACCGTGGATGTGCTCAGCCAGCCCGATGATCCCGCGGTGATCGAGGACATCAAGGAATGGTCGAGCCGCCAGCCGGCCCAGGCCCCAGGAACGGTCACCCCCACGGTGGTGAACCTGCAGCCGATCCCGGCTGAAGTCCGGGCCACCCCCGCTCCTGCCAAGGCTTCCCCGGTGGCGAGCGCCCCGATCGCCCCCCCACCGGTCCCCGCCGCTGCCACCGTGGCTCCAGTTGCTGAAGCTCCCGCCGCAGCCCCAACGCCAGCAGCCACCGGCGGTTCGATGGTGGCTCCGCAGTGAGGCGCCCGGGTCTCCACCACCACGGTCTTGCCCTGATGGGCCTCACCTGCCTGGGCCTGGGTCTGCAACCACTTCGGGCCCAGTCTCTGCCGGCAGGCCTGGCGCCGTGGGTACCGGTCGCACCGGAACCAGCAGCAGCAGGCTGGGAACCCGTGACAGAAGCCGCCAGCCTGCCGCCCGATTACCAGCCCGCGCCTGCCAACCGCAACCCAGCCGAAATGGCGATCGTTCCACGCCAGGGCAAACCCATCGAGAATGTCGGGATCTACGGCATCGGTGGCGGTGTCAATTTCGGCAGCGATCTTCCCAACAGCGGTGTGTTCACCGGTCGGGTTGGATACAAGCTCAACGAAACTCTCGCGGTCTCCCTGCGACCAAGCGTCGTCTTCGGCAACAGGGATGTGGTTGGCCGTTACAACGGCCAGACCTCTTTCCAACTTCCCCTCACCCTCGACCTCTTCCGCCGTTCGGTCATCTCCCCCTATCTCGGCGGGGGTATCGCCACCAACACCTATTCCACCGGCCAGACCAACGCCATGCTCACCGGTGGCGTCGATGTCAACGTCACCCAGAACGTCACCCTGGGCTTCAACGTCAATTACGTCTTCCTGCCCGACGGGGTCACCTTCGATGCCCTCCAGGCCATGACGCTGCTGTACTTGAGGTTCTGAGGCCGGGTTGGCTTCAGCCTCAGTCGGCCACCGCCTCGATGGCCGCGGCGATCGAATGAAGCTGTTCAGCGTCATACCCCCATCGCGCCAGGAAGGCCCGGTCCTCCACCACGGCCTGCTCAGCTCCAGCCGCGTCCGTCGCGGCTGCCAGCAGGGTCTCCAGGCGTTGCTTCACGGCCATGGGCTCCAGGTGCCGCAGCAGTTCTGTGCTGCGTCGCTGCACCCGCTCCGAACCGGCCTGGTGCTCCTGATCACCAGAGCGCTGGTGGTGCAGGACCATGGCCGTGCTCATGGCCAGATTGCGGGCGGTGAGATCCACCACCCCCGCACCGGCCTGGCGCAGGGCGGCCACCAGGGCCTCCGGCAAACGATCAAGCAAGGGGGCCTCGCCGGTGAGGCTCACCACGAAGAAGCCGCGGGCCCCATCCCGGCTGGCCACCAGTTCCCCGACCCGATCAGCCAGCACCTCGTCGCTGAGTTCCCCGGCCTCCCAGAGGCCGATCCACTGCGTCGCGATCTCCATCGCCTGGGGAAAGCTCGGCGCCAGCGGGGTCTCAGTTCCCGCGGTCTCGTTCAGGCGGGCGGCATCTGTCATGGCGAGAGGCGGGCGGCGGGGCCCATGGACTGGCAGTGTTGAGGCTATGGACCCGAGCACCCCAACTGCCATCCCAGACCAGCCGGACAACGGCAGCAGCGAAGCGGTTCCCTTCCGCTCCGGCTTCGTGGCCCTGATCGGACGACCCAATGTGGGCAAGTCCACCCTGCTCAACCAGCTGGTGGGCCAGAAGGTGGCGATCACCTCCCCCGTGGCCCAGACCACGCGCAACCGGTTGCGCGCCATCCTGACCACCCCTGCCGCCCAGCTGATCCTGCTGGACACCCCGGGCATCCACAAACCCCACCACTTGCTGGGGGAACGTCTGGTGCAGAGCGCCCGGGGGGCCATCGGCGAGGTGGATGTGGTGCTGCTGCTGGTGGATGCCAGCCAGCCAGCCGGACGTGGCGACGGCTTCATCGTCGACCTGCTGCGCCACTCCAGGGTTCCGGTGCATGTGGCCCTCAACAAGAGCGACCGGGTGGGGGCCGATGCCGAAGATCTGGCGGCCACCTACCGGGAGATGCTCGCGGCGGCAGACGATCGCCCGGTGTCCTGGCCACTGCACCCCTGCAGCGCCCTCAACGGTGACGGCTGCCAGGCCCTGGTGGAAGCCCTGGCCGCCGACCTGCCTCCAGGGCCTCTGCTGTACCCGGCCGACACGGTCAGTGACCAGCCGGAGCAGCTGCTGCTGGCGGAGCTGATCCGGGAGCAGGTGCTGACCCTCACCCGGGAGGAGGTGCCCCATTCAGTGGCGGTGCGGATCGAGCGGATCGTGGAGGACGAGGGCAACGTCAAAGGCAAGGAACGCACGGCCGTGCTCGCCACCGTGCTGGTGGAGCGCAGCAGCCAGAAGGGGATCCTGATCGGCAAGGGGGGCCAGATGCTCAAGGCCATCGGCCAGGGAGCACGGCTGCAGATGCAGAAGGTGTTCGACGGTCCGGTGTACCTCGAACTGTTCGTCAAGGTGGTACCCAACTGGCGCAGCCATCCGGGCCGACTGGCCGAGCTGGGCTACCGGGGCGACTGAGCACGCACGCAAACCGCATGCGCCGGCTTGGGGTTTGCGAAGATCCCAAGCGGGTCCACCGGCCCCGATCTCCCGCCGCCCCGCCGTGACCAGCGCGACCGAGCCCCCCAGCCCAGACACGCTCGCTCCTTTTCCGCCCGAGACGATCGCGGCGTTCCTGGCTTTCTGCGCCGGCGACTGGCTCTCCCTGCGCAGCTGCTTCAGCCTGGAGGAGGCGGCAGACGCGGCCCGGGAGGCCGAGGCGGACGAGGTCAGCTGGCACAGCTCCGAGCGGGGGGAACTGGTGGTGACCTACCTGACCCCCGAGCAGAGCGGCGAACCCGGAGGACTGGAGATCACGCCACCCGGCGGTGGCCGCCACCGGCTGCTCTTCCGCCCCGACGGAGGCTTCCAGGGCCAGGCCCCGGACGGGACCGCCAGCACGGGCCGCTGGCAGCTCTGGCCGGATGGCAGCCTGGAGCTGAGCAGTGAGCGGACCGGCACCTCGGTGCGGGAGAGGATCTGGTTCACCAAGGCCAACCTGCGCCTGCGCAGCAGCGTGGAGCACCACCCCGACGGCCGGCCGGGCCGGGCCAGCTTCAGCTCCGAGATCCGGCGGGTCAGCCGACCCGCCGGCTGAGGCCGCCCGCCATGCGTTTCGATGTGGTCAGTCTGGTGCCGGACGCCTTCACCCCCCTGCTGGGGCTGGGGGTGATCGGCCGCGCCTTCGCCGCCGGCATCGCTGAGGTCCACACCCACAACCCCCGCGACCACGCCACCGATCGCTACCGCAAGGTGGACGACGTGCCCTACGGGGGCGGCGCCGGCATGGTGCTCAAACCCGAACCGGTCTACGCCGCCTTCGAGACCATCCCGGTGCTGCCGCGCCGCCGCGTGCTGCTGATGAGTCCCCAGGGCCAGCCCCTGCACCAGCGCGACCTTCGCCGCTGGGCTACGGGATACGAACAGCTGGTGCTGCTCTGCGGCCACTACGAGGGTTTCGATGAGCGCATACGCCCCCTGGCGGACGAGGAGGTGTCCCTGGGCGATTTCGTGCTCACCGGCGGCGAGCTGCCGGCCCTGGTGGTGATCAGCGGCGTGGTGCGGCTGCTGCCCGGCACCGTGGGCTCACCGGATTGCCTCGAAGCCGAGAGTCACAGCGGCCTGCTGCTGGAGCACCCCCACTACACCCGGCCGGCGGAGTTCCGCGGCATGGCGGTGCCGGAGGTGCTGCGCAGCGGCGACCACGGCGCCATTGCCCGCTGGCGCCAGGAGCAGCAGGTCTCCCGCACCCGCGAGCGGCGTGCCGACCTGCTGGCCCTGTGGCAGGCGGAGCAGAACCTCTGAGGCCCGGCCACACCCGCTGAGCAGCCACACTGGACCGGCATCCACCGCCATCCATGCAGCTGCGCATCGGCAACGGCTACGACATCCACCGGCTCGTGCCCGGTCGGCCCCTGATCCTGGGCGGCGTGCGTCTGGAGCATCCCGAAGGCCTGGGGCTGGCGGGACACAGCGATGCCGACGTGCTCGTGCACGCCCTGATGGATGCCCTGCTGGGGGCCCTCAGCCTGGGGGACATCGGCACCCACTTTCCGCCGGAGGACGAGCACTGGCGAGGGGCCGACAGCCTGGAGCTGCTCGAGAAGGTGATCGAGCTGGTGACGGAACGGGGCTGGCAGGTTCTGAACGTCGACACGGTGGTGGTGGCGGAACGTCCCCGGCTCAAGCCCCACATCGCCGCCATGCGCGAGGCCATCGCCAGCCGCCTGGGCGTGGCTCCTGACCTGGTGGGCGTCAAGGCAACCACCAACGAGGGACTCGGGCCCACCGGGAGGGAGGAGGGCATCGCCTGCCATGCCGTGGCGTTGCTGCACCAGCCATGAGCCGCGGCCCTCTCTGCCGTCTGGGTGGTCTGCTGGCCTGCTTCGGCCTGATGCTGCTCGTGCTGGCCGGCCTTCCAGCGAGGGCCAGCGCCCTGAGCCCGCCGCTCGTCAGCCCTGGCTGGAGCGAAACCCCCACGGCTGTGGTGGAACAGTTGAGGGTGAAGGTGCCCGCCGGCGCCCGAAAGGCCTGGCTGCAGGCGGAGCAGGAGACCTGGGGCCACTGGCTGCGGCGACAGGAGGGCTTCCTGGGACGCGATCTGCTCTGGGACGCTGAACGGGAGGAAGGCCTCCTGCTGATCCGCTGGAGCAGCCGCCGTCAGTGGGAGGCCATCCCCGTCAGCGAGATCGAAGCGGTGCAAGACCAGTTCGAGGCGGCGGCGAGGAGGGCCCTGGCGCTGGATCCCCCTGACCCGGGCGCCGAGACCCCAGCCAACCCCTTTCCCCTGGTGGATGCCGGCGCCCTCGAATGGGTGGGGCTCACGCCGGCGGCGGCAGCCGTGGAGGTTCGGTGAACGAAGACGCCCGGCTCGACCTGGGCCGCCGCCAACGGCTTGGCATGGTGGAGGCGGTGTGGGGCGAGCACAAGAGTGCTGAGCAGATCAGCGCCGTGATGCTGGGGCTGCACCAAGCCGGGGAGCTGGCCCTGGTCACAAGGGTCAGTGCGGAGAAGGCCGCGGCGGTGGAGCGGCTGCTGGCCGACCAGCTCGGCAGCGGCGGAGCCGACCCACCGCTGCAGCACCATCCCCTGGCCCGCTGCCTCACCTGGCCCTCACCGCCGCCCGCAGATCCGGCCTTCGGGCGGGTGGCGGTGCTCAGCGGCGGCAGCAGCGACCTGGCCGTGGCCTCGGAGGCCCGGCTGGCCCTCGCCTGCCATGGGGTGGCCAGCGACCTGGTGCTCGATGTGGGCGTGGCTGGGCTGCACCGGCTGCTGGCGGAGCTCGAGGGTCTGCGCCGGGCGCGGGTGCTGATCGCCTGCGCCGGGATGGAGGGGGCCCTGCCCACCGTGCTGGCGGGCCTGCTGCCCCAACCGGTGATCGGGGTGCCGGTGGCGGTCGGCTACGGGGTGAGCGCCGGGGGGCAGGCGGCCCTGATGGGCATGCTGGCCAGCTGCGCCCCGGGGCTCACCGTGGTGAACATCGACAATGGCTATGGAGCCGCCATGGCGGCTCTGCGGATCCTGCAGCTGGCCAATGGGGTGGCTTCAACCGCCAGGGAGCAGGGGCCCTGAGGGGGGCCCCTCAAGCTCCAGAACGGTCTGCAGCCAGAGGGTCAGGGAGCGGGGCAAACGGCCTTGCTCGTAGCGCTCGATCGCCTCGATCAGGACAGGTGTATTGATCCAGCTGATCCGATGAGGAACCATCGGTGCCCGACGCATCGCCAGCGCAGTGTGAAGTAGTCCACCCGGCCTGGCAAGGCGGAGCGGTCAGAGATGTTGAAGATCGGGGTAGGCGGTGATCACCTGTTCGGTGCTGAGCACCTCTCCGGCGCCTTCCGGCTGCCAGATCACCTCCAGGGCCAGCAGGTCATCCGCACCGAGCGCCCCGAGTTTCTGGAGCGAATCGCGCAGATCTTCGGCGGAGCGGGCCCCCTTGATCGCCAGTCGCTGGCGGCTGGCCACCAGCAGGGTGACAACGATGAAGTCGCTGGCCGCGTCACTGGCCCCGGGGGCCACGGTCGCTGGCTCGCTGAAACGGCGCCCCGCCACATTGGCGGTGAGCTCCCGTTCCAGCTTGCTGCGCTCCTGCATGGAGAGGCGATTGAAGGTGGATTCGGCGCTGGCGAAGGGCACCTGGCCCACCTCGCCATTGGCGTACACCCAGAGGTCGGGATGGCGCAGCAGGGAGAGGCTGGTTTCCTGCAGGACCCTCTGAAGGCCGGAGCTGCTGGAGGTATCGGACGAGCCGGCCAGGCGGCGCAGGTCGTCCTGAAGGTCGCGGGCGGACGCCAGCAGGCCCACCTGGATCTGGGCGATCGCCACAGGACCATCGGGGCGGGGGTTGTAGGCCAGGTCGGACCCGGAGCCGCCCAGGGCAGGGCCACCGCCGCCGCCGCCCCCCCGCAGGGCATTGACCACGACGCCCGCCACCGCCATCAGGATCAGGAAGCCGAACAGGCCGCCGCCACCGAAGCCGAAAATCGGCACGATGAACGGAAAGCCCATGCCCCCGCCCCGGTAGCCGCCGCCGTAGCCCCCTCCATAGCTGCCCCGGTACCCGCCGCCACCGCCGCCGTAGCTACGGGGCATGGAAGGAGCAGAACGGAAGCTGCCGCCACCGATGCGGCCGCCGCTGGCCGCCTGGGCCGGCTGGGGGGCCGCCATCACAAGGCCCGCCACCAGGACAGGGACGACCATCAGACCGGCCAGGCGCCGGAACAAGCGGGAACCCATCTCTAGAGACCTTTTGATGACGGGAATCTAGGAACCTCCCCCAACGATGGTGACCACTTCCAGCACATCGGATTCCCCCACAGACTGGGTGGCCCAGCGCTCCCTGGGCAGGATCTCGCCGTTGAACTCGACCACCACCAGGCGCGGCTGATAACCCAGGGAGACCAGCACCGCATCGAGACACAGACCCGCCGGGCAGGGTCGCGTTTCGCCGTTGACCCGCAGTCGCAGGCCCCCCGGCTCATGGCCTGCAGGTGCGTCCGTCACGCCCCAGCCTCCAGTCCCGCCAGCAAGGCAGCGGCGGCGGCCCCGGGATCCTCTGCCTGGGTGATGGCCCGCACGACAGCCACCCGCTCCGCCCCGGCCCGGCGCACGGCCGCCAGGTTGGCCAGGTCGATGCCGCCGATGGCGAAGAAGGGCAGGGGGCATGCCGCCGCCGCCTGGCCCACGTAGGCCAGCCCCACCGGCTCGCGGCCCGGCTTGGTGGGCGTGGCATTGACGGGCCCCACCCCGACGTAGTCGCAGCCGTCGGCAACCGCCCGATGCAGGTCCTCAAGGCAGTGGGTGCTGCGACCGATCAGCCGGTCGGGCCCCAGAAGCCGGCGGGCCACGGCCGGCGGCAGATCGCCCTGGCCGAGGTGGACGCCATCGGCCCCCACCGCCAGGGCCAGGTCGATGCGGTCGTTGACGAGAAACAGGGCCCCATGGCGATGGCAGAGCTGGCGCAGGGCACTCGCCTGCACGAAACGGCACTGGTCATCCGGGACGTCGCCAGCCTTGGCTCGGTATTGCACCAGACGCACCCCCGCCGCCAGGGCGGCAGCCACCACGTCCTCCAGCCCCTCCACCGGACTGGTGACCAGATACAGGTGGCAGCGGCGCAGCAGGGCCCGGCGATCGTCGCCGCCGCGGCCGGCCTGGATCAGATTCACCTCCAGGTCGTAGAGGGCGTAGCGGATCGCCGCCGCCTCGGCCGCGAGCGCCGGATCCTCCATCCGGCCGAACTCCTCCAGCACCCGCAGGGCCTCCTGCACCCGGCCCGCATTGGCGGCCAGGACGCTGGCACCGTCCTGGCGCTCGGCCTGGGCGGGGTGGGTCATGCCGGCGGCCGGGTCGCTGGCGGTGTGCCGCGCCAGCTTGTAGCGCTCCTGGTGCAGCCGACCCAGGCGCTGGCGCTGGTCCTTGCAGCGGGCCACCAGGTCTGGGCGGTCGAGGGCAAAGCGGGCCCAGTCCTCCAGCACCCGCAGCCCCTCGCGGGCCCGATCCAGGTTGGCATCGAGCAAGCGGTCGATGGCGGCGCGCTCGCTGCCGAGGGTCAATGGCGGAACTGGGGGCTGAGGCGTCACCGGACCGGGGCGGGTGAGGACCCCAGGGTATGGGAGGGGTCCTTCAGGCGAAGGGAGCGGGGGAGGAAGGTCCGCACCAGGAGTCGCACGCCTGCTGGGCCTGGTCAGCATCCAGGCGGATCTGGCGACTGAGGGCCTCGAGACTCCCAAACGCCTGCTGGCGCCGCTGCAACCTCAGGGGCTGGACGGTCAGTCGGGAGCCGGCCAGCTCAAGGTTTCGCTCCAGCAGGTGCACCTCCACCGCCGAAGGCGCCAGGGGGTCCACCGTGGGCTGGGGGCCAAGGTTCATCACCGCCGCCATCGCGCCGTCCTCGCCGTCCCGCCAGGCCAGGGCCGCGTACACCCCTTCCAGCGGCAGGAACTTGCGCCCATCCACGGCCAGGTTGGCGGTGGGCCAGCCCAGCTGGCGGCCCAGGCCACGGCCCCGCACCACCTTGCCGCTGAAGCGGTAGGGGCGCTCCAGCAGACGCCCGGCCTCCTCGATGTCGCCAGCCGCCAGGGCACGCCGGATGCGGCTGCTGCTCACCCGCTCAGCCCCGTCCCACAGCATCGGCAGCACCCGCACATCGATGCCGAGGGCGGCGCCGATGCGGGTCAGATCCTCCACATCGCCGCTGCGGTCGACCCCGAAGCGGAAGTTGGTGCCCACGGCGATGCGGCAGGCCTGGAGCCGCTCGGCCAGCACCTCCTGCACAAAGCGCTCCGGCGTCAGCGCTGAGAGCTCACGGGTGAAGGGCACCAGCACCAGCTGTTCGATGCCGAGAGGTTCCAGCAGCTCCAGCTTCTCCTCGGGCAGATCCAACCGCAGCCGCGTCTCGCCATGGAGCACCTCCCGGGGGTGGGGCCAGAAACTGACCACCGTGGGAACCACCGGCGGCTGCGCCAATGGCAGCGCTTCGGTGACGGCGTTGATCACACGCCGATGGCCCCGATGCAGCCCATCGAAGCTGCCAAGGGCGATGGCGGTGGGGCGCAGGGCGTGCTCGGGGTCGTGAAGCGGGATCAACGGCCTGGGCCCTCGCCGAAACGATCCTCCCATGCCAAGTTTGGGGCCTTCGCCCCGTCCCCCATGGTCGACCCGCTGGATCTGCAGCGCATGGCCGATGCCCTTCGCCGCATGGGCTGGGTGCGCTTCTGGGTCCTGCTCGCCCTCGGGGTGGTGGTGGTGGGGGTGCTGATCTTCAACAACATCGGCGGCCAGATGGCGGCCAACTCCTCCCGTGCCCTGGGGCTGGGCCCCGGTCTCTCCCTCACCACCCTGTCGTTCCTGGTTCTGCTCTGGAGTCTGTGGCAATCCTGGCTGGTGGTGCGCTGCGGCCGCGCCCTGGCCAGCCCGGCACGCCCCAGCAAAGGGGAAACCACGCGCCTGGTGAAACGCGGCCTGCTGGCCGACCTGGGCGGGCTCACCCTGGCGGCGGTGGGCTATCAGGCCCTGGCCGGCAGCCTGTTCGTGCAGGCCTCCCAGCAGGTGCCAGGCTTCTTCGGTGCCCAGATGCAGGGGACCCCGGGCAGCGGCGGCCGGGTGGTGGGGCTGCCGATCACCTCGATCGAGATGCTCTCGGTGCTCAGCAACACCCAGGTGCTGTTCGCCCACCTGATCGGGCTGATCATCAGCTTGTGGCTGCTGCAGCGGATCTACCGCAGGACCTGATCCCCCTGGCCCAGAGCCTCCAGAGCCGGCAATGTCGCGACGGAGCCCCGCCAGAAGAGTTCGGGCTGCAGGGGCGTCAGGGACGATCCCCCTTGCTGAACCCAGGCCACATCGGTGGGCCAGTCGGCCGGGCCCGCTCCTGAACCCTCCAGATCATCCACCACCTCGCCAGCCAGCCAGTAGTAAGTGCGGCCGCGGGGATCGGTGCGCTTCTCGAACTGATCGATGTAGCGCCGCACCGCCGTGCGGCACCAGCGCAGGGGAGCGAGGGCCTCGGCGGGCCGCGGTGGCACGTTGAGATTGAGCAGCATTCCCTCGGGCCAGCCGCCGGCATGCATGCGCTCGGCCACATCGAGAGCCAGGGCCGCCGCCGCCTCGAAGCGACGCCAGTGAAAGTCGGCGCTGCTCACCGCCAGGGCGGGCAGGCCCTCGATCGTCCCCTCCATGGCCGCCGACACAGTGCCCGAATAGAGAACGTCGGTGCCGAGGTTGGGGCCGTGGTTGATGCCGGAGAGCACCAGGTCGGGGGCCTGCTCCAGCAGCCTGAACAGGGCCAGCTTGACGCAGTCGGAAGGGGTGCCGCTGCAGGCCCAGGCGGTGACACCTGCAGCGAAGAGTTCGTCGGCCCGCTCTGCCCGCAGCGGAGTTTGCAGGGTGAGGCCATGGCCGGTGGCGGAGCGCTCCCGGTCGGGACAGACGACGGTGACCGCATGACCTCGGGAGGCCGCCTCAGCCGCCAGGGCCTGGATGCCATCGGCAAAGACTCCGTCGTCGTTGCTGATCAGGATCCGGAGCGGTGCCATCGGCCTCGACAGCGGGGACTGCCGGAAAGCTAGACGCTGCTGCCTACAGTCGCTTCCTTCCCTGATCTGTCCCGTGAGCGCCACCGTCAGCCTGCAGCAGCTCACCGACCAGCTGGAGCACCTGGAGGCAGAGGCCGCCGCCGCCATCGCCAACGCCAGCGATGCCGCCGCCCTTGAGGAGCTACGGGTGGGGCTGCTGGGCAAGAAGGGTCGGCTCTCGGGGGTGCTGGGGGCCATGGGCCGCCTGCCGGGTGAGGAGCGCCCCCTGGTGGGCCAGCGGGCCAATCGGCTCAAGGACCAGGTGCAGCACCTGCTCGGCGCCCGGCTCGAGGCCGTGCGCAGCGCCGCCATGGTGGAGCGGTTGGAACGGGAACGGATCGATGTGACGGCAGGCTGCAGCTACGTGCCCCCCGGCCACCGCCATCCCCTGCAGAGCACCGTTGAAGAAATCGTCGATATCTTTGCCGGCCTTGGCTACCGGGTCTCGGAGGGTCCCGAGATCGAGACCGACCACTACAACTTCACCGCCCTGAATATCCCGGAGCACCACCCGGCCCGGGACATGCAGGACACCTTCTACCTCGGTGGGGACCGTCTGCTGCGCACCCACACCTCCCCCGTGCAGATCCGCCACCTGGAGGCCAACCCGCCGCCGGTGCGCGTGATCGCCCCCGGCCGGGTGTATCGGCGCGATGCGGTGGACGCCACCCATTCCCCGGTGTTCCACCAGGTGGAGGTGCTTGCCCTCGATGAGGGGCTGGATTTCAGTCACCTGCGTGGCACGGTCACCACCTTCCTGCAGCAGTTCTTCGGCGATCTGCCGGTTCGCTTCCGGGCCAGTTATTTCCCCTTCACCGAGCCCTCCGCCGAAGTGGACGTGCAATGGCGCGGCCGCTGGCTGGAGGTGATGGGCTGCGGCATGGTGGATCCGGCGGTCCTCGAGGGTCTGGGCCTCGATCCAGAGCGCTGGAGTGGTTTTGCCGCCGGTCTGGGGGTGGAGAGGTTCTGCATGGTGCGCCACGGCATTGACGACATCCGCAGGCTGTTCAGCAGCGATCTGCGCTTCCTGGAGCAGTTCTGATCTCCCCCCATAAACTCGATGGGCTCCCCCGCCTGCGATCGGTGCCCCGGGTCGGACTGATCGTCAACGACGGCAAGGATCTGGCGATCAGCACCGCCGACCTGATCGAGAGCCGGCTGAAGGCGGCGGGTCTCGAGGTGGCGCGGGTGAGCAGCTCCGGTGGCGTGGTGGGTTTCGCCAATCCCGACCAGCACCTGCGCTCCAGGGGCTACGCCGCCTGCGTCCCCGCCAGCTTCGATGAGGAGATGGCCCTGGCGGTGGTGCTGGGGGGAGACGGCACGGTGCTCTCCGCCGCCCGCCAGACCGCCCCGATCGGCGTGCCGATCCTGACGATCAACACCGGCCATCTGGGCTTCCTGGCCGAGGCGTACCTGAAGGACCTGGACCAGGCCCTGGCCCAGGTGGTGGCGGGGGAGTGGAGCGTTGAAGAGCGCTCCATGCTCGTCGTGAGCGTGATGCGCGGCGAGCAACGGCGCTGGGAGGTGCTCTGTCTCAACGAGATGGCCCTGCACCGGGAGCCGCTCACCAGCATGTGTCACTTCGAGATCGCCATCGGCCGCCACGCCCCGGTCGACATCGCCGCCGACGGGGTGATCCTCTCCTCCCCCACCGGCTCCACCGCCTACGCCCTCAGCGCCGGAGGGCCGGTGATCACCCCCGACTGTCCGGTGCTGCAGCTGACCCCGATCGCCGCCCATTCCCTCGCCTCCCGGGCCCTGGTGTTCAGCGACCAGGAGCCGGTGACGGTGTTTCCCGCCACCCCCGAGCGGTTGATGATGGTGGTGGACGGCAGCGCCGGTTGTTACGTCTGGCCCGAGGACCGGGTGCTGGTGCGGCGCAGCGAACATCCGGTGCGCTTCGTGCGGTTGGCCGACCACGAGTTTTTCCAGGTGCTGCGCAACAAGCTGGGCTGGGGCCTGCCGCACGTGGCCAAGCCTTCCAGCAGCCACGCCGACGCCCCCCTGTGACGACGCCACCCACCGCCGCCACCCCTGCCCAGACCGCGGTGTTGCTGGTGGGCCCGGAGGCCATCGGCCTGGCTCCCCGGCTGGAGGTGTCCGGCTACAGCACCCAGCAGCAGGAGCCTGGCGATGCGCTCCCTGCGGCCGTGATCCTGTCGCCTGGATGCGAACAGCGGATTCCGGAACTGCGCCGCAGGCTGGGGGCCCGCCCCCTGCTGCTCGGCATCAGCAGCGACAGCGTGGAGAGCCGCAGCCATTGCCTGGAGTGGGGGGCCGACGATTTCTGGCTGCCCAGCCTCGGCACCAGCGATCTGCTCACCCGGCTGCGGCTGCACCTGGCCCTGGCCCAGCGGCAGGCCCCCACGCCGGTGTCCGCCCTGCTGACGTTGGCGAATCTGCGGATCGACCCGGTGGCCCGCCAGGGGTGGCGCGGCCAGCGCCAGCTCAGCCTGACGGCCCGGGAGTATCAACTGCTGCTGCTGCTGCTGCGCCACCGGGGATCGGTGGTGAGCCGGGAGCGCATCCTTGAAGAGATCTGGGCCGACCAGGGCGGAGGCGCCAGCAACGTGATCGAGGTGTACGTGCGCTACCTGCGCCAGAAGCTGGAGCAGGAGGGCGAATCCCGGCTGATCCACACCGTGCGGGGTCGTGGCTACTGCCTCAGTGAAGGTCGGCCCCCCGTGGGGCCCGTGCCATGAGCCGTTCCAACCTCCGGCGTTGGGCCCTGGCCGGCGTGGTCCTGTTGGGCGGCTGCGGACCGGGCTTGACCCAGGTGCCACCACAGTTTCTGCCCATCACCGCCCAGTGGTGTCTGGAGGGGCC
This sequence comes from Synechococcus sp. CCY 0621, assembly GCF_019038465.1. GTDB lineage: Bacteria > Cyanobacteriota > Cyanobacteriia > PCC-6307 > Cyanobiaceae > Cyanobium. The sequence continues at coordinate 148,376 of NZ_JAFKRH010000010.1, read as the reverse complement.
ACCGCCGGCGCGCTGCATCCAGCTGGAGGTGCCCCGGGGCGAGCGCCAGCAGGCCATGGGGTTGCAGCTTCGCCCACCCTTGCCCCACCTGCGCGGCATGTGGTTCCCCTACGCCCCCCCCGCGGTGGCCAGGTTCTGGATGCACCGAACCCCGGAACCCCTCGACATGCTGTTCATCCGCGACGGTCGCGTTGTTTTCCTCGAGCGTGCCGTGCCGCCCTGCATGAACCTGCCCTGCCGCAGCTACGGCCCCGACACGCCAGTGGACGGGGTGCTGGAACTGGCGGCTGGCCAGGCCGCCGTGCTCGGCATCAGCGTGGGCACCCCGGTGCGGATCACCCCGCTGCCGGGCGCGTCCCCTTCAGCACCAGCACGGGATTGAGGGGAGCCAGGCGGGTGCCCTCCGCCAGGGGAGCACCACGCCAGGCCTGGATCTGGGTGACAGCCACCCCCAGGCCGGCCTGCTCCAGCAGGGGACGGCACAGGGCCAGTCCCTCCACCGTGGCCAGGGGCAGCACCACCACCCCACCGGGCCGCAGCCGGCCCAGCACCGTCTCCAGCAGCAGGCTGCGCCCAGCACCACCGCCACCGATGAGCACGCGATCGGGGTCGGGCAGCTGGGCCAGGGCCGCCGGGGCCTCCGCCTCCACCACCCCGGTGGGCCGCACCCCGAGCCGGGTCGCATTGGCGCCGATCAGGGCGGCGGCCCCGGCCCGGCGCTCCACGGCCCACAGGGTCAGCCCGGGGCGCAACCGCAGCGCCTCCAACCCCACCGATCCCACCCCGGCACCGATGTCCCACAGCACGCCCGTCTCAGGCAGATCCAGATCGGCCAGCAGCTGGACGCGCACCTCCCGTTTGGTCATCAGCCCCGGCTGGTCTGCATGTTGCAGCCAGAGCCCATCGGGGATGCCGAACAGAGGCAGAGCCTTAGGCGGAGGCACCGCAGGCTGAACAGCGATCAGCAGCACCAGGTGCAGGGGATCGAGATCCGGCGGCAGGGGGTCGGCGGGCGCCAGCCGCTGCAGACGCTCCGCCGGATGGCCGAGGCGCTCCGCCAGCCAGACCTGATAGGCGGCCTCCAGCCCCGAAGCCCGCAGGATGCCGCGCACCTCGGCGGCTCCTCCCCGGGCCGGATCGGTCAGCACCGCCAGGGCGGCGGGCCGCTGCTGCAGCCGCGCCGCCAGGGGCTCGGGATCACGGCCGTGCAGGCTGATCCAGGAGGCGTCCTGCCAGGGGCGGCCCAGCCGGGCGAAGGCCAGCTGCAGGGAGGTGGGGGCCGGTTGGAAGCGGAGTCGCTCGGCGGGAAGGTGCTGCAGCAGCAGCCGACCGATCCCGAACCAGAGCGGATCGCCGCTGGCGAGCAGCACCACCCGCTGGTCGGCGGCGAGGGCCTGCTGCAGCCGCGGCAGCAGTTCGGTGGGTCGGTCGCTGGCCAGCAGCTCCGGTGCAGGGGCGTCGCCGCGCCAGGCCTCGAGGTCCGCCAGCAGCCGCCGGGGGGCCGCCACCAGATCAGCACGAAGGATCCGCTCCTGCCAGTGGCGGGAGAGGCCCGCCAGGCCGGCGGCATCGGTGCCCAGCACCTCCAGCAGCGAACCCTCCAGCCGTGCCCCTGCGCCACTGCTGGCCATGATGCTCCCCACGCGTGCTGGCCCCACCCCCTGCCCATGAGCGATCGACGCCAGAGGATCCACTCCCTGGTGCTGGCCCTGCTGGCCCACCAGAGCGATCTCGAGCTGCTCGAGGACGAGCGCTCCGGACCGGGCGGCCATCCCCTGGGGGGCGGCGGTGACCCTGGCAGCTGGCTGGAACGCAACCGGCGGGTGGTGCAGCGCTACCAGTCGCTGGTGCGCAGCGCCGTCACCCTCGATGCGCTGATCGAGCAGGAACTGGGCAGCGATCAGCTGGGGGGCGGCTCCACGTCCGGCTGAAGGGGGATGGAACAGCCCATCAACACCAGCCCCAGCTGGAAAGATTTTTTCCACGGCTGCCCTGGGCCGCTCCTCACTGGTGGAGGCAACGGATGGGGGATCTGTTCCACTGCTGACGCGGCAGAGAGCGAAAGGTCCGCTCCTTCTGACGGCCAGCTCTGACAAGCTGGGCCCACTTCGACTGGCCCCATGGCGCCCTTCGGCCTCTCCGCTCTTCAGAACCTGCGGCGCGGCAGGACTCCCTGGCAGCCCCCCGAGGCCAGCTGGTCGCGGCCCTTCGGCCAGGGCTGGGACAAGCCCTACACGGTGCGCTACGCCAGCAACCTGGATGACGGCCCCAACCACGGCATGCCCCTGGGGGGCTTCGGTGCCGGCTGCCTGGCCCGGGGCCTCGACGGAGCCTTCAACCTCTGGCATCTCGACGGGGGCGAGCACTGGTTCGGCGTGCTGCCCGATTGCCAGTTCGCCCTCTTTGAGCACGACGGCCAGAGCCCACGGGCCCATGCCCTGGCCACGACGCCCGTCTGCGACGCTTCCCGCCCCGACGCCGGCCCGCCGCTGGCCGCCTGGAGCTGGTACCCCGCCGCCAGCACCGAGCAACCGAGCGGCACCGTGGCGGTGCGCTACCCGGTCAGCTCCCACCACTACACCTCCGTGTTCAGCGCCGACGTGCGCTGCGAGGCCTTCAGCCCGATCCTCCCCGGCGATTACCGCCGCACCAGCTACCCGGTCGCCGTCTTCGCCTGGACGCTGAGCAACCCCACCAACCAGCCGCTGGAGCTGTCGCTGCTGCTGAGCTGGCGCAACACCGTCGGCTGGTTCACCAACACCGACCCGGCGGCGGAGGTCCACTTCCGGGACGACGGCAGCCCGGAGCACAACTACGTGCCGGCGATCGGCCGCGGCAAGGGGCAGCGCAACCGCTGGGTCGATGCCCCCGGCCTCAAGGGCCTGCTGCTGGAGGGGGAGCGCTCCCAGCCCCTGGGCGAGGGTGAAGGGCAGTGGTGTCTGGCGGTGCCCGACGAAACGGCACTGAACCACCCGGGGGTGGAGGTGTTCCGCTGCAGCCGCTGGGATCCCAGCGGCGACGGAGCGGAACTCTGGGAACCCTTCAGCCGCGACGGCTCGATCCCCGACAGCGACAACGACCGCCGCAGCACCGCTGACGATCCCCTGAGCGCCGCCCTGGCGGTGCGCTTCCGGTTGGAGCCCGGGGCCTCGCTCGAGATCCCGGTGGTGATCAGCTGGGACCTGCCGGTGACGGCCTTCGCCACCGGCACCCGGGCCCTGCGCCGCTACACCGACTTCTTCGGCACCGAAGGCGACAGCGCCGCCGCCATTGCCGAGGAAGCCCTGGCCGACTGGCGCGACTGGCAGGCCGCGATCGCGGCCTGGCAGGCGCCGGTGGTGCAACGCCACGACCTGGCGGAGCCGCTGCGCATGGCCCTGCTCAATGAGCTCTACGACCTGGCCAGTGGCGGCAGCCTCTGGACGGCCGCCAGCCCCGGCGATCCGGTGGGCCGCTTCGGGGTGCTCGAGTGCCTCGACTACGCCTGGTACGAGAGCCTCGACGTGCGGCTGTACGGCTCCTTCGCCTTGCTGCAGCTGTGGCCCGAACTCGACAAGGCCGTGCTGCGCAGCTTCGCCCGCGCCATCCCGGCCGCCGATCCGACGCCGCGGCCGATCGGCTGGTACTTCACCCAGGGGCGGGGCCGGGTGGAGGCGGCCCGCAAGGTGGCCGGCGCGACGCCCCACGACCTCGGGGCCCCCAACGAGCGCCCCTTCGATGCCACCAATTACACCGCCTACCAGGACTGCAACCTCTGGAAGGACCTGGCCAGCGATTTCGTGCTGCAGGTCTGGCGCACCTACAAGCTGGCCCCCGGTGGCCCGGACATCCGTTTCCTGGCGGACTGCTGGCCGGCGGCGGTGACCGCGCTGGACTACCTCAAGCGTTTCGACGTGAACGACGACGGGCTCCCCGACAACGGCGGTGCCCCGGACCAGACCTTCGACGACTGGCCCCTGCAGGGGGTGAGCGCCTATTGCGGCGCCCTCTGGATCGCCGCCCTGGAGGCCGCCCTGGCCATCGGCCAGCAGTTGCAGCTGGAACTGGGGCTCGACACCGCCGAGGAGCAGCGGCGTTTCGGGGGCTGGCTGGAGCAGTCCCGCAGCCATTTCGATGCCCTGCTCTGGAACGGCGAGTACTACGCCATCGATGCCGGCAGCGGCACGCCCGTGGTAATGGCCGACCAGCTCTGCGGCGACTTCTACGCCCGGCTGCTGGGGCTGCCGCCGGTGGTGGCCGACGAGCGCGCCCTCTCGGCCCTCAAGGCGATACGACAGGCCTGCTTTGAGTCCTTCGAGGGCGGCCGTCTGGGGGTGGCCAATGGCCTGCGCCGCGATGGCACTCCCCTCGATCCCGAGGGAACCCATCCGCTGGAGGTCTGGACCGGCATCAACTTCGGCCTGGCCGCCTACTACCGGCTGATGGGCCAGAGCAGCACCGCCTTCGCCATCACAGGTGCCGTCGTGCGCCAGGTGTATGAGGGTGGCCTGCAGTTCCGCACCCCGGAGGCGATCACCGCCGCCGGCACCTTCCGCGCCTGCCACTACCTGCGGGCCATGGCGATCTGGGCCCTCTGGGCCACCCACACCGGCTGGCAGCCGATCCCCGGGGCCGATCGCCAGCCATGAGCGCAGCCGGCCGGTTGGTGGAAACATGCCGCCGAAGCTGGTGGCGGGCGGGGATCCTCGTTCTGATCGCGGTCCCACTCATGGTCCTGGTGCTGGCCGTGGCCCCGGCGCCGGCCCAGGCGCAACTGCATGCCCACCCGGATGGCAACGGCACCCCGGTGGTGCGCAGCCTGGAGAGCCTGCGCGACCTCGACGACCAGAGCTGGCAGGTGGTGGCCTACCGGGAGGGTCCGCCCGGCGGCCCGTTGCGGCTACGGATCGTCGGCTACCCCGGCAAGGTGCGCCTCGACCATCCCACGGCCCTGGAGGTGCGCAGCGGCCGGCTGCTCTGGGACCTTGAGGATGTGACGCTCGACAGCGCAGCCCTCGCCGGTGACACCCGATCCGCCGCGGCCGAGTTCGATCTGACGCCGCTGCTGGCCGATCTGGAGCAGAACCGTCCCCTGCGGCTACGGCTGCCGCGGGTGTTCAGCGAGTTGGCGGTGCCGCCCTACGTGGTGGCGGAATGGCGCAGCCTGCCGACCTGGCAGGAAGCGCTGCCGGGCCAGCGGTGAGCGATTCGGCGGCCCCTCACTGGCTCCCCTGGATGCGGCGCGCCCTGCAGCTGGCGAGCCTTGGCCGGGGGGGCACCAGTCCGAATCCACTGGTGGGCGCCGTGGTGCTTGATGCCGCCGGGCAGCTGGTGGGTGAGGGCTTCCACAAGCGAGCCGGTTCGCCCCATGCCGAGGTGGTCGCCCTGCGACAAGCGGGGGAGCGGGCCCGGGATGGGACGGTGGTGGTGACTCTGGAACCCTGTTGCCATCACGGCCGAACGCCCCCCTGCTGCGATGCGGTGATCGCCGCGGGCCTGAAGAGGGTCGTCGTGGCGATGGCTGATCCGGATCCTCGGGTCTGCGGTGAGGGTGTGGCCCGCCTGCGCCGGGCTGGCCTTGAGGTGATCGAAGGGGTGGCCCGGGCGGAGGCGACCCAACTCAACCGGGCTTTCGTTCACCGGGTGCACACCGGCCGACCGCTGGGGATCCTGAAGTGGGCCATGAGCCTCGACGGACGCACCGCCCTACCCAACGGCGAGAGCCAGTGGATCAGCAGCCAGAACGCCCGGGAATGGGTTCACCATCTGCGGGCGGCCTGTGATGCGGTGATCGTGGGAGGCGGCACTGTGCGGGCCGACGACCCCCTGCTCACCAGCCGCGGCCGGCGCCATCCCGAACCCCTGCGTGTGGTGCTGAGCCGCGGCCTGAATCTGCCGAAAGCCGCCCGCCTCTGGGATCAGGACGGCGCCGCCACCTTGGTGGCCCATGGCCCGGAAGCGCCCCTCGACCGCCGGCTTTGGCTCGACGCCATCGGCGTGGAACGCCTGGAGATGGCCGTCTGCGAGCCGGCGTCACTGCTGGAGGCCCTGGCCCAGCGCGGTTGCAACCAGGTGCTCTGGGAATGCGGGCCCGAACTGGCGGCGGCGGCCCTGCGGCAGCTCTGCGTGCAGGAGCTGGCGGCCGTGATCGCGCCGAAGCTGCTGGGGGGCCTGCCGGCAAGGACTCCCCTCGGGGAGCTCGGGCTCAGCCGCATCGAGAGTGATCCCTCCTGGAAGGAAGACACGGTGCGACGGCTCGGCGTCGATCTGGTCTGGACCCTCAGCCGGGCCAGTCCCTCTGGCACACATCGGGACCCTCCAATGCCTTGAGGACGTCGGTCAGGGGCTGTTTCAGATCAACTCCGGGTGGCGGAGATCTCCTTTGAACGGACCCTCCACGTCGGCGGTGATCCAGCCGCCGTAGAAGCCCCCGGGTTGGGCGGTGACCTGTTCCCCGTCCACCCAGCAGCCTTCCATCTTGCCGGGATAAAGGGAGAACCATCCCGCCAAGGCCTGGTAGGGGGGCGAGGGATCGGGGTACTGCCAAAGGGCCCGTTCCAGGCGGCGACCATCGGCGGCCACCACATCGAAATAGCGGGCCACCCCTTTCCACTCGCAGAAGGAACGGCCCGGAGCTGGCACCAGCATCTCCAGGTTCATCACCTCGGGGGGCAGGTAATAGGTGGGCGGGTGGAAGGTTTCGAGCAGCCTCAGGCTGCAACGGGTATCGGCGAGCACTTTGCCGAAGGTCTCGACCCGCACATGCCGTTCACATGGCAACAGCAACGGAGGGCGTGGATACTCAGCGACACGCTCCATCATCGGGCTCTCCCCCATTCCTGGGCCACTGTGGTTTCAGCCCGGGATGAAGTGGCGCAATCGTCTTGCCTCCACCCCGGCACGCTCCTGGAGTTCTCCCTCGCTGAGTCGCTCCTCCTCCCGCTGCTGGGCGGCCAGGATGTCGTCGGCGCTGAGGGCGAATCCTTCGCCACGCGCCACTTCGAGGAAGGCGGGCAGATCAAGGGGTTGCTGATGATCGTGCAGACGTCTGTTGAGTTCAGGGATCCCTAGCGCGTGGGCCAGGAAAGCATCGAGGTCAGCGAGGCTCATGGGCGGGAAGGCTGGAGGGCCGTCGGAGGGGCAGTGCCCTGTCCACCTTGCCATGGAGGACGGGGAGGAATCTGAGCGACAGGAGGCCAGAGCGTCCTGCTCCTGCCAGGATTCCACGGACCCAACCCTATCCAACTCCGTGGCCAAGACCCTGGTGAAGTCAGGGATACTCTCCGCTGTCCTGCTGCTGCTGCTGTTGCTGGCCCATGTCTCGGTCGGTCTGCGTCTGCAGCGGGTGCCGCACCCGGACGAGATCTGGACGATCAACAAGCTGCTGGCCAGCTCCGGCCAGCTCATCTGGGGGACCGTGCTGAAGAACGACAATCATCCTCCCTTGTATTACATGCTGTCCAAGGGTTGGATCGAACTGACTGGTGCCACGATTCCGCATCTTCGCTGGCTCTCTTTTCTGTTCACCTGTTGCACACTTTTCTTTGTTGCCTGGGCCTATCGCAGACAGCCCCGCTTTGAGATGGCGGTTGTCCTGGTGCTGTTCGCCACCAATCCTCTGCTCACCTATTTCTCGGCCACCGTTCGGCCCTATTCCCTGGTGGTTCTCCTGGCCACCGTGATGACGTGGAGTGCCCTTCAGCTGAGGCGTTGCCAACCCGTCGGGGCTGAGCCGCCAGCCCCGTTCATGGGCCGCTTCGCCGCATCGGATTCCGACGACCGGCGGGTCTGGGCTTGGCTCTACTACGGCTCTGCACTCCTCCTGGGGCTCACGCACTATTTCGGCACCCTCTATGTCCTGATGGCCTGCGGCCTCGACGTTCTCAGCCGAAGGATCGAGCGAACACCGTGGAAGGGAATCATGCTCGTCGTTCTGATCAGCGCCTGGCCTGTGCTGCAGAGCCTGACCGGCACGCTGGACCAACAGGCAGAAGCGAACAGCTGGGTGAACGTGTTTCCCCTGATCAGCACGGTCAACAACTTCCTGGCCGGCGTCTTCCCGCTGCTGATGATCTCCCGCATGCCCCAGCTCGGCTTCGGCGTGGTGCTGGCGCTGGTTCTGCTCCTGATCTCCCTCAGACCCCTTCTGCAGGGCACCGGACGACGCCCCAGCGGGAGACGCGCCCGGCTTGTTGCGCTCCTGGGCTCCGATGCTGCCTATCTGGTCGCACTGAACGCTGCCGTTATCGCCGCCGGCTGTGTCGCCGATGCCCTGATTCCCTTCACCACGCCCTACTACTTTCTGGTCTGCCTTCCGGCGGTGACCATCCTGCTGGGCCGGCTGTTGACCGTCTCCTGGCGGGACCGTTTCAGCGGAGGGCTCTGTCTGTTCCTGACGCTGGTCATCGTGGCGCTCCAGATTCAGCTCGCCCACCAGAGGCTGAGCATGCCCTGAGCTGGTGGTGATGAATCGGATCACCGTCAATTGACGGCGTCGTCCATGGGACGAGACAGCAGATCCAGCTGCACCGCCGTCTCCTGGCTCAACTCCAGCTTCACCGCCTCCCAGGCCGCCGGATCCCAGGGATCCATCAGCGGCTCAAGGGCCCGCAGCTCCGGTCCATCGACGGCCGCCAACCAGGCCTCCTCCAGGCCGTCGGGGATCACCACCGGCATGCGGTCGTGCACCCGGGCCAGCAGGTCGTTGGGGGCGGTGGTGAGCACGACGCAGGTCTCAAGTTCACCCCCATCCCCCCCCAGCCAACGCTCCCAGAGCCCGCCGAGCCAGAAGGGGCGCTGATCACGGCGACGGAACAGCCAGGGTTGCTTGAAGGACCGGCCCTCCACCGTTTTTGTCTGCCATTCGTAGAAACCATCGGCGGGGATCAGGGCGCGCCGGTGGCGCCAGGCGCCCCGGAAGAAGGGTTTCTCCCCCACCGTCTCGCTGCGGGCATTGATCGGCCGGCGGCGGGACATCGGGTCGGGGCACCAGTCCGGCACCAGCCCCCACAGGGCCAGGGCCACCTCCAGGCGTCCGTGCTCCTGGCGCTGCAGCAGCACGGGTTCGCCGGGCCGCACCTGGGGCCGGGGGGCGTAATGCTCGACAAATCCCGGCGGCATCGGACCCTTCAGACGGGGCAGCAGCCGATCGAGGCGGGTGGCCAGGGAGTAGCGGCCGCACATGGGGGAGGGGGGAGCCGAAGGGGCGGGCGTTCGGTTCTCCCGACCGGGTGGTGGAACGGCCGGTGACGACCAGACCTAGCTTGGGCCCATACGCCGTTTTGCGCAGCATGGCCATCCGTCAGGACGACAACCGCCCCACAAGGCGGTTCGGAATTGTCAATCTGCTCCTGATCGGTTTTGGCGTCCTGCTGCTGTTCAGCAATTTCCTGCCCAATCCCGCCACCCAGGTGCCCCGGGTGCCCTACTCCCTGTTCATCGACCAGGTGAACGACGACAACGTCAAACGGGCCTACATCACCCAGGACCAGATCCGCTACGAGCTCACCAAGGCTCCAGAGGAAGGGGCCCCCACGGTGCTCTCCACCACCCCGATCTTCGACATGGAGCTGCCCCAGCGCCTGGAGCAGCACGGTGTTGAATTCGCCGCCGCCCCGCCGAAGCGGCCCAGCTTCATCACCACGGCCCTGAGCTGGGTGGTGCCGCCGCTGATCTTCATCCTGGTGCTGCAGTTCTTCGCCCGCCGCAGCGGCATGGGTGGGGGCGGCGCCCAGGGGGCCCTGAGCTTCACCAAATCGAAGGCGAAGGTCTACGTGCCCGATGAGGAGTCCCGGGTCACGTTCGCCGATGTGGCCGGCGTCGACGAAGCCAAAACCGAACTCACCGAGATCGTCGATTTCCTCAAGACGCCCCAGCGCTACATGGACATCGGCGCCCGCATCCCCAAGGGCGTGCTGCTGGTGGGCCCTCCGGGCACCGGCAAGACCCTGCTCTCCAAGGCCGTGGCCGGTGAAGCCAGCGTGCCGTTCTTCATCATCTCCGGTTCCGAATTCGTGGAGCTGTTCGTGGGGGCCGGTGCCGCCCGCGTGCGCGACCTGTTCGAGGAGGCCAAGAAGAAGGCGCCCTGCATCATCTTCATCGACGAACTCGATGCCATCGGTAAGAGCCGTTCCGGCTCCATGGGCGTCGTGGGAGGCAACGATGAACGGGAGCAGACCCTCAACCAGCTGCTGACCGAAATGGACGGTTTCACCGCCCAGGACAAACCGGTGATCGTGCTGGCGGCCACCAACCAGCCGGAAACCCTCGATGCCGCCCTGCTGCGTCCGGGCCGTTTCGACCGCCAGGTGCTGGTGGATCGCCCCGACCTCTCCGGCCGCAAGATGATCCTCGACATCTACGGCAAGAAGGTGAAGCTGGCCGAGGGCGTGGATCTCGACAAGATCGCCCAGGCCACCAGCGGTTTCGCCGGCGCCGACCTGGCCAACCTCGTCAACGAGGCGGCCCTGCTGGCGGCCCGGGTCTACCGCACCACGGTCGAGCAGGCCGACCTCAACGAAGCGATCGAACGGGTGGTGGCGGGCCTCGAGAAGAAGAGCCGCGTGCTGCAGCCGGACGAGAAGAAAGTGGTGGCCTACCACGAAGTGGGCCACGCGATCGTGGGGCACCTGATGCCCGGCGGCAGCAAGGTGGCGAAAATTTCGATCGTGCCCCGCGGCATGGCGGCCCTGGGCTACACCCTGCAGCTGCCCACCGAGGAGCGCTTCCTCAATTCCAAGGAGGATCTCGAAGGCCAGATCGCCACCCTGCTGGGCGGCCGTTCCGCCGAGGAGGTGGTCTTCGGTGAGGTCACCACCGGCGCCGCCAACGACCTGCAGCGGGCCACCGACATCGCCGAGCAGATGATCGGCACCTACGGCATGAGTGAAACCCTCGGCCCCCTCGCCTACGACAAGCAGGGCGGCAGCCGCTTCCTGGGGGGTAACTCCAACCCCCGCCGGGCCGTGAGCGACGCCACCGCCCTGGAGATCGACAAGGAAGTGCGCGGCCTGGTGGATCGGGCCCACGACCGGGCCCTGGCGATCCTGCACCACAACCGTGATCTGCTGGAGGCCATCTCCCACAAGATCCTTGAAAAAGAGGTGATCGAGGGCGACGAGCTGAAGCATCTGCTGGCCTCCAGCCGCCTTCCGGATGCACCGGTACTGGAGGGAGTCGTCGCCTGATCCCTGACCAGCCCCACCGACGCCACTCCCCCCGGAGTTGGTCTTCGTTGATTGACCAGAGGATTCAGCTCGCCATCTGTGCGGCGCTGGTCCTCTTTTTTCTTGTGGCCGCCAGCCGCGGCCTGGCTGAGAACTATTCCTACTGGTCGGATGAGCTCTGGTCGGTGTCCGCCAGCCGGGCCGAGTGGGGCGTGATGCTGCGGGACTGGCTGATTCCCGACACCCATCCCCCCCTCTACCAAACCCTGCTCAAGCTCTGGATCGGCAGCGGCGGCAGCGGCGAAAGGGCCACCCGCAGCTTGAGTCTGCTGATGGCCGGCCTCGCACTGATGGCCACCGCGCTGTTCGCGTCGGGTCGGGGTCCAGGCCGCCGCCTGGTGAGCGTGGCCTTTCTGGGCACCAGCCCGGCGTTTCTGTTTTTCGCCCAGGAATCCCGCAGCTATGCCACCTCCCTGGCCCTGTCGGCCGTGCTGCTGGGAGCAGCCATGGAGCTGAGACAACGGCGCCTGGGTGGCTCCAGCAACGCCCTGCTGGCGCGCTGGGGCGAGCCTGCCCTGCGGGGTCTGTTCGTCCTTTCCTGCCTGCTGCTCTCCCTCACCCACTACGTCTCGCTGCTGTTCGTCCTGGTGGTGCTGGCGGTGGTCGGCGTCGAAGGCCTGGTATGGCATCAACGCCGGCAGGTGCTGCCCCTGCTCCTGGGCGTGTTGACCTGGCCGATGGTCCATCTGTTGTCGAGTTCGCTCGCGACCAAGTTGGAGCGTCTCGACTGGATCCAGGTGACACCGATCAGCGGCACGCTGAGCGCGTTCCTGAGCGGCACCCTGCCGCTGCTGGCGCCTGGCCGCGCGGGACAGGAAGGGCTGCTGCTGGGCGCCTTGGGGGTGGCCATGGCCCTGGTGTTCGCCGTCACGGCGGTGCGGCGGCGCCCGCAGCCCCTGGATCCCTTGCTGCCAAGTCCAGCACAGGGGGAAGCCAGGTTCCTGCTGCTGGCGATCGGTGGCTTCGTGGCCTTGATGCTGCCGATCGACCTGGTCAAGCCCCTGTCCCAGGCCAGGTACTACATCGTCGTGCTGCCCGCCCTGGCCTACCTCTGCGGCGATGGCTGGGAGCTCGCGCAACACGTCTGCCGTGCGCGGCGACTCGCCCTGGCCACCCTGCTGGCGGTCTGGCTGCTGCTGCAATGGCAGCTGGGCCAGCGGGAGTTGGCCGAGAAACGGGCTCCCCTGCAGAACTACAAGTTGATGGCCGCCTTCGTCGAGCGCAGCGGCATTTGCGACCAGGGCTGCTGGAGTAGCGGCTGGCTGCTGGAGGCCCTCAGCCCCCTTTATGTCCAGCCGGGCCAGCTGCAGCAGGCGCCGGAGGCGTTACGGGACTTTGCCGAGCCCCTCGAGCAACCGTTCCTGGGCTTTCACAACGCTTACAGGGACCTTTCCGCCCTTCGTGCGGCCAACCCCGATCTGGCCTGCTGGGAGGCCCCCGGGGCCTGGCGCTCCGCCCCCTTCGTCCTGCTGCCCCGCACCAGCTCCGTGCAGCCGGCGCGCCACGGCCTGCGCCCCTGCCCTTGACGTGGGGGGGGTCGATCTCGCATAAGGGTTGTTTGGGACGTGGGCCATGGTGTCCCCCTCAGCCCCACTCGCCGCCCTCAAGGGCCGCGACCTGCTCTCCTCGGCCGACCTGGACGGTCCCCAGACCCTCGCCCTGCTGGAGCTGGCGCGCCAGCTGAAGGGCGGCGAGCGCCGCATCGACCTGGCCGGCCGGGTGCTGGGGCTGATCTTCTCCAAAGCCTCCACACGCACCAGGGTGAGCTTCATCGTCGCCATGGCCAGGCTCGGCGGCCAGACGATCGACCTCAACCCGGCCGTCACCCAGGTGGGCCGCGGCGAGCCGATCGCCGACACGGCCCGGGTGCTGAGCCGCTATTGCGATGCCCTGGCGATCCGCACCTTCGCCCAGGAGGACCTGGTCGACTACGCCCACTGGGCCTCGATTCCGGTGATCAACGCCCTCACCGACCTGGAGCACCCCTGCCAGGCCCTGGCCGACGCCCTGACGATCCAGGAGCGCTTCGGCCACGGGCCCACCGATCTGCACGGCCTCACCCTGGCCTACGTGGGCGACGGCAACAACATGGCCCACTCGCTGATGCTCGTCGGGGCCCTGCTGGGGATGGACGTGCGCATCGGCAGCCCCGACGGTTTCGCCCCCAGTGCTGCCGTGGTGGAGCAGGCCCGGGCCCTCGCCGGCGGGCGGAGCGCGATCACGGTGCTGCAGGACCCCGTGGCGACGGCCCGCGGCGCCCATGTGCTCTACACCGATGTGTGGGCGTCGATGGGCCAGGAGGAGGAGCAGGCCCAACGGGAGCAGGCCTTCAGCGGCTGGTGCCTCGACGAGGACCTGCTGGCCGAGGCGGACCCACGGGCGATTGTGCTGCACTGTCTCCCCGCCCACCGGGGCGAGGAGATCAGCGCCGGGGTGATCGAGGGGGCCGCCAGCCGGGTCTTCGACCAGGCGGAGAACCGGCTGCACGTGCAGCAGGCCCTGCTGGCCACCCTGCTGGGGGGCGTCAGCGACTGAGCGCGCCCCTGGCGACCTCCGGCCCGGCTCTGGACAAACCGCGCGCGGGATGGCAGAAAGGGACTGGTTCATCCGTACTGCCCGTGGTCGCCACCCACCAGGAGCTCACCGAGGCCCAGCGGGAGCTCTATGCCTGGCTCGCCGACTACATCGGCAGCCACCGCCACAGCCCGTCGATCCGCCAGATGATGAAGGCCATGGGCCTGCGCTCGCCGGCGCCGATCCAGAGCCGCCTTCGCCACCTGCAGCAGAAGGGCTGGATCACCTGGCAGGAGGGCCAGGCCCGCACCCTGCAGCTGCTCGGGAACGCCTCCACAGGCATTCCTGTGCTCGGGTCCGTGGCCGCCGGCGGGCTGGTGGAAACCTTCGATGACGTCCAGGAGCACCTCGATCTGGCCCCGGTGCTCGACACCCGCGGCCTGTTCGCCCTCACCGTCAACGGCGACTCGATGGTGGACGCCCACATCGCCGATGGCGACGTGGTGCTGATGGAGCCCGTGGCCGACCCCTCCCGCCTGAGGGAAGGCACGATCGTGAGCGCCCTGGTGCCGGGCAGCGGCACCACCCTCAAGCACTTCCACCGCCAGGGATCCCAGGTGCGCCTGGAGGCCGCCAACCCGGCCTACGCACCAATCACCCTGCCAGCCGACCAGGTGAGCGTGCAGGGTCGCCTGGTGGCCGTCTGGCGCCAGGTCTGAGGGGGCCTGGGGGCGATCGGCCACGTTGTAAGCTCCTCAAGCACCGGTCAGCCGGCGCATCAATGGGGCCATAGCTCAGCTGGTAGAGCACCTGCATGGCATGCAGGGGGTCAGCGGTTCGAATCCGCTTGGCTCCATTCAATTTTTCCAGTCAGGACAAGGGATCAGAGCTAAAGCGCTCCCCTCCTGACACAGCCTGTGGACACACGTTCTACCGTGTTTTACACACGCTTTTGCACACGCCTGGTGCCTACCAGCCGCCCCAGCCCCGCATGGGTCGCCACCCTGCGCGATGCGCTCAGGCATGAACACGGCCGAGGCTGGAGCGTCGCCGAATCCCGGGGGCAGGTGCGCCTCACCCGCCGTGATCTGGCCGGCAGCCGATCGACCTGCACCCTGCCGATCGCCTGGGAGCGGGGGTGTGTCTCGGTCGTGATCGCCACCATCGCGAGCCTTCGCGATCGGATGGAGCAGCAGGGCCTCAGCCTGGCGGCCGCGGCCGAGCTGCTGGCCGCGGCCCCACCAACCGGCCCGATCGATTGGCCCGCCTTGGTGGCAGAGCACCTGGAGGCCCGCAGCGATCTGCGCACCACCACTTACCGGGATCTGGAGACCCGGCTAGTGCGCATGCAGTCCACCCTCACCAGCCGTCCGGTGCCCCGTGATGGGGCGGAGCTGCTGCGGGGCTATGCCCGCCAGCACTTCGCCGCCTGCCCTCCAGGGGGTCAGGGCCGCAAGCGACAGCTGCTCGATGTGGCCAGGTTTCTGCGGTGGGCAGTGGAGAGGCGCGGGGCTCCGGTGTGCTGGCTGCCCCCACCAACGGACCACCTGGCAGAGCTGATCGGAGCCCGCACCAGCCACGGCGAGCCCACCATGCCGATCAGCCCCGAGGCCCTGGCCGGCCTGCTCGATCACCTGGAGGCCACCCGCCCGGAGCTGTGGCTGGCGGTTGCGCTGGTTGGTTGCTATGGCCTCCGGCCGGCCGAGCTGGGTGTGCTCCACCCGAGGGGGGGCCGGCTCTATGTCGGGGCCGTCAAGCGCAACAGCAGGACGGCCGCGGCCCCGAAGGCTGATCGGCTGGTGCTGCCGCTGGAGCTGACCGACCCCAGCGGGGCGGGCCGTGATGATGGAGCCCGCGCCCTGGCGCTGCTGGAGGCGGGCCTGGTAGGGCTGCCCCTGCCGATCCGCAACGCTGCCGCCACCGGAGAGCACAAGGCGGTAGGGGATGCCTTCCGCCAGCTGCTGGATCGGCTGCCCTACTGGCAGGGCCTGGCGGAGCGGACACCGGGGCTCAGCCCGTACGGCTTGCGGCATGGGTTTGCCTGGCGGGGGGCACACCGGCAGCCGCCGATCCCGCTGCGCGACCTGGCCGCCGTGATGGGGCATTCACCTGCAACGCACCTGCGGCACTACGGCAGGTGGACGGCAGAGGCGGACCTACTGCTCAGCTTCGCCACACCACCACCGGCGGTAGGCGTTGACACGGCAGGACGCCATGTGTAGTGTAATTGCAAGCAGAGCAGTTCCCTTCAGGAGCCCTTCTTGCAGCTTCTCCACGCATAGGGCCTTCAGCGGCGTGGAGAGGAGTTAAAGGACCTATGGCGGTGCAGCCAGCGGGTCGCCTGACTGATCGCAGGTAGCCGCCGACGCACCCGACACCTGACCAGAGGAACCAGCGGAACTGAAGATCGGAGGCCTCAAAAGGGTGCTTCGTTTTTTCCGTAAAGGCCCGGTTCGCAGCTTGGGCAGCTGCCAGGGGAGCACCGATCCAACCTGAAGGAAGCGGCAGCGTCGGTGTGCAGGAAGCACCGCGTCAGCTGCTAGACCTCCTGGGTCAATGTCCACCCATAGCAACTGGCTGCCGAGCCCTGAAGCGGCTCGCGCCCTCGGATTCTCTATCCGAACCCTTAAGCGTTACGGGCATCCGGATACCGGATTCCTGATCCCTGGCGTCCACTGGGCCGCCGGCCCCTACGCCAACAGCCCGATCTGTTGGGACGTGGAAGCCTGCAGGGCCGTGCTCCACCACCGCGGCATCCAAGCCCGGCAGGAGATGCGGGCTGAGCTTCGCCTGCCGATGGTGGCGCGATGAAAATCCCCACCAGCCCTGGCCGGGGCGAGCGGGGTGAGGTAAGCACTTCTACTCACCAGCCTACGGGAACTGCCCCCGTCCGCGCCTACGCCCAGCACCAGCCCCCGCACCAGAGGAAGAGACGCCCCGGCAAGAAGGGGAGCCGACTGGCCGAGGCCCGCCGCCTCGGTGCCGAACCCGTCCGGCTGCGCCCCTCTGGATCCGAAGCCGAATCGGTTCTCTGTGATGTCCTCGGCATCACGGACTTCCCGACGGCGGCTGAGAGCCATGCACGGCTTGCCGCCCTCTCGCCGAAGCAGAACACAGAGGCCCTGGCCGGCACCTGGCTGCGGGTTGCGCTGACCGGCCTCGCCCGCGAAGACACCACCGGCCAGTCGGCGCTCGCGCTTCTTGGCATGGGGACCGGCAAGGCCCGCGAACGAGCCCTGCTGAGGCGAGTCTTCGATCAGCTTGCAGTGATCCCGCATGAGGGAGTAACCGCCTTCTGTGCAATCCAGACTCTGTGCCGGAACAGGCTCCACACCCGCATCGACTGGTCGATGCTCCGTCGCGGGCTGGTGCTGATCCTGCACCGCCCGGAACTACAGCGGGAACTGCGGACATACGGCCTTGGGCGCTCCTCTGAAGCGATCTTCGGCGTTCTCCGAGGAGCGTTCAACACGCTGCCAGACCTGATCGTCGCCACGCGATTGCACACGGAGATGCCCGCGGCCGAGATGGCGCTCATCAGTTGTGAGCTGACACATCTGGAGTGTTCTCTCGAAGCATCGGCTGACATCGCCGCCGGGCGGGTCCTGCATGACGCAGGAGAGCTGGTGCTGCACCATCGCAGTGGCGGTGGGAAACGCCGGCCGGAGCTTTGCCTTTCATTCCGGCATTCGGATGGCGTCCTGTCGTTCCTCCCCGATGTCCGCGGCTCCCGCCGGCTGAGCCCATCCACTGTCCGTTCGATGCGGAAGTTCGTCCGCTCGTACCAAGGCCCTGCGATTAGCGGGGATCTGGCAGCACATAGCCAGTCGCAGCATCTCTGCCATCTGGTCGGGTTGGAGGTTCGCAATGGCCGCGGCTACCTGCTGCGCCAGCACCAGGAGTCGCAGTCATGACCGCCGCACCGGAGCAGCATCCCACTCCGGGGGGTGCATCCGCCACCGACTGGGCCAACTGGCGCGCCTTCCTACCCCACCTCGCTGGCCTGCCGTTACTCCCCATCGGGGCTGGCCAGGATCGCAAGGGGCCGGTTGATCCGCTGACCGGGCGTGGTTTCGTGGGCTGGCCAACGTGCACGCCCTACAGCCCCGCCGACCTTGCCGCCATGAATGGCCATGTCATCGCGGCAGGGATGCGCACGGGGGAGTATGGCCTGCTGATCGTCGATGTCGACGGCTTCGGCCCTCGCCGATTCCTCCAGTCCATCTATGGCGCCGAACCCCTGAAGGTGCTTCTCGCCAATACCTGGAGCATCGGGCGCACCAATTTCTCGGAGGCCGATCACAGGTTCAAGATCGCCGTGCGCCTCACTCCGGAGCAGCACCAGCGGTTTGGGGGGCATTACACCAGCCGGTTGCGTGTTGACGAAAACGGAGCACCGCAGCCATCGAGCGAGAAGAAACTGGGCGCGCTGGAAATCTTCTACGGCAGCCCGGCCGAGGAAAGAAGTACGCAGGTTGTCGTACTCGGCGAACATCCTAAATCAGGCGGTTTCTATAGCTGGATTAACACCCCGGCGCAGATCGTCGATTGCCCGGTTGACTTCCTCGATGCCCTGCTGCTGCTGAAGGAAGCGATCGAGAAGAACAAGGGATCATCAGCCGCCACCGCCAGACCGGCGAGCGCAGCGTGGAGCGTGCCAGGGGACTGGAGGGATAGCAGCGCCGCCAGGCCGTGCCCGGTCTGCGGGAGGGATCACAGCGGCGCCTGCAGCATCGGTGCCGACGGCATGGGCGTTTGGTGCTTCCACGGCGGAACATTCGCGCCACCGCTGAACCAGAAACCAGGGGAGACCCACGTAGGGCGTGATGGGCGCCTCTGGGCCTATGTGCGGACGGAGACCCACGGCGGACTAGGCGAGAGATCGCTGTTCAGGTGGCACACCGAACGCGAGCGGCCCTACATCGACATCCACCCCGACCAGCAACTCAACCGGCCTGGCGCCTCTCCTGCTGCTGTCTCTGGCCCCATGCCATGGGAGGCACCGCCTGCTGCTGGCGAGGTGGTTGCTCCTCTGGAGTTCCTTAAACGCAAGGCCGCCCAGCTTCAGGAGGCCAAGGCCCCCTATGCCGACCGGCTCCCCCTCCTGCGAGCCGAGGCGAAGCGACTGCGGGTGGAAATCCGCGATCAGGAACTGCTGGCCATGTTTCAGGCGGCGCGAAGGCGGCGCATGCATGGCAGCGACGACCCCATGCTGCGCCCTGGTGACGTTCTGGAATCGACGCCCGAACCGTGGGCCTGGGAGGGGCTGATCCTGCGGGCCTGCCTGAACCTCCTGATCGCCCTCCCGAAGCAAGGGAAGACCTCGCTGGTGATCGCCTGGCTCGCCGCCTGGCACCGCAACGAACTGGCCTTTCTGGATCACAACCTGAACGGCCCCTGTCCACCGGTGCTGATCGTTGGCACCGACCAGCCTGGAGCCGACTGGGAGAAGATGCTGCGCCCCGTGGGCTGGCTCGACTCCTGCAACAGGCTCGGCGGCCCCCTGGTCGGCCTCTACACCAAGGGGCGACCGCTCCACCTGGACCCCGAGGGGATTGACCGGATCGCCGCGATCGCCCAGACCCATCCCGGCCTGGTGGTGCTGATCGACAGCCTCAGCGAATGCGTGGGGCCTCTGGGCCTGAAGGAGGAATCACCCGAGATCGCCGAACCGATCAAGGACCTGATGGAACAACTCGAGCCCCACCGGGCGACGGTGGTGCTGATCCATCACGCCTCCAAGGGACGCGCTGGTGAGGGGGCCACAAGCGCCAGCCGGGGCAGCACAGCACTTCCTGCCACCGCCTCTCAGATCCTGAAGCTGGCACCCCTCACAACGAACGATGAGGACCGCCGCCGCCGCCTCACCACCCAGGGGCGGGGTGGGCTTCCACAGGCCCTCGTGATCCAGCGGGACGGAGCCACCTGGGAACTGCTGGACACAGGTGCTGTCGGCCGGGAGGAGGACGCCACACAGGCCGCCCAGACCCTCAATGACACGCAGTACGACGCGCTTTGCACCGTCTGCGAGCGATGGGATGACTGCCTGGAAAAGGTCACCGCCGCAGACATGGCTGTCCTGCAAGGCGGCGAGGGGAATAACCCTGAGCGGGTGGCGATGAAACGGCTGCGGGGGCTGGAGAAGAGGGGGCTGCTCCATGCCATGGCGCGGAGTCGCCCCGGGCAGGGCGGGAAGGTGATCGAGTTCTGGCCCACCACCGAGGGCCTCGCGGCCTTCAAGCGGGTGCGCAATTCCCCTAGTGCTCCCGATCGCGGGTCCGCTGGGTCCTCTGGGTCCGATGGCCTCCCCTCGCGTGAGGACCCGGAGCGAAATCCATCCTTCTTTCCCCTGTCACAGCAGCCATCGGACCCTTCGGACCCAGCGGACCTCCGTACCGAGGCACTAGGGCGATCGGACCCCAACGGACCGTGTCCGTTGGCCCCAACGGTCCCCATCGGCTCCGGCGCTGACGCCTTCGATGACCTGGACGATCCGTGGTGGCCGAAGCGTGTGGATACCGCGTGATCTCCCGGCCCGTTAAGACGCCCTCCTCGCCCTCCCCTCCGACTCATGTTCACCGACTCCCCGCAGAGAGCCCCTCAGGCTGCCTGACCTGTGGATCAGCGGCAGAGCAAGTCCGAGGCCACCCTTCCAAGCTGGTGATGTACCACCCCCCAGAAAGGCATCGATTCCTGTAAGGCTTCGGCGGAAGCTATGACCTCCTTGGACACGAAGCAATCAACGCTGAGCCGAGAAACTCATACGGCCAGAACGGAGTGGAGCTATATTTTAAAACCCTGTCCGTAGTTTGACTTTATCTTGAATTGGCACTTCAGCCAATAATTTGCTGGACATCGTCAGCGGCACATCTCTGTTCATGCAAACTTCAAGGATAGCGACTAGCTCAATCATTCTTTGGGTCCAGCGCTTGCCATCATCCAGCCATAGCGTACCCAGTGGCCCGAACAGAATAACTCAGAAGCCGCTCACGCTAATGTCAATCTTAGGAGCATTTCGCAAGCAGCTAAACTGACGCAAGGTAGACGGCGCCAACACATTAACTTCTCTGTCTCCACGTTTGATAGAATGCAGTCAAAGGTACGATTACTTCGTGCACGCGAACCGGATTTCCGTCAAAGAAGCCACTATTGAAAGGCTGCCAATGGATTCCGAAGGAAGTGAATTCACCCAAAAGAATATCGAAGGGTCCATTTCCTTGGCTAAAGCGGTCTTTCCAGACCCACCTGCCAGGAATCGTCCAAGATTCATCCCTACCTTCATCCAAGCGATTTCTGATGTAAATCATGGAGAGCAATAGTTCAAGACGATCAAAGATGCTATCGTAGTCTTCTTCATTTACAACCAGAGGCTTTAGCGATCCTCTCGATTGCGAGTATAGATAGTCGCTAAGTGGAGTTATTTTGTTTTTGAAGTCTGGGAGCTTTGTTAAGAGTTTTGACCTCAAGATCGCCAGATGAGGATTAATCGAGAGCAGAGGAACCTTTTGGCCAACAGGCAAGGAGATAGGCACGTTAACGATCGACTCTATAGCCCCGTAGTTGCCAGCTTTGATTAGGGCCAGACCACAGGCATAGATCATATACAGAGTAGGAACATGCCTAATACTAAGATTCACATCGTATCCACCCTGTGGTCCTGCCCCAATAGAGGCAATCTTCACAATGGAATCACGCAGCCATTGGATATGAGATTGGCTTCCCCATCTCCCAATTGTAGCGAAGGCGGCCGTAAGATCAGTGCATATACCGTCAATGCGCTTTAGGCAGCTTTCTATACCAGCTTCATCCAAAGGAAGATTAAGGAACTCATCTCCGAGTTCTATTGCAAGCTCATCAAGTGTTCTATCTGTTACCTGAACTAATAAATCGTGCAGTCTGATTCGACTAGCTTCATCAACAATGTACTTTTTGAGTGACTCAATAAGGACTGCTGTTGATAACGGATGAGGCCTCTTGAACTGATCTAATGCATTGATCTTCTCCTCAAGGGACTCAAAGAAAGAATCAGCATCCTGAATTTGTAAGGAAATGCCTCCTCTTTGCGTGACGATTTCACTTCCGCGCTGTCCAAGAGAACCCCTAGCCGCCCAGTAAGTCATGTAGCGTCGACTAGGGCATCGCATTATTGCATCTCGTAGCGCTATATCCCAGTCGCCAGACCAGCCGCAGACAATTAAGCCAAATTCATCAAGTATTTGGTCAAGTAGTGCATCTACTGGTTGCTCATAGGTTGCCAGCTCCTGTTCTGTGTTCCGAATTCGGCTATCAAGATAGTCGCCATTGACTTTAAGGATAACGCAAGATGCATGGACCAATGGTGGCGCCCCCATAGCTTGATCGCCGTTGGAGATAACGACAGATCGAATGGATACATCTTCAAGTGCCTGCTCAAGGAGGCGATCAAAGTTTGTGGTTACAATAACTCTGACGTGGCCATTGGAGACCATATTTGCAATTGCTCTATGCGCCCTTGAAGGCATCTTGATATTCTGTGCTCTGTCGTCCTCTGTTGGCTCAAAGTAAGGCTGCAGAAAAGCACTACGGTCAGATCTTGTCTTGGCCAATTGGTCCAGCAACTCTGAGTAGCTTGGATCTGTCCCAAACTTCTCTTGGTACCATTGGTCCGGGTTGGTCGGTTCTTCGCTGCCATTTGCTACCGCAATCCTCCTTACTAATTCAAGTGTAATTTCCCAGCCAGTAGGAATTTGTGCTGACCTCGAAATGCCTGATCCCAGAAGCAATGCATAGGCTCCGGGGCTTGCACTCATTGAAAAGCTCAAAGAGAGCATTGGATCGATAGTCATGATTGTCCAAAGACGTGGGGAAACGGATTGCAGGATGCCAAGTCGACTCTTAATCAGGTGTTCTCGGCAGCCTTTTTCGCAATTGATTAGGTAGTCCCGAGAGCTGCCGGCATCTTCATCTCCCTTTCCGTGAAACACAGAGAGAGTAACCGCAGGTGAGAGCCGAAGCAATCTTGCTGAAAGGGGTTTTGTCTGCAGCCTCCAGTTCGTAGCTGTGGTTCACCGATTCGAAGTGCCTGGGTCTGAGACCCTGCCCCCCTAACCCGCGACGGGGTACCTCCATCAGCCGATGGGGGGGCTCTTCGTCTGTGGGGGTGCCATCCATCGCTCAAGATCAGCGGAGGACAGTCGCCCTGCATACACTTCAGGCATGATTGGAGCCGCCCACTGCATCTTGATGCTGGATTGCCCCAGCAGAAGGTCTGTTCCAATGAAAAGCAAGAGATGTACAAGCACTTCTAGGAGTAAGTGTTCTCAGTGAGCCATGCTTGGCTCCAGCAACAATTTCCTTAAGTAGAGCGGCTGAAGCTTTTTCAGCCTTCCGTATGAGCTTGTTTGGAATTAGCTCAGCACCACCATCGGAGCCGCCGTATATTAGTTCAACACCGCCAAGAAGAAAGTCACACCCAAAGAGGGGCTGTCTTCGGCTATTAAACTCTGCAAGCAGGCCCAACTCTGAATCAACAACCATTCCAATCCTAGAACTTTGATTGATGAGACTACAGCGCAAAAGCTCCTTCAGTGCAAGAACCCATCCAATTCGCTCTGGGTTTCCGTGGATTGATGTGAATTCGATACTCAGTGGTATCTCATAATTGCATGACAAGCCAGCGTTGGGCGTAGGAACAAGCCTTGCCATAACCACAGACGTCACAGATAGTCTATAGCCTGCAACCTCTTTAGTATTGGTATCTACTGCCAATAGCAAATCGTAGTCTGCGATAGCCTCATTAATATTAACCTTGGCAGGGCGATCTCCAGTGGGAACTTTGGTAAGAATTTTTGGTTTCTTCGGTCTCTCATATTGAGTAGTGACATGAGCTTCTTTTACCTCAGTGACCGGGCAAACCTCAAGGGTCCCATCTTTTCCGCTTCTTACTCCTATCTCGATATTATCAACCTTGTCGGCTGTCGTAAAACTATAAGAGGTTCGTCTTGGCTTTTTCTCTTGCATGACTTTAATCCCCTTCAATTAGATACTCCATTCTACCGGCACCCTCCCCCTTGCCAACCCAACACACCATCGCCCAGGCACGCCTGCTCGCCGGTCCTACCCTCCCACCCCCGACATGGGGCGGGGCTGCCACGGCCAAGTCCCCACTGCTGGCCATGTCCAACTAATTACCCCCGACCGGCGTAGTTCGCGGTATGGTTTTCACTGATTAAACCCAGACCGAATGCGTCGGGTTGATCAACAGAACGCACAATGCACCCTGACGTGTTGGGCGCATTGCGGGTGTTGGCGTTGGCGCTTCAATGTCATCCCGACTCACTTGAAACACTCAACGATTACGAAAACCTTCCCGGAAACCCAACCGATCTATTCTCTGACCTAGACGAATAGCCTCACGACATGAAGAAAGGTGCTCGCCTCGCGTTGTGCTCTCGTTCGCTTCACTGAGCCCAGGGAAGAAGAGGCGGGAAACATTCTCTTATGTGAAACACCATTCACCCCTGCAACACTACGCGCCAGGGGGACGGCTACGCGGTGGGGGCGTTTCAGGGTCCTTCCCGGTGTATAACCTTCCGTGGCCACCGTGTCGCATGTTTTCGCCTGGGATAGACGCGCCAACGTGTCCTACTTGTGGGCAGCGAAACCCACTGCAGCAACAGGAACCCCCAGGCCCCCATACTATCTGCGGGCAGCGCGCCTAATAACGAGGCGGATCAAGATATAATAGACGAGCCGCATTTCTGGCCCTTGAATCAACTCACCCGCCGTGATGCTGCGAAGCTGCTGGGCATCTCCGAGCGGAGCCTGGGAAGGCATCGCGAGACGCTGCAGGCCCTTGGCCTGGCGGAGGTTCGCAACGAGCGGACCGTGTACCACCGCGATGGGCTGGTGGAGGGCTACCTATCGATCGTGGGGCAACAGATGGGCAATGCCGAAACGGTGGAGCGGCTGCATCGGATGGCGGAGGCGGAGAGTTCCACCCGCAAGCAGCTCCCCCCCGACGACCTGGAGGATATTCCCCATCCCGGGGAGAAAGTCCCACCTTGGGCCGATAGTCGCGCCAGGCGTGAGTTCTACCTAGCCGAAAAGGAGGGGCTGGCCCTGCGCAGGTTGGAAGGCTCCCTGGTGGACCGGGAGGCCATGAAGAGGATGATCTTCGAGGAAACCCGCCGGGCCAGGGATGCTTTCCAGCGGATGGCGGTGCTGCTGCCGCCGGAGCTGAAGCGGTGCCAGGGCGATCTGGGTGCCATGGGGATAGTTCTTCAGGAGGCCATCCATCGAACCCTGGTAGAGCTGTCCGCCGGCCACAAAGCGGGTATTGACGATCAGGTGCGGAAGCAGCAGCAGGAGGCCGGCAAGTGAGCACCCCGGACCCGTGGGCTGATCTAGACCGAGCCATCCGGGCGGGTCTGCAGCCGCCGGAGGTGGCACCTCCTGACCCGATCGCCGTGCACATCGCCCAGGTGGTCGCCTGTGCTGAGGAGCAGGTACGGGCGATGCCGGGCGGCCGTGAGTACCTGGAGCAGCTCGAAGTGCAGGCGGCGGAGATCCAGCGGCGGCAGTTGGACAACCTGAGCCGGGTGATCCGGGCGGGCCTCGCCGGCCGGCCCTCCCCCCTCGACCCGCCGGTGGAGGGCCAGCCGTAGGGGCTGGTAGCGGCAGGTGGTGGCTGCGGCCGGTCCTTGATCCTGCTGCTGATCGTCTCGGTGAAGGTGCGGGTGCAGCCGGCCGCCTCCAGCCGGAGCACCTGAGCCTGGGCGTCTTGGTCGGCGGTGGAGACCCTGCCGTAGCCGATGCAAGCCCTATGCAGTTCCGCAAACGGCGGATGCTCCCCAACCGAATCAGAACAGAATTACGGGACAGCAGACCCCCTGCACTGCCGCGGTTGGCCTCGCCCCGGAACGGGTGAGCCGGTATCGGTCGTTTGCGGGACTGCCGCTGAGCGAGTGGTGGTGGTCATGGCGTGGTCTCGGTGGCGGTGATGGTGTTGAACAGCGGTCCCAGGTGGCTTCCATCTGAGAAGGGGATGACCCCCTGCTGTGATGGGTCAGCCAGCTGCAGCTGGGGCCTGTCCCACTCCTTGGGAGAAGCCCCACCGAGGCCGGGGATCCCCTCCAGCAGGTAGCGGGGTGGGCGGGTCACGCGAGCACCTCCAGCAGCTGCTGACGGCGGCCGGAGCGGGCCAGGGAGCGGTGGCCAGCCGTGCGGGCCAGCTGGCGCAGCTCACGGACTCGAAAGGCCTCTAGGAGGTGGATGCCCTCGATGGCCGCCCGGGTCTGCATTCGGCCCGCTATGCCCCCACCGACCACGAGAAGATCCACCGGTTGCTGCACGAACTCGGCGATTCCCTCTACCGCGGCGGCACTTTCGTGAGCGCGATGGCCCTGGCCGACCCCGCCGGCGCGGTGGTTCTGGAGTCGGAGGGGCTCTGCCGGGGGCTGATCCTGCGGCAGCCCTCGGGCCATGGCGGCGGCTATGACCCGCTCTTCCATGTGCGCGAAGCCGGTTGCAGCTATGCGGAGATGGGGGAGCACCTCAGGAGCCGGCTGGGCAGCCGGGGCAAGGCCGCCCGGGCCATGGCCCCGGGGCTGAAACGTCTGCTGGGCCTGGGCTGAGCCGGCCGGGTGCCGAGGCTCAGCCGCGGGCGCCGGCGTTGATCTGGGCCACGGCGCGCATGGCGGCGGCGGCGGCCTCCTCCACATCGCCCTCCTTGCCCGCCAGGGTGAGGCGGCCGAAGGCCCCGACGGCCTTGACGTCGACCACGGTGATGTTGGAGCCCTTCTCCGCCTCATTGGCGGCGATCAGCACGTAGCCGGCCGGCTCGGTCTCGAGGATGAACATGCTCATGCCGGCCTGGATCATCGAGCCGCGGCGGTTCTGGCGGTTGATCAGCACGGCGTGATCGGGGGTGATCGCCCGGATGATCTCGGTCCAGGTGACCTCGCAGCGGCTGCGCAGCTCCACCCGGCTGCCGATGGCCTCCAGCACCACGTCACCGGAGTGGAGCACGTTGCTCTGATCCCGGTGGTAGAGCGCCAGGGAACCGAAGGCCCGCTCCACCACCATCTGGCCGAGTCGCACCGTGCTGGCCTTCAGGGCGATGTCGGTGACCCGGTGCACCGCCATCCCCGGCGACACCTCCAGCCACAGGCAGGCATCGCCGGGAATCGGCAGGAAGCCATGGGACACCGTGCCCATGTAGGACGCCAGCTGGGGCTGCAGCGAATCCAGGAAGACGTAGGTGCGCAGCTCGATCGACTGCACGTGGCTCGACTGGCGCGCCAGGCGCCTGCCCTCGCTGTCGGTGGTGATCACGCAGCTGGCCCCGGAGGCCTCGCCGCTCACATCGGTGCCCGTGATCCGCAGACTCGCCGCCTTCCTGCGGGCGTCCGACCGGTCGTCGCGAAGGAAGGAACGGGCAGCCTGAGAATCCATCACGGCGCCAGGCGCCAACTCCCGGAAAGGACAATCATCTCGATCACCGGGGGGTGAAGCACCGGGATCACTGGTTGCCACCTGTGGCAGTCCAGGACTGGAGGGTACTCCCCGCCGGGGGCGGCTCCGGCCTAGGAGGCTGCTGAAATAGCCTCCAATCCAAGACCCTCCAGAGCAGATTGGGCCCTGTGGGCCTTGTGGCTTTCCTGCCGGGAGGCTTGCTCCGCCAATCCGGCGGTCCTTCATGGCGTCCGTATCGATTCCCAGCTGGTCGATCTCCGCCGCTCGGCCCGCTCCACCACCTTCATGCCAGGACCTCCCTCGGGCTGAGCAGGTTGGCTAGGCGGATCAGGTTGTAGGCCACCACATGCAGCCTGAACACTGCGCCGACCCGTGATCGACCCCGGGCCTTGAGCTGCCGCAGGCCGGCGGCCTGTTTCATCCAGCCAAACACCTGCTCGATCCGCTTCCTGGCGTTGATCGAGCGGGCGTAACCCTGATGACGAACGGTGCGGGCATCGATCGCGGAGCGGCGGCGGGCCTGGATGTTCTGCGCCACATGCGGCGTGATCCCGGCAAAGCGGATGTCGGCCACGAAATCCCTGGTGTCGTAGCCCTTGTCGGCTCCCAGCGTCTTCTGGTGAGCACCCGGGAGCGAACGCGCCATCCGCACGGCCGCAGCCCGCTCCCCATAGCCATCCGCTGGGGTCACCTCACTGGCCACCACCAGACCATGGCGGTTCTCCGTGAGGCAGTGGTCCAGGTAGCTCAGGAATGCCCCAGTGCCACCGGACTTGCGAAACAGCCGGGCGTCCCCGTCGGTGACGGAGCGATGGGTCTGGTTGGAGAGCAGCAGTCCTCTGAAATCACCCTTGGCTCGCTGCTTCCCCTGGCCGGCTGAGCTACCGAACCCCTTGCCGCCACTGGGTGGTGGTGGATCGTCGTCGATCCCCTCGATCCGCTCCAGTGAGCTGTGAGAGGCCCAGGCCCTCAGCAAGGTGCCATCGACCGAGAAGTGCTCAGAGCTCAGCAGCGGCTTGACCTCCGGTGAGGCCAGCAGCAGCTCCAGAAACTTCGCCATGAGCTCCTCGTTGAGCAGCCGATCGCGGTTCTTGGTGAATGTCGTGGGATGCCAGACGACGTCGTCGGGATTGAGGCCGACAAACCAGCGGAACAGCAGGTTGTAGTCCAGCTGTTCCATCAGCATCCGCTCCGAGCGGATGCCGTAGATCGCCTGCAGCAACAGGGCTAGCAGCAGTTGCTCCGGCGGGATCGAGGGCCTGCCGCCCTCGGGGTAGAGCCTGCAGAAGGTGGGGTTGAGCCGATCCAAGGCCTGATCCGCCAGCCGCCTGACCTGGCGCAGGGGATGGCCGGACGGAATCCGGTCTTCTGTGGAGATGTACGAGAACAAGGGGCCGGTGCGTTCCTGCTAGCCGCGCATTCGCTCAGTGCCGTTGGGCCATTCTCCCGCAGCTGGGATGGTTTTTCAGCAGCCTCCTAGCTGGGCGACGAGCGCACCTGTGGCAGCGATGGATGCCGGAGGGATGGCTCGGGCGGTGGGTGGTGCTGGGGCCATCTTCAGCACCCATGAGGAGGGCCTGGAGCTGGATGGACGCCAGCCGGCGATGCTGAGCAGCAGGTTCACGCTGCGGGCCACCATGGGGCCGGAGCAGCTGGGCTACGGCCTCGACTGTGATGGCTGCGACGACCAGGGCCAGCAGGAGCGCCAGGTCGGTGGTTTCGGTGGTGGGCATCAGTGGTGGTGCCCGGCCGGGAATGTCGGAGTCCGGCGGGCAATACCAACCCCCGGGCCTCGGAGCCGGGTGCGCCCGCCTTGACGGGTCTGGCTGGTGGTGAGTTGGCTGCAGTGCAGCTGGCGGCGTGTCCGGCTTTCGTTGCGGCCGAATCAACTACCCAACTAGCAGTTAAGAGGAGATCGGCAGCGAGATCGAGAGCCATGCCGCCTATCTGAGCCATTGGGTCGAGCTGCTCAAGGAATCGCGCAGGGTGCTGTTTCAGGTGCTCAGCGAGGCGCGGCAGGCGGCGGATTTGATCTGTCCGGAGGCGCCTGGGTAGGGGGAGCCGTGAGGAGAGGCCCTCTCCACCTAAGTGGTCCTGCGCATCCATCGTTCATTTCATCGACCGCTGTCTCAGACCGGGTGGTTCGTCGGGCCAGGCTGGCAGAAATTGGAAACCTGCGGGTGGCACCTTGCGGGCCATCGCGGCTGGCTGCAGTGTGGGCTCACCGGTCAGGCCTGATGAGCTGGAGTGAACTGGAGCGGCTGGTGGCCGAAGCGGAGAACGACAGGGACCTCCCCCGGGCCCTGAGGCACTCCCGGTCCATGCAGGAACTGGTGGTTGCCGCCCGCCGGCGGGGTTTTCGCATCACCCGGGTGGATATCCAACGAGCCCGGAAGGAGGACCCGAATCAGGAAGCTGAGAATCGCACCATCCGCACCAGCGCGCTCGAGGGTTGATGGCAGCAGGAGAACGCGACTGGCTCCGCCTCCCGGTGGTCTCGGCTGGCTCGGAGTACCTCGTAATGGGTCATCTGATGCGACGCAACATCCTCACCTACAAGGCCCCACCGGGGAATGAGGGCTACGACCTGGTCTGCCTAAATCCCGACGCACGCCATCAACCGGGGCCTGACGAGAAAGCGCAGATCCGGGTGCAGGTGAAAAGCCGGTACGCCAGCGACTGCGGTCGCAGCTTTCCGGTGAAGGACAAGAGTCTCGACGCCTTTGACTATCTGGTGGTGCCCTTTCTGAACATCGGCAATTACAACGGCAAAAACGATGGCAGCAGCGGCGCCAGAGAGCCCGAGTTCTTCACACTCCCACAAGCCTTTATCAAAGAGCACCACCAGTCCAGCTCAAGTTAGCAGAAAGTACTGCTAAAGGGCCTGGAGGATGAGATTCAAGCGTTCCGCGACGAGGAAGGTTTCGAGCAGATAGCCAGCGATCTTGGAATACTCTTGCCTCGCAAGGTCCGAGAACAGAAGCTGGAGTCTGCATGAAGTTTCGGGTGATCCAGTCGAATGATCACGGCTTGCTTACCAAGGTGGGCGATCGAACCTATGCGCGCCGCAAGCCTGCCAAGGGGGAGGAGCAGCTCGAGCTGCCAACCCTCTTTATCTGGGTCAAGAAGCCAATGCGCTATCTAGCCCGCTGCTGGACGCGCTGGACGGGAGAGGTCCTAGGGCAGGACTTTGTCTATGAGGTGACACAATTTCGAGAGGTCATTGATCTGCAGGGACAAAGTTGCTTCCATCAATGGTGCTCCCACCAGCTCAGGCAAGAGATGTGGATGATGAGCGGACAAGTTGTTGATGTAAGCCAGGAAAGCTGCCCTCAACCGAAGGCTGTCTATGAGGCTAATCGACAGAAGGGAGTCTCCGGTCTTCTGCGGAGAAAGGCGCGCATCCTGGCCCAGTCGCCGGCACTGTCGGAGGATGAGAAGGTGCGGCTGAACCACATCTATGGTCTTCGGGACTCCCTCAACCAGGCGGAGGGGCGCATTAGCTACCACGTTGATCACATTCAGCCACTAGCTGCTGGCGGCATGCATCATCCGGACAATCTGCGCGTGCTGGCAGCATTGGAAAACATGCGCAAAGGGGCCAGGCTCCTTGACACTGCTACTGGCCAATAGGAGACTTGTGTGAGAAGTTGGCGATAGAAGTAGAGACTACTTGATTCTAATTGTACTGATCTGACATGCAGGCACCGTTACCCAGGCACCAGGCAGCCCTGAAAGATTCAGTTCATCTCCAGCGCCTTGAAGGTCGCCGTCTTCACATCGTTGTAAAAGATCGGGTCAATCTTGTCGATCACATCCGTGCTCACTTCCAGGAAACTCCGCTTGTTCTCAGCGGGGATAAGGGCACAACGGGCCCCATTGTCCATCGCAACCTGAAGCGGTTCGACTAGGGAGCGCGCGGCCTTGATGTTGCCCTGGATGCTCATGTCTCCGATCACCAGCATGCCGGCGCGAGCCGGGGCACGACGAATAGCGGAGAAAGCCGCGATGAAAAAGGCAACGCCCACCTCGGCTTCTACTTTGTTGCCCAGTAGGTCGATGGCCTCAACGTTGAAGTCGTAGATGTCGGCCTCATGGCCGATCGAGAACGCATGCTTGTTGGCCTGCAGATAGGCAAATGCACGGGTGATCGACTCCTTCATCGCCCCGCTTATGCCTCCGGCGGGTTTGAGCTTGCCGCTGCCAGCCGCAATCGATACCTCCAAGCGGAACAGACCGACGGTGCCGTCTCCAGTGACGGAGGTGGCGTAAATGGAACCGGGCGCCATGGGTTCTGCAGCGATGAGGTCCTGACCGCCCTGCTCGGGTACGCCCACGAAGTGCTCCTCGCCCGTCTCGTTGTCGGAATAACTGAATGACGTTTGGCTGTACTCGAACGACCCCATCTTCTTGAGCTGTTCCTTGACGCGGCGTCTGCCCTCGATCGCCAGCTTGAGGATTTCCTCCAGGTCTTCCTTGGAAGGTGCCCCGTGGGGATGGATGATCTTGACGAGTCCCGATACGGTGCGACGTACAGCCTTGCGATCGCGGGTATTGAGGTGGGTGCCCATACCGAAGTAGGTATCGCACAACTCGGTGTAGTTGAGTTTTCTCAGATCTCGCAGGGCCTCAGCGAGATAGTCGATCACGAAGCCATAGTGGTCGGTGAAGAACTCATTACGCATCTTCGGGATTTCCCAGCCCGGCAGGTAGCAGTGCAGCCGGTCAATGAAGGCCATGTCATCGCGGATCACATCGGGCATCGGCGCGAACAGGTGCCCGGTCTGCACCATCACATCGATCGGCTGCTGGGTGTTGCCGAACATGGCGATGCTGGCGTCGCCAGCAAAGCTCTCGGCACCACGTTGAAACTGCCCGGATTCGCAGTAGGTCTTCATGGTGGTGATGACCTCCTTGGGCATTTTCTGGAGGTCAGCCACCTCGTCGAAGCCCACCACGTCCCAGATCGACACCATCCCCTTGACCTTGCCGCTCATGTGGCCGAAGAGGTTGGCCACGGTGGTAGGGCCTGTAAGGAGGGCTGCATAAGGGGAGAGCTCCTGAACGGCAAAGCTCTTGCCGGTGCCACGGGGTCCCAGCTCCACCAAGTTGTAATTGCGCTCACAGAGCGGGATCAGGCGCAGGAGAAACAGGAGCTTGAGCCGCTGGCTCATTTCCGCTGGCTCATAGCCGATCGAGCGGATCAGCAGATCAATCCACTCTTCGGTGGTGAATTGAGTCCGCAGCTTTCGGTACTCCTCCAGGTTGAAGGTGGCCAGTTGGATGGGCGTGAGCTGACCGATCGAGAAGGGCGCTTTGCTGTCGCTCTCATCCCACTCCACCTCCACCTGTGCCCACACCCCTCCAGTCAGAAGCCGCTCAAAGGAATGGACGTCTTCGTCGGCGATGCGAAGGTTGCTGCTGCCAAAGTTCACGCACTCAGCCACATAGGTGGAGCCCACCAGGCGCACCTTGACCTTGTCGATGAAGGTGTAGCGCCCCTTTTGCTTAACCTTGCTCTGGGCCTTGGTGGCCTCGTCGGGGCGAATGTAGTTGTTGGCCAGGGTGTCGCGCACCACGGCCAGGCCCAGCTCAATGGCAGTGGAATCGGAGGAGGCGCAGTACTTGCCCAGCAGGTACTCGAGCACGAACACCGGCACGTTGGCGCCGACTTTTACGGCCCGCACCAGGTCCTTGCGGACGCATTTACCCGCGAAGACCTGATTGACCTTGTCGTCGAGAGCGTCGCGGGCAGGGATCATGACGGAGCGGGGGATTAAGGGGAACGCTGCGATGTGGCCTCTAGGGCCTGCGGATTACGGATCTGTACCGAGCGCCCCAACAGGTTCAGGCGTCATGCCTGGAAGTCTCTCTGCCCCTGGGGGCTGTCGCTCCTGCTTCATGGCCATCACCCGATCAGATCCACCGCCAGATCGGGGCTCTTGAACAGCACCAGATCGGTGGCGGCATCACGGAGCTCCAGGTAGAGCTTCTTAGCGCTCACCTCGGCGGGCAGCATCAGGCCAATGGTGGCGGCCTGGCCGGGGGTGAGGGTGAGGCGGTTGGTGTCGCGGTCGAGCTCGGCGCCGATGGCCTGGATGGGGGTTGCCACCAGCTCTTGCGTTTTGCAGTCGTAGGCGGCGAGCACTGTCTGGCGAGTGTGGCCCTGGTTGAGCAGGTCGACGGTCAGTTCGATCGGCACCATCAGGATGCGGTTGGTGACCTTCTCCACCAGTGTTCCTGGCCAGGGCTTCTGCTTTTTGGACTTGCCCGTGCTGCCGGTGGCTGAGGCAGTTCCAACTCCTTCTGCTCCCGCAGCCGGGGGGCAACGGAAGCTCAGTAGCGGGATCAGCAGCTCCTGGATACTGCTGCCGCCATGGTGATAGCAGAGGCTGCCGCCGGCCTTGAGCACGCCTGAGGAGCGCGGCACCACCACCGTGAGACCCTCTCGTCCATAGCCCAGAGCAGCGGGCTGGATCTCCACACAGGGGGCCTTCACGGCAGATGGATGACCCAGCCAACAGCGGCGCTCCAACTTGAACAGCTTTCCGTCGGGCGGATCGATGCGCATGGCCGGCTCACGGCCCAGGGGCAGATGGAGGAAGCCGTGATCCGCCGTGATCACGAAACGCTCCAGCGGCTGCTCAAGCGGCAGGGCTGACAGGCGCCGCACGGCGTCCTCGATGGTGTCGAGCTCGCGCTGCATATCGGTGCGCACGTTGGCGAGGTTCTCGTCGGTGTCGCGCTCGCCAGCGTTGTCGATGCCGACGCTGGTGACCACCACCGGACCGCTACCGGACAGCTTCTCGATCAGTACGGCCTCCTTGCTGCGGATCAGATCAACCAACGAGATCACTACGGCTGTAGGCACCCGTTGCTGCAGATGGGCCAAGCGTTTGGCCTTGCCTTCGCTCCAGCCCACCGGTACCCCATCCACCACGGAGCAGGGGGAGCCAATTACGTCTTCCACGGCAAAGCTGCGTTCGGCGCCGGGCAGCAGGGCCGCCATGCCGACGGGCGTGATCGAGGGCAGGGCCGCCTGGGCGATCTCCAGCTTGAGGTCGGTGAGCTGCTCGCGGCTCCAGCCGCTGAAGCGCTCGTGCAGGGTGGCACCCATCTCGTAGCGCAGGGCATCCACCCAGAACACCACCGCTCTGCCGGCGCCTGGCTGCACCCGCTCAGCCCAAGTGCGCGTTTGGGGGAAGGCGCCGGGGATTAACCAGCCGGCCTGCTGAAGGGCATCGGTGAAGCGCTGGGTCTGCTGCTCCAGCAGGGCCTCATAGCGACCCCGCAGCTGCTCCAGCCCCTGGGCGATCTCCACCTCTGAGGCCGAGAGCTCAGCCACCTGTTGCTCGAGGTGTCGCTGCAGGCCATCGACGTGATGAGCGACCTCCGCCTGATAGGCCAACCAGGCTTCAACGGGGGCTGCCGCTTTGGGCAGCTGTGCCTGCGCCTGATTGAGCGCCAGGCCGAGGTAGGCGGCGGTGCTGGCCAAGGCCCACTGCAGCCGGCGCTTCGACTGCTGTTCGTCGGTGGGCTGACCCACCAACCAGAAGCTGTTATTTCGGGCAGCCACCAGCTCCTTGGCCTTGGCGACCTCGCCCTTGGCGATGAAGGCATCAACGCTGCGCAGCAGAAACTGCTCTTCGCAGGGGAAGGTGTCGATCGAGCCGAGCACGCCGGGCCGCTCACCGCTGATCAGCTCGGGCAGTTCCAGTTCGGCTTCGATGCGGGAGGCGATGGCGATGTAGACATCGGCGTGACTGCGGCGCAGGCCTTGCACATCGGCGAGGCCGTTTTCTTCGGCGGCCTTGCCTACCGGAAGCGATTGTCTGGCGAAGGAGGTGAGCTCATCGCCGTGCCAGTCGTGCAGGAACTCATGCAGCAGCAGGGCCCGCTGGGCGCGCTGGCGCCAGTCGGCCAGGGATGTGTCTTCAGGAAAGCCGAGACCCCAACGGCTGTGGAGCAGATCCTGCAGCTCGTTCTGCAGGCCCTTGGTAGTGATCGCGGCATCGAGCGCATCGGACGCCAGCCAGAAGCGGGCCAGCTCGGCGTTCTCGGGGGAGGTGTTGCGCTGCAGCTCCTTCTGAAACAGGGCCTTGAGCTGGCTGAAGCCCCCATCCCCGGATTGCTCCAGGGCTAGGGCGACGTCGCGATAGGTGAGGTCTGGGCGCTGGAGCAGCTGCTGCACCTTGTCGGGCTCCAGCACCTCGCGCAGGTAGACCCGGGCACGATTGACCAGCTGGATGTCGAAGCAAGCGCCCGCCCGGATCAGTTCCAGCAGCACGTCGCGCCCCTCGGCTTCCTGGCGATCGGGCAGGTAGATGAGCAGGGGATCGGGCAGATCCTTGGCCACAAAGGGTTCCAGCTGGCTGCGCAACTGGTAGAAGCTGGATCCGGCCACCAGCCAGCGGGGCTGCTGTTCGCCCAGGTTCAGGGCGCCGGGTTCACCAGCGCTGGGCTGGGTCGAGGCGACGTCATCAAGGAAGGGGCGCATCTGCTGACCCGGATCAAAGACCAGCAGCACCCGATGGTCTCTGAGCTGTTTCGCCAGCTCCTGGCAAAGGCGGCGGTGGAGCTTGTTGGGCGCTTCTGCTGCCATCAGTCTTCCTCTCCAGCCTGGCTTGCAAGAGCCGCCCGCCCCTGCTCCGTAAGCCGGTACTTGGTGCCCTTTGCAGCCCCGAGCTGCTCGATCTGACCGCTCTCCTTGAGCTGCTTGATCACAGCCGTGAGCGAGGCGGCCTCCACATCCAGCAGATCGGCGATGGCATTCCTGCCAAGGCCTTCGGCTGGGGCGGCGGTGAGCACGAGCAGGGTCTGGCGGGAGGCTTCCGCATCGATTGGTGTGGCAGACCCGCGAGATCGACGGGTCGTGCCGTTGAAGGACGACTTCTCTGCCCGTGGGGCGCGGATGCGAGCGGCTGCCACCGGTGGCGGTGCAGACAGGAAGCGCTCCAGAGCGTTCTGCACCGCAGGCTTGCTGTGCTCGGCGATCAGGGCCTGCAGCTCGGACTCCGACACCTTACGCGGTAGCCAATTGCCCTTGTTGGTTTCCTGCCAGAGGCGCTCTTCCAAGCCGTGGGCGATGGCGAGGCTGCGATCGGACTGGCATTTCTTGATCACCCGCTCGGGCCAGAGGTGGAAGGCGAGGTGGCCCCAGTCGTAATCGCCGTTGACCAACTTGTCCCAACACTCCTTGCACTTTTTTTGCCAAGGGGTGAAAGGCGTAATCCGCCAGAGGACGGCGTGGTTGATGATCACGCCATCGTTGAGATAGGGATTCCAGAGCGGGGAAACGAGATCCAGCTCACTCTTGAGTATCCGTAGATCTGCTAGCAGGCATTGAGCCTCTTGGAGGCAGTTGGCGGCATCAACTGAGAGGGCGCCATGTGCTCCAAGATCGCTTATCTCTCGTTCGGCCTCCTCAAGCCGGAGTTTCACTATGCCGAGGACTTGATAGAGCGTGTCAGTAGTGAATCGGTGGTAGTAAAGCCAGACGGAATAGCTGCCACTGCCGGCTGAGAGCTGCCAGTAGATGGGGGCCTGGCGGCGGCTCTTGGAATAGCGCTTGAGGTGATCGGCGAAGAAGTTGGTAGGGCGGCGGAAATAGTCGCGGAGGGTTGCGACTCCAAGGGTTTCGCAGGCCTCGTTGGTGATAGCAAAAGCATTGTCACCGCCTTTGCTATTCCAAATGATGTTGATGACCTCGCGGATGCGTAGTTCGATATCCAAGGGATGGCTCGGGTCATCCACGAGGATGCCTTCCCAAGGTACAATCAGGGGGTAGTCAGCTGGCAAGTCGTCAGGAATGGCAGGAGATCTCAAGCCGTTGATTAATTGAACTGACGGCAATAATGGCAACGCTGCAAAAGGGTCAAAGAATTCTTGCGGTGCAATATCCTCGTCTTTGTTCTGGACATTCCAACGACCAAACGCATGGCCAAGCATTTCAGATATTAAAGACCTAAAATAAAAAGATGGGACTGCATCAAGCTCTAAGTCTTCTATTGGGAGAAGTCGCTTAGGCTGATAGCGCGAAAACGCCTCAAGTAGCTCTGCTTCTTGGTTACTGACGGAGTACATTGACTCAATCATCTGTTCACAGTCCTGCTCTAGCGAGGTGCTCATATTTATGTACTTAGCCAGTTTTGAATTTAGCGCTTCAATTGGGGAGATGCCGTTTCTGGCAAGAGTGGAGAGAAAATTCGAATATTCAATCGAAGTTTCGTCGTAGCCCTTAATATCGGTTGCGATCGCGCAGACTTCCATCACATTATTAAGCTGCGACCGGATCTCGCTAAAATCTGGGGCAATAGGAAGAAGGTTTACGTAGCCAGAAGTCTTATGTTGGCCACAGTACTTGTTGAGCGAATATCTTATAAGGGGTGTATTGAGATAGGCTAGCAGCAGCAACGCTTTGCTCTTGTCAGCAATAGGAAGAGGTCTGCCTTCTTGCGTGAATAATAGGCCTGCGGGAGCAACATGTGCGCAGAAGTACTCGCCTCTCTTTGCAAAACAAAGTCCATGCCTTCCGTGGATCTGAGTATTTCTTAGGACCGTTGCAGAGTCGATTGGGAAGTCTTGCAGTGCACATGGGGATATAGCAACTTCCCTAAATGAGATTGAGTATGGGGAAAAACCGGACCCGTTAAACATTGGCCAAAGCTGATCTGGCGGGCTTACCTGCGAGAGTTCCCACCAAACCCTGTTATGTCGATCAGCCTTTAATGAATGGCCTCCGTAAGCACGAAAACCTGTCTCTTCAAGCGATGAGAAAGCCCCAAATGCTCGGACCAGGAATTCAGGGAAATCAAAACCCAATACAGAATTTGGAAGGCGATGAAATAATGCGGTTTGCGCAAACCTGACTTGCGTATCGCTAACCGGATTCGAAGTAGAGAGTAGACCGTGAATGATAGGCTCTAATTCAGATTTCACATGCGACTCTCGCTTGTCAATACAAATAGCGCTTGCTTGATTTTTGTATTTGCATAGCGTCATCGATATTGTTTCTACATTGGCATCGAGAACCCCCCATCCAAGGTCAAGGACAGTTTCTAGGCGGAAATCGCCTAAAATTACTTTTTTGCGGAACTCCTCATATGTAGATTTTATTGCGACTGTCCTGTCTGCAATAACTCCTAGCATTCCGCAAGCTTTAAGCATGCCCGAGCATCGGCCAATAAATGCGCAAAGTATATTCTTTGCCCAGTAAGCGTAGCTGTCTGAAAATAGGCTTTCAGACCTTCCCGCCGCCTCCCCAAACGGAGGATTCATTAATACGACATCATAGCGGATTTGGCTTGTTTCAATGAACGCAAAACCTGCTGCGGCATCTTCAGCAAACAGTCGAGACTGGAAATTTCCTTGGCTTTCTGCTTGGTAGGCATAATCTCTCAATGCTTTGTAGATTCTTCTCTCGAGGTCAACCCAAAAATCTTTTGTGAGGTTCTGAAGATCAGTATTTAGCGAAGATCCGACCTGGCCCAGTGCCGCCAATTCGGCAGGACTGAAGAGATCCCCTTGCTGGATGGCGAGCTGTTGCCATTTCCTGCGCGCCTCATCAATGGCATCACGGATCTCTTCCTCGATCTTGAGCAGGGATCCGGCTTCTCCCGCAAGCTGCATCTTGTCGAAGATCGCCTCCAGCAACTGCTGAACAAGGCCTCGTTCTTCCTCTGGGAACTGTTGGTCAACAAAATCAGCCAGCAGCTCCCGCTCGCCTGGCATCGGCTCGGCACACACCACATTGGAGCGGGTGATTTGTGGGCGTCCGGGTCCAGCATTCTCAACCTGTTGCTCCTGCCAGGCCCGTTGTGCTCGCAGCCATAGAGTGAGCCGAGCGATCTGGGTAGCGCGTGGATCAATGTCGATGCCGTGGATATTGTGCTGCAGGATCAGCCGCGGCATTTCTCGCAGGAAAGAGACCTTGTCAGCAAAGCTGGCGGCGTAGGTAACAAAGGGTGCAAAGGCCTCTCCTTGCTTGGCCTGCTCATCTGAACCCTGCGCGATCTCCCATGCTTCGGCGTAGATCTCCAGATAGAGATCAAAGGCATAGAGGCCAAAGTGCATCGATCCGCAGGCTGGATCGAGCATGCGGATCTCCCGCGGGTCTTTCAGTGGCCGATGGGGGGTGTGCACCGGCTGCTGGAGCAGTTCTTCCTGGCTAAGGGCTTTGTCGGCAACGGCCCCCGCTGGGGCCTTTTCTCCTGGTAGCAACCAGATCTCATTCGGTCGCCGCACCAGATAGCGGCAGCGATCCTTCAATCCTGAATTGCCCTGCCGCATCTCATGCCAGATCCGGCCCAGGGTGTTATCGGTGAGGAACTCCACCACATAGCGCGGCGTGAAGAACTGGTTGCGTACTGCCAGCTCGCGGCTGTTTCGCGGTGCCGCCGATTCCTCACGCATCTTCTTGCGCTCGGCGTCGCCATTGAAGTACTGGTAAACCCAGCCCAGGGTTTCGTCTTCTTCCCAAAGTTCATCCAGCTCGGTCCGGTTGAGGATCACCAGCAGCTCCAACAGCGCCGAGCGCTTTGGCCACAGCAGGCTGGCTGGATCCCGTGGGTCAAACAGCGCCCGCAGCTCGCGGCTCACATCCTCAAAGATTGTTTCCAGGTAAAGCCGGTAGCTGCCCTCCTGATCGGCCAGCAGTCCCTGGGCCACAGCGGTGAACTCCTGGAACCCTTCGCTTTCCAGCCCGCTGCTCACGCAGGGCCGCACCAACTCGCGGGCTTCCATCAGCTTAAGCGCCACAAATCGGTTTAACGCCGTGAACGCCATCTCCCGAAGGGCCAGCAGCAGAGCCTCCTTGCGGTCGTTGATCTGCGCTTCCTTGTGCCCGATCCAGGCCATAAGCTTTTCGCGGATCAACCGCTGTTCAGCCTGCAGGTGCGCACCGGGCTCCTCCGCCCAGCGCACCTTCTCCACATCAATGTCGTAGGTCTGCAGCAACTGGCTGCGGAACTCGTCTTCAAGCAGACGGCGGGCATCTTGGGTGGCTTTCTGCAGCCTGTTGCGTTGTTCTTTCTCCATGCTTCAGGACCTTCTCACTGCAGCAAGACCTTGCGATCGTTGCCGAGC
Source organism: Synechococcus sp. CCY 0621 (assembly GCF_019038465.1). Classification (GTDB taxonomy): domain Bacteria; phylum Cyanobacteriota; class Cyanobacteriia; order PCC-6307; family Cyanobiaceae; genus Cyanobium. The sequence continues at coordinate 108,120 of NZ_JAFKRH010000010.1, read as the reverse complement.
TCCTCTTCGCAGCGCTGGCGGATGCGATCGAGCACCTCCTCCAATCCCTCTGCATCGAAGGGTTCCCTGCACAGCTCCCGCACACTCACGGTGCTCACCTCCTGCGGTGGGTAGGTGATGTTCAGAGCGGTGTCCTTCTGCTGGCGGAGCAGCCCCTCGAGCATGGCCGGTTGATCCCGTAGCCGCACCAGATCCATTCCTTCGCCATCGCTAGCTTTCTTCTGCAAAGGTTGGCGCAGCTGCTCCTTCACCTGGGGATCGAGAGCGGCAAAGCCGGGGGTCCGCTCCAGCTCGGTGAGGCGCTGTTGCACCCCCGTCGCTAGCGCCTGCTGGGCCTGCTCCCGCCGCTCGTCGTAGGCGACTTCCAGCTTTTTGGTGAGCTGATCGATTTCGGGCAACTTCTCGTAGAAACTCAGGGCCTTCATCCGATCGCTCAGATCTTCGTGGGCCTCTTCCAGCTCAGCGGGCAGATCGCTCTCCTTCTGCAGCTGGCCCCAGAGCTGTTCGCTCAGTGCGTGGCGGGCGCGTTTGAGGTCGGTGCTGCGGGCCTCAAGCACCTCCTTGATCGCGAGAGCTCGCTGCCACTGTTCCTTCACCGCAGCAGCACTGGCACGGAAGCCCTTCACCACCTCCTCGTCGTCGCTGTCCTGCCACGTGGAGAGCTGCTCGATTGCCTTATCGATGGCTTCACGGCCGGGCAGATCCAACGGAGTCATCGCTCGGCTCACGGCATTGATCTCGGCAGTCAGCGCCACCGTTGAGCTGCGGATCTCCTTGGCCAATGGCCCCGGCGCAATACCGAGCACCGTTTTGCCAGCGAACTGGTTGAACAGTTGGCTGGCTTCCAGCACTGCTTGGTGGCTGAGGCTGGCCTCATGGATGGCGAAGGCCGTGGCCCGAAAGCTGGTGTTGTTGGTGAACAGAGGCCGCACCTGTGGATTGGCCGTGCCCACGTAGCTCTGGGCGTTGTGGGTGGCCTTGAGCTGGTTGGCGTGCTGCAATGCTGCCATCAGAAACCGCACGGCATCCAATGTCCAGCCGAAGGGGGCATCCCCAAACCACTCCACCAGCTCCTTGCCGCTCTGGCCGCCCTTGAGCCGGATGCGGTTGAGCACCTCCTTCAACGCGGGGCGACTGGTGTCGATCAGCCATTGGCCACCCTCCTCCTTGCATAACTTCAGGGTTTCGATGCTGCCCGTGAGCCCTTTGAGGTTGTCGGCATTGAGCAGATCGGTGAGCTCATCGCCGCTGGGGTTCACCGGCGCATCGCAAAAGCGCCCGTAGATCTGCGCCAGCCCCTCCCGCAGAACCTCGCGCATCACTACCACCGCGGCCGCTGGATTGGCCGGCCCGTTGCAGGGGCCTCCGTTGAGCAGGATTGCCCCATGGATCAGGGCCTGGTCCACCAGCTGGCAGGCCTGCTGGCGGAAGCCATCGAGCTTGCGGCGCTCCTCACTCACCAGCTGCACCTGGCCCTTGCTGCTGGCATCGCGGCCCTTGAGATCGATCACCTTCTGGGAGCGGAACCATTCCCCAAGGGCCCGCTCCAGCTCGGGGCTGGGTCGCATCGCCCAGAAGAAGGTGTTGGCGTCTTTCTGGCTTTGCTGGCGCAGCTGTTCCACTCGGTTGTCGAAGTCTTCGCTGCCATCCACCCGCTCCACCCGCACAGGCACATCGCCCTTGACCTCCTCCGTGCCACGGAACAGCAGCCCCGCCTTGAAGGTCTTCACACCATGGCCCAGGGCAGCGCTCGGCACTGGTTCCCAGATTCGCTTGAGCGCTTCAGCCAGTAGCCCATGACGATCCTGGGCGGAAGGCGCCTGCTGGCTGCGCACCTGCTCCCAGTCTTCTTCTTCAGGCTTGGGGATCCGGTATTGGCCATCGGCCTTGCGGATCAGGTTGCGATCCACCAGATGTTCACAGGCTTCCCGAACCTCTGATTCGAGCGAATCGGCATCCACCCGTGGATGCAGCACCACGGCGATGTTGCGCTCGCTCACCGGCACCTGATCGGCGAACTGCAGCAGACAGATCGCCTTGGCCACCGACGCCGCCAACGGGTGGCTGGCCTTGGTGGCGATGTCGCTGATCTTCCCCCGGTACTGGGAGTCGATGTTGTTGCTCTGCAGGTCGTAGACCCGATCGAGCGTCACCAGTTCGCCCACGGACTGGTCCGCCAGGCCGCTCTGGGGATTAGTGAGCAGCTCCTGGGCCAACTTGATGATCGCCCGGTTAGCACCACCGAACTGCTTGCTGGCGCCGCCGGAGAGCCGCAGGCCCGACACCACCATGATGATCAGCTCGATCTGATACGGCAATAGCGGGTAGAGATCGGCGAAGGCCTTGGCGGTGAGCTCCGGCAAACGGATCTTGGTGTCGAGCTTTGTGTGGGTGGCCAGGCGGCCCTGGTGTTGCTGAAACAGCGCCTGCAGTGCTGCTTCTCCCTGGCTGCTCTTACCCAACACCCGCCGGCTGGTGACCTCAGCGATGTCAGAGGGCTCCAGCAGCGGCTTGTAGGGAAAGCGGTCCTGCAGCCGGGCCAGTTCCGGGCGGTTGTCGTCGAGGGCTCCGACCACATCGGAGAGCCTCTCCTGGGAGGTGACCATCACCCACACCCTGCCTCGACCCTTCACGCCTAGCTGCTGCACGATCGCCTGCAGGTCAAGCATTTTCTGGATGTCGCGCGCCACGTACTGGCCGACCTCATCCACCACGAAGATCAGCTGCTTGCCGGGGTGCTTGCGTTCCAGCAGTTCGATCGTGCGCTCGGCCAGGCTCGCGGGCGTGATCGGCACGTTTTCTTCGCGGGCGTTTTTCAGCCAGCTGTCCTTCTCGGCATAGGTCTGCGGTTCCAGGGCGTGCATCACCGCACTGGCCCTGGGCATCGCTTGTAGTAGGCGTGTTTTGGCGACAGCCCAGTCTTCGTTGGGATAGAGCTCGGCAAAGCCATCCAGGAAGGCTTGGATTCTTTCCTGCTGCTCCAGCTCAATCTCCAATTCCGCCACCTCTAGGCTGCTCGAGTAGCCAAGGTGATCGAGTAGCTTGCGGTAGAAGATCTTGGTGAGCGCCTCACTGGCGTTGACGTTGCGATCGGCCGACACGTCGAAAATGATCGCCTCTGTAGGGATCTGCTCTTTGATGGCGCCGAGCAGGGCCTTGATCTGCAAGCTGTTGGCCCTCTGGGCCAGTAGATCACCCGCGCTCTCACCACCCAGGTCGCGGTTGCTGATCGCCAGGCCCAGGTACTTGGCAAAGCTCGATTTGCCCGCCCCGAAGAAGCCCGCCACCCAGATCGCAATGTCACCGCTCGGACGGTTGGGCGCCTCCCGATAGCCCTCCAACACGCGCAGCATGTTGCGCTCAATCGATTCGGTGAGGATGTAGTCGTCGATCTCCTGGCGCACGATGGCGACGTCGTCCTGGTCGACCTTGATCACCTCCTCGATCTTGCGGTCGATCCGGCCGGGGGGGAAAAGCTGGCGGATGGCTTGGGTGGGCATGGTCAGGCGAAAAGTTTGGGGCGGTAGTTGTGGTCGGCTTCTGCTTCATCCATGAAGCGCAGGCCCGCAGGGCCATCCCGCTGCCCCGGGTAGAAGAGCACCACCGGATGGATAACCTTCGTGCGCAGGTTCTCCAGCAGCGCCGAGGGGCGGTGAAGATCGAACAGCACTCCTACCCGCTCTAGAAACACGATGTGGCTGCTGGTGGGCTTGGACGCGTCCACAGCCTGGACCACCAGCTCATCAAGCGGGGTGGAGCCCGCGGCCTTGCCGCTTAGTACGTCGCGGATAGTGTCGCGCACCATCTCCAGCCCCACCGTTTTCTCCCCGTCGGCGATCTCCTCCATCGACAGCCCCGCGGCAGCGAGGGCCTGCTCCAACAGCTGGGCCATCGACAGCCTCTGCACGGTCTTGCCGGCATTCTCGAGGCGGATCACCAGGTTGCGCAGTTCCTGGCGCAGCTCCCACTCGTCGTCGGGGGGGTAGAGGAAGATCCCGAAGGGCATGTCGGTGTACGTGCTCAGGCCCGCGCCGGAGTCAGCCGCAATAAGCACCGGTTCGAGCTGCAGCTCCAGGCAGCGATTCCATTCCTTCTGGCCCATGCCGCTCATGTCCACACCTTCTGGACTAGGGCCTCAGCGCAGCTAGCCGGCAGCTTGAGATCCACCACCGAGCCGGCACGGTAGTAGCTGATCACCTTGGCCTGGTGCAGCTGCAACAGCCGATGCTCCAGCTCTGTCTCCGGCAGGCGGAACCACAGCCAGCGGGGGTCGGCCAGCGCCGCCGCCGTAGTGGCATTGCTGGCCAGGGCCTGTAGGAGCACATAGAGCAATGGCTCATCGGCCAAGTAGTAGGCGGTGAAGCGGCGTTTCACCCGGCCCTGCAGCAGCCCGAAGTCAACCCCAGCCTTGAGCAGGCCGCCAGCGACACGCTTGCGGGTGGCTTCGCTCCAGTCGGTCACCTCCGGATGACCATGCCCGGCTTGGCCCTCCAGCCAGTCGAGGGCCTGGGGGGTCTGGAGCAGATCACCACCGGCTTCGAACTCCGTCCAGGCCCACGACAGGCCATCGCCTAACAGGCCCTCGCTGATGGCCATGTGCCAGAGCAGTAGAGGTTTCCAGTGACGCCGGCCGGTGGCGGTCAGCACCGCCAGGGCCAGGGCGCGATCCCGACCGCTTGGGTCGAAGCGGCGGCTGAACGTGCTGCACACCTGCTTCAGCCAGGCCTGCGTGGAGGCTCCGATGCTGTTGCTGGCGCGCACCTGATCCAGGTTGACCTGCTTGCTCGCTTCCAGCTCCCAACCCTGGAACATTTGCAGGGTGTCGTCGATCAAGGCGCCCTTGATCAGCCCGTAGCTGCTGTAGGGGGAGATGGCAGGGGCTTTCTCTTTGCGATTGGGCTTGCTGTTCGCCTTGGGCTTGGATTTCGAAGTGGTTGCTGTCAGAGCCAATGACTTCTCCTGACTAGCTATGTTTTTGCCAGAGGTAGCTTTGGGCCTAACCGTTTTGATCACGGTCATCAGTCCGCCACCTGCAAGTAGGGCACCACCAGCTGGCCTGGTTGGCTGGAGAGGAACCCGGCGGCCAGTTTCTCCAGATGCCCCTGATGGATCTCTGCCCGATCGGCCAGCCGCAGCGCCTTAGCGGTTTGCGGTGTTTGCTCGCGCGCCCAGGCCAGACTGTCGGCTCCGAGACCCGCCAGATCGATCAGGGCCTGAGGCCACTGCTCAGGCGTGAGCGCCCAGGCCTGCTGGAAGGTGTCTGTCCAGGCCTCGGGCTCATCCATCCAGCGGTTGCGTTCGTTCTCGAAGGCGTCTTCTATTACCGGCGTCAGCCGGAACAGGTGGCAGGTGATCGGTCCGCCTGGGCTGGGCTGGATGGCCAGGGCCTCATCGCAGGCCAGCTGGGCCGCCCGGAAGCCAGCCCTGGTCTGGGCAAAGGGTGCTGAGCGGTGGAAGCCCTGCTTGAAGAGGTACTCGCCAGTATTAGTCAGAACGTCCGCGTTCCACCAGCCGAGACGCTGGCTTCCCCCCAAGGCAGCCACCACCAGTCGGAGCTTGAAGAGCAGGGCTAAGTTCATGAAGTAGAAGGAGCTGCCGCGGGATCATGGGGGTGAAGAGGCTCGAGGCTCGGCCGTCACACTGGTCATCCTGCCTTGCCTTTGGGCGATCTGCCATAAATTGAACTACCCATATCTGGCCAATTCACAACTATTGTGCTGCGTCAGAATACGGTTGAGAAACTTTCCCTGCTGGAATGCTCAAGCCTCTGATTGCTAGATTCATCCACAGCGCCTGCCTTTGGAGTAATCCTGTCTTTAACTAATCCAAGGGCATGGTCGGCTTAGTTGCAGATCATTGACGAAGGCGGATAATTGCCCAAAACCTCAGGGCCTTCACCAAATCATCAGCCAATTTGGAAAGTCATCTGATTTGAAGAATGCAAAAACCACCACAAAGATCTTGCAAGCCCTGGACCCTTCAAAAGCGCCTGGATGTCTCTTGGCCATTGCTTCCAGAGCAAAAGTCACCGCCTCGGGACTGACAAGTCATTGAGGATTAGACAGGGCAACCTTCGATTGGATATTTCGACGCACCCACGTTGCTCATGGCCATGACACAAGACTACTAACGCTTATGGCTTGAGGGCACCTCGAAAAACCCAAGACATTGGCTTAGTCCAGGAAGACTTGAAAGTAGACTTGCTGCAGCAAAATGAGTCTAGAGGAATCCCAAAATGGGAATCGCGTATGTTTGGCTTTTTCTAGGTGCCCTTAAGAAGGTAGTAAGGGTCATTGCGGCTGAGGCGGTGGGGCTGGGCTCTAAGAGCACTCGATCAGGCTCGGCAACCGGCACGTGAGGCTCTTCAGCTGGTGAGTGAACGGGACTGACGGGATTCGAACCCGCAACTTCCGCCGTGACAGGGCGGTGCTCTAACCGGTTGAACTACAGTCCCAGTCGGGCTTTTGGCCAGGCTGTGTTGCGCTTGCAACCCTTCAACTATCCGTGATCACGGGTCCCGTCGTCAACTGACCAGTGGCGACCGACGGCCGAGGCCGCAAGCCGGTGCAGCTCCGCGAGCATGGCAGTGGATACTTTGATGGTCATGAGTGGCGTTGTCTGGCAGGGGTCAAAGCTGCTTCTCATGCGGATAGATTTTCTGGCTTCCACTTCAGAAACTCCCTAGTCGTTCTTTGGCTATAATAGGCGCCGTAGAGTCAGAAGTTTGGGATGCAGGTGTTGAGCCGCTTCCGTAGTTCTCCAGGCGGCCTGCTCGAAAAACTTGATATGCTCTTCTTTACAGTACACCACGTCCACCTCGTATTGAACCAGGGGGATACGGGGTAAGGCGCTGACCGCTACTAGCTGAAAGAAGAAGTAGACGAGATTATGAGACCCAATTTTCTCCGCTCTGTTGCCAACAGTCCGACATCACCAGGGGCGCTTTGTGGGCGCCCGCATGGCATCGGATGCGCTCTTTTTCTCCACCTTGAGCATGTGGCCAGACTCCTCATCCACGACGAGGATGTCCATCGCTTTGGTGTTGCCGAGAGTTGGATTAGCGCTGTAGCCGTGCCAGCAAAACTGAGCAAGGACTTAGAACTCCCCTGCTAGGCCGACTTCGTTGCGTGTTCCATTCTCTTTGCTCATTGTTCATGCCGTTGCAGAGGACCGTTGAGCTTGAGCTTGCCTAGCTCCTGTGGTCACAGTATTGATGCCGCTTTGCGGGGAGCCTTTTTCGGTGCGGGATGGGGTGAAGGGGAGGGAGATCTCTCCCCGCTGGGCAGGGCTTGAGGGGGTGGTGCAGCAGGGGCAGCGCATAAGGCGCTTTGCCATCAAGATCACCATCGCTGGCACTGCTGATGCCTCGAAGTGTGAGCAGCTTTGCAAGGCCAGTCTGAAGCGGCTGAGGCTGATGTCTGACCCACCACGAGGGACGTCTCCTCATCCGTGAAGTCGCCTCCATGAAGACCCGTTGCCCCCGGTGAAGACGGGTGTTAATCGCGTCCCAGGCCTTGCCCCCGTCCCCAGGCCGTCCGATGGTGACGGCATCAACAACCGGGAGGCTCCAGAGCATGGACGACACCCCACCTCAGCACGCGTCAGGAGCGCGCTGACGATCCGGCCCCTGCTCAAACACTCTCATCGGATCTCTGGCTTCCCTGGCGTGTCAAGCCGTCGCCGTCCATTGCACCGCCATAGGTGCCCCGGACCCATCGGGAAGCCCCATTGGAACCCTGGCCCCAGGTGCAAACGTCAGTCACTCCGCCCCTCCAACCAGAATCCTTCAGAGCCCGGTGGCCTCGTCACCGGGCTCTGTCGTGATCCCCTGTTCCATGGCTGACATCGCCCGGACCCACCAGGACCTCGCTGAGGACTACCGCTGGCATCTGCAGATCGCCGCGGGCAAGCTGCTCGACCTTCCCAGCTGGTCGTTGGACGCCACGGTGGCGATCATCCACACCCAGGTGGAAGGCATCACGATCGGTCCGGTGAGGAGCTTGCCCGCCTTCCTAGAGCACAGTCCACCGGAGTTCGATGCCTTCGTGCGGCTGCAGGAGCAGGGGGTGAGCTTCGAGGAGGCCTACCAACGCTGCCTTGCCGAACAAGGCCAGGAGTTCCTCGATGCCATCGAGGTCGCCGAAGCTCGTGGGGCGCTGGTCACCCACGACAACCTGGCCCAATTCGCGGCCCTTTCCCAGAAAGGCTTTGCCCGAGACCCCCGTGAGCTACTGGTGCTGGCCCAGTGGCCCGACCATGTCACCGGGTTTCTGGTGTCGTGTCAGCCGTTGCGGTGACCTCGGCGTGAAGCGCCTGCTTCCGGAGGGTTCACTCCTCCTCGTCAGCCCCTCCGGCCGGCACCAGGCGGATCTGCTTGCGACCCAGCTTGATCTCGAATTCATCGCCGGGCCTGAGATCCAGCATGGCGGTGTAGGCCTTGCCCACCAGCAGGTTGCCGTTGCCCTGCACCGTGGCCACATAGCTCAGGCTGCGGCCACCGCGACCCTTACCGTTACCGCCACCCTCTCCGAGACTCACCCCCTTGGCCTCCAGCAATGCCTCATAGAAGGCGGTAAAGTTCAGCCGTTCACTGCCATCTTTCTTGGTGCTGACGTAGCCAGCAGCCCGGACCAGGTCGGACTTGGAGGCATCGCCCTGCTCCTTGACTTTGGTCAGCAGGTCAGATCCAGTGAGGGCCATGTTGGTGCAGCATCGATTAGCTCGACCATAACGAACATGCCGATGTTGGCCAGAGCGACAAGGGGCGGTTGCCCGCCCCATCAGCGGAGGCTTTCGCAAGCCACGCCATTACCGTCCCCATCCAGGTAGGTGTGGCCTTGGCGCAGTAACTCCTGGGCGCGTGCAAAGGAGCCGATCTCTCGGCAACGTAACCTCCTGCCACCAGGAATCGATTCGGCGGTGCTGGCTGATCGCCCCGCTGTTCTGCCACGTCGAAACTCCCAGGGGCGGGTGATGCCACCCGGCACCCTCCACACCCCGTAGCGGCTGCGGGAAGCCCGGGACTCGGCCTCCACATACTCCCTGGCGTCGCACTGGCCCAGGTACTTCCGGTAAGCAAACGCCATGCCGTCCTCCACCAGCGCCAGGTTCAGATTCACCTCCCCGATCACCTCCGCTACCGTGCGGCCGTAACGATCTACCGTCTGGGGCCTGAGGGTCACGCTGGAGCCCAGCCGCAAGCGGGTCTGCAGATAGCGGCGGGCGTTGGCACCATCGGGAGCCTGCGCCATCTCCGGTGCATCGATGCAGGCCAGCCGCACCGTGATCCGCTGTTGGCCCTGCTGCACCCTGATCGTGTCGCCATCGCCGATCGAGAGCACCGTGGCGCGGATGGATTGTGCCCTGCTGGCAGCACAGCTAAGCCAAGTCGCCAGCGTCAGACCCAAGAGCAGCAGAGGAAGGCGATTCATCGCAAAAGTCTGGCTGGGCTTCACCCTGAGGCCCCTCTTCGCAGAGGCCGCGGGCCGTCCCGCTTCCATGGCCAGGCACTTTTGCAAAGCAGTGACGCGATAAAGACACTTGCACAGTTGCTTGACACCTGCACTGCAAGTGTGCATACTTAGTTCATGGCGAAGGTCTCCGCTACCGCTGACGCCCGCTATGGCCTCGAGGATCTCCTCACGGCCGCGGGCGACCTGCTGGGGGAAGAGATCTCACCCCGCACCGTGCGTCTCTATGCCACCCAGGGGTTGATCGATCGCCCCGGCAAGGAGGGACGCAGTGCGGTCTATAGCCACCGCCATCTTCTGCAACTGATGCTGGTGCGCGCCCTGGCCCGGCGCGGTCTGAGCCTCTCGGCGATTGCTCCCCTCTGCGTTCTGGCCGATGCGGAGTTGGAGCAGCAGCTGGAGCAGCTGGACGGGGATGGGGCGACGGCCATCGTCCCTTCCGCTCCAGCAGGCAACGAGGCTCTCGACTACTTGAGGGATCTGTCGTCTCCAGCCGGCGACGCCGACGTTCAAGCCAGCGAGCCCCCGTTGTTCGCACGAAAAAACAGCTCCATGAGCCCCGTTCTCGGGATGCTCAGTACACCCCTTTCTTCCCTCACCCGCTCCTCCCGCTCCCGCTCGGGATCTTCCTCTCGCTCCAGCGATACCAATAGCCGCTGGCATCGCCTGTCCCTCGCCCCCGGCATCGAACTGCACCTGCGCGAGTCCGTCTCCATCCCCCCCGCCGGCTCCCGTCGCCGGATCTGGATGCAACGCCTGCTCGAACGCCTCAGCGACCAGCTCGACGAACTCTCCCCCTGAATTCTTTTCCCAAGCACCCAACCGCCAACGAACCCCCATGTCCAATCCCACCCTGCGCTTCCGGCCCCTTCGCCCGGCGGTGGCGGCCGATGGCGCCTCCACCCTCGACCTGCTGATCACCATCACCCCCCCTGCCTCGGAAGCAGAACCCCAGCGACAGCAGCGACCGCCCCTGAACCTGGCCCTGGTGATAGACCGCTCCGGCTCGATGAGCGGTACCAAGCTCAGCTTTGCCCGCAAGGCCGCCCGCTTCCTGGCAGGAGAGCTCACCAGCCGTGATCGCCTCGCCATCGTCACCTTCGACGGCGAGGTGAAGGTGGTCGTTCCCTCAGCTCCGGTAGTCGATCCTCAGCCCTTCATCGCCGCGATCAACACGATCCACAGCGGTGGCTGCACGGCCCTCTTCGATGGCTGGCTGGCCGGAGCCACCCAGGTTGCGGAGCACGTCGATCCCACCCAGCTCAACCGAGTGCTGCTGCTCTCCGATGGCCAGGCCAACGAGGGCCTCACCAATCAAGGGGAGATTGCCGACAAGGTGGCGGGCCTGACCCAGCGGGGCATCAGCACCAGTGCCTTTGGCCTGGGTAATGACTTTGACGAGGACCTGATGGGCGCCATGGCCGCTGCAGGTGATGGCACCCTGGCCCACATCGAAACTCCCAGCCAGCTGGCGGATCTCTACGCCTCCGAGCTTCAGGGCCTGGCCACCACCATCGGGCGGCGAGTCAGCATCGGTCTACGGGGCAAACACGGTGCCGAGGTGGTCGATCTGCTCAACGACCTCAAGCCCACCGGCGCCGGCAATCACCAGCTCCCCAACCTGCGCGCCGGCCAGGAGCTGAACGTGGGTGTGCAGCTCAAGCTCCCCGCCTGGCTACCCAATCAGGAGATCCTGAGCGTGCGCCTGGCCTGGGATGCCCCCGGCAGCAGCGAACGCCAGTCGCTGATCGAGCATCTGCAGTTGCCGGTGATGGAAAGCGAGGAGCTCGGGGCACTGGACCCCGATGAGGCGGTGGCTGAACAACTGGCCCTCTTCAAGGCCAACCGTGAACGCAGGCGGGTGATCGAGGAACTCGATCGGGGCGATGTCATGGCCGCTGGTGCCAGCCTGCGCTCCCTGCACGCCCGCTTCATGGCCATGCCTGCCAGCCCCAGCGTGAGCCGAGAACGAAAGCTTCTCAGCGAAAAGCTGGAGCTGCTTGAAAGCGATCCCAACCGCAGCCGCAAGCGCCTCAGCCGTGAGTCGATGCGCTCCAGCGCCAACGTCTATGAGGAAAACGATGAGCAGGACTGATGTGGTAGCGATCGGGGATGTGCACGGCTGCGCCTCGCTGCTCGAGCTGGAACTCACCCCGCACCTGGATTCGGGCGTGGAGCTGATCTTCCTCGGGGATCTGATCGATCGGGCCCCCGAACCGGACGGCGATCGCAAGGTGCTGGAGCGGGTGTGGCAGCTGCAACACAACCCGGCGGCCTATGGCCTGGCCGGAGTAACGGTGCTGATGGGCAACCACGAGCAGATGCTGCTGGACGCCATGGATCAACCCGCACCCGAGGAGGGCTTGGATCTGTGGGAGTGGAGTGGAGGCGATCGGGAGCTCGTGTCCTTTGCCGCCGAGCGCAGGGACTGGTTCGAGCAGCTGCCGGGCACCGCGATTCGCGGCAACTACCTGTTCGTGCATGCGGGGGTGCGGCCCGGGGTTCCGCTGGAGGAGCAGGACTTCGTGGATCTGATCTGGATCCGCCAGCCCTTTCTCTCCAGGCCCCATGGCCTGCCCTACACCGTGGTGCACGGGCACACGTTTCGCAGCGACTACCAGGTGGCCCACCTTCCCCACCGCATCGGGATTGATACTGGGGCCTATGAGAGCGGAATCCTGACGGCGCTGCCGCTTGAAATTCCTGATGAACCAACTGAAGGAGCAGACCAGTGAGCCATCAAGAGAGCTGCCGTGTTGTTCGGCTGGCCCAATTCGACTCCTTGCATCGGGCGCACAATCTGGTTACTGACAGTCACGATCAATACTAACTGTTTAATGAGGGCCAGTCTAAGATCGTGAAGGCCCTCGTACTCGATAAGATTCTCAGTCTGGATCGCAACGATAATCCCATCAGGCAACTCGTCTGGTGTTTGGGTGACGTTGCCAACCATGTGAACCACAATCGCAACTGCTGGCAGCATACGGGCCAGCTGCCCCTCAAGAGCAACTCCAACTTGAGCCGCAAGCAACTCTGGCGTGAGTCAATACTCACCAAAACCAATACATGGGAGAAACACCGTGGCCAATGGGCACCTCATCCTAAAAATGATGGGTTAGCACCCTGATGGCCATTTATGAATGCCTGCCACAACTAACTGTAGAAATCATCCCCAGTAAATTTGCAGATCAGAATTGTGCATGAGTAAGATGAAGATGAAGAGCCTGGAACAATCGACTCGGGAGGCCGTCAAAGCTAGTCGGGAGGCACTTGCGTCAACACAGCGAGAGGCCCAGTCGTTGATCAGCAGCATGAACGAACAGATCGTTCGGCTCAGTTCCTCAACACCTGATAAGGCTTCTGGTCGATTTATAAGTCATATTCAAGAGCGAACAGCAGAGATTGAGCGGCTGTTTGCCAAGCAGGCGGGTGTGGCCGAAAGCTTCAACATCGTTCTGTTCGGACGGACAGGTACTGGCAAAAGCACACTGATCGAAGCACTCACAAGAGGAAATGGACTACCCGTTTCGCATGGTGAGAGCGACTGGACAACCAATGTGGAGCCTAAGGACTGGGAATCGTGCAAGGTGTACGACACACCGGGGGTCAATGGATGGGGTCGGATGAACAAACGAGTCGACCTTGAACAGCGTGCCCGTTACGCAGTAGAGGTGGCAGACTTTGTACTTGTTTGCTTTGACAGTCAAAGCCAACAAGCTTCGGAGTTCACAAAAGTCGCTGAGTGGGTAAATCAGTTCAACAAACCTGTAATCGCTGTCTTGAACAATCGCAACTCGGTATGGCGGCTGCCGCCACGAGTGCCAATCGGTAGCGCCAGAGCAAGCCTTTCAAGAACCGTAGCTCAGCACGCTGGCAATATTCAGGACGAACTGGCAAGTGTATCTATGCTTGGAGTTCCAGTGGTGGCGGTCGCATCAAAACGTGCACTTTTTGCACGGGCCACATTGCCCTATCACGGCCCAGATCGCGAAACACTGGAATTGCACCGTCAGAAGTATGGTGCCAAGAAGCTTGAGTTGTGGTCAAACTTACCCATCCTCGAAGGGCTTCTCGTTCGTTGCATCGAAGAAAACGCTGTTGCGCTCCGCATGGGCGCACTCCATGATCAGCTTCGCGGTGTTCTTAACGCACTTTGCGAAGACATGGATGCGACATCTAAAGAAGCCATCGCTGAGTCCAGTGTCCTGGAGGCCCAGACCATAGAACCGCTGCTATGTCTCCTGGGCTACCCCGTGACAGATGCTGCTCGAATGGCTTACTTCTGCGAAGGGGTGGATCGTCTCGAAGCTCTGGAAAGACTTCGAGGACGATTCCAAGCGCCGAGCGTCGGGGAGTTCAAGGTGTTCGTCCAACAGCGCCTGACAGCAGAGCTAGGAGCACTGAGGTCGAAGTCTCTAGACGCCGCCGAGGAAACTATTGCAAGTGCCTTCGATCGAGGAGAACGAATCACCGGAGAGCAGGTGCGGAAGAATTGCATATCAACCTCAGAGATGGAGACGGCAGCCAAGTCTGTCTTGGCTGAGGCCCATGAATTCATCAGTCGCCGTACACGGTTGGCGTACCAAGACAGCATTGCAGACCTGAAGGCACGGTTACTTGATGCGAAAGATGTGACTGGGGACGCCGGTGCGGGATGGAAATACGGGTCCTGGAGTCTGAAGGCAGCAGGCGTCCTAGGGGGCATCGCGGCATCGTTGGGGACTATGGCGGTCACGAACTTCTGGAATCCGCTCGGTTGGGCTGCAGGAGCAGCGGCTGGTGTGGCCGTAGTGGGAAGTGGAGCCGCATGGTTGCTGGGATGGCTAGGAGGAGAGTCCAGAAAGCGTGCCGAGGCGCAGAAGCTCAAAGCCCGCCGGGAGGCGCTCGCGAACGTCCGCCAAAGTGTTTACACCGTCTACGACGAGTTCAAAGATAGTGTCTCGCAAGAAGCGGAGAAAATTGCTTCCTCTTCTGCCGGAAGGGTCGTCCTACCAGCTGTCAACCAAGCGCTTGATCTCCGCAGTCTTGGATCTGCAGGCGAGAAGATCGCACTCCGTGCGCATTCAATAAAAGCTGAGTTGCCGGAGAAGACAAATCCGCAACGTCTGTTGTGGGAAGCGAAAGAAGCCAGTGAACGTTCGGTGGAGGATGGTGATCCCAACGTCTCTTCAAAGTACTGGCTCGGTGACTCGTGGATCGATGACCCCGAGGGTCTCCAACAGGCTTTTCACCTTGGAGAGCATAAGAGAAGCACATTCAGCGATCCAGGAGTCCTTGAAAGCTTGTTCTCCACCTTCAGAGATGTCTGGGCACACGTGACGAGCGACGTCAAGCCAGGTTCAGGTAGAAGGTGGCTTGACCAGGCTAACCAAGCTCTGACCGGTGATGATTTAGCAAAGACCGCATTCGCGGAACTCAATGCCATCGCAGTTCGTGGTCGTCCACGATTACACTTAGTAGGTGACTACAACACAGGTAAGTCAAGCTTCATTAAGCGGCTGCTCTTGGACGTCGGGCAGCCTGTCCCAGCCGACCTTCACATCCGTGCAAATCCCACGACGGACAAAGAGATAATCTATGAGTGGGGAAGTCTCGATCTCGTAGACACTCCAGGTTTCCAGAGCTCGCACGAGAGCCATACAGAGGCGGCTCGTCGCTCATTCCCTGACGCCTCGGCGATCCTTTACCTCTTCCAACCTAATCTACTGACTGGTGACGATGCATCTATGCAACTCGTCTTGAAGGGAAGCCGAGATCAACTTCTTGTCCCGAAAGCTTCAAGGACATTTTTCATCGTGAACCGTTCAGATGAACTTGGCGTCGATCCTGTGGACAACCCAACACGCTACAGGGAGCTTGCAGTGCGTAAGCAACGGGAGTTGTCCGAGGCGCTTGGGAGCCGTGGCATCTCGATGTCCCCTAAACGGATTCTTTGCATGGCGAGCGATCCGTTTGGTCTAGTCGGAGATCGAAGGGATGCAACATCAGAGTCATATGACTCCAACCGCTCATGGGATGGCTTCGATCAGTTCACGCGGGCCTACCGAGAGATCGAGGCCGAGTTACTACAAACTGGTGTTGACAGATCGCTGCTAGAAGGAGGGTTGGCCCGACTAGCTCGTCTCGACGCACGACAAGGCGCAGTAATGAATCAGCTTGTTGCTCAGGCTGATGCCATAGGGAGGCTCCTCAGCCTCGTCACAGAGCAGAAGGGAGAAGGGAAGCGCCTCGCAGACGACCATCGCGCAAGGTTGCACCGGCGGGTCGAAGAGCAGGCTGCGTCTCTCCGGGATGAAGTGCTCTCTGAGACCGATCCAGTGCGGCTCAAGCTGAAGGCCTCGAACTTACAAAAGTGGTGGGAGGACAAGGCTCTAGCGGTCGAATTAGAGCAGTGGGGAAAAGTCGCACAGAAGGAACTCGAAACTTGGCGAACCCAGACAGAGGAAGTCATTAACCGACGCTTCGCCTCAGCAGAGTTTGCCCATGCCTTTCCTGATCCCACAGTCGGAGATGGTCCAGCATCGCCCAGCGATTCGAAGGGTAAGGCGTGGTTTCACGACGCCTTTGACAAGACGAGCCGTTTCGCAGGTGGAGCATCGAGAGACGTGGTATATGGCATTGGAAAAGGACTTGGATTCAAGTTCAAGCCGTGGGGAGCAGTAAAAGTCGCTCGATCTCTCGGAAAACTTGGAGCCGTGATGTCAGTCGTAGGAGTAGTATTAGATATCGCATTTATTTTCTGGGAGGAGCATCTCCATGAGAGGCGCGAAGAAGATCGGAAAAAGCTCGCGGAATGGCTAGCTCAGACGGTACCCCGCGTCGTAGCAGCTATTGCTGATGGCGACGCCGAAGAGTGCGGTCTGATCATGGCGGCTGGTAAATACATCGGGCTGCTCAACTCCTACTCGATAGAGCTTGAGACAGAGAAGATTGCCAAAATGCAGGAGATTGCTTCGATTGAGAAGCAAAGAGAACTCTATGCGGTACTCGGCGATAGCGCCGAGCAATCGCTCGGCGGACACCTATGGGAGGAACGATGAATCTAGACAGAGATGGATGGATCGATTTGGTATGGACTTCTCTTCGCGATATTCCCACAGGCGATGTAGTTGATAAGCTTGAGTCTGCTTGGCGAGACCATCAGTCCAGGGAAAAACCGGTAGCCGCAATTTATGGCGCTTATGATGCTGGTAAATCCTCTCTTCTCAAGCGCCTGCTGTTTGAGGATGGAGTAGCTGTTCCCTCTGAGATCACGGTGTCCGGTCGCCGTGAAACGTTCTCAGTTGACGAGATCACAGGATCCACATGGACATTCCGCGACAGTCCAGGCTTTGCAGGCGGCAATGATGAGCACGACATAAAGGCACTTGAAAGCCTTGATCTCGCGGACCTGCTTATTTGGGTTCTTCCACCACAGCTCGTCACGAGTAACAAAGAAACCTTCGACGCGATCGTGACCGGTGAAAGATTTGGTGTTACGGGAGATCACGTCACAGACTCGCTCCTCGCCGTCATCTCACGCATCGACGAAGCAGGTATCGACCCCTCTGAAAACCCAGAGGGGTTCCGGAGTCTATGCTCACGCAAACAGGCTGAGTTCAAGTCTCTCTTGGACGCGATCGGTTCAACAAGCCCCCGATGGGGTGTTCACCCTATTAGCGCTGACCCCTACCAGAGTGTTGGGAACGAGCAGCCGGATGCCAGCCTCTACGAAATGGGGTCTGGCTGGGACGGGGTGGAGGAGCTTCGAGAAGCGCTTACACAAGCTCAGCTAAGTGTCCCCGAGTTGCGGACATTGTCCGGGTACCGCTTTGCATCTCATGCGATCACCAGCTTCACTCAGATGGTGAAAGTCGAGCAAGCATTGCGCGAGGAGGCCATAGCAACGTGCGAGAACGAGCTCGAGCGCGTTGCTCTTTTGCGCACCAGTCTCGACGCGCTACGGCGCAAGTGCGAAGCAGACCTCCACCGTCTCATGGAGGACGAGCTATTGAGCGCAATCAGAATAGGAACGGTATCTGCAGCAGAGGCGTTACAGACTCGACTGGTTGAAGCGTTGGATCAATGGAGCGAACAAGCCTATGCAGAATTCGAGAACCTTGCTGCGTCAGCAGACCAAGAGGCCAGCGAGCGTGGTCGAAGTCCTGCTATGAGGCGGCTTAGAGAACTGATACTCGAGATGGGCGCGGCCGAATCCGATTCGACAAAGACCAGTGGAGAAGGGAAGGCCAAGAAGCGCGCCAGCCAGTTCTCTCGGGCCTTCCGAGATGGCTTCAAGGCATATGCCCGTGTGGACCTAAGCATGTCCCTTGAAGAAGCAGCAAAGTTCGTTAGGGAATGGAAACAGTCGGGTCTTGGATGGGATGAGTTTCGGAAGGCACACAATGTCAAGAACTTTCCGACTGAAGAAGTGGCAAAAAAAGCCAGCAAATATGTCAAGTGGGCTGAGGCATTAGACAGCGTTGGTCCAATCATGGAGCAACTTGGTCCGCTACTCTATGACATAGGTAGTGACGTACTTTCGGCTATAGAGGCAGAGAAGAAGGCTCATCAGAGGCAGAAGCTCCGCGATGCACTCCGCGGCGCTGCCGCCGAAGTTGAGGACGAGGCGAAGACCGGCATGGGAGAGATGACGGGGACCTTTAGTGAATGGCTCGACCAGCAAGAAAAGATCCACCTACCAGCCAAGCAAGCTCTCGCTGCTCAGCTATCAGAGCTCATACGCTTCGAAGCTGAACTTGCATCCCTACTTCGTCAGCGGCCGACATAGTCGCCGATTAGATATTAACCTCAAAGCCACTTCGCTTTTGTAGCGGTCTGAACCGATTGGCTGGCTGGATGGTGTGGCAGCAAAGTCAAACCAAGATCGCATTATAACTTATAGGATGATCACTATCATTCTGCCATCACTGTGGTGCCGGATGGTCACTAGGGAAGGCGAGATCAGCCTGGCCCGCTTCTTCTGGAGGTATGGCCATGTAAGACCGAACAGCTCCTTGGGAGGCAAAACTACCCATGATGTCTACGGTAAAAACTGACCCTGTTTCTGCCTCCCGCCCTGTGTTAACGATGTCAGAGGCCCAGTCTGTCCAATAAAAGCGACCCACCTCAGTGGCGCATTCTGATCGCATAGCTACTCCACGGCTGGCGCTCAAACCGTTTCCATCTTTGAGTAGGGCTGATCTTGATAGTGGTTGCGCAACCTTCCCTGCATTGATTGCAGAGTCACTGGCGGAGGATGCAAAACTAGAAGTTGTATGTGCGATCCCACCGGCAGGCAGCAAGGGCACTATCAGCTGGTACAGAATGGTGGCAACGTTGGCAACGTTGACGATGAGGCCAGGATGCAGAAGCTAACCCCACGCCCTGAGAGAGGAAAGGTTTTTATCGTGGTCGCCCTCGTGGCAATTGTTGCAGTCATGATCCTCAACCCATGGATATCTCCTGGAGGGAGCGGGATACAGGGGGGTGAGTCGCTATCCACAATTGAGAAAGATAAGCAAGGAAGCATCATCAAACGAAGTTACAAGGTAGAACAAGGCAAGACCGCATGGGATTGGTTAAGCCTTCTGGGCGTACCTATTACTCTTGCCATTCTTGGCTATGCTCTTCAGCGCATTCAGCAACAGAAAGCCGCAGACGATCTAGAATTGCAGAGCAATAAGTCCGCAGCCGATGCAAAGCTCCTAAGCGATAAGATCGAGGCCGACGCAAAACTGCAAAGAGCCAAAGCCGAAGAATCTGAGAAGGAAGAAGTTCTCCAGCTCTACATCGATAGACTTTCTGAACTTCTCATTGAGAAGCTATCACTTGCCATTGCAACCAAGGAAGTGAAGTCAGAGCAGGAAAAGCATCTTGTGGAATCAGCTCAGGCAATAGTTAGAGCAAGAACTCTTTCTGTACTTCAGAGATTCTCAGATGATCCAAACCGGAAGGAAAGTGTGATTCGCTTCTTGATTGAGAGTTTCATCCTCGACAAGCTCAAGATCGACCTTGGTGGAGCCAACCTAGCGGGGGCCTCGCTTGTTGCAGTTTCTTTGGAGAAGATCGATCTGTCTCTTGCCAACTTAAGTGGGGTAAATCTATTTGGGTCTAACCTAACCGAAGCGGTTCTTATCGCGACCAATTTTACCGAAGCGCGCCTCATCTATACCACTCTAGACGGAGCCGATCTCACTTCGGCCAAGTTCGCTGGTGCCAAGCTGAAGAACGCCACTCTAATCAATGCCGATCTTTACAATGTCAGCTGGGATGAACAAACGAGCTGGCCTCCCAAGGAAAATCTCGCTGGCGCAAAGAACATCCCCACAGATCTGAAAAGGAAACTTGGCCTAGCTTGAATGGCATCCACTCGTAGTTTCTTAATCTGCTCGCGACTTGACCACCGCGAGAACATTACACACGTTTTTGCACACGCTGCCGCGTACTGATCACCCTAAGCCAAGCTGCAGCAAGCGGTCTGAGCTGATAGAGAACCTGCATGGCATGCAGGGGGTCAGCGGTTCGAATCCGCTTGGCTCCATTTCATTTACAAACGGCCCCATGGGGCTTTTGTGATCGCCTCCCGGCCATGGTGCTGTGGGCAAGCTGGCTGAGCTGGAAATGGCCGGCCCCGGGGCGGGTAACAGCATGGCCGAATCCCCTGCCACTGGCCCTTGACTCCCCGAGCTCCGTGGCGGCGACGTCGGACCGCCGGCCTCGCGGCGGGCCTGGCGCTGCTTGTCCCGCCCGTCATCCTGTCTGTCGGCCGGGCGCAGGGAATCGTGGAACCCGGCAACGGTTCCCTGGCGCCGATCGATCGCGAAGCCTTCCGGCAGCAGTACGGCCAGGAAAGCCTGTTCCGCCTGCGGCTGGGTGTGGATGCAGCCGAACAGCCGCCCAAGACTGGAGCCACACCCCAGCCCTGCCCCGCCGCCACCTGGGCCGGCTCGCTGCAGAAGCAGCGCTACGACGCGGCACTAAGCCTGCGCAAGTACTACGCCGCCGGAGAGGCCCTGGGGGAATGGCGGCGGCTCTGCCCAGCCAGGCCCTGAGGCACCTCGGATTGAGGCACCACAGGAGCCTGGGCGTCGGGGTCACTCACTCGCCGCCTTGGTGCGCATCGCCGCCTCCAGGGTCCTGATTTCTTCCGGCGACAGCTTGGGCCGATCCAGCTTGAGGGTGAGCTTCTCTAGGTTGCCGGTGAAGCGGAAGGGCGGCTGGTAGTCGGCATCGTTGACGCCGGTGAGGGTGTCGGAGCCCACGTCGAAGCTTTCATCCCACTGCAGGATCATCGGCAGGGTCTTGGGCATGGTCTTGGTGGCCACCACCTTGCCGTCCACCTTGAGGCTGCCGGTACCTGGGCGGCCGACGCCGCTGAAGTTGTTGAAGGCCAGGGTGCCGGCCCCCTTGCCGTCGTAGACGAAATCGAACTCCACCTTGTGTTTGCCGGGGGTAAGGGGCTCGGTGCCCTCCCACTTGAGGCGCTCCAGATCGACCATGTTCCACAGCCACACTGGTTTGTTGTTCTTCAGGTAGAAGCCGTAGCCGCCGAAGCGGCCGCCGGAGGTGAGCAGCATGCCCTCGGCGCCGCCGGCCGGCACGTCGATGTCGGCGGTGACGGTGTAGGAGGTGTTGAGCAGCATGGGCGAAGCGCCCTGGGGCAGCCCCACCATCGGATGGGTGTAGACAAACTCGGTGCGTCCGGCGGCGATGCTGGGCCGGGGCGCCACGATCCGCGCCGCCACTGAGGCATCGAGCGGGAACACCTGATACTTCTTGGCCTCGGCGATGAACGCCGCCTTCATCTCCTTCAGCTTGCCGGGATTCTGGGCCGCCAGGTCGGTGGTCTGGCTGAAATCAGTGTTGAGGTTGTACAGCTCCAGGGTCTGGTTGTTGAGCGGATCCGGGTTGGCCGGGCCAAAGGCGTCCCAGGGGGCCCGGTTCACCTTCGTGCTCAGCAGCCAGCCCTCGTCGTAGAGCGCCCACTGGCCCATCATCTCGAAGTACTGGGTCTTGTGGCGGGAGGGCACCTTGGCATTCTTGGAATCGAAGGTGTAAAGGAAGCTGGTGCCCTCGATCGGCTTCTGCGGGAAGCCGTCCACCACCTCCGGCGCCTTCAGGCCAGCCGCCTCCAGGATCGTCGGCACCACGTCGATCACGTGCACAAACTGCTCGCGCAGACCGCCCTTGTCCTTGATGCGCGCCGGCCACGACACCACCATGTTCTGGTTGACGCCACCGAGCCTGGAGGCGTTCTGCTTGAACCAGCTGAACGGGGTGTCGAAGGCCCAGCTCCAGCCCGCCGACATGTGGTTGTAGGTGAACTCGGTGCCCCACACGTCGTAGAACTTCATCTGCACCTCAACCGGCAGCTTGCTGAGGCCGTTGAACCAGGCCACCTCATTGGGCGTGCCCAACGGCCCGCCTTCGGCGCTGGTGCCGTTGTCGCCGTTGATATAGACGATCAGCGTGTTGTCGAGCTTGCCGAGGTCGTCGAACTGCTGGATCACCCGGCCGATTTCGTTGTCGCTGTAGGCGGCATAGGCGGCGAACACCTCCACCTGGCGGATGAACAGTTTCTGGGCCTCCGGGCTCAATTTGTCCCAGGGCGTGATCAGGTCGGCGGGCCAGGGTTCCAGCTTGGCGTCCTTGGCAATCACGCCGAGTTTCTTCTGGTTGGCGAAGATGCGCTCCCTCAGCTTCTCGTAGCCGTCATCGAAGAGATGCATCGCATGGATCCTGTCCACCCACTCCTTGGTGGGGTGGTGGGGCGCATGGGTGGCCCCGGGGGCGTACTTGATGAACAGCGGCTTGCTGGGGTTGATCTGGTGCATCCGCGCCATGTAGTCGATGGCGTCATCGGCCATCGCCGTCACCAGGTTCCAGCTGCCGGGCTCCTTGCCCTCGAAGGGATAGATCTGGGTGGTGTTGCGGAACAGATTGGGCTGCCACTGGTTGGCGTCACCGCCCACGAAGCCGTAGAAGTATTCGAACCCCATGCCCGTGGGCCACTGATCGAACGGGCCGCTCTGGCTGGCCTGGAAGGCGGGGGTGTTGTGGTCCTTACCGAACCATGCCGTGGAGTAGCCGTTGTCCTTGAGCAGGCGGCCGATCGTGGCCTTGTCGCGCTCGATGATGCTGTTGTAGCCGGGGAAGCCGGTGGACTGCTCCGAGACCACTCCGAAACCGGCGGAGTGGTGGTTGCGGCCGGTGATCAGGGCGGCGCGGGTGGGGGAGCACAGCGCCGTGGAGAACATGCGGTTGTACCGGAGGCCCGCCTTGGCGACCCGATCCATGGCCGGGGTGGGGATCACGCCGCCGAAGGTGCTGGGCACCCCGAAACCGGCGTCGTCGGTGATGATCAGCAGCACGTTGGGCGCGCTCGGCGGCGGCGTGATCCGCGGCGCCCACCAGGGCTTCGATTGCTGGGCGCCGTCCTGGATCACCCCGCCGAAGGGGGGCGCCGGGGCCGGCAGCTGGGTGCCGGAGATCGTGGTGGTGGCGTTGGGGGCTCCCGGCGTGCCGGTGATCCGCTGGGCCAGGGCCGGCACGGCGCCGAACGACCAGCCCAACAGAGCCAGGGCCAGGCCCGCCGGCACCAGGCGCCGCAGCAGGCGGCCGAGCACGGCGCTCAGACGGGTCAGGGGACGCTCAGCCATGGGTCGTCAGGACAGGGGAAGCGAGACGGAATCCGATGTGGGAGGTGCCGGTGTCGGGGCTTTCGGCTTCCCGTGCCGCCGGCCGGTAGCGGCTGCAGTAGTTCGGGGCGCACAGGAAGGAGCCCCCCTTGATGACGTGCTTGGCCACCCCGGGCTCCCGCGGATCGCTGCTGGCGGCCGGGTCGGCCAGCACCGGGTCGTCCTGGCCGGCGAGGCGATCGTGACCAGGGAGGTACCAGTCCGCCGTCCACTCCCAGACATTGCCGGTCATGTCCTGAAGTCCATAGCCATTGGGGGGGAAGCTGCCCACCGGAGCGGTGCCGGTGAAGCCATCCTCGCCGGTGTTGCTGACGGGGAACTCCCCCTGCCAGGTGTTGGCCAGGCCGGGGCGCCAGCGGTCGCCCCAGCTGAAGGCCCGATCCCGCAGGCCGCCCCGGGCGGCGAACTCCCACTGGGCCTCGCTGGGGAGGGCGGCGCCGGCCCAGGCCGCGTAGGCCTCGGCATCCGCCAGGGACACCTGCACCACCGGATGGTCGAGTCGCCCGTCGATGGAACTGCCGGGGCCCTCGGGGTGGCGCCAGTCGGCCCCCGGCACCCACTGCCACCAGCTGAGTTCCTGCAGGGGTTCCCCTGGGGAGGGCGGCCGGAACACCACCGAGCCTGGGCGGCGCTCGGCGACGGAGAGCTCCGGGAACTGATCCTGGGGCAAGGGCCGCTCCGCCTGGGTCCGGTAGCCGGTGGCGGCCACGAAGGCGGCGAACTCGCGGTTGGTCACCTCCGTGCGGCCGATGCAGAAGGGCTGCAGCCGCACCGGCGCCTCCGCCTCCTCCGGCAGGCGCCCTGCCGCGCCGATGCGGTAATGGCCGCCGGGGATGGGGGCCATCGACGGCGGGCAGCTCTCCGCCGCCGGGGCGGGAGCGGGCCACAGCAGTACCACCCCCATCCCCAGAACCAGGATCAGCAGGGCGGCCAGCACCGGAAAGCTCCAAGCCTCTGGACGATGAACAAGCAAGGATTCGCTGCGGCCCGCAGATGGCTCACGGCCCGCATTGTGGGGGCGTCAATGAGCGGTTCAGGGTCGCATCGATCACCTTCGACACACTCGTTGGCACGGGCTGCGGCGGCCCATGAACGCAGGACGGCAAGACTGTCGCAGCGGCGCAGAAATGCGGCGCGGATCCTGTCAGAAAAGGCGTGAAACGTGGCACGCTGACTCATCCCAAGATCAGACCCAGGCCAGGAGGCGGCGGAGGTACAGACCGCCGCCACGGTCTCGACCATCCAGCAGGATTTCGGCATCACCCTGCCGGCGTCCTTCAACGACGCCGTTCGCACCACCACCGAAGCGGCCTACAGCTATGTGATTACAGCCCAGTCGCCCAAGGTGGGTCAGCTCAATGCCTACGTGGGCGCGGCCTTCCTCACCCCCACCCAGAATCCCAAAATCACGACGATCATCTGCATGAACATCCAGCCGGGCCAGATCCGTCCAGCGGACCCCCAGCTCGTGCTCGGCAGCCTGTTGGCCCATCCGACCGGCCGGATCGTGCAATGCGGCGACGGCTCAGTCGAAGTCACGGCCTCGATCGTCAACGAATGACGGCCACGGTTCCGCTCACGCTGCTGGAGTCACGGGCGGTGGAGGTCGACGACCCCGCCGCCCTGCTCGATCGGGTGGCGCTGGACTTCCCCCTCAACGCCTTCCTGGAGTCCCCCCGGAGCGGTGGCTTCTTCCATCGCAGCGGCATCCTCCACGTGGGGCAGATCGCGGTGTCCTGCAGCCGCCACTCCCCCCTGGAGATCGGTTTCGACGATTCCCCGGTCGCCACCCTCACCCTGCCGCTGTCCGGCGTTGGCGAGGTGACAAGCGACGGCCAGCGGCTGAAGCTCGAGGCCGGCCCGATGGCGGCCTATCTGCCCGGCGCCGCCTTCACGGCCAGCACCGGGGCCTTCGAGGAGGTGATGATCTGCCTCGATCGTCGGCGGCTGGTCGACACCGCCGCCGCCATGGGGGGATTCGGCGACAGCGCCGAGTCCTGGGTGCCGGCCTTCGAGCGCGCCCTGCGGGTGGATGGCAGCACCGCATCGGAGCAGGCCGAGTTGCTGCGCCATCTCCACCTGGCGCTGCGGATGCTGGAGGCCCCGCTGCTGCGGTCGGTGGGAGGACTCAGGGCCTGCCAGCTGGAAGATCTGCTGTTCCGGCTGGTGGCCGCGATCGTCTGCCCGGGCGCGGTCGGGGGGACGGATCGGCCTGTCCCCGACCACCGCGGCGATCGCCCCTTCGACGACCTGCTGGAGTGGATCCAGGCCCATCTGCACACGCCGATCACCCCTACGGAGCTCAGTCGCCGCAGCGCCTACTCGCAGCGCAACCTGCAGTATCTGTTCCAGCGGCGGTTCGGCTGCAGCCCCATGCAGTGGGTGAAGCGCCAGCGGCTCAGCGCCGTGCACGCCGATCTGCAACGGGCCCAGCCCGGCGAGACCGTGGCCGCCATCGCCCGCCGCCACGGCTTCGTCCAGATGTCCTCCTTCGCCGCCAGCTTTCAGCGGCGCTACGGCATCGCCCCCTCCGTCCTGCTGCGCCGGTCGCGCACCAACACCTGGGGTTGCAGCAACGCTGCCACCCATGCGAAGAGCCGATCGCTACCGACAGGGCACCCCTCGCAGACTTAGAGGGTTATCACCGTTCTCCCCTGCGCACGCCGATGTCCCCCTCCTTCACCCAGGCGGTCGAGGCCCTCACCGCCCAGGCCCAGACCCTGATCGCTGCCACCACCGCCGAAGTCGACGCCCTGCGTGAGGAACTGGAGCAGGAGCGCCGTTTCCGGCGCCACCTGGAGGCCGCCGCCGCCGTCAGGGCCCATGAGGTGGCCGCCCAGCAGGAGGAGGCCCGGCTGGTGCTGGAAAGGCTTGAGGCCGAACTGGGCGAGGCTCGGGAGGGCCGACGCCTGGCCGAAGCGGAGGTGGAGAGCTTCCACGAGGCCGTGCGCCAGCAGCTGGCCATCGCCGAGCAGGAGCAGGCGGCCCTGGAGGAGGCCGAGCGGGAGCGGGACCGCCTGCGGGAGGAGGCCGCCGAACGCCAGCGTCAGGCACTTCTGCTGGAGCTGGAGCAGGAGCAGCGGGCACGGCAGAGGATGGAGCGGCGCCTGGCGGGGGTGCGCCAGGCCGTGATCGATCTGCTCGACCCCCGGGACACCGAGGAGGATGGACACCATCTGCGCTCCGAGCAGGACGGTGCCGGCCTCGATGGGCGCGAAGATCAGGCCGATGGGACCGCTCGCCTGGCCCTGCGCAAGATCCTGGTGCCCAGGCCGGCGGGCCTGGGCACCCTGCCGGCCCTCACCTGAGCCCCCCGGCACCGCGCACCTGGTCCGGTCGCCGCCGGGGGCGTCTGGTGAGGCTGGCCAGCCTCCTGGCCCTTGCGACCCTGCTGGTGGTGGCACCCTTGCATGGCGCCAGGGCCCAGGCCCGGCCTGAGATCCCGGCGTTCCTGGAGCTGGATGGCCACCGTCTGTTCGAGGTCACCGCCTCGAAGGACTACTCGGCCAAGCAGCGGGTGGAGCGGGCCAACAGGCTGCTGCAGGAGGTCGTGGCGTCGAAGCAGCCGGGAAAGATCGGCGTCAGGGAGCTGAACAACCTGCCCGTGATCACCCTCGATGGCGAGGTGATCCTCACGGTCACCCGCCGGGATACTCCCGAGAGCATGGCCGTCGGGCAACAGGCCGAACTGTGGCGCCGGACCATCGCGTCGTCCATCGCCCGGGGACGGGCCCAGCGTCAGCCCACCTACGTGGCCCGGATGATCCCCGTGTCCGTCGGAATCCTGGGGCTGGCGTTCCTTTTGCAGCGGCTGCTGCGGCTGCTGTGGCAACGGTTCCTGCCTTCGGCCCTCACCCAGCCGCTGACCAGCGAGCCCGGCAGTGTCCGGCCTCTGCGGGGCATGGACTGGCTGCTGCACGGGGTGCTGGTGGTGCTGCAGTTCGGGGTCTGGGTGGCGGCGGTCCGGGTGATCGCCGGTTTCTTTCCAGCCACCCGGTTGCTGATCGGCCGCCTGTTCGAGGCGGTCACCGAGAGCCTGGGATCCCCCTTCCTGCCCTTGGGAGGACGCAGCTATTCGGTGCTGGACGCCGTCATCCTGGTGGCGCTCTTCCTGGTGCTGGTGCGCGGGGTGGCATTCCTGACGGGCATGCTCCGCACCCGCGTTCTGCAGCGCACGGGCATCGAACCGGGCTCCCAGGAAGCGATCGCCTTCATCCTTCAATACGGGCTGCTGTTCCTCGGAACGCTGGTGCTTCTGCAGCTGTGGGGCCTCAATCTCACCTCCCTCGCCCTGTTTGCCAGCGTCCTGGGAGTGGGGGTGGGGCTCGGCCTGCAGGGCATCGCCAAGAACCTGATCAGCGGCCTGATCATCATGTTCGAGCGGCCCATTCAGGTGAATGATTTCGTCGAAGTGGGCGACCTGCAAGGCACCGTGACCCGTGTCAATCTGCGCAGCACCGAGGTGGTCACCCTCGACCGCATTTCGATCATCGTTCCCAATGCGGAGTTTCTCGAATCCCGCGTTGTCAACTGGAGTCACGGCAGCCCGATCTCGCGCCTGAGAATTCCTGTGGGCGTGGCCTACGGCTCCGATTGCCAGCTGGTGCGCCAGGCCCTGCTGGACGCCTGCGAGGGCTTCCCCGACATTCTCGCGGCACCACCGCCGAAGGTATTCTTCAACGGCTTCGGTGAGAGCTCCCTCGATTTTCTTCTGCTGGTCTGGATCAACCAGCCAAGGCGCCAGTATGAGATCCGCAGTGAGCTCAACTTCCGCATCGAAGCCATGCTGCGCCGCCACGATCTGACGATCCCTTTCCCCCAGCGGGATCTGCATCTGCGCAATGAGCAGATCCAGGTGGCCTTTCCCGCCGACATCACCGACGCTCTGATCGCGCGCCTGTCCCCACCACCACCGGAAGCGGAAGCCTGAGGCGCGTCGGTCCACCGACCGCCTGTGCAAAGGTGTCAAGAGCCGACCAAGAACCCATGACGACCCTCGGCGTCACGTTCCTCACGGCCACGATCCAGTTTGTGGCGGGCTCGGCCGTCGTCTGGCTGGTGACGATGCTGCTGGGGCGCTTCCTGAGGCGGATCACCCGCCGCACCGCCAGCAGCACCGACGACACCCTGATGCGGCTGGTGCTCGGCACCATCGCCCCCCTCGGGTATCTGGCCATGTTCTTCTGGGGCTGGCAGACCGTCGTCAGGGGCTGGGACGGCCTGACGTTCGACCAGGGACCGCACCGGTTCGTGGGGGGTGCCGTTTTTCTGGTGGCGATCCTGCTGGTGGTGCGGCTGGTCAACAGAACGCTGCTGCTGCTGCTCAATCGATCGATGCTGCGGCTGGGGCGCCACGAACAGCTGGCCACCCTCAATGGGCTGGCCCCCATGATCCGCACGATCATCTGGATCATCGGCCTGCTGGTGTTTTTCCAGAACCAGGGGGTGGAGCTGGGGGCCGTCTATGCCTCCCTGGCCGGCGCCGGCATCGGCCTCGGCCTGGCCCTGCGGGGCCCGTTCACCAACTTCATCAACTACATCACGATCCTGCTGGATGAGCCCTTCCACATCGGCGACTTCATCGTTTTCGGCGACGTGCTCGGGCCGGTGGAACGGGTGGGACTGCGCTCCTCGATCATCCGCAGCCTGAGCGGTGAGCGGATCGTGATCAGCAACGAGGAGCTGCTGACCCAGACCATCCGCAACTTCGGTGACCTGCCACGGCGGCGGGTGGCCCACACCATCGGCGTGGTCTACCAGACGCCCGTGGAGCAGGTGGCCGCCATCCCCGAGCTCGTGGCCCGGGTCGTTAACGACCATCCTCCCGCCGAATTCGACCGCTGCCACTTCACCGGCTTCACCGACAGCGCCCTGGAATTCGAGTTCGTGTTCTTCGTCCCCGATGGCGACATGGTGCTGTTTCTCGATCTGCAGCAGAAGATCAACCTCGGCATCCTCAGCCGTTTCGAGGAGCAGGCCATCGCCTTCGCCTATCCCACCCAGACCCTCTATCTGGAGCGGGCCACAGCCCAGGCCCAGGCCGCCTGAAGCTCGGCCGAAGTCCTGAGGTCCTTCAGAAGCGCCAGCGCCAGAGGCCAGCCACAGCGGCGATCCCCAGCAGGGGCCACTCTCCCCAGCTGGCGTAGGGCGTCAGGGCGGAGCGCTGCCGCACCGTGAGGATCCCGGAGCCAGGCCGGCCGGCCGGCAGCTGGTCTCCGATCCGCCCATGGGCATCGACCACCAGGCTCGGGCCCGTATTGGCCGCACTGATCAGCCAGCGGCCGGTCTCGATCGCCCGCAGCTGGGCCAGCGCCCGGAACTGCCCCTGCAGCATCAACGGATAGGGATCCAGATTGGCCGTCGCCAGCAGCCAGCGGGCCCCCTCCCTGCTGGCGGCCGCCAGGGCGGCACCATCGGAGATCTCGTAGCAGATGGCCACCCCCACCGGCCCGCCCGGACGGTCCAGCAGCCGGGAGGCCGCCCCCGGCTCGATCCCACCCACCGCCGACAATCCGCTCCAGCGCCACAGCCCCGCCAGCGGCACCCACTCCCCGAGCGGCACCACCCGGTGCTTGTCGATCCAGCTGCTGGGCAGCCACGCGCCGGGCGCGAAGCGCAGCACGCTGCTGCGCTGCTCGAGACCCTCACGGCGGAAGCCGCCACTGAGCACCTCCACGGTCGCCGGCTCCGGCAGGGGCTGGCCCAGGGCCAGCGCCCCTTCGGGCAGCAGCAGCCCCGTGATCGCCATCGGCGCCGGCGCGTCCTCAGGGAGCAGGGCCTGCCGCTGGGCCGCGGCCAGCTGGCGCAGCAAGCGCCGCTGCTGCTCCGGCAGAAACTTCTGGCGGGTGGGGGTGGCCGGCTGGAGAACCAGCCACCGCTCCACCGGCCCGTCCGCGACGGCGACGGCGCCGAGGAGCGCCAGGCCCAGGAGATGGGCCGCCAGAACCAGGACCAGGGTCACGCCTGCCCGGCGCAGCGGTCGGGCCGTCGCCGTCACCGTGCGCCACAGCCCCCAGCTGATCAGCAGCTGAACCGCTGCAAGCAGCCCGGCTCCCCCCAGGGCCGCCAGACCCGCCAGGGCCCGATCCCCCGGCAGCGACGCCACCCCCAGCCCCAGCCAGAACAGGGGACCGCGGGCCAGCAGCACCTCGGCCAGCCCCCACAGGGTCGCCGCCAGCAGCGCCGTGCTGGGCCGTGCGGGCTCGAGTCGGCCCACCAGCACCGTCCAGGCCCCCACCAGCAGACCGGCGGTCAGACCGATGGCCAGCCACAGCGCCAGGCAGATCGGCAGGCTCAGCGGGCCGGGAACGCCAATCCAGTCGAGGGGGTGGAGCCAGAGCAGCCAGCGGTGGCTCACCAGCACCGCCGCCAGCCCCCACAGCCCGCCGCGCCAGAACCTGGACGGTGCAGTGCCACCGCGACTCGCCGTCAGGGACCAGAGCACGATCAGGCCGGGCCAGAGCAACCAGGGCCAGCCCAGGGGCGGCAAGGCCACCCCCGCCAGGAGCCCGGCGGCCCCGGCGATGGCCCAACCGGCACGACGGTCATTGCCCATGGTCAGTCGGCGCTGGAGGCGCCAAGGTCGAGACAGTGACGCTGTTCCTCCAAGGAAACTTTTTCATGGACCAGGGCAATCTGCTGCAGATGCTGCTGCTGCGCGGCCTCGGCACCACCTCGCTGGTGGCCGACCGGCTCAAGTACGTCAGCCAGGAATGGGTGAGCAGCGGCCGCCTCGACCCCAACCACGCCTCCGCGCTGGTGGAGGATGTGATGCGCGCCCTGCGGGGCGAGACGCCGGAGGTGGAACAGCAGGCGGAACGCCAGCTGGAGCGCAACCGCGACCAGCTGCTGCAGGACCTGGGCCTGGCCCGCCAGCGGGAGCTGGACGAACTGCGTGGCCGCATTGATCGCCTGGAACAGGCCCTGCGACAGCGCCAGAACAACGGCGAAAGCAGCGACTGATCGCACTGGCAGAATCGCCCCATCCAGGGACTTTCCGCATGCGCGACATCCTGATCAGCTCGTTCGTCTGTGTGGCCTGCCTGATGCTCGCCCTGGTGAGCCAGCTGGTGTCCCCCTCGGTGGTGGAAGCGGCTGCGCCGGCCCCCGCCGACGCTGGCGTTCAGCAGGCGCTGGCCCGCTCCGGCCCTGCCCCCACCGCACCGGAGGCCCGCCCCGCTGTGGCGGCGCCCCTTGAACTCGACCCCGACGTCCCCAACCCCACCCTGTTCACCATGGCCCCAGATTCCTCCAGCGCCGAAATGGCCTCCAGCGGCGCTGCGGCCCTGGGCGGGGAGCTCGTCTCCCCCACCGAGCGCACCACCCCCAGCGGGCTGCGCATCACCGACCTGGCCCTGGGCGAAGGCCCCGAAGCCAAGAGCGGCCAGACCGTGGTGGTCAACTACCGCGGCACCCTCACCAGCGGCAAGGAGTTCGACAGCAGCTACGGCCGTGGTCCGTTCAGCTTTCCCCTCGGCGCCGGCCGTGTGATCCGGGGCTGGGACGAGGGCGTGGCCGGGATGAAGGTGGGCGGCAAGCGCAAGCTGGTCATCCCGCCCGATCTGGCCTACGGCGAGCGTGGCGCCGGTGGCGTGATCCCCCCCAATGCCACCCTGGTGTTCGAGGTGGAACTGCTGGAGATCAAGGGCTGAGCACCGGCGCCCGGCGGCCAGGCATCGGGTGACGATCGTTACAATGCCTCGACACCACAAACGTTTTCCATGGCTCACCAGCTGCCCGAACTGCCCTACGGCCTCGACGCACTCGAGCCCCACATTTCCCGGCAGACCCTCGAGTTCCACCACGGCAAGCACCACGCCGCCTACGTCACCAACCTCAACAAGCTGATCGAAGGCGGTGACCTCGAAGCCAAGAGCCTCGAAGAGGTGATCCTGGCCGTCGCCGGTGACGCCACCAAGGCGGGCGTGTTCAACAACGCCGCCCAGGTCTGGAACCACAGCTTCTACTGGCAGTGCATCAAGCCCGGTGGCGGCGGCGCCCCCAGCGGCGCCCTGGCCGACAAGATCGCCGCCGACTTCGGCAGCTTCGAGGCCTTCAGCGAGCAGTTCAAGACCGCCGGCGCCACCCAGTTCGGCAGCGGCTGGGCCTGGCTGGTGCTGGATGGTGGCACCCTGAAGATCACCAAGACCGCCAACGCCGACCTGCCCCTGGCCCATGGCCAGAAGGCCCTGCTCACCATGGATGTGTGGGAGCACGCCTATTACCTCGACTACCAGAACCGCCGTCCCGACTACATGACCACCTACCTCGACAAGCTGGTCAACTGGGACTTTGTGGCGGCGAACCTGGCCGCCGCCTGATCACGGCCTCTTTTCCAACCCATCTCCTCAGGCCCCTGTCCAGTGGACAGGGGCTTTTCATTTGACAACAATCTCCAGCAGCATGGAATCCGCATCGCCATCGGCGACTTCGGCACCGGCTACGCCTCCCTCTCCTACCTGCAGCACTTCAGCTTCGACATTCTCAAAATCGATCGCTCCCTCATCAGCTAACTCCACCACCAGCCAGCTCCCCTTGCCTTCTCCTCAGGAGTTGTAGCGATGGCGCCGGTCAATCCCATCGGCTCCCCGGTCGACAGGATCGACGCGGATTTCGGCGGCTTCCAAACGCTGATGAAGGAGCCCAAGGGCGCTTGCACCGCTCCTGCCGGGGCCTGTTCCGACCCGAAGCCAAGTTAGTCTGGTCAGACAAACCAGACCAGATATCCATGCCCGCCTCCCGGCCGCGAACCGACAGACAGGCGGCCAACAGGACAGCGGCCGTCAGGACCGTGAATGTGCAGGAGGCCAAAACCCACCTCTCGGCCCTGCTGGCGAGGGTGGCCAGCGGCGAGCGAATCGTCCTGGCTCGCAATGGCAAACCCTGTGCCCAGCTGATTCCTCTCGACCCCGAACCCCGACGCCAGCTGGGCTTCATGCAGGGGTCCGTGGATGAGAGCTTCTTCGATCCCCTGCCGGAGGACGAGCTTCAGAGCTGGGGCGTATGAGGCTGCTGCTCGATACCCACGTGCTGCTTTGGGCCGTGCTTGAACCCCACAAACTCTCGTCCCACCTACGCGGGACCCTTGAGGACAGCCGCCACGAGCTGCTGGTCAGTGCCGCCAGCGCCTGGGAAATCGCCACCAAATGGCGGTTGGGCAAACTGGCCCATGCGGCCTCTGTCGTGCACAACTACCACCAGGCGATTCATGGCCTGGCCGCCACCGAACTGCCGATCAGCGGCGAGGCCGCCCTACGCGCTGGCCTCTGGCAGGTCGACCACAGGGATCCGTTTGACCGCATCCTGGCTGCCCAGGCAGCGCAGCAGGAGCTGGTCCTCGCGACGACCGATCCAGCGTTCAGCCTGTTTGCGGGGGTGGAGCGGCTGAGCTGAGCACCGCCTTCGGTGCAATCCACATGGCATCGCCGTAGGAGAAGAAGCGATAGCCGCTCTCGATCGCCTCGCCGTAGAGAGCGAGCAGCCGCTCGCGGCCCAGCATCGCGCTCACCAGCAGGAGCAGTGAGGAGCGGGGCAGGTGGAAGTTCGTGAGCAGCCCCTGCACCACCTGGAAGCGGAAGCCGGGCTGAATCACCAGACTCACCGGACCGATGTAGGGGGCCAGCGTGCCGCCATGAAGGGCTGCCACCCCTTCGAGCGCCCGCACGCTGGTGGTACCGATCGCGATCACCCGATGGCCGCCGCTGCGGGCCCGCTCCACAGCTGACACCACCTCGGGGCCCACCTCGACCCATTCGTCATGGAGCTCCAGGTCCGTGAGGTCCTCCTGCTCCACCGGGCGGAAGGTGCCGAGGCCCACGTGCAGTGTGATCCGGGCGATCGTCACCCCCCGATCGGCCAGGACCGCCAGCAGCTCATCGCTCAGGTGCAAGCCCGCCGTGGGGGCGGCCACCGCCCCGGGGCGCTGGGCATAGCGGGTCTGGTAGCGGCTGCGGTCGGAATCGTCGTGCTCGTGGATGTAGGGCGGCAGCGGCATGGTGCCGTAGCGCGCCAGCAACCCCTCGATGCGCTCGGCGTTGGTGCATTCGGGCGGAAAGCGGATCACCCGGCCGCCGCTGGCCGCATCGATAGCCTCAACGGGCAGATCAAGCGCCGGCTGACCAGGCGCCTCCAGCTGGAGCACGTCGCCCGGCCTCAGGCGCCTGGCCGGCCGGGCCAGGCAGAGCCAGCAGCTGTCCTCGCCCTCTCCGCTGGCGGTTCGCTGCCGGGGTTGCAGCACCAGCAGCTCCACCGAGCCACCCGAGGCGCGCCGCGCCGTCAGCCGCGCCTGAAGCACGCGGGTGTCGTTCACCACCAGCAGATCGCCACTGTGGAGCTCGTGCTGCAGGTCCCAGACGGTCCGATGCAGGGCCCCGGGAGCCGGTACTCCAGAGGGCTCGACGGCCAGCAGCCGCGCGGCATGGCGGGGCTCCACCGGCCGCTGGGCGATGGCGCCCTCAGGAAGGATGAAGTCGTAGCTGGAGAGCCGCAGATCCGGATCTAGATCAGCGGACAGCGCGGGGGTGGACCGCGTCGGGCCAGACTCGCCAGCCTGCATCGTCGGATCAGCGAACTGGTCGTCAGGCGGATCCGCCGAGGGAAACGCCTCGACAACAGCCATGGATCAGAGGGCCAGACTTTCGGGGCGGTTCTCGATCAGGTCGGCCAGATCCTTGAGGAAGGCCGCCGCATGGGTGCCGTAGATGACGCGGTGATCGGCGGTGAGGTTCACCTGCATCTGGCGCCGCACCGCGATTGAACCGTCCTTGAGGGCGGCGACGACGGGCCTGGAGGCGGCGACCGCCAGGATCGCACCGGTGCCCGGGGGCAGGATCGCGTCGAAGCGATCGACGCCGAACATGCCCAGGTTGGAAAGGGTGAAGGTGCCGGTGGTGTACTCCTCCGGCTTGAGCTGCTTGGAGCGGGAGCGGGCCACCAGATCGGCCCACTGGCGGGAGAGCGAATAGAGGTCGGTGCGGTCGGCGGCGGCCAGCACCGGGGTGATCAGGCCGCCATCATCCATGGCGACGGCCACGGCCACGTTGACGGAGGCCGGGTAGGCCATGCCCGCGTCGCTGGCCGAGGCGTTGAGCTGGGGGTGGCGGGCCAGGGTCTGGCCGACGGCCTTGGCCAGCAGGGCCGTCATCGTGACGCCCTTGGCCTTCACCTGCTTGTAGAAGGCGTCGAGCCGGTCGGTGGTGATTGTGTAGCCAACATGGAAGCAGGGGACCGCCAGGCTGGCGTTCATGTTGCGAACGACGGCCTGCTGCAGGGTGTTGAAGGCCACCGTTTCACCGGCGCGGCCGAAGGCCTGGCCCGCTGGCGCGGCCGGAGCGGCGGCGGCGCCATTGCCCGCAGCGACCGCCATCGCCGGAGCGGTGCCCTCAGCCACCCGCGGCACGCTGACGGGCTGGCCGGTGGCCTGTTCCACATCCTCGGCCTGGATCCGGCCATTCGGTCCACTGCCCCGCACGGCAGCCAGGTCCACCCCCAGTTGGGCGGCAAGCTTGCGGGCCCGGGGGGTGGCCACGACGCGGCCATCGCCGGCCCTGGCCGGCACGGCCACTGGCTGGGGAGCGGCGACGGGGGCAGGCACCGGGGGCGCTGGGGCCACCGGCGCTGGTGCCGGGGTGGGGGGCACGGCAGCAGGCGCCGCCGGAGCCGGAGCCGCCGCGGCGGCAGCTGCCGGTGCGGGAGCGGCCGCCTTGGCCGCCGCGATCTCCGCTTCGGTTTCCACGATCAGGCCGATCGTTTCACCCACCGGGGCGGTGCTGCCCGCCTCCATCAGCACAGCCGCCAGGAAGCCCTCCTGGAAAGCCTCCACGTCCATGTCCGCCTTGTCGGACTCGACCACGAGCACCGACTCGCCCCGTTCGACGCGCTCACCGGGCTTCTTGAGCCACTCCACGATCTTGCCCTCCGTCATGGTGGAGCTGAGGGCCGGCATGAAGATTTCGTGGGTGGCCAACGGGGGACTGCCTCTGTGATGGGGGGGATTTTAGGCGGCGGAAGGATCAGCCCCCCTCAATCGCCTCGATCACACCGTCCCGCACCAGCACAGACACCTGCAGCTTCTGCACCAGGTTGTCTCCCACCTGGACATCGCAGAAGCTCTCGATCTGCCCCTGCTCCACCACCTGCTCCATCTCCAGTTCCCGCACCTGGCGCTGCTGTTCCAGCACCTGGCGCTTCTGCTCCTCAAACTCGGCCCGCTTGGCCGCCACCTGCTGCTGCACCGAGCCCACCTGCTCCTGCACCCGGGGATCGAGGGGATTGGCGCTCTGGCGGCGGATCTCGTCGATCAGCCGCTGCCCCTCCTGCTCCAGCTGGGCCAGCTGCTGGTCGAAATTGGTGAGCGCATTGCTGAGCTCCCGCTCGGCATCCTCCTTCCAGCGCGGCGTCACCACGGCTCGCACCGTGATCGATCGCTTGATGTTCAGGCTGTTGCCGTCGGCCATGGGACTGCAGGTGCAGGCGTCAGGCTGTCAGGCCACGGGCGATCCGGTCAACCATGGGATCCGCTCTCCCCGTAGAGCGCCGCGATGGCGGCCCGGTCCCGGTCGGCGATGCGATCCCGTCGTTGCTTCAGGGTCTGGGTGAGCAGGCCGTTGTCGATGCTGAAGGGCTCCACCAGCGTCACGCCGCTGAGGCGCTCGTCCGGGCGGGACCCGGGACGGGCCGCCAGCAGACGATTGCACTCCCGGCAGAGGGCCCGCAGCAGGGCTGGATCGGCGCTGGGATACGGGAGATTGGCCTCGGCGGCGAAAGCCTGCAGGGTCTCCGCCTTCGGCACCACCAGGGCACCCAGCTGCTTGCGGTCCTGGCCCACCAGCATCACCTGCTCCACCAGCGGCGAGGCCACCAGGGCCTCCTCCAGGGGGCCGGGCTCGATGTTCTCGCCGCTGCTGAGCACGATCGTGTCCTTGGCGCGGCCGGTGAGCACCAGGGTTCCATCGGCCAGCAGCAGCCCCAGATCGCCGGTGTCGAACCAGCCTTCGCCATCCAGCACCTTGGCCGTGGCCTCGGGCTTGTTGTGGTAGCCCGCCATCACCTGGGGCCCCTTCGCCAGCACCAGCCCCCGCTCGCCCACCGGCAGCAGGGCCCTGGTGGCGGGATCCACCACCTTCAGGCTGGTGTCCGGCAGCGGCAGCCCGGCGCTGCCGCGGCGGTTGCTCCAGGGCCTGCGGCAGGCGAGCACCGGGCTGGTCTCGGTGAGCCCGTAGCCCACCAGCAGCTCGATGCCGACGGCCTCGAAGAAGCCATCGACGTGGATGGCCAGGGCCCCACCGCCGCTGATGGCGGTGCGCAGCCGCCCCCCCACCAGCTGGCCGCGCACCTTCGGCCAGAGCAGGGCCCCGGCCGTGGCATGCAGCGGCCAGATCAGCAGGGCACCCGCCGCGGCCACCAGCCTGGTGGCAGGAGATTCCTGCGTCAGGGTGAGATTGAGGGCCACCCGCTGGCGCCGGTGGAAGGACCGGCTGGCGGCCAGGGCCTTGCGCAGCAGACGCTGGCGGGAGGCCGGCATGGCCGCCAGGGCGTCTTCGAAACCGGAGAGCAGGGCCTCCCACAGCCGCGGCACGCTGATCAGGTACTGGGGACGCACCTTCTGCAGGTCGGCGCGCAGTTGCTTGAGGGTGGTGTAGGTCTGGCGGCAGCCGCAGCTCAGCAGGAAGTATTCGGCCGTGCGCTCGTAGGCATGCCAGATCGGCAGCACCGAAAGCACGTGATCCCCTGGGCTCGGCGACACCGCCACCCCGAGGGTGCCCAGCTGGTGCAGCAGGTTGGCGTGGCTGAGGGGCACCCCCTTGGGCTGGCCCGTGGTGCCGGAGGTGTACA
Organism: Synechococcus sp. CCY 0621; assembly: GCF_019038465.1. GTDB lineage: Bacteria > Cyanobacteriota > Cyanobacteriia > PCC-6307 > Cyanobiaceae > Cyanobium. The sequence continues at coordinate 70,139 of NZ_JAFKRH010000010.1, read as the reverse complement.
GCAGGGTGGCCAGCCGCCCAGGCCCCCCCGTGGGGGAGGGCGGCAAGGGGCTGGAGGCACCACGGGAGAGGAACTCCGCCCAGGTGAGGCAGGGCAGGGCCACCGGGGTGGTGGGGCCTCGCCCTCCAGCAGCACCACGAAGCGCAGCCGCTCCAGGGCCGGGCCATCGAGGGCCAGCCGCTCCAGCAGGGCTGCCGACTCCAGCACCAGGCCGACAGCGCCGGCGTCCTCGAGGATGTAGCGCAGCTCCTCGGCCGGCGCCGCGCTGCCGCGCACGGCATCGGCCGCTCCGGCCCGCATCAGTCCCTGGTCGGCCACGAGCCAGCGGGGGCCGTTTTCGGCAAACAGGGCCACCACGTCGCCGCTGGCGACCCCCAGATCGGCGAAGGCCGCTGCGGCCCGATCGATCGCCTGGCGCAGCTCGTCGAATCGCAGTGTTTCCGGATGGCGGCCATGGGGCGCATCCAGCGCCACCTCGGAGCCATAGAGGCGCTCCAGCTCAGGCCAGAGACCTTCCAGCCCCTTGAGCTGGCTCCAGTCGCGGCGGCTGGCAAGGGCGCGGCGGTCCTGGTCGCTCCCGCTCCAGTGGATCTCGGCTCTGGCGTTCATGGGCGGCCGGCGCAGGGCAACGGATGGTCAGGATTCTCCCAGTCTTCTTCCGGCGCGGGCGGCCGCAGGGTCAGACCGAAGCGGCGGGCGAAGGCCGCCAGCAGCAGCGGTGCCACCTGCTCGGGGGTGAGGCCAGTCCGCCAGTCCGCCAGCCGTCCCACCGGCCGGTTGGCCAGACCACAGGGGACGATGGCGTCGAAGCCTTCCAGGGAGCCGTTGACGTTCAGGGCCAGGCCGTGCTGGCTGATCCAGCGCCGGGCCCCCACCCCGATCGCCGCCAGCTTGCGGCCCTCGAGCCACACGCCGGTGAGGCCCTCGAGGCGCTCCCCCTCCAGCCCCAGCTCCTGCAGCACGGCCAGCACCACGTCCTCAAGCGCCCTCAGATAAAGGTGCAGGTCACCGCCGTGGCGTTGGAGGTCGAGCACCGGATAGAGCACCAGCTGGCCGGGCCCGTGGTGGGTGACTTCCCCGCCCCGATCGATGCGGTAAAGGGGCAGGGGCGGGTGGTCAGGGTCGAAACCGAGGTGGGACAGGCTCGCCCCACGGCCCAGGGTGTAGCAGGGGGTGTGCTGCAGCAGCAGCAGGGCGTCGGGAGCGGAGGGGTCGTCGAGCCGGCGGCGCTGCAGACGGCGCTGCCAGTCCCAGGCCAACGGGAACGGCACCGGGCCCTGGGCTTCAAAAAGAATTGCGGGAGTGTTGGGGGCCATGCACCTGCGTTCCTAGCCTGGGGTCGTCCCAGAGCCAGAATTCCTCTGGAGACGAGCACCCGAATGAAACTGCTGATCCACGGCCGCAACCTCGACGTCACACCAGCGATCAGGGAGTACACCGAAACCAAGCTCAACCGCGCCATCAGCCACTTCGATGGCATCGTCAAGGAAGCCGACGTGCATCTGTCGGTGGCCCGCAACCCCAGGGTTCCGCAGCAGACGGCCGAGGTCACTGTTTTCGCCAACGGCGTGGTGATCCGGGCCCAGGAACGCAGCGAGAACCTCTACGCCAGCATCGACATGGTGGCCACGAAGCTGAGCCGCCAGCTGACCCGTTACAAGGACCGTCTGCAGGAGCGCACCCAGGGACCGGTGCACCGCTCGGCCGCCGCCGAGGAGGCTGGAGCCGCCACGTTGCCCAATCCCGGGGACTCGCTCACCGATGGTCTCGTGCCCGCCGTGCCCCACCGCGGCGTGCGTCGCAAGTACTTCGCCATGCCGGCGATGGAGCTGGAGGAGGCCCTGCACCAGCTGGATCTGATCGACCACGACTTCTACATGTTCCGCGATGCGGTCACGGGCCAGATCCAGGTGGTCTACCGACGCAACCACGGTGGATTCGGCGTCATCCAGGCCCGTGACACCTGAACGGCAAGCGGAACGTCCCGATCTCGCGCCCCTGATCGACCACGCCCTTCTGGACCCGCACCGGGGCCAGGAGGCGATCCTGCGCTGCTGCGATGAGGCCCGTCACTTCGGCTTTGCAGGCGTCTGCCTGGCCTCGCGCTGGCTGCCGCTGGCCCGCGAACGGCTGCCGGTCGACGGGGCGGTGAAACTGATCGCCGTGGTGGGGTTCCCCTTTGGAGCCATCCCTGCGGCGATCAAACGGGCGGAGGCGGAGTGGGCCGCCGCCGCCGGTGCTGACGAACTGGACGTGGTGCCGGATTTCGGCGCCCTCGCCGATGGTGATGGCACCGCCGTGCTCGACGACCTGGCGGCCATCACCGATCTCGGACTGCCGGTGAAGGTGATCCTGGAGGTGGGCCGCCTCGAGCCCGAAGCCCTGGCCCTGCTGGTGGAGATCAGCATCGATGCCGGCGTGCGTTACCTCAAGACAGGCAGCGGTTTCGGCCCCCCGGTGACGACCGATCAGGTGGGCCAGCTGATGGCCCTGGCCCGGGGCCGCGCCGCGGTGAAGGCCTCCGGCGGCATTGCCGATCTGGAGCAGGCGCTGGCCCTGGTGGCAGCCGGAGCCAGCCGGCTGGGGACGAGCCGGGGCGTGGCCCTGATGCAGGCCCTGCGCGCCGGTGCCTGAAGGCCACCTCGAGGGACTGGCGCTCACCTGTCGCCCCCTGGGGGAACACGACCGGCTGCTCACCCTGCTCAGCGAGGCCGAAGGACTCACCCGGCTGGCGGTGCCGGGGGCACGCCGTCCGAAGAGCAGCCTGGCGGCGGCGGTGCCCCTGGCCCACCTGTTTGTTCAGGTGGGGGGCGGCAGTGGCCTGCGGCGGGTGCGCCAGCTGCGGATGCTGCGCAATTACAGCGGCCTGGCCCAGCGGCTGGAGACCCTGGCCGCCGCCCAGGCCCTGGCTGAGCTCTGCCTGAAACTCGTTCCCGCCGATGCTCCCGCCCCGGGCGTGCTCGCCGACCTGCTGCTCCAGCTGGGGCGTCTGGAGGCGGTGGTGACCGACCGCGCTGAGCGGGTGGAGGCCCTGGCGGTGGCCGTGCAGGGAAGCGTCCACCTGCTGGCCCTCGGGGGCTTCGCCCTGCCCCTGCAGCACTGCGTCCGCAGTGGCGCCCCGCTGCTGCCGCCGATCGGCGACTGGGCCTGGCGCTGCAGCCTGCTGCCCAGCGAGGGGCTGGCGATCGGCGCCATACCGGGGGCCCGGGTGATGCTCAACCCCTCCGAGCTGGCCCTGCTGCAGCGGCTGACGCGCCCCGCCCCGCCCCGCCGCCGCGACGGCCAGCTGATGGGGCCGGAGGTGGTGTGGCTGCACCTGCTGGATCTGGTGGAGTCCTGGTGCGGGGAGCATCTCGGTCAGAGACCCCGAGCCTTCAGACTGCTGCGGACCGCCTGCGACCCCATGCCCTCCCAACCGTCCGAGCCAGCATGAGCCCGAGCGGCAAGACCGAAAGGGGACTGGCCGGAGTCCTTGCGCTGCCGGGGTTCCGGCGGCTTTGGATCGGCCAGGTGTTTTCCCAGCTGGCGGACAAGTTCTACATCGTGCTGATGGTGTTCCTGATCGCCCAGTACTGGGTGACGGACACGCCGCAGAGCAACGCGGCCCTCGCCGAGGCGGCCGCGGCCTTCCGGATGAGCTTCGAGACCCGGGCCCAGATGATCACCCTGCTGGCCACCGGCATCTACGTGGCCAACACCGTGCCGGCGATGCTGCTGGGGACGGTGGCGGGCGTCTGGGCCGACCGCTGGCCGAAGCGCACCGTGATGGTGGCCTCCAACGGCCTGCGTGCGGCTCTGGTGATGCTGGCCCCCCTGTGCCTGCTGCCGGGGCCGATGTGGCTGGGGCTCAGCTGGGGCTACTGGGCCCTGGTGGTCATGACGTTCTTTGAATCGGTGCTGACCCAGTTCTTCGCGCCGGCCGAGCAGGCGGCCATCCCCCTGCTGGTGGGCTATCCCCAGCTGCTCGCCGCCAATTCGGTGTACCAGGCCACCAGCATGGCCGCCACCATCGTCGGTTTCGCCCTCGGTGATCCGATTCTGCGCCTGCTGCGCACCCTCCTGGCCCAGGTGGGCATCCCCGGCGGCGAATTCGTGCTGTTGCCGCTCTGTTACGGCGCTGCGGCCGTGGCCATCGCCGGCATCGAGATCTCTGAACCGCCGCGGGAGCCCCGCTCCATCTCCGTCTGGGAGGAGATCGGCGAAGGGGTGCAGGTGCTGCGGGAGCGTCCCAAAGTGCGCAGCGCCATGATCCAGCTGGTGCTGCTCTACAGCCTGCTCGCGGCCCTCTACGTGCTGGCCATCAGCCTGGCGGCGGCGATCGGCGGGCTGGGTCCCACCCGCTTCGGGGTGCTGCTGGCCATGAGCGGGCTGGGGTTGGCGGTGGGGGCCCTGGCGATGGCCCAGCTGGGCGAACGTTTCAGCCGGCGGGGCCTGGCCAGTGCGGGACTGGGAACCATCGCCTGGTGCCTGGTGCTGCTGGGCCAGCTGCGCGGCAACCTGGTGTTCACCCTGCTGCTCTGCGGCCTGCTGGGGGTGGGCGCGGCCCTGCTGGCGATCCCCGCCCAGACCACAATCCAGGAAGACACCCCGGAAAACCAGCGTGGCCGGGTGTTCGGCCTGCAGAACAACCTGATCAACATCGCCCTCAGCCTGCCCCTGGTGCTGGCGGGCACCGTGGTCAGCCGCTATGGGCTGCTGCCGGTGCTGTGGGGGCTGGCGGCCATCGCGGCCATCGCCGCCCTGAGTGAACGCCCCTGGCGCAGCAGTTGATGGCTCGCATGGCGCTGCTAAATTCGGCTGTTGCGTGATGCCATACAGGTGATGCACATTGCCTGGTTGGGAAAGAAATCCCCGTTCTGCGGCAACGTCACCTACGGCCTGAGCACCACCGAAGCTCTGCGGCAACGCGGCCACTCGGTGAGCTTCATTCACTTCGACACCCCCTCCCCCTCCCTGGGCCGGCCGGAAGCGGGGGCGGGCGAGCTCAGCGTGCTCGGGCGCCCGGACGAGAACCCCGAGGTGGCCCTGCCTTACCTGGTGAAGTCGCAGGTGTACACGATTCCCTCCCCTGGCGCCCAGAGGGAGTTGCGGGAGTCTTTGGAGCGGCAGCGGCCCGATCTCGTGCACGCCAGCCTCACCCTCTCCCCCCTCGACTTCCGGCTGCCCGACCTCTGTCAGCAGCTGGGGCTGCCGTTGGTGGCCACCTTCCATCCCCCCTTCGACGCCGGGCTGCGCAACCTCACCGCGGGCACCCAGCAGCTGACCTACCAGCTCTACGCGCCCTCCCTGGCGAAGTTCGATCGGGTGATCGTGTTCTCCGAGCTGCAGGCCGAGGTGTTGGTGCGCCTGGGGGTGCGTCGGGAGCGGCTGGCGGTGATTCCCAATGGCGTGGACACCGACACCTGGGCGCCAGCGGTCCCGGGCAGCGAACCCGAACTGGCCCAGCTGCGCCTGAGGGTGGGCGGCCGACGCGTGTTCCTCTACATGGGCCGGGTGGCCACGGAAAAGAACGTTGAGGCCCTGCTGAAGGCCTGGCGGCTGGTGCGCCCCCAGGGCTGTGTGCTCGTGATCGTGGGGGACGGCCCCCTGCGCTCCTCCCTGCAGAGCGGAACGGAGGCCGACGTGATCTGGTGGGGCTACGAGGCCAGCCGGGCCAGGCGAGTGGCCCTGCTGCAGCTCGCCGAGGTGTTCCTGCTGCCCTCACTCGTGGAGGGGCTCTCCCTGGCCCTGCTGGAGGCCATGGCCTGCGGCACCGCCTGCGTGGCCACCGATGCCGGTGCCGATGGGGAGGTGCTGGAGGGCGGTGCGGGCATCGTGATCAGCACCCAGGGTGTCACCACCCAGCTGCGCACCCTGCTGCCGGTGTTGCGGGACCAACCGGTGCTGACGGCGGAACTGGGACGGCGGGCCCGCAACAGAGCCCTGGAGCGCTACACCCTGACCGGCAACATTGACGCTCTGGAGAAGCTTTACCAGGAGCTCTGCCCCCAACCGGTGGCGGCATGATCTGGTTTTTTTCAGCCACTTTTCATCCCTGCCGATTGACTCGGATCACGCCAAGATGAAGCACGGTTCCAGGCGCCATGAACTCACCCCTCTCCCTTCAGGGTCGTTCGGCACAGCGGGCGATCGTCCCCACCGCCACCCAGGTCATGACCTGCCCTGAACGGCCAACGTCCGAACGACCCACCGTCTCGATCGTCGACGATGACCCCCACATCCGCGCCATGGTGGCCGAAGAGCTGGCGGATGCCGGCTGCGACGTCCGCACCCTCACCGATGGCCTGGGCCTTCAGAAGGTGCTGGGAGAAGGGGGAATCGATCTCGTCATCCTCGACGTGCAGATGCCCGACTGCGACGGCATCGAATGCCTGCGTGATCTGCGCGCCCACGGTTTCACCGTACCGGTGGTGATCTTCACCTCCTTGAACGATCCCGAACGGCGCCGACAGGCCCAGGAGGCCGGCGCCGACGACTACGTGCTGAAACACGAACTTCTCGCCAAGCTGCCCGATCTGCTGGAGCGGCTCCTGCCCAAGCGGAGCGAGAACAGTCCCCTGTGACGACCCAGCCACCCGTCCCCCCCCAGGCTGGGTCACCTGCCCATCGCTGGCGGCACCGCCTGTTCGGCAGCCTGCTCGGCCAGCTCAGGCTGGCGGCCTTCACGTCGGTGTTCCTTGGATTCACCGCCGCTTCTGCTTTCACCCTGCTGATCAATCAGCAGTGCCTGCTGCGCCAGCAACAGGCGGGGCAACGGCTGACGGCGGGATCGCTCACGCTCTCACTCGATCAGAGCAGCAGCGACCCCTCCCCTGGAAATGCCAGCCACCTGCGCCAGGAACTGGATCGCCTCAGCGTCAAGGAGCGCTTCTTCTGGGTGCAGCACAGCGACGGCTCCCTGGTGGTGCCAAGGCCCAGTTCCAGCCAGACCACTGCCTTTTCAGGGCTCGTCGAGCAGTCCATGGCGGCGCCCAAGGGCCCCTGGCCCGGGCCCAGCATCACGCCGCTGTTGATCGGGACGGACTACCGGCTGGTGAAGGATCTTGAGGGCAACAGCTACCTCAGCCATCCCCTGCATCGCTCCGCCGAAGGCAGCCAGCTGTGGGTGGCCGAGGACATCAGCCCCAACATCACCACGCTGCGCACCATCCTGCTGGGTCTGCTCGGGGTCTGGATCCTGTGCCTGGTCCTCACCCTGGTGGCGATCTCGATCCTGACGCGACGCCTCCTCCAGCCCCTGCGGGATCTCCATCTGATGGCGGCTGGTGTGACGTCGGAAAGCCTCGCCACCAGCCACCTCAAGCTGGAGCGGGCCCCCCTGGAGGTGGCGGAACTGGCAGGGTCCTTCAATGACCTCCTCGACCGGCTGGCCCTGGCCTGGAGTCAGCAGCGGCACTTCGTGGGGCTTGTCTCGCACGAGTTGCGCAACCCCTTGATGATCATCGGCGGCTATCTGCGCCGCCTGCAGCGCCGCGGCCAGAACCTGGATCCGGAGCAGATGCGTGCCCTGGCCACCACCGAGGCCGAGACCCACCGCATCACCCGGATGCTCAACGACCTGCTGGATCTTTCCCGCAGCGAATCCGGCCAGTTGCAGATGGTGCTGACGCCGGTGGCGGTGGATGAGGTGCTCACCACCGCCTGCGACCTGGCCCGCAGCCAGCTGTCACGCCCGCTGCTGCTCACCCTGCCCAAGGAGGCCGCCGAAGGGCCGATCAAGGCCGTGGCCGAAACCGACCGCCTGCAGCAGGTGCTGCTCAACCTGATCGAAAACGCCGACAAGTATTCGCCTCCTGGCCGGCCGATCAACCTCGACCTGTCCCAGGGCGCAGGGACGCTCTGCATCAGCGTCCAGGACCAGGGCATCGGCATCGCCCCCGAGGACATCCCCAAGGTGTTTGACCGCTTCCACCGCGGCCGCAACGCCATCGAGCATGAGCGGGGCTCAGGGCTGGGCCTGTCGGTGGTGAAGCTATTGGTGGAGGCGATGGGGGGCTCCATCGACGTCGAGAGCGAGATCGCGGTCGGGAGCCGCTTCCACATCCACCTGCCGGCGGCTTAGTACCGCTCCGGCCGGGGCGCCTGCCAGTCGGGAGCAATGCCATTACGGCGCAGATGGGCCACCGACGCCTCAAGGCGGCGGCGGTCGAGGCGCCAGAGCCGATACACCCCGGCACTGGCGATCTCGCTGGCCCCCAGGTGGCGCCAGAAGGGGGCGCGGGCGGTGGTCTGGTCGATCACCACCAGGACGGTGGGCTGCGCGTCCGGTGTGCTGGGCTGCTGGCCCACCCGTCGCTCCCGGCGCAGCCGCTCCGCCAGGTTGATGGGCCCCTCCACTCCGATGCCCTCGTAGATCACCACCCGCCGCCCGTAGTAGTGCAGCGAGGGCTTGAGGACGCCCACCATCGCCACGGGCTCGCCGGCACGGCCCTCGCGCTGCAGGGCCGCCGCCATCCGGCGCACGGGCTCGCCCCGCAGGCGATCGCCCACGCTCCACAGGGGCAGCAGGGCCGTGGGAACGAACAGCACCAGCGGCAGTTGCAGGGCCAGCAGTCGCAGGGGGGGGCGGCGGCGGCGGCAGAGCCAGCCCAGCAGGGCCGCCAGCAGCCAGCAGGCGGCCACCAGGGGCACCAGTGGGCTGCCGTCGAGCTCCGCCGCCAGCGTGGGCATCTCTGGATCGTTGATCAGGGGCAGCCAGAGGCGGGCCGCAAGGAACACCAGCCCCAGACCCGTGACCAGCAACAGGCTCAGGCCCCAGGCCCAGCGCTCCCAGGGGCGGCCGCCACCGCCGGTCCAGGCCGTCTGGGCCGCCAGGGCGACCAGCAGGGCCGCGGCGGGCGTGGCCGGCAACCAGTAGCTCGGCAGCTTGGTGGCGGCGGCGGTGAAGAACAGCAGCACCGCCAGGAGCCAGCAAGCGGCGAAGCGGGCCAACGAGGCGGCAGGGGGCTGCGGCAGGGTGGGGCACCAGGCGCGTCGCAGCGGGCCGATGGCCCGGGCCAGCCCCACCAGCAGCAGCGGCGTCACCGGCAGGCTGGCCACCAGCATCACCGGCAGGAAAAACCACCACGGCTGCAGGTGGCGGTTCACCACCTCGGTGAATCGCTGCAGGTTGTGGTAGCCGAAGAAACTGTCCCAGAAGGGGCGGCCTTCGCTGTGGAGTGCCAGCAGATACCAGGGCGGGGCCACCAGGGCCGTGAGCGCCAGGCCCCGCAGGGGCCGCAGCCGCCGCCAGAGCCCACCGATGTCGTCCTGCAGCCAGCCGAACAGCAGCAGGGTGATCGCCAGCAACACCACGGCCACCGGCCCCTTGGTCAGCACGGCCAGCCCCAGGACGGGCCACGGCAGCCACCAAGGCCGCGCCGGGTCGGCATAGGCCTGCCAACAGAGCAACAGCGCCAGGGCCACCAGGCCACTGAACAGGGAATCGCTCACGGCCGTGCGTCCCCAGGCCAGGGCCAGGGGGGAGAGGCCGAAGGCCAGGGCGGCAGTGAGGGCCGTCAGCCCCGGCCGCACGGCCACCGCATCCGGCACCCGGCCGGCGCAGGGAGGCTGGGGCCAGCGCAGCAGGGTGTCCGCCAGGGCCAGCATCACGCCGATGGCGGCCAGGGCAGAGGGAAACCGGGCTGCCCAGGTGCCCAGGGGATTCCATTGGTCCTGGCCGGGCAGGGCGTAGACGAGCCCCATCAGCCAGTACACCAGGGGCGGCTTGTCGTAGCGGGGCAGGCCGTTGACCCGCGGGATCAGCCAGTCGCCCGTTTCCGCCATGGCCCGCGCCGATGCCGCAAACAGGGGCGGCGTTTCATCCACCAGGCCCGTGCTGCCCAGTTGCCAGGCGTAGAGCACCAAGCCCAGCAGCAAGGTGATCAACAGCAACCGGCGGCGCTGGGGGCGGGGCAGGGCGGGCAAACGGGCGGGGCGAATCGGAGGGAACCTATCGCTCCCCACCCCTGAGGTCCTGTGTCGCCCGTCAGGCGATCAGCCGGTCCACAAGTTCAAGCTGCTGGGGCAGGCACACCCGGGTCAGATCAAACCGCTCCACCACGGTCCGGCGCGCTTCTTGCCGCAGCCCATGGTGGGACGAGGGATCGGCCAGCACGGCCGCCAACCGCTCGGCCAGGGCCCGGTGGTCGAAGAAATCCACCAGCAGGCCGTTGTGGCCATCGGTGAGCACGTCCTGCACCGGTGCCGTGGCCGAGCCGATCACCAGGGCGCCGCAGCTCATCGCCTCCAGCAGGCTCCAGCTGAGCACGAAGGGAACGGTGAGATACACATGGCAGGCCGTGGCCCGGAACAGCTCATGCAGCACCGGGTGCGGCACGTGGCCGACGAAATGGATCCGGGAGCGATCGAGGCTGTCGCCGAGCTCCTGGAGCATCAGTTCCTTCCAGCTGCCACCACCGGGGGGCGCCGCGCCGTAGCTCACACCCTCCCCACCCACGATCACCACCTGGGCCCTGGGGCGCAGCCGCTGCAGCAGAGGCAGCATGCGCATGAAGGTGTGGAAGCCGCGGTAGGGCTCCAGATTCCGGGCCACGAAGCTCACCAGTTCGTCACCGGGGGTGAAGCTCAGACCGGCGCGCTGCAGCTGCAGCCGGGCGGGCCCCTGCGGGGCGATGGCGGCGGTATCGATGCCCTCATGGATGACGCTCAGCCGCTGGCGGTAGGGAGCTGGCACGGTGCTGGCCTGCCAGGGGGTGGGGGCCAGCCCCCAGTCCAGATCCTGGAGGGCGAGAAGCTGGGGGGCCCGCCGCAACCGCAACCGGGCCCGCAGCCGCCAGTCGGAGTCGGCGAACTCCGGGTCAAATCCCACATCTGCCCCCTGCAGCTGATAGATGAACTCCACCTGGTGCAGGACCGGGACGTCCGGCAGCAGATCCTTCACCACCAGCAGCTCGCCCCAGCCGGGATGGCCGATGACCAGATCGGGCCGCAGGCCTGCCTGCAGCAGGGGCTCCAGACACCGGGCCACCGCCTCGGCCCGCAGCACCTTGGTCTGGAAATCAGCCGCCCAGGGATGGCAGGGGGGCACCCCACCGGCCGGCAGTGGGTCGTAGCGATGCAGTGGGAAGCCTGGGAGGGGCTGGCTGGTGGGGCCGCCGATGGCGACCACCCGGTCGCCGCGGCGCTGCAGGGCCGGCGCCAGGTGACGGTACTGGCCAGGGAAGTTCTGGTGAACAAACAGGAGTGTGCGGGTCATGGCGAAGCCGGCTCCGTCCTCCCGCTCGCCTGCCAGAGCCGGCCGCGCTGGTTGATCAGCAGCACCGAGATCAGGGCGAGCACGGCACCCAGCCATTGCAGGGGGCCCAGCCGTTCCTCAAGCAGCAGCACCCCGCAGAGCACCGCGAACACCGGCGTCAGGAAGGTGAGGGCGGTGAAACCGGTGAGATCACCGCTGCTGGCGAACCAGAAGAACAGTCCGTAGGCCAGGGCACTGCCCAACAGGGCCGCATAGGCCATCAGCCCCCACTGGCCCAGGCTCCAGTGGGGCCAGAAGGCGACAGCCTCAGGCCGCAGCAGGGATTCGGCGCCGGCCAGCAGCAGCAGGGGAACGCCGCCGAACAGCATGTGCCAGCCGGTGATGGCGACAGGGTCGCTGCGCCGGGTGGCATAGCGGCAGAGAACCGTGCCCACCGCCATCGCCGCCGCCGCCGCCAGCATCCAGGCCTCGCCATGGCTCCAGGCCTGCCCCTGCAGGGCCGGGGGCCCCTGCAGCCACCAGTGGCGCAGCACCTCCCCCGGCAGGCCCAGGCAGAGGATGCCGAGCAGGCCGATCAACAGGCCCAGCCAGCCCACCGGATTGATCGCTTCGCCGAACAGGGTGCGGGCCAGCAGGGCCACCAGCAGGGGCTGGGAATCGATCAGCACCGAGCCGAGGCCCGCCCCGGTCTGGCCCAGTCCCCGGGCCAGCAACCCCTGGAACAGGCTGCCGTCGACGGCGGCGAACAACAGCAGCCAGGGCCAATCCACGGGATCGATGCGCCAGGAACGCCCCAGCAGGCGGGCCGCCAGCAGCAGCACCAGCCCGGCGGGCAGCAGCCGCAGGCTGGCCAGCATCGCCGGGGACGCCCCCACCAGCAACGGCTTCATTGCCGCCATCGCTGTGCCCCACAGGGCGAAGGGCAGAAGCATCAACACCCAGCGCAGGGTCCGGGGCATGGGGCGTGCGACCTGGGCGTCGGTGGAGGTGGAGGGGTGGGAGGCCTGACAGCAGGCCTTTCCAGGCCTTCTTTTTAAGATCCAGCCACCGCGCATCTCCACAATGCCCTGGCCCTGGCGCCGCAAGTCCCGACGAACCCTGGCGCGCATCGCCATCGAAGGGCCGATCGCCGGGGGCACCCGCGTCCGGGTGCTGAAGGCCATTGAGCAGGTGCAGCAGCGGGAGTGCCCCGCGCTGCTGCTCCGCATCGACAGCCCCGGCGGCACCGTGGGCGATAGCCAGGAGATCCATGCGGCCCTGCTGCGTCTACGGCAGAAGGGCTGCCGGGTGGTGGCCAGCTTCGGCAACATCTCCGCCTCCGGCGGCGTCTACGTGGGGGTGGCCGCGGAGAAGATCGTCGCCAACCCCGGCACCATCACCGGCTCGATCGGCGTGATCCTGCGGGGCAATGACCTCTCACGGCTGCTGAAGCGGATCGGCATCCGCTTCGAAACCGTCAAGAGCGGCCTGTACAAGGACATCCTTTCCCCCGACCGCGCCCTTTCCGAAGCGGAGCGCCTGCTGCTGCAGGAGCTGATCGATTCCAGCTACACCCAGTTCGTCTCCGCGGTCGCCGTGGGACGGGGCCTGGAGGAGGCGGCCGTGCGGGTCTTCGCCGACGGCCGGGTCTTCAGTGGCGCCCAGGCCTTACCCCTGGGCCTGGTGGACGTCCTGGGGGACGAGGAGAGTGCTCGCCTGCTGGCGGCGGAGCTGGCGGGGCTGGATCCGGAGAAAACCCGCACCGTCAGCTTCGGCAAACCGCCCAGGAAGCTGCTGGGCCTGCTGCCGGGCGCCACACTGCTGCAGCAGCTGTCCCAGTCCCTGAGCCTGGAACTGGCCTGGAACGGCCAGCCCCTCTGGCTCCATCGCCCCTGACGTCATGAAGCCTGGTCTCGAGCTGAGGGCCCTGCGGGGAGCCACCACCGCCAGCGCCAACAGCGGCGACGCGATTGCGGAGGCCGTGGCCGAGCTGATCGAGGAGCTGCTGCGCCGCAACGACCTGGTGGGGGACCGGGTGCTCTCGGTCACCTTCTCCGTCACCGCCGATCTGGACGCCTGCTTCCCGGCCGCGATCGCCAGGCGCCGGGCCGACTGGGGACGGGTGGCCCTGCTGGACTGCCAGCAGATGGCGGTGGCCGGGGACCTGCCCCGCTGCATCCGGTTGCTGGCCCACGCCTGGATGGACGCCCATCGGGAGGTGGTCCATCCCTACCTGCGGGACGCCGCCCGGCTGAGGCCCGATCGGGTCGAGGCGGGCCAGCCTTCGGCCCCAGCCAGCTCCCCCGCCGACCACTGAAGGCGCGGCAGACGCGCCGGCGTGTTGAGACTTTCAACATGACATTCTTCCAAGCCATGCCCTCCTTTCCGCCTGAGCGGTCCCATCCCACGGGCCTGATCGGCCGTCTGGGCACAGCTGCCCTCGGAGCGCTGGCCGTCGCCACCGCCACCGCCCTCTCCCCTGTCGGCACTGCTCCGGCCCTCGCCCAGGGCACGCCTGGGCTGATGGAATTCCGCTGGGAGAACAACAAGGATTACCGCAAGCTTTACTTCTTCAGCACCGACACGGTCCGCATGCAGCGAGCGGAGTACTACCTGATGCTGCGGCCGAAGGACCGCAAGACCGCGATTCTGAAGTTGAGCATCAGCGTTCCCAGCCACTTCGACACCAAGATCGATCCCAAGCAGGTCAAGCTCTGCAGGATGAGTGAAGGGGGGATGCTGAAAAGAACCCGCTGCCTGGAAACGATCCCTGCCACGATCGAAGTGTCGGCGAATGGCAGATCCATCGACATTTTCCCTGAAACGCCTGTCTCTGACAAGGACACCATCGGTGTTTACATGAACGTGTTCAACCCGTTCAACGCCGGCATGTATCAGTTCAACGCCCTGGCCCAGGCCCCCGGCGACATCCCCGTCTCCGGCTACCTGGGCAGCTGGCTGATCCAGATCGTGCCAAGCAACACCAACTGATAGGGTGACCCACTGAGCAGACAGCAGCATGACGAAGCGCACACTCGAAGGGACAAGCCGCAAGCGCAAGCGGGTTTCCGGGTTCCGGGTGCGGATGCGCACCCATACGGGTCGTCGCGTGATCCGCACCCGCCGTCGCCGGGGTCGTGCCCGCCTGGCGGTCTGAGGCTGACCGTGAGGGGCCATGGCCCTGCCACAGCAACACCGGCTCCGGGGCCGACGGGTTTTTGATCGCCTCTACCGCCAGGGTCGCCGGTTCCAGGGCCCGGCCCTGGTTCTGCGCATTCTTGCCGCGGACCCGTCCCTGCTCCCGCCCGGCACACCGCCACGCCCCAGCCCCTGGCGCTGCGGGATCGTGGTCAGCAGCAAGGTCAGCAAGCTGGCGGTACGCCGCAACCGCCTCAGGCGCCTGTTTCACGACCAGCTGCTGCGCCACCCCCCGGCACCGGCCAGTCCGCTCTGGCTGCTGATCACGCTCAAGCCAGGTTGCCTGGAACGCGGCGAGGCCCAGCTGCTGGGAGAATGCACCCATCTGCTGCGCCAGGCAGGATTGCTCCTTGACCCCGGAGGACAGGGTGGAGAACAAGCTTGAGATCAATGAAACGGTCTTCTACGAAGGAGGACCCGCCAAGGGCGACCTGGTCATCAACCTGCTGTTCGGCCTGACGCTGATCGGCATCCCTTTTGCCGTTGGAGCCATCGTGCGGGCCCTGTGGCTGCGGTTCCGCATCACCAGCCGACGCATCAGCGTCAGTGGCGGCTGGCTCGGCCGTGATCGCACCCAGGTGGTCTACAGCCAGATCCGCGAGGTGCGCTCGGTCCCACGGGGCTTCGGCGCCTGGGGCGACATGGTGCTGGTCCTCAACGATGGCGCCAAGCTCGAAATGCGTGCGGTGCCGCGCTTCCGTGAGCTCGAGACCTACATCGAAGAGCGTCGCGACAGCCGCAGCAAAGCCGCCCCCCGCACGCCCGGTGGCACCGGTGCGGCCGGCTTCGCCCCCCCGGCCCGTGAAAGCGCCTGAGCACCTGACCCCCATCCGGTCTCCCCGGTCGGGCACACTGGCTGCCGAGAGTCCCCACCCCAGCGAACCCCTGCCGTGATCGGCTACATCTCCGACAACCTGCTGCTCCCGATCCTCGACTTCTTCTACGGATTGGTCCCCAGCTATGGGCTCGCGATCGTGGCCCTCACCGTGGTCATCCGCCTGGCCCTGTTCCCATTGAGCGCCGGCTCGATCCGCAGCGCCCGGCGCATGCGCATCGCCCAGCCGGTGATGCAGCAGCGCCAGGCGGAAATCAAGGCCAAGTACGCCAACAACCCCCAGAAACAACAGGAAGAACTGGGCGGCCTGATGAAGGAGTTCGGCAGCCCCCTGTCGGGCTGTCTGCCCTTGCTGGTGCAGATGCCGATCCTCTTCGCCCTGTTCGCGACCCTGCGGGGATCGCCGTTCGCCGATGTCCCCTACCCGGTCAACCTCAAGGTGCTGCCGGCCGAGGAGATCGCGGCGGTGGAAACCAAGCCCTTCAACAGCGCCAGCCACTCCATCTTCATCAGCGAAACCGAGCACGTTCCCGTGATCGCCAGCCTCGACGGGGGCACCAAGCTTGGCGTCGGTGACAGCACCAAGGTGGAGCTGCACGGCAAGGACGGCACCAGCTTTGCCTCCCTGCTGGGCACCGTGGAGCACGGCGACAGCTTCACCCCCAGCTGGGTGGTGACCAAAGGCGAGGGCGTGGTCCTGGTGGATGACCAGGGCAACATCACGGCCCTGGCCCCCGGCGACGCCACCGTCGAGGCGCGCATTCCAGGCCTGGCGGCACGCAGCGGTTTCCTGTTCATCAAGGCCCTCGGCCAGGTGGGCTTCTACACCGATGGGGCGATCAACTGGGACATCGCCATCCTGGTGGGAGCCTTCGGCGCCTCCCTGTTCGCCTCCCAGCTGCTCTCGGGCATGGGCATGCCCGCCAACCCCCAGCAGGCCACGGCCAACAAGATCACGCCCGTGATGATCACGGCGATGTTCCTGTTCTTCCCGCTTCCCGCCGGAGTGCTGCTCTACATGGTGGTGGCCAACGTGTTCCAGGGTGTCCAGACCTTCCTGCTGACCCGTGAGGCCCTGCCCGACAACCTGCAGGCGATCCTCGACAAGCAGCTCGCCCAGCAGCCGGCCACGGCCACGGCCGGTGGTGGCGGAGGCCGGTTGCCCTTCGAGCCCAAGGCCAAGAAATGACTCCCCGGCTGCAGCCGCTGCCCCTGCAGGAGTTGCGGTTGCTGGGCGAGGGCCGCAACTGGCCGATCGACCAGCCCATCGCCGGGCTGGCCAGCCTCACCCCGGTGCGGGGCCAGATGCGGGCGATCCATCACGGCACGGTGCTCGAGGTGGAGGGCTCAGCCGAAACGATCATCACGCTCTGCTGCGACCGTTGTCTGCAGACCTACAACTACGCCCTGACGGCCAAGGCCCGGGAACTCCTGGAGATCGCGGTGGCGGGTCCAGAGGAGGAGGAGGTGGTGTTCGCGGCCGAGGATCCGGTGGAGTGCCTCGATCCGGGGGGCAGCTTCGATCCGGAGCGCTGGCTGTTCGAACAGCTCAGCCTGCAGCTGCCCCTGGTGAACCGCTGCGGGGCCGACTGTCCAGGCCCGCCGCGGCCCCCAGGCGACGCCAGCGACGCAGGGGAAGGTGATCCCCGCTGGGCGGCCCTTCGCTCCCTGCGCTGAGCCATGGTCCACGACCTGGCCGATCAGCTGGATCTTCTGATCCGCTCCCGCACGCCGATCCTCTGGATCCGCAGCCTGGAGGAGGAGCGGGTGGAGGGGCTGCTGGAACGGGCCGCCGAGCGCCTGGGGGGGCGCACCCTGCTGCGCTGGGACTTCATCGGCGGCTTGGCGGGGGCCCCCAACCTGCAGGGCCAGGCCGTGCGTCAGCCCATGGCCGCTCTCAGCGGCCTGGACGGGCTCCCACCGGAGCAGGGGGCGATCCTGCTGCTGAAGGACTTCCACCGCTATGCCGATGATCCAGGGATCTGCCGAAGGCTGCGCAACCTGGCCGCGGGCCTGCGGCAGGTGCCCCACACCCTGGTGATCAGCGCCCCCGAGTGGCAGATGCCGCGGGAGCTGGAAGACAGCGTCACCCTGCTGGAATTGCCCCTGCCTGAGGCCCGCGAGATCGGCCGCCTGCTGCGGGCGATCGCCGAGGCCAGCGGCCAGCCCTTGGCCCCGGGAGTGCTCGAGCAGCTCACGGCCGCCTGCCACGGGCTGAGCGAGCAGCGGGTGCGCCAGCTGGCGGCCCGGGCCCTGGCCCAGCGGGGCCAGCTGGGGATTGAAGACCTGACGGAGGTTCTGGAGGAGAAACGTCAGGCCATCGCCCGCAGTGAACTGCTGGAGTACTGCCCCACCGAAGCCACCCCCGCCGACATCGGCGGCCTGGAGACCCTCAAGCACTGGCTGGAGCAACGCCACCGCGCCTTCAGCGAAGAGGCGCAGCGCTACGGCCTGCCCCTGCCCCGGGGGGTGCTGCTGATTGGCCCCCAGGGCACGGGCAAATCGCTCACCGCCAAGGCGATCGCCCACAGCTGGGCGATGCCACTGCTGCGGCTGGATGTGGGGCGCCTGTTCGCGGGCCTGGTGGGGGCCAGTGAAGCGCGCACCAGAGAGATGATCCAGCGGGCCGAGGCCATGGCCCCCTGCGTGCTCTGGATCGATGAGATCGACAAGGGCTTCGGCGGTGGCGACGGTCGCAGCGACGGCGGCACCAGCCAACGGGTGCTGGCCAGCCTGCTCACCTGGATGGCCGAGAAGAGCAGCGCCGTGTTCGTGGTGGCCACCGCCAATGCGGTGGAACGGCTGCCGGCGGAACTGCTGCGCAAGGGCCGCTTCGACGAGATCTTCCTGCTGGAACTGCCGGATGCCGAGGAACGCCGGGCGATCCTGGATCTGCAGTTGCGGCGGCGGCGGCCGGCCCACACGATTCCGCTGGAGGTGCTGGTGGACCGCACCGCCGAGTTCTCCGGCGCCGAGCTGGAGCAGACCGTGATCGAGGCCATGCACCTGGCCTTCGGCGAGGGCCGCGAACTCGGGGAAGCCGATCTGATCGCCGCCGCCAGCCAGGTGGTGCCCCTGTCGCGCACGGCCAGGGAGCAACTGGAGGCCCTGCGCAGCTGGGCCAGCAGTGGCCGCGCCCGGCCTGCTTCCGGGGCCGGCCGGCTTTCGTAAGGCCAATCGGCACGAAAGTGGAAGATATTCGATGTAACGGCTTCATGAAGAACCACCACGCCTGGTAACAGCTTGAGCGGGTGACCGTGACGAACGATTCATCGCCCGTAGCGTCAGGCCATCAACCGTGACGAAGCCGCCGTGACCCCGAGCCCCAGCCCCCGCACCGGCAGTGAACTCACGTCTCAGCTCGCCGTGGCCAGCCTCGGGGCCGGCGTGATCACCACCCTGGCGGTGGCCCAGGGCCAGAGCCCCCTCACGGCGCTAGGCATCACCCTGTTCTCGGCCGTGGCGGCCGTGGTGGTGGGCCAAGTGATCTCCAGCAACTGAAACGGAAGCGGCATCGCCCTCCGGTGGCCACAGCTCCATGAGGAGGAAAGGTGGAGGGTGCTGGCAGATCAGCACCTCCCGCCTCACCGAACAGCAACCCTCCGGTGTATGGCCGGCACTCGTTCCACGCGACATGGATCGTGCGAGAAACAGCGAACAGCCGTTGCAGCCGAATTACCGACATCATCGCAACAAAGATTGATCAGCTGATGTGATGCATCAGTTCAGGGATTTCTTGCTCTGTGCGTAGAGTCCTAGAGAACATTTCAAGATGCAGGCATGCGTACCATTTCACAATGGCTTGGCATAGCTACTGCCTGCACAGCACTGCTCGCTCCGCTGCCTGCACTGGCACGAATTGCCAGCCTCGACAAGCTTTTTGTGATCGGAGATAGCGTCCTTGACGGTGGCAACGCGGGCCTGAGAACCCAGATGCAATCCGGTGGCACCATCAGCTTTCCACCGCCACCCTATGCGGATGGGCGATTCAGCAATGGGCCGACATCCGTGGAATATCTGTGGAATCGCTTCAACCCCAGCGACCCTTTCTACAGTGTCAGCAACCCTTTGGCTCCGTTCCGGCCCTCCCTGGCCGGAGGCACCAACTACGCGATTGGTGGAGCCAGCAGCGGCGTGGGCAACAACAACGGCGTGTCACCAGACCTGGGTTCGGTGATTCCGGGCTACTTCAAGAATCTCGGCAATGCCTGGCAGCGGGAGGCCTTCATCGCATCGGACCCGGCTTTTAATCCAGCCACGTCGCTGTTCGTGATCGAGCTGTTCCCCAATGACGTGCTCTACAACAACACCACGGGAGATCTGGTGGGAACTTTCGACGCAAGCCTGCAGCCGGGACCCCCGACGATCCAGGCCCCACCACCCGAGGTGGGCGTACAGGTGTTTCAACAGATCATCGCCAACGCGGTAACCAACAACGTCTCAACTGTTGCGGATTTCTATCAGCGTGGTGCACGCAATATTCTTGTCTTCAATTCCCCGGATCTGGGTCGTATCCCAGGGGCAGGAGCACAATCGCAGACGCTCACGCTCTTTTCCAACATCTTCAATGCATCTCTAAAGGGTGCACTGGATGCCATCCGGCCGACTCTGGCTGGATCCGACCTGCAATTGTTCGACTTCTACGCGTTAACCAACAGGATCTATGACGACCCGAATGCCTATGGCCTGGATGACTCCTCGGTGCCCTGCATCCGCGATCTCGCCTGCCTGAGCGATCCGCAGGTAGCCGGTCGGCGCATATTCTGGGATGAACTCCATCCAACCACGGCCCTGTATCAGAACGTGGGCAATGCCTTATACAGCGACGTCGTCGCGAGGGTTCCTGGCCCACTCCCTGTTGTCGGCATCGGTGTGGCCTTCGGCTACAGCCGCAGACTGAGGAAACGCATCAACGGCCAGAAGCGATGCGCCCTTGCCGTGAATGACTGATCCATCAGCCGGGCTGCTCGCATGGACTGAGCCGCAAGGCAGGGTGGGGGGCGTGGTTCCTGCCCCCGAGGAAGGCCTGGGGCTGGATTCCAGTGGGTAGCGTCGAGCAAAACGTCCGTGTCCATCCCGCCGGAGTCCTTGCCCAGCCGTAGGAATCCACTGCCATGCTTTCTTCCATTCATGGTCGTCTGCCTTGCCCATTGAGCCCCCCATCCCCCTGCGGGATCTGATGCCCGCCCTGGGCAACAAGCTCTACTTCAACTACGGCGGCCAGGGCCCCTTGCCCACCCCATCGCTGGCGGCGATCAGTGCGTCCTTCGCCACCATCCAGGAGCTGGGACCGTTCAGCGACAACGTCTGGCCCTACGTGAACCGCACGGTCTCAGGGCTGCGGCAGCGGCTGGCGGCCTGGTTCGGCGTGGTGCCGGAGCGGGTGGCCTTCACCGAGAACGTCACCTCGGGTTGCGTGCTGCCCCTCTGGGGCCTGCCCTGGCAGGCGGGCGACGAACTTTTGGTGAGCGATGCCGAGCACTACGGCGTGGTGGCCGCCCTTGAGGAGCTGGCCCGGCGCCATCGGCTGCGGGTCACCTCCCTGGCGGTGGCGGATCTCACCGGTGACGCGGACGCAACAGCCGCGGCGGTGGGCCAGCGGCTGGAGGCGGCCCTCACCCCCCGCACCCGGCTGGTCGTGCTCTCCCACCTGCTCTGGAACACCGGCCAGACGATGCCGATCGCGGCGGTGGCGGCCCGGCTGGCCGGCTATCCCCGCCACCCCTGGCTACTGGTGGATGCGGCCCAGTCCCTGGGGAGTCTGCCGGTGGCCGAGGCGGCCGCCGCCGCCGATATCTATGCCTGCACCGGCCACAAGTGGTGCTGCGGTCCCGAAGGGCTCGGTGCGGTGGCGGTCTCCCAGCGGCTGCTGGAGGCGAGCAGCCCCACCCTCATCGGCTGGCGCACCCTGGAGCACGACGGACCCGGCGCAGGCGGCGGCTACCACCGCGACGCCCGCCGCTTCGAGGTGGCCACCTCCTGCACCCCCCTGTTCGCCGGGCTGGACAGCTCACTGCAGCTGCTGGAGGCCGAAGGCGATGCTGACGCAAGGCTGGCGGCGATCCGGCGTCGCAGCAGCCAGCTGTGGGAGGGGTTGCAACAGATGCCCGGTATCCACACCCTGTTGGCGGTGCCCCCGCCGGCGGGGCTGGTGAGCTTCACCATGGCGGATCCCAAGGGTGCCCCCCTGGATCCGGAGGCTGTCGTCAAGCAGCTGGGGGACCGGGGCACCTGGTTGCGAACCCTGGAATCCCCCCGCTGCCTGCGGGCCTGCACCCACCTGGTCAGCACGGCTGAGGAGGTGGAGCGGCTGCTGACTCAGCTGGCTGAGCTGATTCAGCTTTCGGCGGGCTGAAAGAAGGCCCGGTAGAACCAGCCCGCCAGCAGGGCTCCCAGGATCGGGGCCAGCCAGAACAGCCACAGCTGACCGATGGCCTCGCCGCCCACCCACAGGGCCACGCCAGTGCTGCGGGCCGGGTTCACCGAGGTGTTGGTGACCGGGATGCTGATCAGGTGAATCAGGGTGAGGGACAGGCCGATCGGCACACCGGCGATGGCGCCCAGCTCCTGCTTGTGGGTGGCCCCCAGGATCACCAGCAGAAAGATGAAGGTGAGAATCACCTCGATCACAAGGGCGGCCAGCAAGCTGTAGCCGCCGGGGGAGTGGGCACCGAAGCCATTGGTGGCCAAGGGGTTGGAGCCAGCCAACTCAAAGCCGGGACGGCCGCTGGCCACCAGCTTGATCACGCCGCCAGCGATCACCGCACCCAGCACCTGGGCGACGATGTAAGGCAGAAGGCCGGAACCGGGGAACTTGCCGCCAGCCCAAAGGCCGAAGCTCACCGCCGGGTTGATGTGGCAGCCGGAGATATGGCCGATGGCATAAACGGCCGTGAGCAGGGTCAGGCCGAAGGCCAGGGAGACGCCCAGGAAGCCCAGGCCCAGGGGGTTGGCGGCGGCGTTGTCGTAGGGGAACACGGCCGCCAGCACGGCGCTGCCGCAACCTCCCAGCACCAGCCAGAAGGTGCCGATCAGTTCCGCCAGGAACTTCTTCGGCATGGGAATCGAAGCGGACATATACACCGGTCAGTTTCATCGGGAAGTTACACCCGAACGGAACCCCACCCGGGGATTCGTGTGGATCACGTGGCAAAGCCGGCTCAACCGCCGGCGCGGACGCTCAAGGCCCTGGCGGCTTCCTCCCGGTCATCGAAATGCACCTTGGTGGTGCCGAGGATCTGGTAGTCCTCATGGCCCTTGCCGGCGATCAGCACCAGATCCTGCGGCGCGGCGGCGGCGATGGCAGCGGCGATGGCGGCGGCACGGTCGCCCTCCACCACCAGCTCGGTGCCGCTTGGAATCCCGGCCACCACGTCATCGAGGATCCGCTGCGGGTCCTCGGTGCGGGGGTTGTCGGAGGTGACCACCACCGCATCGGCCAGGCGGGCGGCAATGGCGGCCATCTGGGGCCGTTTGCTGCGGTCGCGGTCACCGCCGCAGCCGAACACACAGATCAGCCGGCCATCGGTGAAGGGCCGGCAGGCCGCCAGGGCGCTCTCAAGGCCGTCAGGCGTGTGGGCGTAATCCACCAGCACCGCCGGCAGGGCCACTCCCGCCGGGCCACCCACCCGCTCCATGCGCCCCGGCACGCCCCGGAAGCTGGCCAGGCCGTCCAGCAGCTGGGCCAGGGGCAATCCCTGCTGCAACAGGGCCCCCACCGCCTGCAGCAGGTTCATCAGATTGAACCGTCCCACCAGGGGCGAGCGGAACAGCCCCTCGCCTGACGGGCTGTGCAGCCGGCCGCTCACCCCTTCAGCACCCATCAGCAGATCGCTGATGTGCAGCTCCACCGACGGATCCTCCAGGGAGCAGCGCCAGCAGGGGCCGGCCCCCGCCAACCGCTCGGCCAGGCGGGCCCCCCAGGGGTCGTCCACATTCACCACGGCGCCGCCTGCAAGCAGCTCCGGGGCGAACAGCCGGGCCTTGGCCTCGAAGTAGGCCTGCATCGACGGGTGGTAGTCGAGGTGGTCCTGGGTGAGGTTGGTGAACACCGCGCCGGCGAAGCGGCAGCCGGCCACCCGCTCCTGGTCGAGGGCGTGGGAGCTCACCTCCATCGCGGCGATGGCGCTGCCGGCTGACGCCGCCTGGGCCAGATCCGCCTGCAGCAGATCGGCGAAGGCAGTGGTGTGGGTGGCTGTGGCGCTGTGACCCGGCCAGCGGTTCTGCAGGGTGCCGAACAGGGCCGCCGGCCGGCCGGCCGCGGCAGCCAGGTGCTCGATCAGATAGGTGGTGGTGGTCTTGCCGTTGGTGCCGGTGACGCCGATCAGCGCCAGTCGGCCGCTGGGCTGGCCCCAGAACTCCGCCGCCAGCCGGCCGGCCCAGCGGGCCAGGGGGGGCTCCACCACCAGCACCGGATCGCCGGGGGCCGGGGGCCGGGCAGCAGCAGCCGCCGGCCCGATCACCGCCGCCACCGCACCGGCGGCCAGCACCTCGGGCCAGAAGCTGCCGCCATCCACCGCCGTGCCGGGCAGGCCCACGAACAGGCTGCCGGGGGCGACGCGGCGGGAATCGCAGCTGACGCCGCTCACCGCCGCCTGGGCCAGGGCACCGGTGGGGTCGGGGAGCGGCGGCAGGCCCACCTGATGCAGGAGCGGCTGAAGCAGCGGTGACATGGCGGCGCCGGCGGCGTCCGGCGGGACGAAGCTGGCGCCTTTCATAGCGTGACGCTCAGCGGACGCCCTGTTTGATCAGCCAGGCCTGCAGCTGGGCTCCCGCCAAGCGGGGGGACACCCGCGGCAGCTCGCGGAAGGGAGCGTCTGTGCTGGCCGCCACCGCCAGCACGGGAACGGCCAGCCCATAGCGCCCTTGCAGGGCCTGATCGGTGTCCACGTCGATCGGTTGCAGGGGCTGCGGGGGATCCAGGGCCCGCAGCTTCTCCTCGAGGCCCTCGCAAAGGCAGCAGCCCTGGCGTGTGAACAGCAACAGCTCCTGCATCAATCGGGAACCGGGTCGCAGCCGCAGGGGGTGAAGGGGTGGCAGCGGCCGATCCGCTTCAGGGTGAGCCAGCCGCCGCGCCAGGGACCATGGCGGCCGATCGCCTCCAGCCCATAGGCGCTGCAGCTGGGAATGAAGCGGCAACGGGGGCCCAGCAGGGGGGAGAGCCAGCGGCGGTAGGCGCCGATCAGGGCCAGCAACACGGCCGCCACGGCGGACGAGAGTGTCGACGCAACCGCTGAGGGACCGTCGCCGCTTAGGGTGGGTGGTTGGCGCTGCACGCGCAGGCATCCGGGTTCTCCCAGCATGCCGCAACCGTGAACCGCCCCGTCTGGCCCCAGGGCCGCAACGTCCACCTCCGTCACCATCCCTTATGTCTCGCTACCGCGGCCCTCGCCTGAGGATCACGCGGCGCTTGGGGGACCTTCCCGGTCTCACCCGTAAGGCCGCCAAACGGTCTTACCCCCCCGGTCAGCACGGCCAAGCCCGTCGCAAGCGCTCCGAATACGCGATCCGTCTCGAAGAAAAGCAGAAACTGCGTTTCAACTACGGCATTTCCGAACGTCAGCTGGTGCGCTACGTGAAGAAAGCCCGTGCCCAGGAGGGTTCCACCGGAACCAACCTGCTCAAGCTGCTCGAAAACCGCCTCGACAACATCTGCTTCCGCCTCGGCCTCGGTCCCACCGTTCCCGGCGCCCGCCAGCTGGTGAACCATGGCCACGTCACCGTGAACGGCCGCGTGGTGGACATCCCCAGCTACCAGTGCAGGGCCGGCGACGTGGTCGCCATCCGCGAGCGCAAGTGCAGCAAGACCCTGGCCGAAGCCAACCTGGCCTTCCCCGGCCTGGCCAACATCCCGCCCCACCTGGAGTTCGACAAGGCCAAGATGACCGCCAAGGTGGGCGGCCGCATCGAGCGCGAATGGGTCGCCCTCGAGATCAACGAACTGCTGGTGGTGGAGTTCTACAGCCGCAAGGTCTGAGCACCCCACACTCCATCAACGATGTGCCGTTGGCGTTCCCTGCTGCTAGGCAGGGGCGCAGACGGCATTTTTTTGCCCGTGGGGCGATGAGCCAACCCTTCACCGATCACTTCGGCAGCGTCGCCGGCACCTACGCCCACTTCCGCCCCACCTACCCGCCGCCCCTGTTCGGGTGGCTGGCCGCGGTGGCACCGGGCCGGCATCGGGCCTGGGACTGCGCCACCGGTACGGGCCAGGCCGCCATCGGCCTGGCCGGCCACTTCAGCGAGGTGGTGGCCACCGACGCCAGCGCCAGCCAGCTCGCCGCCGCCAGCCCCCATCCCCGCGTGCACTACCGGCTGGCGGCGGCAGAGCGCTCCGGGCTGGAGGCGAACAGCATCGATCTGGTCACAGTCGCCCAGGCCCTGCACTGGTTGGAGCGGCCCCGCTTCTTCGCAGAGGTGGAACGGGTGCTGCGCCCCGGCGGCGTCCTGGCCGTCTGGAGCTACGGCATTCCTCACCTGGAGGGCGAGACGGCCGACGGCCAGCTGCAGCACTTTTACGCCGACATCGTTGGTCCTTACTGGCCAGCCGAAAAGGCGCTGGTGGAGAACGGCTACCGCGACCTGGTACTGCCCTTCGAAGGCCTGCAGGCCCCATCGTTCGCCATGGACATCGCCTGGAGCCTGGAGCAGGTGCTCGGCTACTGCTCCAGCTGGTCGGCCAGCGCCCGCTACCGCGAGGCCCTGGGCAGCGACCCGATCGACCATCTGCGTCAGGCCCTGGCCGCCGCCTGGGGGGAATCGGAGACACCACGGCGCCTGCATTGGCCGCTGACCGTGAAGGCATCGAAAGTCCTTTGAGAGCAGGCCGAATCGGCCCGAGCCATCAGCCCCCGATCAGGGTCTCCAGGGCCGCCGTCACGTTCTCCTGCCGCATCAGGGCTTCCCCCACCAGCACCGCGTCGGCACCGGCGCCGACGGCCCGGTCCAGATCAGCGCGGCTGAACAGGCCCGATTCGCTCACCAGCAGGGCGCCGCGGGCACGCACCTGCTCGCCGAAGCGTTCCATCAGCTGTTCGGTGGTGGCCAGATCCACCGTGAAGCTGGCCAGGTCGCGGTTGTTGATGCCGATCAGATTCACACCCTCCAGCTGCAGCACCCGCTCCATCTCAGCCGCGTCGTGCACCTCCACCAGCACCGCCAGCCCCAGGCCCCTGGCCACCTTGAGCAGGTAGGCCAGATCCTGGTCGGTGAGGATCGCGGCAATCAGCAGGGCCGCATCGGCCCCGGCGGCCCGGGCCTGGAACAGCTGGTAGGGACTGAGGATGAAGTCCTTGCAGAGCAGGGGCAGCGCCACCGCGTCGCGCACCGCCACCAGCACGTCAAAGCCCCCCTGGAAGAAGCGCTTGTCGGTCAGCACCGACAGGCAGCTGGCGCCACCGCCTTCGTAGCCCCTGGCAATGGCGACGGCATCGAAATCCTCCCGGATCACCCCCTTGCTGGGGCTGGCCTTCTTGATCTCGGCGATCACCGCCGGTTTGCGGCAACTGGCGCGCAGGGCACCGCAGAAATCCAGGGTGGGGGGCAGGTCCGCGATCTGTTGCTTCAGCGCGTCCAGGCTGACCCGCTCGCGGGCGGCGGTCACCTCCCTGTCCTTTTCCCAGACGATCTCCTCAAGGATGTGGCGGGGGCGCTCCTCCGGGTGGGGGGTGCCGAACTCCAGGTGGGCCACCCGGACCGAAGGGTTGGGGGGGCGGCGTCGGATCTCCATCTCAGGCACCCACCGCCGTGGCCAGGCTGGCGGCGGCCTGCTTGTAGGCCACTTCCACCACCTCACTCAACGTGGGGTGCGTGTGCACTTCGCTGGCCAGTTGCCGCACCCCCTGGCGCCGGGCCACCGCATTGGCGATCTCCTGGATCAGGTCAGCCGCATGCAGGCCATAGATGTGCGCCCCCAGCACCTCGCCGGTGTCCTTGCGGAACAGCAGCTTGAGCAGCCCATCGCTCTCCAGTTCGGCCAGGGCCTTGGAATTGGCCTTGAAGTAACTGCGCACGCTGCCCAGGGCAAAGCCTTCCTGTTCGGCCAGATCCTTGGCATCGGCTTCCGAGAGCCCCACGGAACTGATCTCCGGGTGGGTGAAGGTGGCCGCGGGGATCGAGCGGTAGTCGATGCGGCGGGCGTGGCCGAGGATGTTCTCGATCGCCACCGTGCCCTGGGCGGCAGCGGTGTGGGCCAGCATCATCTTTCCGGTCACGTCGCCCACGGCCCAGAGATGGGGCACCGGCGCACCGTTCGCCAGCACCCGCAGGCCGTCGTCCACCGGGATGAAGCCCCGGTTGGTCTCCACGCCGACGCTGGCCAGGTTGAGCTCCTTGCTCACCGGCACCCGGCCGGTGGCCACCAGCACCGCATCCACCTCCAGGGTCTCCACCGGCTCGCGGCTGGCCATGTCCACCAGTTCGATCTTCACCGGGCAGCCGGGGGTGATCTTGCTGGCCAGCACGCCGGCGCGGGCGTCGATGTCGCGGCCGTCAATCAGATGGCGGGCGGCGATCTTGGCGATGTCCGGATCAAAGGTGGGCATCACCCGATCGAGTGCCTCGATCATCGTGACTTCGCAGCCCAGGGCCGTGTACACATCGGCGAACTCCAGGCCGATGTAGCCGCTGCCGATGATCGTGATCCAGCGGGGCAGCCATTCCAGGTTGATGGCCTCGTCGCTGGTGAACACGGTGCGGCCGTCGGTCTCGATGCCGGGGGGCACAAAGGGATCGGAGCCGGTGGCGATGATCACCTCGCGGGCTGCGTAGACGCGCTCCACCCCGCTGGCCTCCCGCACCGCCACCCGCTGGGGCCCGTCGAGGCGTCCCTTGCCCCGCAGGATCGTGGCGCCGGAACGCTCCAGGGTCTTGGTCAGATTGGTGCGGATCGTGGCCACCAGCTGGGCGGCATGGTCGGCGATCTTCTGGCGCTCGAAGCGCACCGGCGCCGCATGGATGCCGAACCCCTTGAGGTGCTCAGCATCGGCCAGTTCGCGCACCCGGCCGCTGGCCGCCAGCAGGGCCTTGGAGGGGACACAGCCCCGGTTGACGCAGGTGCCGCCCATGTCGCGGGATTCCACGATCGCCACCTTCAGGCCGTGGTCGGCCCCGTGCTTGGCCGCATCGAAACCGCCATAGCCGGCGCCGATCACGATGACGTCGAAATCGAACCCGGAGGGGGGGGTGGCGGGTGCTGCGGTCACCGGATGGGGCTGCATGGGTGGAGGCATTCTCCCCTGTCAGGGCGCGGGCCGGCCGTGGGCCTGGCGGGGGCGCTCCAGCAGCAGCAGGGCCGCTGCGGCCGCCACATTGAGTGACTCCACCGCGGGGCTGTGGGGGATCGTCACCCAGTGGTCGGCCAGCCGGGCCAGTTCCGGCGCCAGCCCCGCCCCTTCGTTGCCCAGCAACAGGGCCGTGGGCCGGCACCAGTCCAGGTCCCAGTAGGGCCGCACCGTGCCAGCCGCCTCGGGCACCATCGCCGCCACCAGCTGCAGGCCGCCGCCCTGGGCCGCGGCCAGCCGGCGATGCAGATCGGCGGACGTCATCCGCTCGATCGGCAGGGCCAGGGCGGCTCCGCTGGAGGCCCGCAGCACCTTGGGCTGCAGCGGATCGGCCCCCTCGGCCAGCCACACCTGATCCACCCCCGCCGCCAGGGCGGTGCGCAGCAGGGTGCCGAGGTTGCCCGGATCCTGGAGCCGGTCGAGGGCGAGGACAAAGCCCGGCCTTGAGCCTCCTGCTGCGGGGGCAGGCAGCTGGGCCAGGGCCAGGGTCAGCAGCACCCCGTCGGGATGGCGGGTGGTGGCGGCAGCGGCCAGGACCTCGGGGCTGGCGGTCCGCAACCGGCCGGTCTCCGGCAGCCGCTCCCACAGAGCGCCGTGGCGCTCCAGCCAGTCCGGGGTGGCCAGCACCAGTTCGGGCCGCAGGCCAAGCCCGAGGGTTTCCTGGAGCAGGTGGGTTCCCTCCAGGAGCAGCAGGCCCTGCTCCAGCCGGCCACTGGAGCGGTGCAGGCGCCGCACCGCCTGGATGAGGGGGTTGCGGACACTACGAATCGTCTCGCCGCCAGGGGGATGGCCGGGAAGCGCAGGGGGAGCGCCCACGGCCGTCAGATGGTCTTGCGGCGCCGGAGCTTGAGGTGATCGTGGATGACCAGGTCATCCTCGTTGAGATCAAGACCCTTGAAGGCCGCCACCTCACCGCGAATGCCCTCCGCTTTGAGATTGGCGACCAGACGATCAATCACGATGTCCTCCACCTTGGTCTGGTCGTAGCCGTCGGGAGTGAGTCGCTCCAGAAACCTGCCGATGTTCGCTGCGACGACATCGGAGGCGTTGGTGATCTTGAGAACAATCATGGAGTGATCATGCGGATGGGGAGACTTGAACTCCCACGACATTGCTGCCACTAGTACCTGAAACTAGCGCGTCTACCAATTCCGCCACATCCGCGGGCGTTAGCCGCCACGGAAACCGCGGCGCTCCAGGGAGCATAAATCATCACCGGTGGGGCACCTCCGCTTGAGCGTCCAATGGCAGCCGCCCCCGAGGAACGTCGCCGCAAAGACCTGGAAGAACAAGACAGTTTGAGCGGCGACCCCCTAGACGACAGGATCATTCGTTGTCAAGATGCCCCAGAAATTGATACTAGGACTTCCGTCCATGACCGTATCCCCCATGCCTGTCAAGGTCATCGCCGGCACCAGGCTGGAGATCAGTGGTGGACGGCGACTGGACGGGGAACTGAGGGTCAGCGGCGCCAAGAATTCGGCCCTGGTGCTGATGGCCGCCTGTCTGCTGACGGAAGACGGGCTGCGGCTCAGCAATGTGCCCCCGCTCACCGACATCACGGCGATGGGGGAGATCCTTGCCGCCCTGGGGGTGCGGGTGCAGCGGGGGGGCGACGCCATCGTGTTGCACGGTGACCACATCACCACCGCCGCCCCGCCCTACGAACTGGTCAACAGCCTGCGGGCCAGCTTCTTCTGCATTGGTCCCCTGCTGGCCCGCATGGGCATGGCCCAGGTGCCCCTGCCCGGTGGGTGCCAGATCGGCACCCGGCCTGTGGTGGAGCACGTCAAGGGACTCAAGGCCCTCGGCGCCCAGGTCACCATCGAGCACGGTGTGGTCACCGCCGTGGTGCCCGGCCGTCAGCGCCGTCTCACCGGCGGCCACATCCACCTCGACTGTCCCAGCGTCGGCGCCACCGAGACCCTGATGATGGCGGCCGCCCTCGCCGATGGCGAGACGGTGATCGACAACGCGGCCCAGGAGCCCGAGGTGATTGACCTGGCCCGGCTGCTGCTGGCCATGGGGGCCAAGGTGCGCGGCGCCGGCACCCCCACGATCACCATCGTCGGGGTGGAGCGGCTGCACGGGGCTGACTACGCCGTCATCCCCGACCGCATCGAGGCCGGCACCTTCCTGCTGGCCGGCGCCATCACCCGCTCCCGCCTGCGGGTGTTCCCCGCCCTGCCGGAGCACCTGGGCGCCGTGATCACCAAACTCGAGGAGGCCGGCTGTCGCATCGAAGCCGATGGCCAGGGCCTGATCATCACCGCCAGCAAGGTGCGGGCGGTGGATCTGCGCACCCAGCCTTTCCCCGGCTTCCCCACCGACCTGCAGGCCCCCTTCATGGCCCTGCTCGCCACCGCCGAAGGCACCAGCATGGTGGTGGAGAACATCTTCGAGAACCGCCTGCAGCACGTGGCCGAACTGCAGCGCATGGGCGCCGACATCCGCATGCAGGGCAACACCGCCTGCGTCGAGGGGGTCGCCCGCCTCAGCGGTGCCCCGGTGCACGGCACCGACCTGCGCGCCTCCGCCGCCATGGTGCTGGCGGGACTCGCCGCCGATGGCATCACCACCGTGCGGGGGCTTGAGTTCCTGGATCGGGGCTATGCCGATCTCGAGGGCAAACTCAACGCCGCCGGCGCTTCGATCCGCAGGCTGCCCTCTGTCGCGGCTTAGCCAGCCGTCGCGGCCTAGAGTCGTCCCTTCGGGAGCGTGCCGGAATTGGTAGACGGACTCGACTCAAAATCGAGCGCCTTCGGGCATGTGGGTTCGAGTCCCACCGCTCCCATCCAACCGGTGATGGACACCTACGCCCGTTACCCCCTGGAGCTCAAGCGGGGCCGAGGGGTCTGGTTGTGGGATCAGCAGAACCGGCGCTACCTCGACATGGTGGCCGGCATCGCCGTCTGCACCCTCGGTCACAGCGACCCGGTGCTGCGGCGGCGTCTCTGTCACCAGTTGGGCCGCCTCCAGCACGTCTCCAACCTGTACCGGATCCCGGAACAGGAGGCCCTGGCCGCGGCGATCACGGCCCGCAGCTGCACCGACCGGGTCTTCTTCTGCAATTCCGGCGCCGAAGCCAATGAGGCGGCCATCAAGCTGGCCCGCAAGCACGGCCATCTGGTGCGCGGCATCGCCGAACCCCTGATCCTCACCGCCCAGGCCAGCTTCCACGGCCGCACCCTGGCGGCGGTGACCGCCACGGGCCAGCCCAAGTACCACCAGGGCTTCGAGCCGATGGTGTCGGGCTTCCGCTACTTCCCCTACAACGACACGGCCGGCTTCGAAACGCTGCTGGCCGCCTGTGAAGCCCAGGGTCCCCGCGTGGCCGCGGTGCTGCTCGAACCTCTCCAGGGGGAGGGGGGGGTGAACCCCGGTGATCCCGCCTTCTTCCAGCGGGTGCGCGAGCTCTGCGACGCCCACCAGATCCTGCTGATCTTTGACGAGGTGCAGATCGGCGTCGGCCGCAGCGGCCGCTGGTGGGGCTACGAACAGCTGGGGGTGGAGCCGGATGCCCTGACCATGGCCAAGGGCCTGGGCGGTGGCATCCCCATCGGCGCCCTGGCGGTGAAGGCCGCGGTGGACCACTTCCGCCCCGGCGACCACGCCAGCACCTTCGGCGGCAACCCCTTCGCCTGCCGGGCCGGCCTCACGGTCATCGAGGAGATCGAACGCCGCGGCCTGCTGGCCAAGGTGAGCGCCAACGGCGCCTTGCTGCAGTCCCTGCTCCAGGAGCTGGTGGCCCGCCACCCCGCCACCCTGGCCGGTGAGCGGGGCTGGGGACTGCTGCGGGGCCTGGTGCTGCGGGAAGGCGGGGTCACGGCCCCGGAGATCGTCAAGGCGGCCATGGCGGAAGGCCTGCTGCTGGTGCCGGCCGGACCAGGGGTGGTTCGTTTCGTGCCGCCGCTGGTGATCAAGCCCCGCCAGCTGCGCAAGGCGGTGAAGCGCCTGGAGAAGGCTCTCCACAGCCTGGCCTGATCCGTCCATCCGTGCCGTCCCCGCTGCCCCCACCGGTCGACCTGGGCGACCTGCTCGAACCCTTCGCCCGCCGCGGCGTCGACCTGGGCCTGGAACGGCTGGGCGGCGCCCTCGCCGCCGGGGGGCACCCGGAGCAGGGCTTCGCCGCCGCCCAGGTGGCCGGCACCAACGGCAAGGGCTCGATCTGCACGTTTCTGCACGCCATCCTGCGGGCCGCCGGCATCCACGTGGGCACCTACCGCTCCCCCCATCTGGTGAGCTGGTGCGAACGCATCCAGATCGATGACGCCTGGATCGCCGCCGCCACCCTGCGGGCCGACCTGGCCCGCTGGCAGCCCCTCGCCCGACGCCACCGACTCACCCCCTTCGAGCTGATCACCGCCGCGGCCTTCGACCGCTTTGCCCGCGAGCGGGTGGATCTGGCGGTGCTGGAGGTGGGCCTCGGGGGCCGTCTCGATGCCACCACCCTCCATCCCCAACGGCCCGTGATCGGCTTCGGGGCCATCGGCCTCGACCACCGCGAACACCTAGGCGACACCCTGGCCGCCATCGCCGCCGAAAAGGCGGCCGTGATGGGGCCGGGTTGCCGGGCCTTCAGCGCCGCCCAGGCACCGGAGGCCCGCCGGGTGCTGGAGGCCGCAGCGCTGGGTTGCGGCGCCAGCCTGCACTGGCTCGACCCCCTGCCCGCCGTGGCCGACGGCGGCCCCGTGCTGGGCCTGGCGGGGGAACTGCAGCGCCATAACGGCGCCGTGGCCGTGGCCATGGCCCGGGCCCTGACGGCCCCGGACGGTCCGCTGGCCGGCAGGCCCCTCGACGAGGGCATGGTCCGCGCCGGCCTGGCGGCGGCCCGCTGGCCCGGGCGGCTGGAGAGCCACCGCTGGCGGGGCCGCAATCTGCTGATCGATGGCGCCCACAACCCCCCGGCGGCGGCGGCCCTGCGCCGGGAACTCGACCAGCTCGATGGTGGGATGGAGGCTGGCCGTCCACGCCGCTGGCTGCTGGGCATCCAGCGCCACAAGGAGGGGGCAGTGATGCTGGAGCTGCTGCTGCGCCCCGGTGATCGGGCGGTGGTGGTGGCGGTGCCGGAGCATGCCAGCTGGTCGCGGCAGGAGCTGGCCGCCGCCTGTCCCGACCTGGCCCACCAGCTCGAGGAAGCCGGCAGCCTGGAGGCCGGACTGGACAGCCTGCTGGCCCCCGGCCCGCTGCCGCTGGTGGCCGGCTCCCTGTTCCTGCTGGGCGCTGTACTTCCGCTGCTCGATGCCGCCCAGGCTGACGAAGCCGCGGCGCTGGGCCAGCCTGGGAAGGTCCCCGGCAGCAACGGCCCATGACGACGGCCATCGGATCCGATGCCCCCAGGCCCGCCGGCCATTCCCCAAGGCCGCCGGGGCAGACCCTCCGCAGGGGGATCGTGCCAGTGCTGCTGTCTCTGGTGCTCCTGGCCCCCCTGCTGCTGGCCGCCCCCAGCGCCTGGGCCGACAACCAGGACCGGGTGGATTACACGCTCACCAACCAGAGCGGCAAGGACTTCAGCGGCCAGCAGCTGGCCGGCAGTTCCTTCGCCGGTGCCACGGCCCGCCAGTCGATTTTCAGGGAGGCCGATCTGCACGGGGCGATCCTCACCCAGGCGGCCTTTCCCGGCGCCGACTTCCGCGCTGCCGATCTCAGTGACGCCCTGATGGACAAGGTGGACATGAGCGGCACCGACCTCACCGGCGCGGTGCTGCGGGGGGCGATCGCCTCCGGCAGCAACTTCACCGGCGCCACCGTCACCGATGCGGACTTCACTGACGCCCTGCTCGACCGGGTGGACCAGCGGAACCTCTGCCGCGACGCCCGCGGCACCAATCCGGTGACCGGCGCCGACACCCGGCTCAGCCTGGAGTGCGGCTGAGGCGCGGAGCGCACACCCCTAGCCCGCCCAGCCCCTGAGTTTTCCAGGGTTCATCAGTCCGGCCGGGTCGTAGGCGGCCTTGGCCGCCACCTGATCGGCGTCCACCACCCCGAGGCCTCCGTCCTCGACGGTGATCACGTGGGGGTTGAACGGCACCGCCCCCAGCTCACGACACTGGGCGACGAGGTCGGCCAGGGCCTGGGGTCCCTGCCAGCGCACCAGGGGCAGGGCCGTCAGCCGCGGCGCCCCCTGGTAGCGCACCGCCTCGAGGTGCCAGAGCACGTCGCTCCCCCAGCGCTGGCGCACGGCCTCCAGCAGGGGGGCCTCCGGCCGGGGCAGCAGCAGCTGCAGGTAGGTCCAGTCGGGGGCCTGGGCCCGCCAGTGCAGGGTGGTGTGGTTCCAGGTGAGTTCCCCCAGGGGCAGACCCCGAGCCCGCCCCGCCTCCGGCCGGGGGCCCTGCCAGCGCAGCTGGCCGCCCCGGGCCGCCAGCCAGCCGGGCAACAGCTCCAGGGTGTCGGGGGCCGCATGGAGCAGCAGCCGGTGCTCCCCTGGACCAGCGGCGGGACAGCCGACCGGCCAGGGCATCCGGTCGGCCACCGGGGCCTCCAGCAGACAGAGGGCGTTGAGCAGCAGGGCCGTGGTCGGCAGTTCCCGGGACGCCTCCAGGGCCGCCTCCCAGCGGCTGAAACCCACCACCAGCTGCTGCCAGGCCACCGCTTCGGTGCTGGCCAGCCGCAGGGCGGTGATGATGCCGTTGGTGCCGTAGGCGTGGTTGAGGGGCGCGCTGGCGGCGGCGTCGAGCCGCAGCAGCCGGGGCTCGGCCTCCAGGGTCACCACCTCCAGCCCCAGCAGGTGGCCGGGATCGCGCAGGAAGCCCCAGCGCAGTGAGCCCAGGCCGCCCGAGCCACCGGCGAAGAAGCCCCCCAGGGTGGCGCTGCGGTAGGTGCTCGGGGCCAGCCGCAGGGCCCGGCCGTGGAGCGCCAGCTGCCCGTCCAGGTGGGCCAGGGTGCAGCCGGGCTCCGCCTCCACGATGCCGCTGACCGGGTCCACGGACCGCAGCCGGTTGAGGCCGCTGAGGTCGAGCACCAACCCACCGGCCAGGGGCACGCACTGGCCGTAGTTGCCGGTGCCGGCACCCCGCAGCGTCAGCGGCACCCGGTGGCGGGCGCAGGCGCCGGCCACCGCCATCACCTGCTCCAGCCGCTCCACCTTCACGGCCACCTGGGCGCAGCGGCCCTTGAGCAGCGGTTCCAGCACGGGGGAATAGTCGTGGAAGTCGGCCGAAAGCCGGCCCAGCTCGGCGGGGGCAAGGATCGGCGTCAACGCCAGCGGGCTGGCGCCCAGTTCATCGACCAGGGCCCGGATCCGCTCGGGATCAACCGGTCTGAAGTCATCCATGGCAGGCGGCCAGCAGTGGGGACGGTTCTTCGCACAGGGGCGGCTCCAGCCAGCGGCCGGCCCGCAGCACCCGCCGCCGGGGCGGACGGGCCAGCAGCTCGCCCCAGGAGGAGGCCCCCAGCACCAGCAGATCGGCCGGGGATCCCTGCCGCAGGACCCCGTCCCAGTCGAGGCCCAGCAGCTGGGCCGCGGCGGTGCTGAAGGGGCTCAGGCCCAGCCGCCGCCAGGGCACCAGGTGGCTGGCAGCGAGGCTGAAACGCAGCAGGCCGATCGGATCGAAATCCCCCCCGGGGAACCAGGGATCCTGCACGTTGTCACCCCCCACGGCAACGGTCACGCCAGCCTCCTGGAGCTGGCGGATCGGGGCCTGGGGCCGCAGCGACGGGGTGCGGCGCTGGTGTTTGCCGAGCAGCCACAGGTTGGTGGTGGGCAGGGCCACCACCCCCACCGCCGCCGCCGCCATCGCCTCCGCCAGGCGGCGGCAGGGGCCATCGGCCAGCAGGCCCATGCTGCTGGCATGGCTGCAGGTGAGCGGCACGGCCAGGCGGTGGCGCCGCAGCAGATCGCTCACCAGGGCCACACCGCGGCCGTGCTCCTCAGCGCTCTCATCGACATGCAGATCCACCCCGCAGCCGAGGCGCTCTGCCAGCTGCAGCAGGGCCAGCAGCGCCGCCCGATCGGCCGGGGTGGAGCGGAAGGGGGCGCCAAGCACGCCGCCCAGCAGGCCGCCATGGCCAGCCACCCAGGCGGCGAAGGCCTCTCCCTCCGGCGTGCGCCAGTGGCCCACCGGCACCAGGGCCACCAGCTGCAGCTCCACCCGGCCCCGCCAGCGGTCGCGCAGCTCCAGCAGCGCCTCCCAGCTGGGGGTGGCCCAGGGACCGAGGCTGTCGATGTGGCTGCGGATCGCCCGCAACCCGTAACGCCAGGCCCGCTCCAGGGCCTGCTCACCCCGCCGCCGCACCCCATCGGCCCGCCGCTCGGCCGCTTCGCGGCCGTTCGCCGCCATGGCCCCGGCCATGGTGCCATCGGGATTGGGGAAGGACTCACCGCTGAAGGCCTTGTCGAGGTGGGCATGGGGCTCCACCAGCGGCGTCAGCGCCAGGGGCAGGGAGGCGCCGGAGCCAGCGGCCAGCGTGTGGATGGCACGGATCCGGCCGTCGGCCTGCTCCAGCTGCACCGCCACCAGGCCCTGGTCGTCGGCGGCCGGCAGCCGGGCCAGGGGATCGAGCAGGGACCTGGGGAAGCGCATCGGCGGCAGCAGCCCGGCCGGCAGCGGCGCGGCGCTCACGGCATCGGGCTCCCCGGCGCGCTCTCGCCGGCGGAGAGCAGCACGAATTGGCCCGCGACCGCCAGGGTGACGGCGTCGTAGCGGGGGATGCTCCAGTTGGGCAACACCTTCTCCCCACCCAACCGGGTGCCGTAGAAGCTCAGCAGGCCGAGGTTGTAACGACGCGAGTTCTCGCGCGCCAGACGGCCCAGCACCTTGCGCTGGGATCGCACCAGTTCCGGACAGTTCTGGATCAGCATCCGGGCCAGCAGCGGCAGCCCTTCGTTCTGGCACAGCTCCTCGCTGGCCAGCTCGGTCAGCTTGTCGGCGGCGAACTCCTCGAAGGCGGCGGGGCCAGGGTTGGTGACGGCCAGGCCGATGAGGCCCGCCGAAACGGCGGTCAGGCCCAGGAGGCCGGAAACGGTGCGGGTGGCGGTGGTCGGCGGGGGCAAGCGGGGGCCGGCGGGCTCACTTGATACATTGGCAAAGACCGCGGCGGGCGTCGCCAAGTGGTTAAGGCAGTGGCTTGTGGCGCCACCATTCGGGGGTTCGAGTCCCCTCGCTCGCCCTTCAGGCCCGGCGCTTCGGCGTCGGGCCTCTTTTTTGGCCCGGCAACAGATCCAGCAGGGCCTCGCCGCCCTGGCGCACCGGATCGACGCAGGGCAGTCCCGTTGCCGCCGCCGTGACCTCCAGCGCCTCTGCCGCCGCCGGCCCGTCCAGCAGGGCGGTGTTGAGGGCGATGGCGGCCACCCGGGGCGGAGGACCGCAGCCCGCCGGCCGGCCCAGGGCCGCCAGGGCCTCGACAGCGGCGATCAACTGGCCCAGGGGGGGAAGGGGGAAGGCGTCCAGGCGCTGCACCATGCGCTGCCCGGCCCGGTGCACCAGCACCAGCTCAGTGGGCTGGCTGCCGCGGATCAGGGGCAGCGTGGCGCTGGAGCCCGGGTGGCAGAGCGATCCCTGCCCCTCGACCAGCACCAGGGTGTCCGGGCCGGCGCCCACGGCGGCGGCCAGCACCGCCCCTTCCACGGCACCGGCGGCGTAATCAATGCGGACGGCGTCCAGGGCCACGCCAGCGCCGCTGATCAGGATGCCGGCCTGGCCGGTACCGACAAACCGAGCATCCAGACCGCGGCGCCGGGCGGCGGCCTGCAGCTCCAGGCAGGCGCTCATCTTGCCCACCGACATGTCCGTCCCCACCGCCAGCAAGCGGCGGCCCGGCAGCCCGGCGGCGCGTCCGGAGGCCACCCTCAGGTCCGGGGGCTCCCGGCGCAGATCCCAGATCCATCGGCCCGGCTGCACCAGGGCCGCCAGGGCTGGATCGTCCCCCAGGCGGCTGTGCAGACCACTGGCCAGCGACAGGCCCGCCGCCAGGGCGGCCGCCACATCGGCGCCCATCCCCTCGGGCAGGCGGCCGCCGGAGGGGGCGAGCCCCACCACCGCCACCTCTGGAGCGAACGGCAGCGCCTCCGCCAGGGATCCCACCACAGGCACGGCCCGGTCGATCCCGGTGAGCTGCCCCAGATCGGCGCCGGGGTGGGCCGGATCCACCACCGCGACGATCGGACCCTGGCGGTAGCGCAGCATCGCCAGGCCCGTCTTGCCGCTGAGGTTGTCCAGGCCCCCGTGCTGCAGCAGAACGATCGGGGTGTCAGCCCCGAGCACGGATCACCCCCAGACCTGGCGACACGGCGGGCCGCAACCGATCGCCGTCCAGGACGGGCCCGGTGAAGGGGTCGTCGACCAGATTCAGGTGGCTGTCGAGATCCGGCCAGCGCACCAGCGGCAGCAGCTGGGCGGCGGCGCCGTTGAGCAGGGCGCTGTCGGAATAGCAGCCGAGCATCACACCCAGCCCCAGCCGTTGGGCAGCTTTCGCCATCAGCAGCGCCTCCGCCAGCCCGCCGCTCTTGAGCAGCTTGATGTTCACCCCATCGACGTAGGGGGCGAGCCGCACCAGGTCGGCCAGGTTCCAGCAGCTCTCATCGGCCACCAGGGCGATGGGGCAATCCAGCTCCAGGGCGGCGAAGGCGGCGCAGTCGGCCTCCGGATCCTCCAGGGGGGCCAGGGGCTGCTCCACCAGCACCACGCCCTGGGCGTCCAGCCAGCCCAGCATCGGCAGGGCCTGCTCCAGGCTCCAGCCACCGTTGGCATCCACCTGCAGCTCGCAGGCCACCCCGTGGCTCTGGTGGCGCCGCTCCAGCGCCTGGGCCACCGCCTGCACCAGCGCCCGGTCGTGGTCGAGCCCCTCCGGGCTGCCCAGCTTCAGCTTGATGCGGCTGGCCGGCAGCTGGCCCCACCAACGCTCCAGCCGCTCCAGCACCGCCGCCTCGCTGCCCAGGCCAAGCGTGACGCTGGTGGGGCTGATGGCGGCTTGGTCGAGGCCCCAGAGCCGCCACAGCGGCTGCCCCAACCGCCGGCCCCACCAGTCGTGCAGGGCCAGATCCACGGCGCAGCGGGCCGGGGGCGACAACGCCTGCAGCAGGGACTCGAAGGCCTGGAACGGTTCCGGCTCGAGCCCTTCCAGGGCCGGCAGGATGGCCTCCAGTTCGGCCGCCAGGGCTTCGCTGCTGTAGGCCCGGTGGCCCGTATCGAAGCCACCGGTTTCGCCGAGGCCGGTGCAGCCGTCGTGCTCCAGCTCCAGCACCAGGTGCTCCACGGCGCCGGTGGTGCCGCGGCTGATGGCCAGGGGCACCGCCTTGGTGAGGGGAAAGCGGCTCAGACGGCAGCGCATTCCAGAAAAGGGCCGGGGCGTTCACGCTGCCACAACCATCACGTCGGCGGCGATAGCGGAAACTGGATCCCATGACAGCCACCGTTTCCGGCCCGCAGGCCGACCAGGCGCCCTCGGCACGGCGCGGCAGCTACTGGATCACCACCTTCGGCTGCCAGATGAACAAGGCCGATTCCGAGCGCATGGCCGGAATCCTCGAAGCCATGGGCTACACCCTTGGCGACGACGAGCACACGGCCGATCTGGTGCTCTACAACACCTGCACGATCCGGGACAACGCCGAACAGAAGGTCTACAGCTACCTGGGGCGTCAGGCCCAGCGCAAACGGGGCAACCCCGGCCTCACCCTGGTGGTGGCCGGCTGTGTGGCCCAGCAGGAGGGGGAATCCCTGTTGCGCCGGGTGCCGGAACTGGATCTGGTCATGGGCCCCCAGCACGCCAACCGGCTCGAGGCCCTGCTCACCCGGGTGGAGACCGGCCAGCAGGTGGTGGCCACCGATGAGCAGCACATTCTCGAGGACATCACCACGGCCCGGCGGGACAGCGCCGTCTGCGCCTGGGTGAATGTCATCTATGGCTGCAACGAGCACTGCACCTATTGCGTGGTGCCGGCCGTACGGGGCCGGGAGCAGTCCCGCCTGCCCGAGGCCATCCGTCTGGAAATGGAGGGGCTGGCGGCACGGGGCTTCCGGGAAGTGACCCTGCTGGGCCAGAACATCGACGCCTACGGCCGTGACCTGCCCGGCATCACCGCCGAGGGCCGGCGGGCCCACACCCTCACCGACCTGCTGCGGGCGGTGCATGACGTGCGGGGCCTGGAGAGGATTCGCTTCGCCACCAGCCACCCGCGCTACTTCACCGACCGGCTGATCGA
This sequence comes from Synechococcus sp. CCY 0621, assembly GCF_019038465.1. Classification (GTDB taxonomy): domain Bacteria; phylum Cyanobacteriota; class Cyanobacteriia; order PCC-6307; family Cyanobiaceae; genus Cyanobium. The sequence continues at coordinate 29,508 of NZ_JAFKRH010000010.1, read as the reverse complement.
CGCCTGCGCCGACCTGGCCAAGGTGTGCGAGCACTTCCACATCCCGTTCCAGAGCGGCGATGACACCGTGCTGCGGGCCATGGCCCGCGGCTACACCGTGGAGCGTTACCGGCGGATCATCGACCGCATCCGTCAGCGCCTCCCCGATGCGGCCATCAGCGCCGACGTGATCGTGGCCTTCCCCGGCGAAACCGATGCCCAGTACCGCCGCACCCTTGAGCTGATCGAGGCGGTCGGCTTCGACCAGGTCAACACCGCCGCCTACTCACCGCGGCCGGGCACGCCGGCGGCCGACTGGCCCGACCAGCTGCCGGAAGCGGTGAAGGTGGAACGGCTGCAGGAGGTGAACGCCCTGGTGGAGAGGGTCGCTGCCGAGCGCAGCGCCCGCTACCTGGGCCGCCGGGAGCAGGTGCTGGCCGAGGGGGTCAACCCCCGGGATCCGGATCAGCTGATGGGCCGCACCCGCACCAATCGGCTCACCTTCTTCGCCGCCGACCCCGGCGATGGCCGCCCCTATGTCCCGGGGGACCTGGTCGACGTGCTGATCGAGACGGTGCGGCCGTTCAGCCTCAGCGGCCGGCCCCTGGGCCGGGAACCGGTTCGCTGATACGTTTGGCCCTCTTTCCTGTGCCGATGGCCCCCCACCCCACCCGCGTCGGCCTGGTGTTCGGGGGAGCCTCCGGCGAACACGCCGTCTCGATCCGCTCGGCCCAGACCGTGCTGCGGGGTCTGCGCAGCGGCGCCAATGCCGAGCGCTACCGGGTCAGCTGCTTCTACATCGATCGCCGCGGCGGCTGGTGGCCGGAGGCTGTGGCGACGGCGGTGCTGGAGCGGGGTCTGCCCGCTGAAGCCGACGCGCTGCCCGGCCCGCCGCAGCCGGGGGGGTTCCGGGGCTTTCCGGAGGGGGCCTTGGACATGGAGGTGTGGTTTCCAGTGCTGCATGGCCCCAACGGGGAGGACGGCACGGTCCAGGGGCTGTTCACCTTGATGGGGGTGCCGTTCGTGGGCTCCGGCGTGCTGGGGTCGTCCCTGGGCATGGACAAGCAGGCCATGAAGGCCGCCTTCGCCGCCGCCGGCCTGCCCCAGGTGCCCTACGCCTGTGTCGAGGCCTCCGAGCTGGACGCCACCCGTCCCGGTGCCCGGGACGACCTGCTGGAACGGGTGGAGAGCCAGCTGGGCTATCCCTGTTTCGTCAAGCCGGCCAACATGGGCTCCTCGGTTGGCATCAGCAAGGCCGGCGACCGGGCTGCCCTGCTCTCGGGCCTGGAGCTGGCCGCCGGCCTCGACCGGCGCCTGGTGGTGGAGCAGGGCGTGAGGGCCAGGGAACTGGAATGCGCCGTGCTGCAGCGCCCCGATGGCCAGGGGGACGGGCTGAGTGCCTCAGTGCTGGGCGAAATCCGCTTCGATGCCGACTGGTACGACTACGAGACCAAATACAGCGAGGGGCTCAGCCACACCGTGATCCCAGCGATGGTGAGCGAAGCGGTGAGCGCCCGGGCCCGGGCGATGGCGCTCGACGCCTGCCGGGCGGTGGCGGCCGGGGGCCTGGCCCGGGTTGATTTCTTCTACGACGAGGCCACAGGCAGCCTCTGGCTGAACGAGATCAACACCCTCCCGGGCTTCACGAGCCAGAGCATGTACCCCATGCTGTGGGAGGCCAGTGGATTACCACTCCCCGACCTGGTGCACGAATTGGTGCTGGGCGCGGGAAGATCGGAGCACCGGATGAACGTGGAAGGAACGGCGGCATGATCCATGGCCTGCTGTGGCTGCCCCTGCTGGCGGCCTTCGTGCTCCTGGTGGCCCTCGGCTGGATCGAGCGGCGACGGCAGCAGCTCTTCCGTGACTGGGCCAATGGCGCCGAACTGGCCAAGCTGGATGGCTGCGGGGCCGCCCGGCTCATCGAGGGGGAACTGAGCTGGAGCAAGTTCGTGGCCGGCAGCTTCCAGCCGGTGGGCTGCTTCAGCGTCAAGCGTCTGGAAATGGTCGAGCTGCTCTCGCTCAGCTCCGGGGAGGCGCCCCTGACCGAGGAGAGCGAAGGCGCCTGCCGGCTGCGGCTGGTGGGAGGAGGCCAGCAGGAGGAACTGCCCTTCGCCGACGCCCGCCGGGCCCGCACCTGGATGGATGAACTCATGGCCCGCTCCCGCTGCGAGCTGTGAAGCAGGCCCCCTCTTCGCAGGGAGCGCCCCCGTCGCCAGGCGTGCCGCTGCCGCCGGGTGTGCTGCGCCGCAAGGAACTGCGCCGTCAGCGCCGCAGCGAGCGGCTGCGACTGCTCTGGCGCATCCTGGTCTTCAGCGCCGTCTCCGCCGGCCTGGGCTACCTGCTGCTGCGGCAGGGCTGGACCCTGCGGGAGCCCGCCCAGGTGGAGGTGATGGGCAGTGCCGTGGTCAGTCGCGACCAGGTGATCGCGGCGGCCGGCCTGCGCTTTCCCCAGCCGCTGATGGCGCTGCAGCCCCGCCAGGTGGCCAGCAACCTGATGGGGGCCCTGCCCGTGGAGCAGGTGAAGGTGAGCCGGCTGATGCTGCCGCCGCGGCTTCGGGTGGAACTCAAGGACCGGGAGGCGGTGGCCCGGGCCGAGCGCCGCACCGACCGCGGACCGGAGATGGGCTTCGTTGATGGCCTGGGCAACTGGATCAGCATCCGTCAGCACATGGGGGTGCGCAGCCAGGGCGACCTTTCCCTGCTGGTCGTCGGCTGGAACGCCCGCCACCGGGCCGTGCTGGCCAGGGTGCTGAAGGAACGGGAGGTGCTGGGTCCCGGCCTGCGCGAAATCCGCTTCGAACCGGACGGCAGCCTGTGGCTCAGCACCACGCAGCTGGGCCAGGTGCGGCTGGGTCCGCCGGATGCCCGTCTGCCCCGCCGGCTGGAGGTGGTGGCCCACCTCAGCCGCACCCTGCCGGCCAGCATGAAAGGTGCCCCACCTCAGCTGATCGATCTGAGCGATCCCGAACAGCCCGAGCTGAGCGTGGGCACCCGAGGCGGATCCGCCGCGTCGCCCCGTCCGCCCCAGCCCAGTCCCGCCGCACCAGGGCGCACCCAGTGAGGGATCTCAGCCGCCGCCACCCAGCCAGACAATCCTCACAGGCCGTTGCGCCCTGCTGAGATTCGGTCCAATGTGATCTATCGGCAACTCTGGCTGAGCTGGCCACCGACATAATGCAGCCGCAGATCAACGGCCACACTCCCCCTCCCGCGATGTCGCGCGATCAGGACCGCCCATACCACGTCGATCTTTCGTCCCCGCAGGAGCCCCACGCGATGAGCCAGATCTCGCCCAGCAGCAACGGGATCGTCCCGAGCCAGTCGGCCCGGATCGAGGTGATCGGCGTGGGGGGAGGCGGCAGCAACGCGGTCAACAGGATGATCGCCACCGACCTCACCGGGGTGGGCTACCGGGTGCTCAACACCGACGCCCAGGCCCTGCTGCAGTCGGCGGCGGGCCAGCGCATCCAGCTGGGTCAGAAACTCACCCGTGGCCTGGGGGCCGGCGGCAACCCGGTGATCGGCCAGAAAGCGGCGGAGGAGTCCAGGGCCGATCTGCAGCAGTCGCTCGAGGGCGCCGATCTCGTCTTCATCGCCGCTGGCATGGGCGGCGGCACCGGCACCGGCGCCGCGCCGATCGTGGCGGAGGTGGCCAAGGAATGTGGTGCCCTCACCGTGGGCATCGTCACCAAACCGTTCGGCTTCGAGGGCCGCAAACGGCTGCGTCAGGCCGAGGAGGGCATCGCCCGCCTGGCCGAACACGTCGACACGCTGATCATCATTCCCAACGACCGCCTGCGGGATGCCATCGCCGGCGCGCCGCTCCAGGAGGCTTTCCGGGCCGCCGACGACGTGCTCCGCATGGGCGTGAAGGGGATCACCGACATCATCACCAGGCCGGGTCTGGTGAACGTCGACTTCGCCGACATCCGCTCGGTGATGGCCGATGCCGGCACCGCCCTGCTGGGCATCGGCGTGGGCTCCGGGCGCTCACGGGCCATCGAGGCCGCCCAGGCCGCCATGAGCAGCCCCCTGCTGGAGTCGGCCCGCATCGACGGCGCCAACGGCTGCGTCATCAACATCAGCGGCGGCAAGGACATGACCCTGGAGGACATGACCACCGCCTCCGAGGTCATCTACGACGTGGTCGACCCCGATGCCAACATCATCGTCGGCGCCGTCGTGGATGAATCCCTGGAAGGCGAGATCCATGTGACGGTGATCGCCACGGGTTTCCAGAGTGGTGGCCACTACCGGCCGGAGCGCACCACCGCCGCGAGCTTCGCCGACAACCTCACCCACACACCCGAGGAGCGCGGCGCCATGATTCCGCCGTTCCTGATCAATCGCCAGAACCGGGTCGACTGAGACCCAGCTTGAAGAGGGTGACCCGGAATCCACGCCTGCCCTGAGCATCCCGTGTGGCTGCTCCCTTCCGGTCCTGACCAGATTTGGGCGTCAGAGCCGCGTGGGTCCGAGTCGGGATGATGCTAGCAATGCCCCCTCCGCCCACCGTGCCGTGCCGCTGCGACCCGCTGATCTGACACGGCGCAAGCAGGGAGGTCTGCCGATCACCATGCTGACCGCCTGGGACGCCCTCTCCGCCGCCGTCGTGGCCAGCGCCGGGGTGGATGCGGTCCTGGTGGGCGACTCCCTGGCGATGGTGGTGCTGGGCCACGCCACCACCTTGCCGGTCACCCTCGAGGAGATGCTGCACCACTGCCGCGCCGCTGGCCGGGGATTGGCGGCCGCAGCACCGCAGCATCCGCCGCTGCTGATCTGCGACCTCCCTTTCCTCAGCTACCAGTGCGGCGCCGATGCGGCGGTGGCAGCGGCAGGCCGGGTGCTGAAGGAAACGCCGGCGGTGGCGGTGAAGCTGGAGGGGGCCGAACCCGAGACCCTCGCCGTGATCGATCGCATGGTGCGCAGCGGCATTCCGGTGATGGGCCACCTCGGGCTGACCCCCCAGTCGGTGCACCAGCTGGGCTACCGGCGCCAGGCCGGCGATCCGGTCAGCCAGGAGCGGCTGCGGCGGCGGGCCCTGGCCCTGCAGGAGGCCGGCTGTTTCGCCCTGGTGATCGAGCACGTTCCGGCGGAGCTGGCCAGCGCGCTGAGCGCCGCCCTGGTGATTCCGGTGATCGGCATCGGCGCCGGTGACGGCTGTGACGGCCAGGTGCGGGTCACGGCCGATCTGCTGGGGCTCACCAGCCGCCAGCCCCCCTTCAGCCCCCCCCTGATGCAGGGCCGGGCCCTGGCGGTGGAGGTGCTCGGCCGCTGGGTCAGGGAGCAGGGGCCGGCAGCGGCTCCTGCTCCTGCCACCAGGCCAGCAGCTCCCGCAGCACCCCATTGCTGAGCGCCAGCCCCTCCGGATCCGCCAGGCGCCAGCGAGGGCCCTCGATGCGCAGCAGGCCCCGCTGCTCGTAAGTCGCCAGCCGCTGCCGCAGCCCCTCCAGCTGGGACGCCTTCAGATTCTCCTGGCGGGCCAGTCGCTCGAGGTTCACCCCCTCCCGGCAGCGCAGGCCCACCATCAGCCGCTCATCGAAGGGCATCCCCTCGGCATCAGCCGGCTCCTCCGCGCGCGCCGCCAGCGCTTCCGCGTAGCCGGCGCGGGTGCGGGGGTGGGCCCGCCGGCGACCGCGGGGCGCCCCGGTGGCGCCCATGCCGAATCCCCACCAGCCGGCACCGCTCCAGTAGACGCGGTTGTGGCGCGAGGCGTGACCGGGCAGGGCGTAGTTCGACACCTCGTAGTGGCCGTAGCCGGCGGCCGTCAGCCGGCTCCAGGTCAGGTCCATCAGGTCGGCGGCCAGATCCTCCGGCGGCAGGGCCAGCTCCCCCAGCGCCAGGCGCCGCTCGAAGACCGTGCCGGGCTCGATGCTCAGGTCGTACACCGACAGATGGGGAGGCTCCAGCGCCAGGGCCGCGCTGAGCTGGTCGTCCCAGTGGGCGACGTTCTGACTCGGCAGCCCCTGGATCAGATCCAGGCTCCAGCTGGCCAGGTCGCCCCGCCGCTGGGCCAGGCCCAGCCAGCCGGCCGCCTCGCGCAGGTCAGCGCCGCGGTGGCGACGGCCCAGGTCCGCCAGCACCCCATCGTCGAAGCTCTGGCCCCCCAGGCTGACGCGGTTGATGCCGGCGGCCAGGTAGCCCGCCAGGCGGGCCTGATCGAAGCTGGCCGGATCCAGCTCCAGACTCAGCTCCGCCCCCGGGGCCAGGCCGAAGCGGCGCTCAAGGGCCTCCAGGATCGCCGCCACCTGGGCACTGCTGAGCATCGACGGGGTGCCACCACCCAGGTACACCGTCGCCAGCGGCGGGCCGCCGGGGGAGGCGGCGATGTCCCGGTGCAGCAGCTCCAGGTAGGCGGCGACGGAGCCGGAGCTGGCCCCGTCGGCCTTGTCCCCGAGGGGCACCACCGGGAAATCGCAGTAGAAACAGCGCCGGTGGCAGAAGGGGATGTGGACGTAGGCGGATCGGGGATCCATCACGGGCGGTAATCCCTGGGACCCAAACGGCGGAAGATCGGCCAAGCTGCTTTCCAGACCAGCTGGGCGGCCAAGGCGTCGGGACTTCGAAGCATGGTGGACACCCTCATCTTGCTGCTGTTCCTGATCTCAGGGGCAGCCACCGGCTGGCTCGGGGTCGACCTGCTGCCGGAGCAGCTGCTGCTCCAGGTCACCAACCAGGAGGGGTTGCGCACCGTGATGGGGGGCTTCGGCGCCTTCTTCGGGCTGATCGCGGGCATCTTCTTCCAGCAACTGCGCCGGCGCCTGATGGCCCAGGTGCGCAGCATGCCCACCGATCTGCTGATCAGCCGGGCGGTGGGATTGATTCTCGGCCTGCTGGTGGCCAACCTGCTGCTGGCGCCGATCCTGCTGCTGCCCCTGCCCTGGGAGGTGGTGCTGGTGAAGCCCCTGGCGGCGGTGCTCAGCAACGTCTTCTTCGGGGTGCTGGGGTACAACCTGGCGGAGGTCCACGGCCGCACCCTGCTGCGGCTGTTCAACCCGGCCAGCACCGAGGCCCTGCTGGTGGCCGATGGCGTGCTGCTGCCCGCCAGCGCCAAGATCCTCGACACCAGCGTGATCATCGACGGCCGCATCCGTGGCCTGCTGGCTTCCGGACTGCTGGAGGGCCAGGTGATCGTCGCCCAGGCCGTGATCGATGAACTTCAGGCCCTGGCTGACTCCTCCAACAGCGAAAAGCGCGCCAAGGGACGGCGGGGCCTGAAGCTGCTCACCGAGCTGCGCGAGGACTACGGCCGCCGACTGGTGGTCAACAGCACCCGCTACAGCGGCAACGGCGCCGACGACAAACTGCTCAAGCTCACCGCCGACACCGGCGGGACCCTGCTCACCGCCGACTTCAACCTGGCCCAGGTGGCCCAGGTGCAGGAGCTGAAGGTGCTCAACCTCAGCGAGCTGGTGATCGCCCTGCGGCCTGAAGTGCAGCCCGGCGATGGGCTCCAGCTCAAGATCGTGCGCGAAGGCAAGGAGGCCGACCAGGGCGTCGGCTACCTGGAGGACGGCACGATGGTGGTGGTGGAGGATGCCCGCCGCCGCATCGGCGAGCGTCTGCCCGTCACCGTCACCGGTGCACTGCAGACGCCCACCGGCCGCATGGTGTTCGCCCGCTGCGACCGCAACCAGGACCGTCCCGGGGAGCGGGGCAACGGCCGGGGCCTCGACAAGCAGGGTGGGAAACCCGTCGCTGTGCAGGAGCACCAGCCTCCTGGCCCCGGCTAGGCTCCTGCCTCAAGAGTGCTGGTGAGCGCGGATGACGGTGTCGGCCCCCTACTACGGCGATTCCGCAGTGATGCGCACGCCGCCGCCGGATCTGCCGTCCCTGTTGCTCAAGGAGCGGATCGTCTATCTGGGCCTGCCCCTCTTCTCCGACGACGACGCCAAGCGTCAGATGGGCATTGATGTCACCGAGTTGATCATCGCCCAGCTGCTTTACCTGGAATTTGACAATCCGGAAAAGCCGATCTTTTTCTATATCAATTCCACCGGAACGAGTTGGTACTCCGGCGAGGCCATCGGTTTCGAGACCGAGGCCTTCGCCATCTGCGACACCCTCCGCTACGTGAAGCCTCCGGTGCACACCATCTGCATCGGCCAGGCTATGGGCACCGCCGCGATGATCCTCTCGGCCGGCACCAAGGGCCAGCGGGCCGCGCTGCCCCACGCCTCGATCGTGCTGCACCAGCCCCGCTCCGGTGCCCGCGGCCAGGCCAGCGACATTCAGATCCGGGCCAAGGAGGTGCTGCACAACAAGCAGAGCATGCTCGAAATCCTCTCCGAGAACACCGGCAAGACGGTCGAGGACCTCTCCCGCGACTCCGACCGGATGACCTACCTGACGGCTGAGGACGCCAAGGCCTACGGCCTGATCGACCGGGTGCTCACCAGCCGCAAGGACCTGCCGACGGCCGCCCCAATGGCGTGACGCACCAGCTGGGCTGAGCCCTCCGAAGGGCCCTCGCCGACCCTCGCCAACATCCGGCCCTCGGCCGGACCCTTCCACCACCTCTTCGCCCCGGCTCCGAACGAGAGCCTTCCCGACATGCCCATCGGCACCCCCAGCGTTCCTTACCGCCTTCCCGGCAGCCAGTACGAGCGCTGGGTCGACATCTACACGCGACTGGGAGTCGAGCGGATCCTGTTCCTCGGTCAGGAAGTGACCGACGGCATCGCCAACAGCCTGGTGGCCCAGATGCTGTACCTCGACTCGGACGACAGCTCCAAACCGATCTACCTGTACATCAACTCCCCGGGCGGCTCGGTGACCGCCGGCCTGGCGATCTTCGACACCATGCAATACGTCAAATCCGACGTGGTGACGATCTGCGTCGGGCTGGCGGCCTCCATGGGGGCCTTCCTGCTGGCGGCCGGCACCAAGGGCAAGCGTCTGGCCCTGCCCCACAGCCGGATCATGATCCACCAGCCCCTGGGCGGCACCAGCCAACGCCAGGCCAGCGACATCGAGATCGAGGCGCGGGAGATCCTGCGCATCAAGGACATGCTCAACCAGTCCCTGGCCGGAATGTGCGGCCAGCCGCTGGAGAAAGTCACCAAGGACACCGACCGCGACTACTTCCTCAGCGCCGCCGAAGCCAAGGAGTACGGCCTGATTGACCGGGTGATCGCCCACCCCTCGGAAGCGGCGGGCGGCTGAGGACGGTGCGGACGCACACCTAAAGTCTGCGTTTGCCCTGCCCGCCGACCGGAATGGCCCAGCTCTTCTACGACTCCGACGCCGATCTCGGCCTGCTGACCGGCAAGACGGTGGCCATCATCGGCTACGGCTCCCAGGGCCATGCCCACGCCCTGAACCTCAAGGACAGCGGTGTCAACGTGGTGGTGGGCCTTTACGACGGCAGCCGCTCGGCCGCCAAAGCCCGGGCCGATGGCCTCGAAGTGCTGAGCGTCGCCGACGCCTGCGCCAAGGCCGACTGGATCATGGTGCTGCTGCCCGATGAGGCCCAGAAGGCCGTCTACGAAAAGGAGATCGCGCCCCATCTCAGCGCCGGCAAGGTGCTGAGCTTCGCCCACGGTTTCAACATCCGCTTCGGCCTGATTCAGCCGCCCGCCGACGTGGACGTGGTGATGATCGCCCCCAAGGGTCCCGGTCACACCGTGCGCTGGGAGTTCCAGAACGGCCAGGGTGTGCCCGCCCTGTTCGCCATCCAGCAGGACGCCTCCGGCAACGCCCGCGCCCTGGCGATGGCCTATGCCAAGGGGATCGGCGGCACCCGCGCCGGCATCCTGGAAACCAACTTCAAGGAAGAGACCGAAACCGACCTGTTCGGCGAGCAGGCCGTCCTCTGCGGCGGCTTGAGCGAGCTGGTCAAGGCTGGCTTCGAGACCCTGGTGGAAGCGGGCTACCAGCCCGAGCTGGCTTACTTCGAGTGCCTGCACGAGGTGAAGCTGATCGTCGATCTGATGGTCAAAGGCGGCCTCACCGCCATGCGCGACTCGATCTCCAACACCGCCGAGTACGGCGACTACGTCAGCGGCCCCCGGCTGATCACCGCCGACACCAAGGCGGAGATGCGGCGCATCCTGGCCGACATCCAGGACGGCACCTTCGCCCGCAACTTCGTGGCCGAGTGCGAGGCGGGCAAACCCGAGATGGCCAAGGCGCGCGAGCGCGATGCCGCCCATCCGATCGAACAGGTGGGCAAGGGCCTGCGCTCGATGTTCAGCTGGCTCAAGGCCGCCTGAGCCCCAGCCCATGCACAGGCGCCTGCTGACCCTGGCCTGGAGCAGCAGTCAGGCCGGCGGCACCCTGGCCATCGGCGCCACCGCCTGGCTGCTCAGCGGCCTCACCCCCTCGCCGCTGGTGAACGGGGTGTTGCCGGCCCTGGCCACCCTGCCGTTGCTGCTGCCCCTGCCCCAGCGGATCCGGCTCGGCTACGTGGTTCAGCTGCTCAGCCTGCTGCTGCTGCTGGCCGTGGCGGCCGGCCTGCTGGGCCGCTCGGTGCTGGGTCCCCTGCTGGGCATCGCCCTGCTGGCGATCGGTCTGCGCCTGGCCCAGGAGCCGCTGCAGCGCCAGCTGCACGGCTTCGGGGCGGTGCCGATCGGCGAACTGCGGGCGGGGGCGGAAGCGGGCCGGCTGGTGGGCAACCTGCTCACGGCGCTGCTGTTTCCTTTGGGCAAGGCCCTGCTGCAGCTCGGAAGCGCCGTGGTGCTGCTGCTGCCCCTGGCACCGCTGGTCGGCGCGCTTCAGCTTCAGGCCGGCGACCACCCCCGGCCAGGCTCCAGCGCCGAACAGAGCAAGGAAGACCTCGGGCTGGAGCCCGGCGGCGTGCTGCAGGGGCTGCTGTTCGGGGGCCTGTTCGCGCTGCTGCCCCTGTGGGTGCGCCAGGAGGCGGCGGGTAACTGCTTTGATTTCGGCCTGGTGCTGACGGCCTACGGCCTGGGCCGCACCGGCGCCGAAGCCTGGGGCCTGCGGCTCCCGCCGCGGCTGCCCTACCTGCTGATGGCCGCCGTGCTGGTGGCCACCCAGTTCATCGATGGCTGGGGAGCCGTGCTGCTGTTCGTGCCCTTCGGCCTGCTGGCGGCCCTGGCGGACGCCCGCCTGGCCGTCGGGGTGGATCCGGCCGGAGACCTGCAGCGGAACTGGAACCGGCTGGAGCGCTCCTCCGCCCTGGGGGGACTGCTGGGGAGTCTGGGGATGGGCCTGATCGCCCAGGTGATTGGCCTGGCCGGCAGCCTGCCGATTCAGCTGCTGGCGTTCCTGGGGGCCGGCGCCCTGCTGCCACTGTTGCAACGTCCCAGGCGTTGAGCCCCGCCCTGCTCGTGCTGCTCGCCTGCGGGCTGGATCGGCTGCTGGGGGACCCGCTCTGGTGGCCGCACCCGGTGCAGGCCATGGGTTGGACCATCACGGTGCTGCGCCGGGCCGTGGAAGCCTGGGCCGGCGACGCCCCATGGCGCCTGCGCCTGGGCGGGACACTCCTCACCCTGGTGGTGGTGACCGGCAGCGGCCTGGCGGGCTGGGGCATCGAGGCCCTCGCCAGGCACGCCCCCCTGCTGGGCACCCCCTTGCTGGTGATGGGCCTGGCCAGTGCCCTGGCGGGCGGCAGCCTGGCCCGGGCGGTGCGGGACGTGCTTGAGGCCCTGCCGGATGTCCCCTTGGCCCGGGAGCGCCTGGCCCGGATCGTGGGCCGCCAGGTGAGCCAGTTGCCGGAGGCGGAGATCCTGCGGGCCGCCGCTGAAACCGCCGCCGAAAATGCCGTCGACGGTCTGTTCGCGCCGCTGTTCTGGATGCTGGTCGGGGCGGTGCTGCTGCAGCTGGGGCCGGCACTGCCATCGCTGTACCTGCCTTCCTTGCCACAACCGGGGCCCCTGGCCCTGGCCTGGAGCTTCAAGGCGGCCAGCACCCTCGATTCGATGCTCGGTTACCGCCACGGACGCCTGCGCTGGCTGGGCACCGCTGGCGCCCGCCTTGACGACCTGCTCACCTGGGTGCCCACCCGCCTGGTGGCCCTGACCCTGCCCCTGGCGGCAGGGCAACCCCGGCAGACCTGGCGATGGCTGCGGGCGGCCCTGCGGGACGGCGCTTCCGACCCCTCCCCCAATGCCGGGGTGTCGGAGGCCGCCTTCGCCCACGCCGCCGGCGTGCGCCTGGGAGGGGCCAACACCTACGCCGATGGAATCCGGATCAAGCCGATCCTGGCGGCCGCAGGGCGACCAGCCGATGCGGAAGCCGTGGAGCGGATTCTGGAACTGGGGGATCGGCTGGAGCTGCTCTGGCTGCTGGCGGCGTTGCCGTGCCTCTGGGCGTTTCAGTAGGCGCCGCGGTCGCGGGGATCGAGCATCACGCTGATCGTGCGAACGATGATGCGCAGGTCCATCAACAGATTGCGGCGACGGGCGTAGCGCACATCCAGCCGGACCCGTTCGGGGTAGCTGAGGTTGTTGCGGCCGGACACCTGCCACAGACCCGTCAGGCCGGGGCGTACGGCAAGCACTTCATCCATGCGGTCGCCATAGCGGACCAGCTCGCTTTTGACGATGGGACGGGGACCCACCACACTCATTTCGCCACGAAGAACGTTGAGGAACTGGGGCAACTCGTCGAGGCTGGAGCGACGCAGGAACTTGCCGAGACGGGTGATGCGGGGATCGTTCTTGAGCTTGAAATCGTTGCGGAATTCTTCGTCGAGATCGGGTGATTCGGCCAGCAGCTTGGAGAGCAAGCGATCGGCATCCCGGCGCATGGTGCGGAACTTGATGCAACCGAAACTGCGGTAATCCCGGCCCACCCGCTGCTGCACGTAGAACACCGGACCCCTGGAGGTGACCTTCACCAGCAGGGCCAGGGCGAGCAGCACCGGTGCCCCGAGGGTGAGCACCGTGAGCGAAAACAGCACGTCGCCGCCACGCTTGACGAAGCGATCCCGCTTGGACTGGAAGGCAATCAACTCTTCTGCGGAGAACACCTGCGCCGGTGCCGTCACGAGTTGGCGAGAGGCGTAGGGGGTCCCGATGGAAGAGAGCATGGGGGACTGCTTCGATAGATGAAGTTAAGGATCAGCCCGACCAGAACTCCAGGGTGGAGGGCCACTCAGATCAGAGGCACAGGACGGCAAAGGCGGCGGAGGTGCTGCTGCCACAGCTTCTCCAGCAGCGTATGCATGCGTTGCCGGAAGACTTCCGGGGCAAAGCCCTCGGCCCAGAGCCGCTGCCCCTCCGCCGGCAGCGATCGCCACAGCCGGCCCGCCTCAAACTGCTCCAGGGCCGCCGCCAGGCTGCTGGCGCTCTGCTCCGGGAACAGCAGGCCGGTGGGGCCTGGCTCCCCCTGCCTGAGGCAGCGCACACTGTCGAGCACCCCGCCCTGACCCAAGGCGATCACCGGGGCACCGGCGGCCATGGCCTCCACCGGGGCGATGCCGAAGTCCTCCATCCCGGCGTATACAAAGGCCCGGGCCCGCTCCAACCAACCGGCGGTCTCCTGATCCGACAGGCGACCGAGGAAGCGGACCTGGGGCCCCGCCATCGCCTCCAGCCGCCGCCGCTCGGGGCCATCGCCGAGCACCACCAGGGGCAGCCCGGTGCGGTTGAAGGCTTCCACCACCACATCCACCCGCTTGTTGGGCACCAACCGGCAGAGGCTCACATAAACATCGTCCCGGGGCTGATCCCAACGGAACCGCTCCACAGCCACGGGGGGATGGATCACGTGGGCACTCCGGCGCCAGAAGGAGCGGATCCGGCGGGCGGTGAAGCGCGAATTGGCCACCAGGGCATCCACCCGGGCGCTGCTGACCACGTCCCATTGACGCAACTGGTGCAGCTGCAGCCGCACCAGGGGACCCAGGGGACCGCGGGCCAGGGCGGAACGGGCCAGGTAGGGGTGCATCTGGTCCCAGGCGTAGCGGGCCGGGGTGTGCACATAGCTGACGTGCAGCTGATCCGGGCCGGTGATCACCCCTTTGGCCACCAGATGGCTGCTGCTGATCACCAGGGGATGGCCTGACAGGTCGAGTTGCTCGATGGCCAGGGGCAGCAGTGGCAGGTATTGCTGGACGTGGCTCACCCCCCAGGGCAGCCGCTGAATGAAGCTGGTCTGGACGTGGCGCCCTGACAGCCAGCTGCCGGGCCGGTCGCTTTCCCCGTCCACGAGGGCGAAGAGCTCGGGCGGGGCTCCCCTCTCCAGCAAGAGCCGATCGAGTTCCGCCACCACCTGCTCGGACCCACCCACGGACCGGGGGGTGAACCACTCGTGCACCAGGGCGACAGGTGTGGGGAAGGCCTCCATGCCAGGCACCGTAGGCGCCAGTATCACGAAAACTCTCAGCCGATTGCCCTTGCGGGGCTCCCTGCCGAAGCTAAGGCGACGACTGGGATGGCGAGAGCCGGGACACGATGGCGATCCGCGAGCTTCTCGAAGACGCCCTGCTTGAGCCTTCCATCGGCGAGACCGCCTGTTTCCGCTGGCATGCCACCTCGGTGGGCATTGCGGCGCTCTGGTGCGACGGCAAGCCGCCACCGGCCCCGCCGTTTGATGTGGCGCTGAAGGAGGGGCTGCAGGTGGGCCTGGATCTGAGCCGGGAGGAACGGGAGTTTCACCAGGTGAAATCAGGCCTGGTGTTGCTGTTCCATTCCTGATTCAAGCCTGGCGTTGTCAGGTTGATGGCAACGGCCACGCTGGCTGTTGAAGTGAAACGGAGAGGGTGGGATTCGAACCCACGGAAGGTTTCCCTTCAAACGATTTCGAGTCGTTCGCTTTCGACCACTCAGCCACCTCTCCTGACCCTTCGGCCAGACAGCATCTTACGGAGCGGTCAGCGCGCCGTTCGGCCCACTGGCCCGCCACCCCCGCGGCAGGGGGGCTCCGGCGGGGCCAGGTCCACTGAGCCACACCTGCCGCGGCCCGTGGGCCAGCAGGGCGCGGTGGTCGGCGGGCCGGGGGCGGACGCCCAGCCACACGGACTCCGCCGCCTTGCCTGCGGACGCCTTTGCAGCCGTTGCTGTTTGGCCCGATCGCCAGCTGGCCAGTGACTGCCGATCGGGCAGCAGCAACCAGCGCTGACGGCCCAGCTGCAGACGCAGGGCGTGGCTGTCCATGGCCAGGGCCTGCACCGCCAGCCCCTGGCTCGCCAGCCGCTGACCGGCCGCCAAAGGGGCCGCCCCATCGCCATAGGCCACCACCCGCGCCGCCAGACGGCTCCAGCAGGCCGGATCGGCGCCCGCCACCGGATCCAGCAGCAGGGTCCAGTCGAAGCGGGCCACCCCCAGCCCCTGGGCCAGCTGGCCGGCCTGGCGGCAGCTGAAGCCATCGGCGCGGGTGCTGACCAGGGCGGCGCGGCCACGGTGCCGGGCCAGCACCAGGTTGCGGGCGGGGCCCCCCACCCCCTGGTGCACCAGCAGCAGCTGGTCGCCGCCCAGCAGCACCAGATGCAGAACCAGAACCCCTAGGCCCAGGCCAGCCGCCAGCCGCCGCCGGCGCTGACCCA
The DNA here is from genome assembly GCF_019038465.1 of Synechococcus sp. CCY 0621. GTDB lineage: Bacteria > Cyanobacteriota > Cyanobacteriia > PCC-6307 > Cyanobiaceae > Cyanobium. Next base: position 14,075 of record NZ_JAFKRH010000010.1, on the reverse strand, counting down.
GGCCGGGAAGCACCAGCCCCAGCAAGGCCAGCGTGAACAGCAGCACCAGCAGGGGCAGGGGTCGGCCGCTCTGCCACTGGGCCAGGGGAAGGCCGGCGACGGCGTGGGCGAGCTGGAGCAGTAACGCGGCCAGCCAGCCGAGGGGCAGCAGCAACGGCACCACCAGGGCCGGCAGCGACACGGCCACCACCGCCAGGGCCATGGCCCCGAGGGTGAGCGGCGTCAGCAGGGGGGCCGCCAGCAGGTTGGCCGGCACGGCGTAGAGGGGCACCACACCGAAGTGGAGCAGTTGCAGCGGCAGGGTCCAGAGGCTGGCCGCCACCGGCACCGCCACGGCGGGCGCCAGCCAGCCCAGCCCAGGCAGGCGCTGGGCCAGGGCCTGCTCCAGGGGCCTGGCCGTCAACACCAGGCCGGCGGTGGCGGCGGCGCTGAGCTGGAAACCGACGTCGTGCAGCCAGGCCGGCCGCAGCAGCAGCATGCCCGCCAGGCTCAGGCCAAGAAGTCCGAGGGGGCGGGCCCGCCGGCCGCTCTCGAGCAGCACCAGGGCGATGGCCCCCATCAGCACCGCCCGCACCACCGAGGGCTGGGCCCCGGCCAGCATCAGGAACAGGGCCATGGCGCCACCGCCCAGGGCCAGCCGCGTCCAGCGACCGAGGCCCCGGCCAAGGGCCAGCACCGCCCCCAGCAGGACGCTGAGGTGGAATCCCGAGGCCGCCAGAGCATGGGAGAGGCCGGCGACCCGGAAGTCGGCGCGCAGCTCCGCCGGCAGGGGCACCACGGCGCTGCCCAGCACCAGGGCCGCCAACAGGCCGCCCCGCTCCGGACCCGCCGCGGCGATGAATCGGGCGGCGATGCTGCGGCGCAGATCGGCGATCGGGGTGGCGGGCCGGCGCAGCACCTCCTGCTCCTCCACCGTCAGGCGAGTCCAGCTGCCCTGGCGGGCCAGGCGCTCGGCCGGCCCGGCCAGCAGCGGGTGGGGGGCCGGCCGGGGACGCCGCAGCTGGCCGCTCACCCGCACCTCCCAGCCCTCGCGCAGGGCCGGACAGGTGCGGAAGCTCAACTCGCTGCGGCCCCCTGCCGTCTGCAGCAGTACCCGGCAGGGGCCGGCCTGGCCGGCGGGGGGAGCCCCGGAAGCCGCGCTGGCCACCGGATCGCTCAAGAGCCGACCCGTCAGGATCGCCGGCTGGGGCCCGTCCCCACCGGCGAGCAGCCGCAGCGGATCCCCGGCGGCTGGCTGGAGCGGCCGCAGCTGGGCCTGCAGCAGCACCAGGAGCAGCAGCAGCAGCGGCAGCAGGGGGGAACGGAGCATGCTCCAGAGTTCCCGGCGTCGGCGGCGGTGGTGGCGGCGGCGGCGATCGTGTCCCCAAGGGGGGAGTGCCGCCTACCTGGCCGGGAGGACTTCTGTACAGCCTGTACAGGTTGGCGAACGGCGCCGAAAGACAGGCGGCCCCGCCGAGGCAACACCAGCACCGTGCCAAAGACCGGCGACCCGAACGCCTGATCAGCCAGAGGCCTGGCCGGAGGGCGCCAGCTGCCGTTGCTGCCATTTCAGAAACAGACTGGTGACGATCACCGTGATCAGCACGTAGGAGAGGATCCCGGGAACCAGATCGGGCAGGCCTTTGCCGTAGGTCACGGCCAGCTGGGCCGCCAGGCCCGTGTTGCGCATGCCCGTCACCAGGGCCACGGTGCGGCGCTCCAGTGGGTCCGCGCCAGCCAGGCCGTAGCCGATCGCCAGGCTGAGCACGCTGAGGACGGCCATGGCGGCCAGCCCCACCAGGTTCTGCTGCAGGAAGGGCAGCAACTGCTTACTGCTCAGGAGCAGCAAGGCCACCATCATCAGCAGCAGCAGCACAGTGGCCAGGCGGCCGAGGGCCTGGCTGCAGCGCTGGGCCAGCTGCGGCTTCCATTGGCCCAACAGGACGCCGGCGATCACCGGCAGCACCTGCACCTTCAGCACCTGGCCCGCCACCTGGGCCGGAGTGATGCCCCAATCCACCATCTCCCAGCCGCGCAGTCCGGCGCCGACACGGAACACGACCTCCAGCAGCGGAATCGTGACGATGGCCAGCAGCGCCGCAGCAATCTGCAGCCGCGCCGCGAGTTCGGCCGTGCCGCCACTGCTGCGCACCCGGAACAGGATCAAAGGGGCGCTGGGACAGGCCAGCATCAGGCCCATGGCCACCCAGGCCGGGCGGCTCAGCAGGCCATACAGGGGCAGCAGCACCAGCACCAGCCCCGCCAGGGGGACCAGCAGGCAGGTGCCGAGCACCACGCGCCAGAGAAAGGCGGGGCGATCCCTGAGCAGCAGGAATGGGTACTGCTTCAGCCCCAGACCGAGGCTGAACATCAGGGTCACGATCGTGGCCGTGACAAGAAGGGAAGCGGCCTGGGGCATGGAGGTCAACCGAGAGGGGAACCCATCACCAGCAGCGCAAACGCGACAACACCGATGAGTGTGAGTGCGATGGCCGTCAGGGTGCTGATCGAACGCTGATCGGCATAGAGAAAGTCGTCACGCCGGATCAGCTTCAGGGTGCGCAGGTGCTGGCGGGTGGCCGCCGCCATCGCCAGGATTCCGACCAGAATGAACCCCATGGACACCAGCCGCACACTCAGGCCGGCATGGGCACTGCCATCGAAGCGGCTGCTGTTGATCGCCCCGATGATCTTGTCGAGGCCGAAGCCGAAGCTGATCAGCGACAGGCAGGTGCGGATCCAGGCCATCAATGTGCGTTCAGCGGCCGCCCGGTTGCGCTCCTTGGCCAGTTCGTTGTTGAGGTTGGCCATCAGGTCGGGGAGGTATCGGTGGGAGAACCTGGCTGGTTCTGTTGGCGCTGGGCGTCCTCGAACTTCAGTTCCAGTTCCACTTCCCTGCCCAGGAAGATGTTGAGGAAGGTGCGGATCACGGCGATGACTCCCAGTTGGATCAGGTTCTGGTTCGAAGGTGTCGTAGTGGTGGCCACGATATCGGCGGCCAACTGAAACTCCAGCGCCATCGACAGCCAGCTGCCGAAAGTGAGGCGGAGGCTGTTGAACCGCCGCCCCTGGGATTGGCGCCCGTGGCCCAGGAGCTGCGACTGGCGCAGGGTCTGACGAACGCTGAGGCGCAGCGTGGCTGCAAACCCCAGCGCCACGCACACCAACGACACGCCCTCCAGCACGACCCGCAGTGCGATGGCGAAGTGGTCGATCCACTCCAGCAGGGGAAGGTCCGGCATGGTTCAGCTCCTCACAAGACAACGAAAGCCCATGTGGCAGGTGGAGGTGTCGATCCCCTGGGCCATGCGCGCGGCGGGCCGGTAGCGGCGGCAGTAGCTCGGGGCACAGAGAAAGGACCCGCCCTTCACCACCTTGCGGGGGAGGCTGCCGTGCTGGGACGCGGGGTCGATGCTGGCCTCCCGGCAACATCCCCCAGGCTGGTCGGCGGTGGCGGCATGGCTGCCGTACCAGTCGTCGGTCCACTCCCAGACGTTGCCGATCATGTCGAGCAGCCCGTAGCCGTTCGGCGGGAAGGCCCCCACCGGTGAGGTGCGCTCCCAGCCGTCGAGCAGGCTGTTGTGGTGCGGGAAGTCCCCCTGAAAGGTGTTGGCCATGGGCCGGCCGCCGGGATGCAGCTCATCCCCCCAGGCGAATTCACCCTCCGCCTGTCCGCCGCGGGCGGCCCATTCCCACTCGGCCTCAGCCGGCAGCTGCTTGCCGGCCCAGGCGGCATAGGCCGCCGCGTCCGCATGGGCCACGTGGACCACGGGGTGGTGATCCCGGGCCTTGATGGAGCTGCCCGGGCCTTCGGGATGGCGCCAGCAAGCACCGGGCAGGTACTGCCACCAGCGGTAGGGATCACCCGTGCCGATCGGTCCGGGCGGTGGCACGAACACGATCGAGGCCGGCGCCAGCAGCTCCGGCAGGGCGCCGGGATAGGCGGCCGGATCGGCTGGCTGCTCGGCCACGGTGACGTGGCCCGTGGCCTTGACGAACTTGCGGAACTGGGCGTTGGTGACCGGGGCACGGTCGATCCAGAACCCCGCCACCGCCACCCGGTGGGCCGGGGCCTCCTCCGGGTAGTGGTGGTCGGAGCCCATCAGGAAGGAGCCTGCTGGGATCCAGACCATGTCCCGCGCCGGGGGGCGCCCCGGAGTCATGGCGCGACCTGCATGGCGTCTCGCCCTCAGTGACCGCCGCTGGCGGCGGAGGTCATCTTGGCCATCACCTCCTCCAGGGAGAAGCTGGCGGCCTTCTGGCGGGGCGGATAGGCCTGGAAGGTGGCCAGGAATCGGCCCACGATCGTCTGGGCGGGCACCAGGGCAAAGGCGTGGTCGAGCATCCAGTCCCAGTAGGTGTTGGAGGTGACGTCGGCCCGCTCATAGGGATCCGTGAGCAGGTTGAAGATCTTCGGCAGCCGCAGGGTCACGAAGGGTTCGGCCCAGATCTGACAGGTGCCGGGCTGACGCTGCTCCATGAAGACGAACTTCCAGTTGTCGTAGCGCAGGCCGGTGAGGTCGCCGTCGTCAGAGAAGTAGAAGAATTCCACCCGGGGGCTCTTGTCGCTCTGGCCGGTCCAGTAGTCGAGCATGTTGTAGCCGTCGAGGTGGATCTTGAAGGTCTTGGCGCCCACCGTGTGGCCCTCCAGGAGCTTCTGCTTGATCTCCGGTTCGCCAGCGGCCGCCAGCAGGGTGGGCAGCCAGTCGAGATGGCTGACGATGCCGGTGAACAGGGTTCCCGGGGCGATCTTGCCTGGCCAGCGGACCATGGCCGGCACCCGATAGGCCCCTTCCCAGTTGGAGTTCTTCTCGTTGCGGAAGGGGGTCATGCCGGCGTCGGGCCAGCTGTTCATGTGGGGCCCGTTGTCGGTGCTGTACATCACGATCGTGTCATCGGTGATGCCCAGCTCATCGAGCAGGTTGAGCATCTCGCCGATGCAGTTGTCGTGATAGATCATCACGTCGTGGTACTCCGACTGCCAGCGCCCCGCCTGGCCGACGTCCTGGGGACGGGCATGGGTGCGGAAGTGCATGTGGGTGGTGTTGAACCACACGAAGAACGGCTCTCCCGAAGCCACGGCGTCACGGATGAAGCGCTTGGCCTCGGCCATGAACTCCTCGTCGCAGTTCTCCATGCGCTTCTTGGTGAGCGGGCCTGTGTTCTCGATCCGCTGGGTGCCATCACCATTGGCCCAGCTGTGCAGCACCCCGCGGGGGCCGAAGTTCTTCTTGAAATCGGGGAAGTCTTCCGGCTTGGGATAGTCGGGCAGCTCCGGCTCCTCCTCGGCGTTCAGGTGGTAGAGGTTGCCGAAGAACTCATCGAAGCCGTGCATCGTCGGCAGATGTTCATCGCGGTCGCCGAAGTGGTTCTTGCCGAACTGGCCGGTGCGGTAGCCCAGCGGCTGCAGCAGTTCGGGGATGGTGGGATCCTCGGCGCGATAGCCGATTTCGGCACCCGGCAGCCCCACCTTGCTCAGGCCGGTGCGGAACACGCTCTGGCCGGAGATGAAGGCCGCCCGGCCGGCGGTGCAGCTCTGCTCGGCGTAGTAGTGGATGAAGCGGCCGCCCTCCTTGGCGACCCGGTCGATGTTGGGGGTCTGGTACCCCATCAGGCCGTCGCTGTAGCAGCTGAGGTTGCTCTGGCCGATGTCATCGCCCCAGAGGATGAGGATGTTGGGCTGGCCGTTGGGCATGGTGGGGAACACCCGGCGGGTGAGGAAGTGGGGTAGGAAGAGGGCTCAGGTCCCCAGTTGTCACGTGACGGACGCCACGCCTTCGGGGGACACGCCCCCAAAGGATGCACAGAGCGGAGCGATCCGAACACTCAAAAAGTGCGGATCCGCTGCTCCCGTCTCCCGTTCCATCCAGGACATCGCCCGCCTGGAAGGGGTGCTGAGTCCCCTGCTGCCGGTGCAGCTCACCCAGCTCGCCGGCGGCCGGCTAAACAGCGAGCTGCTGGCCCTCGACCTCGATGCACTCCAGGTCCTGCGCCTGCGCTTCGATCGCCCCCTGCACGGGGGTGGGCCCAAACCCAAGGGCCGCCAGCTGATCGCCCTCGACCTGGGCGAGGAGTCCGGCGTGCCTGTGATGCGCTCCCACGGGCTGGAGCTGCCGTCCACAGCGTTCTTCGGCCTGGCCGCCGCCGGCGAGATCCACCTCACCACCCCCGAACGCTGCAGCCTGGCCTTGCTGAGCCTGGATCGGGGGCGGTTCCTGCAGTGGGCCCACGATCTGGGCGGAACGGGCCTGGAGGAGTCGCTGGAGGGTGTCAACTGGCAGGCGATCGATCCGCTGCGCTTCGGGCGGGTGAGGGCCTGTCTGCGCGGGATCTTCCGTCTGGCCGAGCGGTCTCCGGCCCTGATGGCGGATGCAGTGATCCGCCGGAGGCTGGGCGGGGATCTGGTGCCCCTGCTGGTGGAGGCCCTGGTGCACCGCACCGGCCACGGCGAGCGGTTGGCCCGGCCGCCGGCCCGGATCGAGCTGGTGAAGGCGGCCCAGGCCTGGATGGAGGACCATCCCGAGGAGCCGATCAGCCTCGATGGACTCTGCCGCCAGGTCGCGGCCGGTCGGCGCAGCCTGCTGCAGGGGTTCCGGGAGCACCTGGGGATGGGCCCGATGGCCTACCTCAAGATCCGTCGCCTGCACAGCGTGCGGCGTGCCTTGCTGGCGGCCGATCCACAGGCCTTGAGGATCCACGAGCTGGCCGCTCAGTGGGGATTCATGAACGCGGGCCATTTCGCCCGCGATTACCGCAGCCTGTTCGGCGAGCATCCCCGTACCAGCCTCCGGGCTTGAACGTCCTGACTCCCACTCCCCTCCCCATGAACGAGAGCACCTCCCGCCTGGTCCCCGTCCTGGCTGGCCTGGCCGTGGTGTTGCCCCCGCTGTGGCCGGCGGCGAGCCTGGCCGGCCCGGTGCGGGGCTCCGCGCCGGAGGCCACCTGGATCGGCCAGGAGCTGCGGCTGCCGCGACCGGAGCTGGCGGCCGCGCCGGAGACCGCCCAGGCCGCGCCAGTACCTGGGGAGACGGCCCCTGCCGCCCCCCCCTGGAGTGGCACCGTCGAGGTGTACGGCTTCGCACCGCTGCGCACCACCGGCACCACCACGATCCGGGGCCTGGAGGCGGAGGTGGACCAGGATCTGGGGCAAATCCTCGACATCCTGCGGTTCGCCGCCTCCGCCCGCGGCAGCATCGAAAAGGACCGGGTGGGCCTGCAGGCCGACCTCTGGTACACCAGCCTGGGCGACTCGGCGGGGCGCCTGGTCGGCCCCCGGCAGCTGTTCACGACGACGGCCGATGTGGGCCAGACCCTGGGGATCTACGACGTCGCCCTGCGCTACCGGTTCGGTGAGCGGGAATCGGCGATCGGCAAGCCCGGGTCCTACTCGGTGATCCCCTATGCCGGGATACGGCTGATCGATGGCCGCCTGAATCTGGCCGCCTCCCTGGACGGCCCCTTCGGACGCACCCTGCTGGAGCCCACCCGCAACTTCCAGCGGACCTGGGTGCAGCCCCTGGTGGGCACCCAGGCCACCGTCTTCCTCTCGCCGCGCCTGCGGGCCTTCGCCCGCGGCGATATCGGCGGCTTCGGGCTGGGCGGCCAGCAGGACCTCAGCGGCAATGCCCAGGTGGGTCTGGGCTATGCGATCGGCGACAACACCGATCTGAACCTGTCGTGGCGCTACATGGGCCTGAAATGGAACAACGGGGACCAGCAGGCCAACGGCTTTTCCGTCAACATGAATGGCATCGAAGTGGGCGTGAAGTTCTTCTTCGGTGGCGCTCCCAGAGGCACGGCGGTGGCCACCGCGCCCTGAGCCCAGCAGCCAGGGGCCTCAGAAACTCGGCAGCCTGAGCATCAGCTCGCAGAGCTGGGGGCTGGGCAGCTCCTGACCCAGCAAGGGAGCCACCAGCGCGGCGAGGGGACGCAACCGGCAGGGCCAGATGGCCCGCTCGGTGAGCCGGCCAGCCTGGAAGGCGCCGAGCACCAGCACCCCCACCAGCAGGGTGCCCTTCACGCCGGCGGCGCGCCCAGCAACGGGAAGCCCAGGGCCCGGCGCTCCTCCAGCCAGGCCTCTGCCACCTGCCGCGCCAGATGGCGGATGCGGCCGATGGTGGCGGTGCGCTCGGTCACCGAGATGACGCCGCGGGCCTCAAGCAGGTTGAAGGTGTGGCTGCACTTGAGCACGTGGTCGAGGGCCGGGGCCGGCAGTCCCGCCGCCACCAGATCGGCGGCCTCGGCCTCATGCAGGGCGAACAGCTGCAGCAGGCGTTCGGGGTTGGAGGCCTCGAAGTTGTAGGTGCACTGCCCCTTCTCGAAGGGCAGCCAGATGTCGCCGTAGCTGCGCTCGCCGTTCCAGCGCAGGTCCCAGATGCTCTCCACGTCCTGGAGGTACATTGCCAGCCGCTCCAGGCCGTAGGTGATCTCGATCGACACGGGTCGGCAGTCGAGGCCGCCGCACTGCTGGAAATAGGTGAACTGGGTCACCTCCATGCCATCGAGCCACACCTCCCAGCCCACGCCCCAGGCGCCGAGGGTGGGGGACTCCCAGTTGTCCTCCACGAAGCGGATGTCGTGTTCGGCAGCGTGGATGCCCAGGGTTTCGAGCGAGGCCAGGTAGGTCTCCTGGATGGCATCCGGGGAGGGCTTGATCAGCACCTGGTACTGGAAGTAGTGCTGGGCCCGGTTGGGGTTGTCGCCGTAGCGGCCGTCGGTGGGGCGCCGGCAGGGCTCGGGGTAGGCCACCGCCCAGGGCTCCGGGCCGATCGCCCGCAGCACGGTGTGGGGGCTCATGGTGCCGGCGCCCTTCTCGGTGTCGTAGGGCTGCAGGATCAGGCAACCCTGGTCGGCCCAGAACCGGTTGAGGCTGGCGATGATGTCCTGGAAGAGCATGGCGGGCCGGTCGGGTTCTGGCCAGGACGGCGGGGAAGTCGGCTCGATGCTGCCAGATCGATGCACCCGGAGCGGTGCGGCCGGGGTCTGACGCCAGTGGCTCAGGCCAGGAGTTCCAGCTGCCCCATCAGGCCGCCGGCCAGGGGCCGGTGCCGGGCCTCTGAGAATCCGGCGGACCGGGCCAGCTGCTCCTGGGCTGGGCCGGTGGGGAAGCGGGCCAGGCTCTCCTCCAGCCAGGCGTACTGCTCGGGCAGGCCCACGGCACGGGCGGCCGGCACCACCAGACGGCGCAGGTAGAGGCGCTGGAAGGCCGCCGGGGCCGAGGCCGGATCGGGCCGGTTGAAATCCAGCACCACCGCCCGCCCGCCCGGCCGCAGCAGGCGCCGCAGCTCCACCAGGCCGGCGGCGGGATCGGCCAGGTTGCGCAGGCCGTAGGCCATCACCGCGCCATCGGCCCAGCCATCGGCCAGGCCGGTGGCCAGGGCATCGCCCTGCTGCCACTGCAGCGGCAGCCAGGGCTGGCGGGCAGCGCGGCGGCGGGCGATGGCCAGCGGGGCGGCGGCCGCGTCCAGGCCGAGCACCAAGCCGCCGGGACGGACGCGGGAGGCCAGCACCAGGGCCAGGTCGCCGGTGCCGCAGCAGAGATCCAGCAGGCGCTGGCCGGGGCGGGGGCGCAACACCAGCAAGGCCTGCCGTTTCCAGAGGCGATGCAGCCCCAGGCTGAGCAGATCGTTCAGCTGGTCGTAGCGGGGGGCGATGGTGTCGAACAGATCGCTGATCTGCCCGGGATCAACTGGGGCCAAGGCGAGGTGTCACGGAGTCATCCCAGGGCAGCACGATGGCATCGAGGCTGACACCGGCCGATTCAAGCTCGGGGGCTGTCAGGCCACGGGCCTCGAGGCGGACCGGGCTTGTGAAGGTGAGCACCATCACCGTGGCCAGGCCGACGGCCGCCGAGCAGACCATGCAGCCGGCCAGCATCAGGGAGAATTCGCGGCGGTCGGTGGCGGCCTGCATCAGCTGCAGCGCCCAGGCCACAAGGGCGATCACCACAACCACCACCACCAGCGCGATTGCCGTGAACACGGGCGTTGGCAGAAGCAGAAAGGCGTTCACCGATGCACCAAGAACTTCGTATGTATATCAATGTTAAGGCCAGTGAAGCGGGTGATGCGATCGGCAGCGTCCCCGCCGCTTCAGGCCGTGGGCAGCGGGGCCAGCAGGGGCCGCACCGGCAGGCCGCGCCGCAGCAGGTCGCGCTTGATCTCCTCCACGGTGAGCACCCCGTCATGGAGCATGGAGGCCAGCAGGGCGGCGGAGGCCCCGGCCACCTCAAGGGCGGCGGCGATGTGATCGATGCAACCGGCGCCTCCGGAGGCGATCACAGGCACCTCCACGGCCTCGACCACGGCCCGGGTGAGGGCCAGATCGTATCCCGCCTGGGTGCCATCGCCATCCATGGAGGTGAGCAGGATCTCCCCGGCGCCGAGCGCCACCACGCGCCGGGCCCAGGCCACCGCATCGAGGCCGGTGTTCTCGCGCCCACCCTTGACGAAAACATCCCAGGCCGGCGGTTCTTCTCCTTGGGAGGGACGGCGACGGGCATCGATGGCCACGACGATGCACTGGCAGCCGAAGCGATCGGCCCCGGCCGCCACCAGTTCCGGGGTGCGCACCGCCGATGAATTGAGGCTCACCTTGTCGGCACCGGCCCGCAGCAGCTCGGTGATGCCCTCGACGCTGACGATGCCGCCGCCGACGGTGAACGGGATCGTCACCGCCTCGGCGGTGCGTTGCACCATGTCCACCAGGGTGGCGCGGCCCTGGTGGCTGGCGGCGATGTCGAGGAAGACCAGCTCGTCGGCGCCGGAGACGCTGTAGCGACAGGCCAGCTCCACCGGGTCGCCGGCATCGCGCAGCCCGACGAAGTTGATGCCCTTCACCACCCTGCCGCCGGCCACGTCGAGGCAGGGGATGATCCGCTTGGCGACCACGGGTTCACTGTTAGGGTTGCGCCACTTTCTACTCGCGCCGGACATGGCCCAGGCTGGCATCACCATCGGCTCGAAGGTGCGGGTCACCCGCGTGCGCGATCGGATTCCGGCCAATCTGGTGGCGGCGCTCAAGGCCGATGCCACCGGCACCGTGAAGGACTTCCGCGTCACCGACGGGACGGGCATCGGTGTGGTGGTGGAGCTCAGCGGAGGCACCACCACCTGGTTCTTCGATGACGAGATCACCCCTGCCTGAGACGGCCCACCCATGAGCCAGAGCCCCGAAACCAACGCCGGCTCGCCAGGCGTTTCCGGTGGCGCCCGGCAGCTGCTCGGCATGAAGGGCGCCAGTGGCAGCTCCAACATCTGGAAGATCCGGCTGCAGCTGATGAAGCCGGTCACCTGGATCCCCCTGATCTGGGGGGTGATCTGCGGAGCGGCGGCGTCCGGGAATTTCCACTGGACCCTGCCGGAGGTGGGGGCCTCGGTGGCCTGCATGCTGATGAGCGGCCCCTTGCTGGCCGGCTACACGCAGACGATCAACGACTACTACGACCGCGAGATCGACGCGATCAACGAGCCCTACCGGCCGATTCCCTCCGGTGCCATCCCCCTGGGCCAGGTGCGGCTGCAGATCATCGTGCTGCTGCTGGCCGGGCTGGCGGTGGCCTGGGGTCTGGATGTCTGGGCTGGCCACAGCACACCGGTGCTGCTGCTGCTGGCCCTGGGCGGGTCCTTCGTGAGCTACATCTACTCGGCGCCCCCGCTGAAGCTCAAGCAGAACGGCTGGCTGGGCAACTACGCCCTGGGCGCCAGCTACATCGCCCTGCCCTGGTGGGCCGGCCAGGCCCTGTTCGGCCAGCTCACCTGGGCCACGGCCCTGCTGACCCTCGCCTACAGCCTGGCGGGGCTGGGCATCGCCGTCGTCAATGACTTCAAGAGCGTCGAGGGCGACCGGGCCCTGGGTCTGCAATCGCTGCCGGTGGTGTTCGGCATCGAACGGGCCAGCTGGATCAGTGCCGGCATGATCGATCTCTTCCAGCTGGCGATGGTGGCGGTGCTGATCGCCATCGGCCAGCACTTCGCCGCCGTGTTGCTGGTGCTGCTGATCGTCCCCCAGATCACCTTCCAGGACATCTGGCTGCTGCGTGATCCCGTCGCCTTCGATGTGAAGTATCAGGCCAGCGCCCAGCCGTTCCTGGTGCTGGGCATGCTCGTGACCGCCCTGGCCATCGGCCACAGCGACCTGACCCTGCCATGACCAGCGGTGCAGCACGCCGTTCCAACTGGCGCCTGCTCGGTCCAGCCATGGCCGCCGTCGCCGCCGGTGGCCTGGTGGCCCTGGGCCAGACAACCCTGGTGCGCAGCCTCGACGGATTGCTCCCCGACGCCGGCCGCATCACCAGCTTCAACCGGCCGGGGACGATCACGATCCTGTCCTCCGACGGCCAGGTGGTGCTCAAGAAGGGCCCGGCCACGCGCGAGAAACTGCCTGCCGGCAAGATGCCGCTGCTGATCCAGCGCGCCTTCGTGGCCGCCGAGGACCGCCGCTTCTACCAGCACGACGGCATCGATCTGTTCGGCATCAGCCGGGCCATGCTGCGCAACCTGCAGCAGGGCGCCGTGGAGGAAGGGGCCAGCACGATCACCCAGCAGCTGGCCCGCACCGTGTTCCTGAGCCAGGACCGCACGATCGTGCGCAAGCTCAAGGAGGCGGCGCTGGCCGGGAAGATCGAGCGCCAGCTGAGCAAGGCCCAGATTCTCGAGCAGTACCTCAATTACGTGTACCTCGGCTCCAGCGCCTATGGCGTCTCTGATGCCGCCTGGATCTACTTCTCCAAACGCCCCGACCAGCTCACCCTGCCGGAAGCCGCCCTGATCGCCGGCCTGCCGCCAGCGCCATCGGTGTATTCACCGCTGGTGAATCCGGAGGTGGCCCTGCGGCGGCGCTCGGTGGTGCTGGGTCGCATGCGGGAGGCGGGTTTCATCGACGACGACCAGCTGGAGCGGGCCGAGGCTGCCCCCCTGGCGCTGAAGCCGGCCGAACCGAAATTCTTCTACAACCCGGCCCCCTGGTACACCAGCTGGCTGGAGCAGGAGCTGCCGAAGGTGCTCAGCAAGGAGCAGCTGGAGGTGGGGGGCCTCACGATCCGCAGCGGCCTGAATTCAGCCTGGCAGGCCGAGGCCCAGAAAACAATCGACAGCTACGCCACCGGGAACATGGAAGGGGCCCTGGTGGCCATGGAGCCCGGCACCGGCCTGGTGCGGGCGATGGTGGGCGGCAACGACTGGGAGAAAACCCAGTTCAACCGGGCCTCCCAGGCGCTGCGCTCACCGGGCTCCACCTTCAAGCTGTTCGTCTACCTCACGGCCCTGAAACTGGGCATGAAGCCCGAGGACACGGTGCTTGATTCGGCCCGCTGCTTTGGCAGCTATTGCCCCAAGAACTTCGGCAATCGCTACATGGGCCGGGTGAGTCTGGCCACGGCGTTGCAGAACTCGCTCAACATCGTGGCGGTGGGGCTGCTGCAGAAGCTGGGCTATGACCCGGTGATCGCCACCGCCAAGAGCCTTGGCATCCACCGGGAGCTGGGGCGCTATCTGTCGATGGCGATCGGCTCCAACGACCAGACGGTGCTTGACATGACGGCGGCCTACGCGGCGCTGGTCAACCGGGGGGTGTACATCCAGCCGCTGCCCTTCGAGGAGATCTTCGGGCCGGACGGGGAGCTGCTCTGGTCACGCCGGGCCAACGGCCCCCGCGGCACCCGGGCGGTCAGCAGCGACATCGCCGACGCGATGATGTGGATGCTCCAGCAGGTGGTGCAGGGCGGCACCGGCGGCGGCGCCGCCCTGGCCGACCGGCCGGTGGCCGGCAAGACGGGCACCTCCGAGGGGGCCCGGGACCTGTGGTTCATCGGTTCGATTCCCCAGCTGACCACCGGCGTCTGGCTGGGCTACGACAACAACCGGGGGACGGGCACCACCAGCGTCCTGGCCACCTATGCCTGGCGGGCCTTCATGGAGCCGGTGACCAAGGGGATGCCGGTGCAGAAGTTCCCGCCCAAGCCCGTGCTCACCGGCAGCTTCAAGCCGGTCAACAAGCCGAAAAGCAGCGAACGCGACGCCCAGCCCGAGGACGGCGGCAGGCGCGACAACCAGCGATGGGAGCCACCGCCGCAGGAGCCCAGCCGCACCACCCCCCCC
>NZ_JAFKRH010000009.1 GCF_019038465.1 Synechococcus sp. CCY 0621 | reverse complement strand
CCCCCCCCACCCAGGAGCTCCCCAGCGAGCGGCCGCCGGTGGAGAGCGAGCCGGCACCACCGGCGGCGCCGAACAATCCCGTGGCGGCTCCCCGCTCCCGCGATGCCGCCGTGCCGCCGCCGCCCCCTCCGGCCGACGTACCCGCCCCGCTGCCGCCACCGCCCCCCGTCGTGGCGCCACCACCTCCCTAGGTGGGCGCCTGCAGCACCGCCGCATAGAAGCCGTCGCCGCCGCCCCGTTCCGCCTCGGGGGGTTCCGGCCACCACTGGCGCTCCTGCAGCAGGGACCACCCCGGGTGGGCCTGCAGCAGCCCATGGATCAGGGTGCCGTTCTCGCGCGGTTCCACCGTGCAGGTGGCGTAGACGAACCGGCCACCGGGGGCCAGCAGGGGCAGCAGGGCTTCCAGGAGCTGGCGCTGCAGGGTCACCAGGCCGGCAATGGCGTCCGGGGTGATCCGCCAGCGGGCGTCCGGGTGGCGGGCCAGGGTGCCCAGGCCGGAGCAGGGGGCATCGAGCAGAACGCGATCAAAGGAGCCGCGCCAGTGGGGCTTGGCTTCGGCGAGGGCGGTGGCATCGAGCGCCAGGGAGCGAATGCAGGTGAGTCCGAGGCGCTCGGCGTTGCGATCCAGGCGCCGCAGCCGGGCTTCGGAGCGATCGAGCGCCCACACCTCGCCCCGGTCGCCGATCAGCTCGGCCAGGTGGGTGCTCTTGCCGCCCGGCGCGGCGCAGGCATCGAGGATCCGCTGGCCGGGCTGGGCCTCCAGCAGGGGGGCGATGGCCTGGGCGCTGCGGTCCTGCACGCACCAGAGCCCCTCGGCGTAGCCGGGCAGCTCGCGGGGATCGCCGACCCGCTCCAGCAGGGTGAGGCCGTGGGGCGCACCGGGCAGGGCGCGGGCGGCCACACCGGCGGCGGTGAAGCGCGCCAGCAGCTCGTCGCGGCTGGTGCGCAGGCGATTGGCGCGCAGGTCGAGGGCCGGCACCGCATTGCAGGCCAGGGCGAAGGCCTCGGCCCGCTCGGGCGGCAGCCAGCCCAGCAGCTCGGCGCTGAGCCAGGGAGGCAGGGAGCGGCGCAGGGCCAGGGCGGCGGCGGCATCGGCCGGCAGCGGCAGCCCGTCCCAGGGCTCGTGGCAGGGCTGCAGCTCGCGCCGCCGCAACAGGGAGCGCAGCATCCCATTCACCACCGGCGCCAGGCGGCCCAGCCCGACGCGCTTGGCCAGGGCCACGGTGGTGCTCACCGCCGCCGCCGCCGGCACCCGATCACTGAACAGCAGCTGGTAGAGCCCCACATGCAGCAGCCAGCGCAGGGCGGGCGGCTGGCGCAGGGCGGACACCTTGCCGAGGGCATCGATCCAGCCATCCAGCAGCCGCCGCTGGCGGATGGCGCCATAGGCGATCTCGGTGGCCAGGCCGCGGTCGGCCGGCGACAGGCCACCGCCGGCGCGGGCCAGGGAGGCCAGCTCCCGCTCCAGGGCGGCATCGGCGTAGGCGCCGGCCGCGACGGCCTGGAGCACCTGCCAGGCCAGCTGCCGCGAGGCCAGGCCGGGGACGGTATCGCCGGGAACAGTGTCGCGGGCGTGAATCGGCGGGCTCCCGAGACGGTTCACTCCTTTGTACAGGAGGGCTCGGCAAGCTCCAGCGGTGGCCGCCAACGGTGCCGGGCCAGGGGCAGGCAGCCGTCGGGAGCCACGGCGATCCCCTCGGCCAGCAGCAGTTCGCGCTGCATCCAGTCGCTGCCTTCACGGCCGGGGCTCATGGCGATGCGCCCCTGGGCATTCACCACCCGCTGCCAGGGCACTTCCGAAGGCAGGGGCAGGCGCCGCAGGGCCCAGCCCACCTGGCGGGCGCAGCCGTAGGCGCCGATCAGCTCGGCCACCTGGCCGTAGGTGGCCAGCTGGCCGAAGGGAATGCGCCGCACCATCGCGTAAACGCGGCTGTCAAAGGGAGGCTCCGTGATCGCAGCAACCCTGGGCATGGCCGTGAAGCGGGCAAGGTCGATGATGGCGTTTTACCAGGCCCATGCCGCTGCTGCCCCGCCGCTTCGAGCGCCTGCGTGCGGTGCTCGATCGCCGCATGGGCGATCTGACGGTGCTGCTGGAGCATGTGGACAAGCCCCACAACCTCTCGGCGATCCTGCGCAGCTGCGATGCGGTGGGGGTGCTCGAAGCCCATGCCGTGAGCCTGAAAGGGCGGGTGCCCACCTTCAACCGCACGGCGCTGGGCAGCCAGAAATGGGTGGCGCTGCACCGGCACGAGCGCAGCACCGACGCCATCGCGCTGCTGAAGGCCGACGGCTTCCGGATCTACGGCACCCACCTGGGGGCCGACGCGGTGGACTACCGGAGTTGTGATTTCACCGGGCCCACGGCCTTCGTGCTGGGGGCAGAGAAGTGGGGGCTGGGCGAGGCCACCGCCGCCGCGATCGACCAGCCGATCGTGATCCCGATGGCGGGGATGGTGCAGTCGCTCAATGTGTCGGTGGCGAACGCGATCCTGCTGTTCGAGGCCCTGCGGCAACGGCAGGCGAAGGGCTGCCTGCCCAGCCGGGGGGAGGGGGTGGCCCCGGAACGCTATGGGCCGCTGCTGTTCGAGTGGGCTTACCCCCAGGTGGCCGACTGGTGCCGCCACGAAGGGCGCCCCTACCCGGCCCTCAGCCCCGAAGGCGCCATCCTCGAGGAGCTGCCGCGGGGGGTGCGTCTGCGCTGCTGATCGGAGCGGCCCACCGTTGGCGGACAACGGACCGGTCAACCGGCCCAGATTTCTGCCAGCTGCAGCTGCAATCCAGAGAGTTCTCCACCGGCCTCCAGCACCAGGGGCTGCTCGAATCGCTGCGGTTCAGCGTTGGCCGACCACACCTCCACGGCCTGTTTGTGGGGCAGCAGCAGCCAGCCCAGACGGGCACCATTGGCCTGGTACGCGCCCATCTTCTGGCGCAGCGCCGACAGGCCGCGGGGGCCTTCGTCGCTGGGGCTTGCCAGTTCCACGACGAGATCAGGGCAGAGCGGGGCGAAACCACGGCGCTGTTCAGGGCTGAGGGCCTGCCAACGATCGAGACGCACCAAGGACGCATCGGGGCTGAGGACGGAGCCATCCGGCAACAGGAAACCGGTGGAACTGTCAAACACTTTCCATCGGCCCTGATGCCGCGCGAAACCCTTGAGCTGGAAGATCAGCTCACCATTGCGGGACCCAGTTTCGCCACCCGTTGGCGTCATCACCAGTACCCGGCCATTGGCTGAGAGTTCAAGAACGGATTCACGGTTCTCGTCGCACACCAGGGCGAACTGGTCGGGGGTGAGCCGCAGATCGGCAGGCAGCCTCAACGGCGCGGATGCCGGCGCTGCGTGGGGTGTGGCTGGGCTGGTGGTGAGGGTCATCGCCACGGGCCGGTCATGGTTGCAACTTAGCGAGAGCCGGCCATGGCCATCAGACCTCACCGCGACAGAGGGCCAGGATGGCCTCGGTGCTCAGACCCTGCCGGGGCCGGTGGCCCCGCAGCCTCATCAAGGCCTCCTCACCCCGCTGCTCGGCTTGGCCATCGATCTTTTCCAGCACCACCTGCTCACCCACCAGCCGAAACTGCACCTCGCAGTTGGGATGCAGCCCAGCCTGCTCGCGG
The DNA here is from genome assembly GCF_019038465.1 of Synechococcus sp. CCY 0621. GTDB lineage: Bacteria > Cyanobacteriota > Cyanobacteriia > PCC-6307 > Cyanobiaceae > Cyanobium. Next base: position 59,996 of record NZ_JAFKRH010000009.1, on the reverse strand, counting down.
ATGGCCTGAGGAATCGTGACCTGACCCTTGCTGCTGATCCGCATGTGGATCTGGCGTGGCGCGACAGTAAGAGTCTTACAGCCATCTGTCGCCGCGAAGGGCGCCCCTACCCGGCCCTCAGCCCCGAAGGCGCCATCCTCGAGGAGCTGCCACGGGGGGAGCGTCTGCGCTGCTGATCGGGCCGCCATCAAAGCGGGCGGCGGTGGGCAACCAGAAGGTGAGCGCCAGGGCCAGGATCTCCAGCAGCAGCTGGCGCCCCCCCAGCAGCACCACGAGCACGGCCACGACGGAAAGGAACTTCTGGAAGACACTCCAGACGTCGTCAGGGGTGTTGCCGCCCTTGATCCAGAGATAGACGGCAGACGCCAGCAGGACCAGATCCAACCACCAGGGCATTGCTGCAGCCAGCGAGCATCAAAACGCTACAGGAGGAATTCGGTACCAGCCCAGGCGTTCAGCCGTCTGAGCCCGCCGGAGCCCCACTCAGCCAATGCTCCAGCCCCTCGCCCAGAAACGAAAGACCCAGCACCAAAACAAACATCGCCAGACCAGGGAACAGGGCGGTCCACCAGATGCCGGTGGGCAGGGCCGTCAGGGCCTGCTGCAGATCACTGCCCCATTCGGGAATGGTTTCCGGCAGGCCGAGACCGAGAAATCCCAGCCCCCCCAGCACCAGCACCGCATCGGCGGCATTGAGGGTGAGCAGCACCGGCACCGAGGTGATCACGTTGCGAAACAGGTAGCGGCGCAGGATCCAGGCGGGGCCGGCGCCCAGGGAGCGGGCCGCCTCGATGAACAGCTCGGCCTTCACCTGGGCCGATTGGTTGCGCACCACCCGAAAGTACTGCGGCACGTACACCACGCAGAGAGCGGCGGCGGCATTGGGCAGGCCCCGGCCCAGCAGAAAGGCGAGCACCACCGAGAGCAGCAGCACTGGCAAGGTGTACAGGGTGTCCATCACCAGCACCAAGACGCGGTCGACCCCGCCGCCGAGGTAGCCGCTCACCATGCCGAGCGGAACACCGATCACAAGCGCCAGTACCAGGGCGCTGAGCACCACCTGCAGGGCCACACTGCTGCCGGCGAGGGTGCGTACGCAGACGTCACGGCCGAGGCGATCGGTGCCGCACCAGTGCCCGAACGAGGGTGGAGCGTAAATGGGGTTCTCAAGGCCCGCATTGGGATCGGGCAACAGGCTCCCGTGCACCAGCAGCGGCGTGAACAGGGCGATCAGGCCATAGAACGCCACGATGGCGATGCCCCAGCGGGCCATGCGGGCCGAGAGGCTGCGGGCTCCGAGCCGACTGGTCACCATGGTGCGTGCCTCAGAGATGCGGTGTGCTCGGACCCATCACCAGTACAACGGCTTCGTTATAATAACCAGCCGCGCGAGGATTGAGCTTGTGCTCATGTGGCGTGAGGCGGATTGGCGCAACAGTACCGTTGCCGTGGCGCCAATCCGGACACGGGCTTTCCAAGGGGCAAAGATCGGCCACAAAACTAATACTGGACAAACGTATGGTCGCGGCTTGACCCCTGTCAAGCCAGGCCATCTAAGCCAGCCTGGGGCTGTCTTCACCTTTTTGAACGCGTAGGCGGAAGCCAGCGAGAAGGTTCCCTACAAGGTTGCAAGACAATTCTCACGCTGGTATAATGTGAAGCGATTGCGCCTCTCAACTCCAGAGAGCCTTATTTTTTTTGGCCAAGCGTCGTTCCCCCCTGCCCAACCGATGACCAGCGCTCGCCTGCTGATCGTCGACGACGATCCTGAGATGCGCGGCTTCCTCACCTCCGAGCTGGCCGTTGAAGGGTATGAATGTGAAGAAGCGGCCTGCGGGCAGCAGGCCCTGGGCAGGATCCGCAGCCAAACCTGGGATCTGGTACTGCTCGATTGGAACCTGCCGGATTTCAGCGGCGTGGAAGTATGCCGTCGGATGCGCAAGGGCGGCATTTCCACGCCCGTGCTGATGCTCACGGCCCGTGATGAGGTGCAGCAACGGGTGGAGGCGCTCGATTCCGGCGCCGACGACTACCTGATCAAGCCATTCTCGATCGAGGAACTGCTGGCCCGGGTACGGGCCCGCCTGCGCCGCAGCGGCATCGATGAACAGGAAGGCGGTGTGCTGCGGATGGCCGATCTGGAAGTGAATCCCGCCAGCCGTGAAGTGGCCAGAGGCGGTGAATCGATCCATCTCACGGCCAAGGAGTTTGATCTGTTGATGCATCTGCTGCGTCACCCCAACCAGGTGCAGGAACGCCGCGCCATCCTCGATGCGCTCTGGGGCGAAAACTGGCTGGGTGACGACAACCTGCTGGATGTGTATGTGCGCTACCTGCGCCGCAAACTCGAACCGGCGGGGCAGCCCACCCTGATCCAGACGGTGCGCGGCGTCGGCTTCATGCTGAAGGAAGGGCCGCCCCGCTGAGCACGTCGCGGCTGCTGATCGTCGAAGACGACCCGCGCATGCGCACCTTCCTGGCCGGCGAACTGAACTGCGAGGGCTACAACGTCAGCGAAGCCGAAGACGGCCAGGGGGCTCTGATGCACCTGCGGGATGCCAACACCGATCTGGTCTTGCTCGACTGGACGCTGCCGGATTTCAGTGGTGTGGAGATCTGCCGGCGGTTGCGTTCCAGCGGTGACATCACCCCGGTGCTGATGCTCACCTGCCACGACGACATCCGCGACCGTGTCGAAGCGCTCGATTCCGGCGCCGACGATTACATCCTCAAACCCTTCTCCATCGAGGAGCTGCTGGCCCGCATCCGCGCCCAACTGCGGCGCACCGCCTACTGGCGCGGCGTGGCCAATTCCGATCTGCTCAGCTGCGCCGATGTCACGGTGAACACGGCCACCCGGGAGGTGACGCGGGCCGGCGAAGCCATCTCCCTGTCCGTGCGGGAATACGACCTGCTGCTGTGCCTGCTGCGCGGAGCTGGAAGGGTGGTGGCGCGAGAAGACATCCTGCGCGAGGTGTGGGGCGAGAACCACTTCGGCGACGAAAACCTGCTGGGTGTTTACATCCGCTATTTGCGCCGCAAGCTCGAACCCGAAGGCCTACCCACCCTGATCCAGACGGTGCGCGGCGTGGGCTTCATGCTCCGAGAAGGGGAGCTGCGGCCTTCAGACGCAACTGGAAATCAGCCCCCCCTTCCGGCCCATCCGCAATCGAAACGCTCCCCCCCATCGCTTCCATCAGCGCCCTGACCACCGCCAGGCCCACGCCACTGCCAGGGATGGCGCTGCTGTGCCGCCCGCGGCCGAAGCGCTCGAAGATCAGCGCCTTTTCGCTGTCCGGCACGCCGGGGCCCGAATCGATCACATGCACCACCACCCGATCGAGGCTGGCATCAAGTCGCAACTGAATCGGGCCGGCGCCTGGATCGTATTTCTGGGCGTTTTCGATCAGGTTGGCCAGACACTGCTCGAAGCGATCGGCATCGCCCAGGGCGAAGGTGCGTGCGGTCTGGGTGGCTCCGGGGCAGAGGCGCAGCCGGCCGTAGCAACGCGAGCGCAGCCGCTCCGCCACCCGCTCGATCGCCTGGGCCACATCGAAGGGCTCATGGGGCATGAGGGTGCGATGGGCCTCGATGCGGGTGAGAGCCAGCAGATCCGCCACCAGCCGGCCCATACGGCCAGCTTCGTCTTCGATCAAGGCCAGCTGCTCGGCCTGCTGCTCAGAGAGATCGTTGGAGCGGCGCCGCAGGCTGCTGGCGTAATTCCGGATCAGGCTGATGGGGGTGCGCAGCTCATGGCTTACGCCATTGGCAAAGCTGCGCTGGCGCTCCCAGGAGGCCGAGAGGCGATCGAGCAGATCGTTGAAGGCCAGGGCGATTGGAGCCAGTTCCGTGGGTTGGGAGGCCACCAACACCCGTTGGCTGTCGAGGGTGTCGGTGCTGATTGCCTGCATGCGCTGGCCCAGTTCATCAAGGGGCGACAGACCCCTCAGCAGCACCGGCCTCAAGAGCAGACCCGTGAACAGGGTGGCGATGCCAGCCGCCGCCACCAGCAGGATCAGCAGCAGCCGCTGCTGGGCCAGTTTCTGGGTGATGTCCTCCAGGAAGCGGAGGCGCACCGTTTGGCCCCCCAGCTGGATCTGCTGGGCACTGGAAAGAAACGTAAGCCCACCCACCCGCACCACCGCCACCTGATCGGAGCCGCCCGTGGGCCGTGGCAGCCGTGCCAGCGAAAGACCGGTGGGGATGGAAAACAAGCGGATCTGGGGGGCGGCTCCATAGGGAATCCCCTGGTCGGTTTCCACCCAGGCCAGGAAGTTGAGGCTGATCAGCTGGGCCAGGGTGTCGCTGATGGCATCGAGGCGTTGGTGAGCGGGACTCCGGGCCAGAAGCACCTGGCGCACCGAGGCCGCGGTGGCACGGTGCTGGTTGCGGCGTTCCTGGCTGGCCAGCAGGGCGGTGGCCACGATCAGCAGGCCATAGCCGCCCAGGACAGCCAGCAGACTCAAGCCCAGAAGCCGCCGCCGGATCGAAAAACCACCGACGAACGGACGGGAGAGTCCCAGCGCCCGAGAAAAAGCCGGGAGGTTCATTAGAGTTTCATTAGACCTCATTGAGATCCTGTACCTTTTTGATCGTAATGGGGCATGAAAAATACGCCATGATGTCTCGATCGAACTTGAGCCCCACCCCCCGCATTGCAGGTAGGGCCTTGGATCTGAACCTTAGGTGCCATAGCATCGCCCCTGCCCCGCCACTACGGCAACCGCATGGACAAGACCTCAATTGCTGCATAAAATGAGGCGAGTCAAGACCTTGTCGGCCTTTCCATGAACATCTCCGCTAAGACCAAGCTGGCGCTGATCCGCAGCCTGCGAGAAAAGAAGAATCCACTCCAAAAAGGCTTCACCTTGATTGAGCTGATGATCGTGGTGGCGATCGTAGGGATTCTTTCGGCCGTAGCGCTCCCGAACTTCTTGGGTGCAAGGGCAGCAGCAGCTGCCGGTGCGGCAATTGGTCAGCAAGTTGGTCTCGCCAAAGAGTGCGCAACTTTCGTTGCCTCTGGAGGTGTAGGAGTTGCGCCTACCAACTGCACAGCAGGGTCATCAGCTTCATTTAGTCAAAGCTGGAGCGCTACTGGTACAGCCGCAGGACTTACCTGCCTTAACCTTACAAACCAGTCGGGTGGTACAGTAACAATCGGGGTAACCACCACCGGTCAGCTTTCTTGTACAATAAGCTGAAAAGTTCAGTCAAGTTTCTCAGGCAGCTTTAGCTGCCTTTTTTTATGTCTTTAATAAATCTTGAGTCTGTTGTCAAGCATATCCTTCACTCAGACACGTCTTTAGCTGAATACTCAGGAACGATTCTTGGCTTTGCGGAAAGTACCCAACGCAACTGCTTGCTTCGCCATGCAATCGAAAAGCGTCTAAAGACAGAGAAAACGGATGACCTCGAATACTTAAGAGCTTATTTTAGTATTTTGATCAACCCGGCCTCTGCAAAGAAGATCGTAAACCGCCTTGAAGAGAGGCCGAATCATCCAGAGCTTCTGCCATCCAAACTTACACTCAAAGCCGACTGCCTTATCGCACTCGGGGAATACGCACCTGCAGAGCATTACCTGAAACAGTCATTAGTAGCACCCATTAATTGGCGGCCATGTGTGTCTTACGCCAAGCTACGTATGCTACAAAATAATCTAGAAGGTCTTGAGGGTCGGCTTGAGGATTTTTCCATTATGTTTCCCCAGGCGCTACAGATCACATTACTTCGCATGGATTTACTTATAAGACTAAGGCGCCTAAATGAAGCGATTAGAGTAGGCCAAGAAGCCCTTAGCGTACTTGGAGAACAACCCCGAATCTATTCGGCAATTAGTAGTTGCCTGATTGACCAAGGGAAGGCAGATGAATCCATTGAATACTTAGTATATTCACTAAGTCTTGACCCTAACGACGCATACTGTTTAGCAGTGTTTGGCGATGCGCTTGCGAGCCTTAACAAACATATAGAAGCAATTCATCTTTATGAGAAAGGGTTAGAACTAAGAAAATGGAGTAGCCTATACGATCGGATAGGCAAGCAACTAGCAATACTGCAACGGTCCGATCTTGCTATCATAGCTTTCAGTCAAGGATTAGCAATTGACAAAAATAGTCCGGATTTATGGGTGAACACAGCCCATGCATTCGCCGCCTGCGGCGAACAGCAAGTTGCAATTGAGATCCTGGAAAAGATATACTCTAAAGGGCCAATACCCTGGGAACTCTTCTGCCAGACCCAGTTCGACCTTTCGATACAAGGAGAGAGTGCCCTTGAGAAACTAAGCCATTATGGCCATCTCTACTGGTCAGAGGTTTGCAAAACACCTCTTATTCCAGAACCCAAGCACATGCTTTCCGCTAAATGTAAACCTCTACGCCTAGCTTTTTTGTCTGCAGACATAGGAGATCATGTTGTTGGAAGATTTATCAAGTCTATTCTGTCTGCTAAGCTAGAGTCATTCAACGTTGACATAATATCCACACAAAGGCGTTTTGATGTTGACTCACTTGACATTAGCTTACAAGCCGCGCACGCATATAGCACTCAAGGACTATCTGCCCAAGAAGCTACTGCTCTTATCAAGTCCAAGAACTACAGCATTGTGATTGATACCAATGGGTACACTAGACATACCGGAATCGGTCTTTTAAGTGATAGGTGTGCACCCATTCAATGTCACTATATTGGATACCATGCAAGCACTTATGCGCCATTTATTGATTACTTTATAGCGGATCAAGTGTTAGTCCCAAAAGGCTTCGATGCTCACTTTGTCGAGAATGTTTATCGCCTGAGGCGGACATGGTTAGCTCTGTCAACAGATTTTCTACCCGATCCAGAGCTGATCCAGCAACGCTCACAAAGAAATCAGTCAATAGTCTTTGGATCATTCAGTCAAGCACCCAAAATAAGTGATCAAACATTGGAGATTTGGTCTTCTGTTCTAGATAGAGTTCCAGATTCTATCCTAGTAATTAAATCAATTAGTCTTACTGAGCCTTTAAAGGAAAAGATCCTCACCATGCTTGAACGAACTAGAATCTTAGGCAGCAGAGTACGATTTATTGCTCCGACAGAGAGCTATATAGATCATTTAAAGTTATACAATAGTATTGATATAGCCTTGGATACTACTCCTTGGTCAAGTGCCACGACTTGCTTTGAGGCGCTCTCAATGGGGGTTCCTCTTGTTGCCCTTACCGGTCGCACTTTGTCGGCTCGCATGTCAACATCAGTCTTGAATGGTGGGGGATTAGGAGCGCAAGCTACTCCTAGCATTGATGACTATGCAAATATCTGTTTGCAGCTCTCGGAGGAGATACTAATGCAGAATATAACAAAACATGGAATTCGCAAACAGGTTGAAGAATCAGAGCTATTTGATAATCGCGATCTAGCAATGCATCTCGATTCTGCCTTTCTTGATATGCATGCCAAGTTACTTGCCTCTCAAGAAGAGACTGCGTAGCTCGTTTCTTGGAGCCAGCATGGAAATGGATTAGGCTAGCATGATCTCACATTGTACAAACAAGAGAATTAAGACTCCCGGTTCAGTGAACGAACCAGATTAGTACTATGGTCATTTCGCACTAACCAGCTAAGGACAAGCCCCCCCCCGATGAATTTTCGTCGGACACTCAAAACGGTGGCTTAGCCCGCTGTCAGAAAAGATATAAGAAATCAGTATTGTCAAATAAATATTATCCACACCAGCCTTATACAAAATGGCCTTGTCCTCAAGACAGGTTAATCTGTAAAGAGCAATCACTCACAAGCAAAGAACTAAGGTAAGCCTGTTCCAAGCTTGTCCCGCAACGGCGATCTAGTTCGTTCAATAGAAAAGCCGACAAGTCAAAAGCTCTGTAAAGCTCGTGCAATAGAAATACTGCAGCCTTAAGCTGATGATTATCCCAATGAGACAACCTCCTAAAGTCTCGGATGTAAATTGCATCTGCCCAAAGAGCTTGACTAATTGGATCGTCAGGGCATTCTGATAGCTGAAGCGGCTTATAAGGTCTTCCCTTGATACTTAGAAAACGCAAAAAAGTAAAGCCTTGAGAGCGAAGAAATGAATCCACATCTGCCATCAAGGGCTGGCCCTCATACAGCTCAACAAACTCAACCTCACATTGAATCACGGATACGGATTTCAAAGTCACTTTTGCATTCTCAAGGATCATCAACTCAGCACCTTGCGCATCGAGCTTGATAAAGTCAGCAAGCTGTGCTTCCTTGATGTCATCGAGACGATGCGTTTCCAAAACTTCCTGCCTTATCACATGCATGAACTCCCCTAGACTTTGGAACAGATCCGTGGTGGAACAGGCCGGTGGAAAGAGTGAGGATGACATGGGTGCATTAGTGATGTGTAGAGTGTGTTTCTTTCCATCTCCTAAGACCCATGGGAAATGCCGTATCGCCACATCACTCCTCTGTGACTTAACATTGAGAAGATTACATTCTTCATTCAAAGGCTGAAAGACGAGCACTTCGGCGCAACCTATTTGTACCCAATGCACCCAAGGATCAGGATGGTCCTTCAGTGCCAGTGCACCCACATCAACACAACGCAATGGCTGCTGCAAACCAAGAAAATCAAACCATGCACGGACAGATATGTCCGAATCAGCTTGCTGTTTCGAGCAAGTTTCTGGTTGGATGGATGGCTGCGAAGACTGGAGATTCGCAAGCTGCTGATCCGCATGGCTAAAGCGTTTGATCACCAAATCAAGTCGACGCTGTATGTCCTCGTCTGCAAATCCCAGTGAGATCAGACTCTCCAGCCTGGGTACAGCTGATCTACCGGTGAAGAAACCAGAAAAGCTGCCGAACTTTTCCATAGCGGCCAAGGCAGAGGCTACAAGCCAAGCCCTAAGCTGATCAGCAGGATTCACAGCATCTAGGGCTGGATCGGGGCATAAAAAGGGCTCATCCAGCACTGGCTCCCTACCACTCTGAAGGTCCGAGAGCATTGCGCTCAAAGCCTCCATGGCCTGCTGGCGTTCGCCTAAAGCCAAACATATTCTTGCAAGGCTAGCCCAGCGGCTAGAGCGGCATCCGGGTTGGCATTCCCGTCGTAGTAAAGTATAGCTGTGGACTAGAGCGTCATAGCGTCTTGCAATCGGTTCATTGCAGGCCTGGGAAATGTTCCACGCGGCTAAGGCTTGGTGAATGACTGCCTGCTCAGGCTGCTGAGAATTAGCCAGCCATCGTGGCATCAGAACTTGAGCATAGGGGCTCTTGTTTAGTGCATCGTTCCAGGATGCATTATGCTGAACGGCTTGGGGACCCACTGGGATACTAGGATGTCCGATAAGTCTGCCAGCAGCTTCCAACGTTTGGACACGATCTGGCTTGGCAGCAAATAGATTGAGCAGATAGCCATCCACCCCTTTATCTGCATCAAAGGGTGCCAGGGCATTCAGACCAGGTATCAAATGAAAGCACTGGTAGCCAAGCTCTTGGAATCGGCAGACAAGATCGAGATGCAGCTCCATTCCAGCCTTCACTTCAAACATCACCAAAGGTGAGAGATCTTCGAAAAAGCGCGCGCCTCCTCGCAGAATTCTTTCCTCCTCTCCTTCGGCATCAATTTTCAATAGATCCACTATGGACCAGCCGAATTCCTCAATGCAGGAATCAAGCGTCGTAACTGTGACGGCTTCTCCAGGCCCCACCGCGAGAGTTACACCATCTGAATCACGACTGACCAGGCTGTTTAACTCAGCCTGGCCAGGCATCTGCAGCCAGGCAGTACCTTGCCGATCTGACAGCGCCTGCTGCACCACTCTCAGGCAGTCGGTGCCATTGGCCGTGACACTTTCTTCGAGCAACTTTGCTGTGTCTGTGGCTGGTTCAAAGGCCCACACCTGCCCAGACGGGCCCACCTTCCGTGCCAACGAGAGGGCATAGACTCCATAGTTCGCCCCGATGTCCACCACAACGTCCCCAGGCTTCACCAAGCTCCTCAGAAACTTGATCTCATCCTCAAACCAGTCATTCTGCTCCTGCAGTACATACGCGGTGATGTGCTCAAGCGAATCAGGCACAACCACCTTGGTCCCATCCACTAAGTCAACGGTGATCGTTGCAGCCAAATTGTCCATGAGCAAGCTTGTTGGTCACCCAAGATACCCAGGGACTCGGGGAAAATCCAGATTCATCAGATTTTGATTTCTTTCACATGCGGGAGGGCATTCGGCGCGCCACTCAGATTTCGTGATTACGAGCAAACCACCGCCAGGAATCGCTCAAATAGTCAGAACGTCCCTGAGTGATGACAGAGCCGTGATGGATTCCTTGGGCTGGATCGAGATGTTGAAGTAAGTGCTACGTGAACACAGCGAGTTCTGGTCGCGAGTCTCCTTAGTTGTGTAGTGCCACCAGGATGTTCCGGCTGACAAAGGGGTGTGAGGTCGACAGGGTTGTGGTGCAACCCAACAGCCCAAGACCTCACATCCCATGCATACACACCCCAATGCCCGCCTGACACCGATCGGTCGGGAACGCCTGATCCGGCAGCACCTTGAAAAGGGCAGAAGCCTTGCTCCGCTGGGCGCAGACCACGCGATCAGTGACAGTACAGCCCGCCAGTGGCTGGCGCGCTTTCGTTCAGATGGGCCAACGGCACTGGCAGATCGTCGCAGTGTTCGCCGCAACCAGCGTCGGACGCTTGATCCGCAGCAACTGAAGCAGGTCGTGAAGCTCAGGCACCAGCGCTGCACCCTCCGGAAGATCGCCCGACTGCTGCTGGTACCGATCAGCACCCTGGCCAGGGCGATGCGGCGCCTAGGAGGTTGCTGAAAAACCCATCCAGCTACGGGAGAATGGCGCAACGGCACAGAGCGGATGCGCGGTCAACAGGAGAGGACCGGCCCCCTGATCTCCTACGTCTCCACCGAAGAGCGGATTCCCAAAGGCCACCCTCTACGGCAGGTGCGGCGGCTGGCCGACCAGGCGCTGGATCGCCTCAATCCCACCTTCTGCAAGCTCTATCCCGAGGCTGGCCGTCCCTCAATCCCGCCGGAGCAGCTGCTTCTGGCCCTGTTGCTGCAGGCGATCTACGGGATCCGCTCGGAGCGGATGCTGATCGAGCAGCTGGATTACAACCTGCTGTTCCGCTGGTTCGTCGGGCTCAATCCCGACGAACCCGTCTGGCACCCGACCACGTTCCCCAAGAACTGTGATCGCCTGCTCAACGAGGAGCTCATGGCCAGATTCCTGGAACTGCTGCTGGCTGCGCCGGAGGTCAAACCGCTGCTGAGCTCGGAGCACTTCTCGGTGGATGGCACCCTGCTGCGGGCCTGGGCCTCCCACAGCTCGCTCGAGCGGATCGACGGAATCGACGACGACCCACCACCATCCAGTGGCGGCAACGGCTTTGGAGCTGTTCCTGCCAAGGGCAAGAAGCGAGCCAAAGTCGATTTCAGAGGTCTGCTGCTCTCCAACCAGACCCACCGTTCCAGCAGCGACAGCGAGGCGCGGCTGTTCCGCAAGTCGATCAGCACCGGGGTGGGGTTACCCGCTCCTGGAACCTGCCGACATTGATGAGGCCCTAGCTTATGCGGCCTGGCGCATGGAAGAGCGAGAAGAGGCGCTGGTCCTGAGCTGATGGCCATCAGGCCGTGCACTGGTCCAAGGTGGGCGATCCGCGAGCACCGGATACGGACCTGATGCGATTGGCCCCCTGGTTCTCTCGCTCCTCATGACCTACGCCGCCGAGATTGAGCAAGGTGCGCTGGAGGTGGCCGACAAACGCCGCGAGCGCGTTCGGATCCTGCCTCTGAACAGGCAAGGCTGACCGTCCCAGTCGATCGAGCCAGTCGATCATCAAGCCCTGCCAGGCTGCGCTTCTGGGCGCTGGCCCGGCTGCTGCTGATCCTGTGGGTTGCCGATCAGGACCCTGCGGGCAGACCCTGGCGAGCCCATCGGCCTCCAGAGCTGCATGGACTGGGTCAAGGCGTCGAACAGCTGGAGGGCTCGTCGGCGATCGGCGCGCTGGCCTACTTCACCAAGTCCCATCCGCAACGACATGGCACTGGCTGACGGCCAATGAGGAGCCCGAACCCAATCATGGGGACCCGCCGTGAACGACACCGGCCTGGGATGCGCAAGCCTCTCGGCATCGCCCTAGGCAGTGCCCTGATCGTTGAGTAGTTGGACGTCCGCTGAGCTCGATGCGATCCTCCAGCGGCTCAGCGGTCGGTGACGCGACTGTTTCTGGAGCCAATGTGCTGTTCACGGCTGCCCACAACCCAAACGGCAAGGCAGCGTTTCTGAAGTGAATGACCAATGTGCCCGGTGTCCACGACGTTGGCTGATGGCAACTCAGAAACCTGCCAGCAGAGCCTCCGCCCAATCAGGCAAAGGATCGAAATGACGCTCGATCCTTCCGTGCCTCACCGTGAAGATGTGAGTGAAGGGATGGTCTGCTGAACTATTGTCGTAAACCCTGGCAACGTCGCAGAGCGGCAGCGTTGTTCTCACATGCCGCAGCAGCCTGGGGATGCGGCTCACCACCTTGTCAGCAGGCACATCATGCCCTCCTTCGCTGACCCGCTCGCTGATGCGCGCCTGGTTCAAGGCTGGGCTATTGAGGTGAATCATCACCAAGATCACCTGGTAGCCAAGGGCCTTGGCACGGCCGACGAAGTCCACCTTGGACGGGTGGGAATACACCGTTTCAAAACAGAAGCTGACGCCTCTGAGCAGCAGGTTGTGCCGCTGCTCTTCAGCGAGCTTGGCCGCGTCATAACTGTGCGCCTCGGGAGCGTCGGGATAGGCGACCCGGGCGAGCACATCGGCATTCACAAATGGCACGCCAAGAGGCTGGAGATAGAGGCGATAGAAGGTGGATTTTCCAGCTCCATTGCCACCTACCAGCATCCACAGCTGCCTGGGCAGGGTCAACGCTCCGAGCCGGTGCAGGGCTCGTTGTCGATCGGCTGAAACGACCCATCGCGAAACGTCCCCACGAGCCGTGTGCCATCGGGGCCGATCTGTTCCAGGTGGCCAGGATGGCTGATGCAGGCTTGGTAGCGGAAGGCCGACATACTCACGCTCTGGGCCAGGGTGCCGGACATGCGATCGGCATCCAGCGCCGCAAACACCTGCCCGGGGTCAACGATCGGTGCAGCAACAGGCTCAAGCCGAAGGCGTGTCAGTCCCGCGGCCACATCCAGCAGACTGTCTGGGTCAAGCACTCGGGCCACCTGGCGACCCAGGGCTGCCCAGTATTCAATCTGCTCGGCAGCACTGCGATGGTGACGGGCCCCGATCAGGGCAGCACTCTCCATCAGCTCCTTCTGTAACCGCACGGGAGAAGCGGCTTTGGGCATGACGACGAACCCCCACAAAAGGAATCACCGTGAGACTGTAGCAGAATGCTACGTGGCCATCACGACACGCTGCGCCAACTGCTGGAAGTAATCCTGCGACCAGATCGCCAGGGGTTCGGGCTGGGCGATGAAGCGTTCGATGTCGAGGCGTGCGTTGGCGACATCCAGGTGGCCGATCCGTTCAGCCAGCAGGGCTTGCAGTGACCTGGCTGTGAACGGCTGATCCAGAGGCCAATGGCCGCTTTGGCGCGCACGCTCGGCCAGATGATCGAGATGCAGAGGGATGCCACCACGCACGTACCACTCCAGATCGAACCAATCGCGGCTCGCTGAAACACTTCACATAACACGAATAGGGCTGGAGCAACAGCTGCTCCTCGGTGCTGAATCCAAGCGGCGGATCGGTGTCCACCTCTAACTTGATCCTGAGGGACTTCGCCCCAGGGATGGTCAGCTGAACAATCGTCGTGCTGGCCTTGAGGAAAGCGGAGAGAATCGGGCTGTGGTTGGTTTTCTGCTTCTCGCTGATCTGCACATCAATCCCCAGGCCTGAAAACTCCTCCTCCAGGCCTTGCAGGTAAGGCTGCAGGCGGAAGCCTGGATCGGGCTGCAGCAGCGAAAAATCCAGATCCTCCGAAAAGCGCGGCAACTGGTGAAACAGGCGCAGGCACGTGCCGCCGTAAAACGCTGCCTTCGCAAAGAAGCCACGCCGCACAAGCCCTGCCAGGGCGATCTCCTGCATCACCTGCCGCATCGCCTGACTGCGTTCCCCGTCGCTGTCCTGCGGTAAGCGCCGCAGCATCTGTTCCACAACGTTGTTCACTGATCTTTTCTGCATCAGCCCAACTCCTGTTGCAGGGAGGCGATCACCTTCAGCAGTGTTCCCAGCTGGCGTCGCTTGTAGCCGCTCGCCTGGCACTGGCGGATCTCACGCAGGCTGAGCTGGAGGAGAAGTTCAGGATCGATCCTCAGATCCTCCAGCAGCCACTGCCGCATGGTCGCCCGCGACAGCACCGGAAGCTGCCGGCTGAGCACCAGCCGATCGCATAGGGCCTTGGTGGGACTGGCGATCAGAAAACTCAACCCAGTGGCGTCCTCGCCCAGCTTCTGCCCAATCCCGTAGTAGCGCAACGGCAGATGGTCGTACGAGAACCGCCCCAGGCCGTTGCTGATCCTGCGGGCTGGTTTCAGCGTCACGGAGGTGACTTCCGCGACCCCCTCCGGGATCAGGCCATGAAACGACAGGGCAAAGTCGAGCGAGACGTAGGAAGGACCATAGAGATGGTTAGCCAGCAGGGGCAGGCAGGCGAGGCTGGTGCGCAGGCCGGGTCCAACCAGGTAAAGGCCGCGCCGTAGCGGTTGTAGCGCCCCCTCCCGGATCCATTCGCTCACCTTGTCGTTGGGGCGCCGATAGCCACTCAGCACCTCATCCAGCACGTCGCGCGCTATGGGCAGCGAGCCAAAGCGCCGTAAGGGGTGCTCCAGCCTGGCCGCAGACGAAATGTCTGATTTGAAGGGCATCATCGGATTTTATCCGATGATGCTGGCTTCCCTGGACATCATGCGTCCTCAGCTTGGGCAGGATGCAGCCCGACGCCATGGAGCACCACACCGGCTCGCTGTCTTCGGTGAACCTGGCGGGATCCGAACTAAAATTCCTCTGCAGCATGTGTTGGGGCCATGACGCTTGATGCCTTGGCGCCCTTGCGCCTGCCTGCTGATCTGCGCCTCAGCCCCGAGCAGTTCACCGCTGTGTGCATCGCCAACCCCCAGGCGGTGCTGGAACTCAGCGCCGAAGGTCATCTCATCCACATGACGCCCACAGGCGGTGAAACCGGTGCCCGCAACAGCCGTTTGTTGATGCGCCTGCTGGCCTGGACCGACCGCGTGGGCGTCTGGAGCGCTGGCAGGACCTCACCCCGCAGCAGCGCCGCGGTTTCCCGCCCCTCTGCCCCGATCTGCTGGTCGAACTCGCCAGCCCCAGCGACGCCGGCCCCCGTGGCCTCACCGCCTTGCGCCGCAAGATGGCCGCCTACCAGGCCAATGGCGCCCAACTGGGCTGGCTGCTGATCCCTGAACAGCAGTCTGTCGAGATCTGGAGCAGCGACGCCGATGGCGAACCCCAGCGCCTCCAAGGAGCCATCGCGCTCGAGGCTGGCGAGCGATTCCCCGGGCTGAGGCTGGAGCTGGCGGAGCTCTGGGAGGCCTGAGCGGCCATCAACCAGGATCCCGTCTTACGATTTGGCCATGGATCTTGCAACCGTTTCCCCGAAATACCAGGTCGTGATCCCGAAGCGGGTGCGCGATCAATTTGGCCTCTGTCCGGGGCAGCAGTTGCAGGTGATGGCCCTGCGTGTTTTTTTTGCATGGGGAGAACACCTTCCAACGGGAGGCTGACCGCCTGTGAGCGTGGAGAAAGCCGTCGTGGATTCCTCGGGCTGGATTGAGGTGTTCACTAACGGCCCGCTGGCTTGGTGTTCAAATGGGTGCTGCTTGACGACAGTGAGGCACAGGCCATTCAGGCGGCTGCAGTGATGCAGCGAGGCCTTGTCGTGGATCTCGATAGTCGTCTCGCGATGGCCTCAGCACAACTCAGCCACACGTTGCGACTGCCCATGGCCGACAGCATCATCCTGGCCACGGCCAGAACCCATCAGGCCAGGCTGTACACAATGGACAGCGACTTCAAGGGCCTCAACGACGTGGAGCTGATAATTCGCAGCTGATGGTTCAGAGTCTCCTGCCACTGCTGTTGCTCTCCAGCCTTGGGCTGGCTGACCTTCAGTAGGCGCAGAGAGAGCCGTCGTGGATCTCGACAGTTGACTCACCCATACCAGAGGCCATTTTCCAACCTGTACATTGTGTACAGGTTGGAAAATACTTCACAGCCTCTTCCACCCTGCTGCTGCTCCCCATCCTGGAGCCGGCTGCAGCTGGAAGGTCTCAACGTCGACTGCGGACAGGAACAGGCAGACCCCAGTCTCCATCAATTCAGGGCAGTACCTGATCGGCCAGCCGTCGCAGACGTTGATCGGCGGTGAGCAGCAGAGCCGCTTCCCGCCGGGCCAGGGCCAGGTAAAGACAGTCGTAGACGGGATGGTTCAGATGGCAGGCCAGGGCCAGGGCTTCCACCTGCAGATGGCGGTCGGGCTCAATCTGATCCACCAGATCGGCGGCGTCCACCAGCAGCTGCTGGGGATCCATGCCCGCCAGCCCAACGCCGCGCTGCAGCTTCCAGAGCGCATTTGCCACCTCCGTGAGCATCAGCTCGGGGGCCAGCACCAGCGGTGCTTGTCCGAGTTGCTCCGCCCAGCCACTGGCGATCGGATCATGCGTGATCAGGCGCAGCACCGCCGAAGCATCGAGCACCAGCGCCGGTGCCATCAGCGCTCGCGGTCGCTGCGGATCAGGGATTCCGGCGCCTCCTCCCACTGCAGCGCCGGCCGCTGCTGCCAGCGCTGGGCGATCCTCTCCAGCGCCAGCTGGCGCCGCTGCCTGGGGTCCCCGCCAACAATCGCTTCCAGATCAGCCAGGGCCTGCTGACTCAGGCTGCGCTTCTGGGCGCTGGCCCGGCGCTGCAACAGTCGATGCAGGGGATCCGGCAGGTCGCGGATCTGCAGGGAAGGCATGGGAGGCTCCGGTCTTGAAGCAGTTTACTTGGAATGCATGCGGATGGCATGCTGCGGCAGCTTGAGCTCCTCTCTCACCCTCCCGCCCCCATCCGCGCCTCTGTTTCGATCCGCTGCATGCCACCCCCCGCAGGCACAAACTCCTGCCGCAGCTGCAGGCGCAGCAGGCCGTCCGGCTCCTGGGCAGCGGCCAGCCCAGGGTCGCTGAGGCCATCCAGCAGCACCCGGTTCTGGGCCGCTCCGGCGCTCGGCTCGCCGTGCAGCCCGAAGGCCGGGCCGCAGCGCATCAGCACCCGGCCCCGCCAGATGGCGCTGGGGGCGCTTCCCACCGTGTAGGTGATCGGGCCCTCCGGCGTGATGAGCTGCAACACCGGATCCCGGCCGCCCAGGCCGCAGGCGGCCCCGCTTCCCTGGGCGAGGTCGACACGCTCGGCACGCAGCAGATCGCCCCGCAGCAGGGCCAGCACCCGCCGCTGCTGGCCCCGCTCGCGCAGTTGGCGCACCATCCGGTCCACCTGGCGGCCATCTGCCACCAGCGCCTGCAGCACCACCCCCCACACCAGCAACCCAAGGCAGGCCGCCAGCAGCAGCTCCACCAGCGAGAACCCCGCCGCTGCGGTGGCTGTGATCGTCCGGCGGTTCATGGCCGCGGATCCGGCAGGCAGCCGCCCGGCCCCTGCCGTCCCAGGCGGGTGATCCCCAGCGGCAGGGCCACCACCACGCAGCGCACCAGGTCGGTGCCCTCGGTGCGCAGCAGCACGGTGCCGCCGTCGATGATCAGGCCGTTGCTGGTGAAGCGCACCGCCGCGGGCAGGTTGTGGCTGAGGCTTACCGCCGGTCCGCCGCCGACGCCCTCGCCGAGATCGATGGCTCCTCCTTCGCAGGGCGGCAGGCTGCTGGCCTGGGGTTCCTGCCAGCCCGTGGCGGTGAGCGCCAGGGCGCAGGGTTTGCCCAGACGCAGAGCAGCATCCCGCCCCCGCTCGAGCCCCAGCATCACGCGGCGGCTGGCGCCCTCCAGCCGGGCGGCGGCCAGCTCCGTGCTGGCGGTGGCCAGCCCCAGCTGGGCCAGCAGGCCCACCAGCACCACGGCCAGCAGGGTTTCGGGCAGTGTGAAGCCGCCCGGATCAGGGGTTGCCATGGCCCCCTCCCTGCGGCGCGGGCCCGCAGAGCCCCAGAACGGCCGGCACATAGAGCCGCTGCCGCGGTGTGGCCTCGCCCTCCACCGCCAACCGCAGCACCACCCCGTCGCCGCTGGGCGAAGGCTCCAGCTGGCGCGCCAGCCCCGGGGCCAGGGGATCGGCGGCCAGCCGCTGCAGCACCTGGGTGGTGGCGGTGGCGCAGTCGCCGCCGCCGGGGACCAGCTGGCGCAGGGCCGTTTCGGCCCGCAGCAACGCGGCCTCGGCCTGCTCCATCCGCTGTTGCTGGCGTTCCTCGGCCACAGCCGCGGCGCCCGCCAGGGCCCACAGCTGCAGGGAGGCTCCCGCGGAGGCCGCAAACACCGTCGATCCGATCAACAGTTCCAGCAGGCTCATGGCCCCACCCCCCGCAGGCTCACCAGGCGCACGTCGGTGATCTGCGCCGGTGTCATCTGCACCGCGAAGGCGCCCTGGCGCGCCGGCTCGTTGCCGGCGGCGGCCAGTTCCAGCAGCAGTTCAGCCGGGGCCAGCTGCGGGCGCCAGTCCACCAGCCGGTAGGAGCGGCCCAGCACCTGGCCGGCCTTGAGGGAGGCGATCGCCGGGGCGGGCGCGCAGGCCAGCCCTTGGGAGTCCCACTGCGCCAACGGCAGTGGCAGCAGGCAGGGATGGCTGCGGTAAAGGTCGGCCAGCAGCTGCTGGCCCGCCGAGGCCAACCGGTCTTCCGCCAGGCGCTGCTGCTGCTCCCGGATCCCCTGCAGGCGCACCTGGAGGCTGGCGGTGTGGGCCGAGAGGCTGCCCAGCAGCAGCACCAGGGAGGCCCCCATGGTCAGGGGCAACACGAACCCCTGTGATCGGGGGAGATGATGGCGGCAAAGCAACGAAGGCATGGCGGTGACAGCGACGTCTCCTCCAGAGTTCCCACCCAAGGACACCAGGTCCGGCCCGCCATGACCCACCTGAGGAGCAAGGACACGCGGGATGAGGTCGACGGCTTCGTGGGCCGCCATCAGCTCGACTATTCCCTGGGCCAACTGCGGCTGGTCGGGCTGCTGTTGCTGGTACTGGAGCTGAGCACCCTGCTTCTGGCGGGGAGCTTCGCGAGTGTGGAGGCTCCTGCGGGCCGTCTCAGCGGACTGATCGGCCTGTCTCCAGCCCTGCCGTTGCTACCGCTGGGATTCGGTCTGTACCTACTCGGCGGCGGCCACAGGCGTCATCATCGCGAGCAGCCCTGGACCGCAAATCTGCATCGGTTGCTGCTGCCCGTGGGACTGATCCTGCTGCTGGTGCTGCCATCGGTCACGATCCATGACGCGGCGACGGTGGCCCACCTGAAGCACGGAACGGGAGACATCACGCCGCTCCGGCACGACCTGCTCAACCCCCTTCGTCTGATCACTACCCTGCTGCTGCAAAGCGTCACCGGTGCCGGATTGCTGCTGATGCAACGGCAGGGACGGCGGCAGATGCAACGGGTGGGGCTAAGACCAGCATTGTTCTTCCGAACGGACTCCACGGGACCGATACAGCACAAACTCAACCGATCTCCTGACAGGGACTGAAACAGACGGCCACCATGCTTCCTGCCACTCATAGCAGGAAATCAATTGAAAGTATCTGAAGGGGCTAGGCTTAGAAAACTGGCACAATATTGGAGAAGCAAGAAGAGAGTAACGTATCCGCCAGCTACGTTGATCGACCGAAGTTTGCATAGATCCAACGACGCTACAGTTATGGCTCATAACCTGCAAAAACGAACATTTGATGGCAAGGATGAGAATACGCCATGCTCTTTCACCCAAGCACAGACGAAAGAACCCGACGCAATAATCTCCTGAAAACCACTGCTGCACCGATGGCTTAACTGAGGAACAAACCTACTCAAGAGCTATATCAGTTCAGTAGCTCGATGCGGATATGTGCCGGCGTAGCGCCGGATCCATACAGCACGCCCAAGGGAAGTGGAGGTCTGTCATCCAATCGACTGCACATTAAGCGCGAGGGGGAGCAGCTTGATGAATGACCTAATTATTGCAAAGGCCTGCTTCATCAGAGGCCAGATCCCTTCACTTTAGCCAGAAGCCGCCAAAGCTGGAGCTGCCGTTCCTGGCCGATTAAGGGATAGGCCTTGACAAACCGGCAAAGTTTGGACCACTGGGGAGTAGAATTGGCAAATTGCTCTCAAGCCCTAGGAGGAAGGCAGATCCCATGACCCACCGGATGCTGCTCGAACTTCTTTCTCGCAAGTCAACGAAGCATTCAACAGAACAGAAGCTCTCAGAGGATGACGGCTTTTCATTTTTGGCTGTCCTCTTTGTAGTCCTCGTTCTTACGCTTGGCACGCTGGCCGTTGCTAACCGCAATAGCCTCGGCTCACTAGGCTCTGCCTATCAAAGCCAAGGGCGCATCGCCCGCGCCGCAGCAGAGACAGGGATGACACAACTAGTAAGTGAACTCAACCGGCCCCGAAATCGGCCCTTGCTTGTCAACGCTGAATCGCTTAACTTACGAACAGTTTCTGCCATTCAGACTGCAGCGCCCGGAACTTTCTCTACACAAAGTTTGCAGGGCAAGGCCGCTCTTAATCCAGATCTCTCGGCGACCTTTGGATCAGGCACACTAGCCAGCCAACTCATTAGTGTTGGCGATGGCAGCCAACAAAGATGGCAAGTAAAAAGTATATCAACATCCAACCCAACCCTTAACTCGGTACGCCAGAACGTTACGTCGTCAAGCTTTGGAGTCGTTAACACTGGAAACTTTTCTGTTTCGGTCGGGTCAAGTACGATTCCGGCGCGTACTGGTGAGATCACATTTACGGTTGAAGGCTATGCCTACCAAGGAGGCAACAAGGTAGCCACAGCAACACTTAGAAAAACATTTGAAGTTGTGCCTAAGTGCCAAGACAGAAGTCTAAATGGCTACAATTCAGTATGGGGAAATGACACGAGGAAATGCGCCCTCGGACTCGGCCTTTTGTTTCTTGCGGGCGCGGCAAACAACGGCACTGGCACTTTCGACGTCACAGGAAATGCTACCAAGATCAATGTTACGCCTACCTGCATCACCCCCACAGGAACATGCACCCCATTTGACTTAACTTATAACCCCATTGTCTATACGCCACCAGCCGTTGACCGAGCGCTACCACTGTTAACCACAAGTCTTCAGGATGTCGTCAACAAATGCCAAAGATCATCCGCAACCTACCTTGGAAATGCAACATGCAATTTCACAAATACTGTAGATTACAACAAGACCTCACCATTAAGTACCAACAATTTCGCAGCATGGCCTTTAGCACTACGGAATATCTGTGCGCAAGAAACAATTAGCGGCAAATTAATTACCGTTTGCAGCTTCAATAGATTAACCAACTCAAGCAATCTAAGGTTTGATACTGCGGGTGGACCAATTCGCTTCTTTTTCCCGAACCCAGACATAAACGCCACGACCCCAACCGTGACCAATGGAAGCGGCAGTAATAGTATTTCCCAAATCAACACAACAACCACTGCTCCTGTAGCAGGCGATTTTGCTTGGTTCGGGTGCAACATAACCCAGTGTCCAACAATGCCCTTTAGTGATGGGAAATCGCCCAACGCACAAGTGTACGCGCAGAAGTTTGACATCAACGTAGGCAATGGATCTTTTGGCCCCGGGTTTACATATTTCCCCTATGGTCTTCTCTTTGCGGGAGGCTCTGGTGGTTTCCAAGGAGCTGCTTGGCAAAACGGCTTTGACACACAAGGGAGTACAACTTTGAATGGAACTCAAGCAGATCTGGACAGCATCGCTGCCTTGATGGGAATCACCGGTGAGGTCGGACAGGAGACCACCCCACCATTGATTGATTACGTTTTACGCTCTGTCAGAGAGTTTAGATTCTTCTAGCTATGGCTTACCTTCCTGCTTTTACTCTCGCCAAGGATGTTCGGCTGTGCCGTGCGTCTAACGGCAGAGGCTTTACACTAATAGAGTTGCTGGCATCCACATTGGTTTTAGTCATCGCCGTAGCAGGAACTGCCAATCTTTTCATACGATCCAACCAAGTATCCGCCTCAACAAATCGACGCTTTTCGCTTCAAGCGCTTGTAGATCAAGACCTTGCCAGCATACAGCGTTTGAATGATCGGTACACATGTGCAAGCGGAACGGCATGTGTAATTGCATCCGGAGATCCTACAAGAACAGGCTATTTCCCCGACGCCAGCAATGCAACGTCCGTAGCTTTTTTTGTTAATCGTTGCAATTACAGCGCTGGAGACTTAGTTACAGGCCTTGCTGGCTTGATTGGTTCGAATGTACCATCACCAGCTGGTGTTACACGAACGATTTTATCTGATGGAGCCGATGGGGCCACCAACACAACCCAAAGAGGAGCCCATAGATACCGAGTCAATTATTCGATTACGGATACTGGAGAAGGCTTACGCTCGGTAGAGTTTGTCCCTACAGCAGTGTCATGGTGCCCTTAATGCTATGAAAACGAAGTTCGGTGGATTCACACTTACTGAATTGATGGTTGTGGTTGCCCTTATTGGCATCCTTTCTGCAGTCTCCATCACTGTCTCAGGAATAGAATGGCGAAGAGAGCGCGTCAACGCAGTGGCAAGCGAGTTGGCCGGCTGGCTGCAGGCTGTGAGACGCGCGGCCATTAAAGGCTCAGTTTGTAACGTCAACATCTCTACGGGCTCCATTACAGCAGTCAGCCCAGCATTTGCCACTATTTCGAATCCATTCGTCTGCGGGACCACTCAATCTCTTCGAATCACCGCCCTATCAGGTTCAGACACTTACACGATCACAACCTCGGGTCCAACCCAGTTCAAGTTCACACCACGAGGAACTGTTAATTCGGCTGGCACAAACGTGCAAATGACCACGCCAGTTGTGCTTGCAGTGAGCATGAATGGTGCTGGGCCTACGCGCTGTGTTCGGATTTCACCAGGTTTAGGATTAATTACAATCGGTTCAAGCAACGGCCTTACCTCTGGTGCGTGCGACAACTTCGGAGTTCGATTCTGAACCATGAAAAGCTTTTACTACGCTAACAAAGAAAGGCAGCCAACCTCAGTCCATCATTTAACCTCCATTTCTGGCGGCTTTACCATTGTTGAACTCATCATTGTTTCGGCTATTGGTGCAGTAGTCCTTTTTGCCGCGACTACATCGTTGATTCCGCAGATTCAAACCAGCACCAATCAACTGATTATTCGGTCCCTGAATGATGAATGGGGCAAGATAAACTTTTTTCTTGACTCAGAGATCAGTGAGGCATCATGTGCATCTTCCAGTGGATCTACATTAAGTCTCTTTAGCACCTTTAATTGTTCCGGTACGGCGTTGATTACCTACAGCTTGGCCGGCTCAACACTTTCTCGCACTGGTCCACCGATCAACGACAACGGCTCACTAGGTACAGGTTCGGTGACGTCGGTTCTTTCTGAGAATGTAACTGCATTCACCCCAAACACTTCAACGGCACCCGCATCAAGCCGACAACCATTTTACACCGTTACTTTGTCATCAAATGGTTTGGAATACACCGGGCTAGCGAGTTCGGTACGCATGAGATTGTCCCAGTTCTAATTCTGCAATGCATAAAATGGCAATTCGGCTTTCTATGCTTTTTTCTCTTTTTCTAGTTCTTTGCTTACAAGCTTGCCAGCAACCCACGAGGCAATCAACAGCATCAGAGAGAGAGCGCTGTAGGGCTCAAGCGGAAAATGAATTCACAACCAGTGGAAGCGAGAAGTCATATGCCATTTGTCTTCAGGAGATGCGTAAGAAGCCTTCCCAAGCCGCTCCAGCATCCCCTGCTAAATCAGAGCCTTCAGTCCAGCCTGGAACTCCTACTGCAAAAACTGGCGAGGAGCGCTACATTTATTGTGTGCTACATCAACAAGAGACTATTGATCTATCTAAGCATCTAGACAAGGCGACCTCAATGGTTCTACAGGCTTCAACAAGGCCTGGATCAAGTACCAACGAATTGGTTAATGCTGAAAACGCACATTCTGCGCTGATTAAACAACTTGAACAGCTAATACCGACAGAATACCGTAATGGATTGCCTTTGATTCCTGATGCCCTAACCGCGTTCTCCAAATGCGATAAGGAGGAACTCAAGTGAACGTGCCTTGGAGCCATGGATACTGTGTTTCAACAAGCTACACGAGTGACTACTATCGAGAGTTGGCACCAAACTGGCTTGACTTTGCTGTCTTACTGAAGGGATTACGGCCTCCCAGAGAAAAAGAAGGTATCCCATTTCAGTATTTAGAGCTTGGATGCGGGACAGGCCTAGGCCTTTGTCTTCTTGCTGGTGCGTATCCTGAAGGTCAGTTTGTGGGGGTTGATTTCCAGCCAGACCACATCGTACAAGCACTGAGACTGGCCCGCCAATTGGGTCTCAAGAACATCCACTTTCTTGAAGCGGACTTTCTTGAACTGGATAAGAATCCGCAGATCCTTAGAACTTCAGACTCACCCACACGAGAGTTTCATTACATTGTTGCCCACGGAGTTGTTAGTTGGCTATCTGTACAAGTTCAGCAGGCTCTGCTGAGCATTGTCTCAAAATCACTCGCTCTAGGAGGACTCTTCTACTGCTCATACAACACGTATCCAGGCTGGCTGGCCATGTCAAACTTTCAGCACATGGTAAGCCTTGAACGCCAAAGGTACGCGGATTCTGATCTAGGGTCTGCTCTCACAGCTGCAAGAACAAATTTAATTAGTCTACTTGGCAGTCAGGAATCGCCTTTAGCACTTTTACAGTCTTCCCCAAGGCTATTCGATGAACTCGAGTCCATTGCAAGGTTTTCGACCACATACTTGGCCCATGAGTATGCATGTGAACACTGGGCGCCACTTCGTGTTGCTGACATGCATAAGTTATGCACAGAGCACAAGCTTAGATTCATTTCGTCAGCTACGTTGCCAGAGATTTTTGATGATTTAGTTGCTGATCAACTTAAGCCCACTATACTCAATGAAACAGACCCAATCATTAGGCAGACACTGCTAGATCTTGCCACCAACAAGTATTTTAGGCGTGACGTTTTTGTTCGTGGCATAGAAGTTATGCCCCCTGCTTGTGCCGCACAACGTCTTGGGGGATTGCGTTTTCGCCTTCTCGAAGCTCCAAGCGTAGAGGCTTATCGCTTCCCCACCTGCTTTGGAGAAATCCTCGGACATTTCGATGGCTGCCATACAATTGAGATGGCGTTGGCGGGCAGTCCTAGCTCTCTCTCAGATATTCAGAGCACCACTGGGGAAGCCTTGGGTGATCTCCTTCGTGCCCTTGCCCTCCTCGTCCATGTCAACCGAATCGGGATCGATCGCGGAGACGCGGCTGATCAAGCCAGAGAGTCTAGCCAGAAGATTAATCAATTCATCACCGCACAGATGCAAGAAGGTCAATCCTATTCTTGGCTGATTGCACCAAATATTGGCACCTGTGTAAGCTTCAACTTAGTAGAACTGATTAGCACGCAGGCAATCAGTGATGGCCTACAAGGCGATGTGCTTACTGCTTTTGTGCTTATGGGTCTATCTAGTTTAGGTATTGAATTAACTCGCCCTACCAAGGAGCCTATTTCAGACGCCGCCGAGCAGCGTAAGCTCATAGAATCCCTTGTAGAGAATCTTGCATCTCAAAGGATTCCTACCCTCCATTCTCTTGGTGTCTTACCATCCAATAGCAAAGATTAGTGGAAGATGCATTAATTCCGATTGGTAAGATCTTTTTGTTATTAGAATTGCATAGGCTGGCAAGCCATTCATAAAGCGAGATGCCTCCAGCGTCCCATCAATCAGCCATTTAGCTGAAACAATTATCAGGAATTAGCATCATCGTTCAAACATGTTTGCAAGGCTCATGGCAGCACAGCTTTACAGATTTCGTGCAGCCAGGATTCTACACAAAAGCACAGCCTATGTAAGCAATAAAATTGCCGATCATAGTGACCGGCAGCGAATATGAAAAGACCGGCTTTATCTTGAGAATCAGCGCCCAGAGAAAAGGCCGAGAATGGAAGGTATCTAAAAGTTGACTAGCCGTGAGGAGCCGAGGGCCCTTCTGTTCGGCTTGACTTAATCCGCATCCTAAGCTTGCGACTGAAGCCAAAGGCAAAGGCAGTACCAAGAATTGGCAACGGACCTGGAACATCGCCCGGAACTGGAGTGGCTACAGCCCAAGGGAACGGTACACCATCAAAAACAGGATCCACAGGAGGATCAAGCTGAGCGCCGTTGAGCGGAAAGGAGTACGCAACATCCCCAGTCCCAACAAAACCAAAACATGGACCACCTATGCAGAAAGCATCCATAGCGACGTCATTGGAATTCGGATCAAAATCCCATGCGAAGAAAGGACCTACGTTCTGAAAAACCGGACCCAAGCCAGAGCCCAGTGAAGTAGCAAAGAGGTTGGCAAGAGATTGATTTCCCCACCATGGCATCTGCGGCGCAGGCGGATTTAGACTAGAAAAGTTAACTTCTTGTACTTGAATATCGTAGAGGCCATACCCAGGAACAGATATGACTATTGCAGAAGCGGGTCGTTGTTCAGATAGTGCAAGCGCAACCGCACATATAACAGAAATTCTCGACACCTTCACGAGAGAGGATGCCTTCAGCCTGATTCGATCAAAAGAATGTAGAATTGCCATTGGAAGAAGTGGGTACGGAATTAAAACAAAAGGAGAATTGCTTAGTCGTGCATTAAATCATCAACGGCATATTGGCTTCTGTTTGATTTTAGCAAAGTACCAGCATTAGTCAACCGACCATATCCCTTCTTGCAAATCACTGCAGCGAAGACCATGAAATGACACTTAAGATTGCTTTACATCTTAGTGAAAGGACTTTAGCCGAGATCATAAATCCGCTGTCAACGCAATCTGCTAGAGCTGGGAATGGCGTTGTCTCTCGACAGAATCCGCTCTTTATCATGGCAAAGACTATTCATTCAGTATCACCCTCCAAAGGACTGACAACGCAGACCCGGAGACTCATTACACCAAGATGATCTGTGCCTCAATGTGGGTATTTGCGATTTGCATCAAAGCCATAAGGTGACACATGATGTATCTGCAACTAGATCTTTGGATACATGTTCTGTCGTTTCTTGTCTACTCGCGTCATTAAAGTGACAGTAACCATTTACTGGATTTTCGTCCCCACTCTCAGACTCCGCAGACGCGCTGAGAGAGTGAGATTCAAAGCCGCGCCCCTCTATGGCATCACCGCGCGTTCCGGAGACGGTTTCATAGGATGATGGCGAAGGCATGCAAGAAGCCATGGTCATCTTAGCAACAACCGAAACATTCCGTTTTCTCCCTATCTGCACATTCCAGACAAAGGAGTGACGAGCCCCCATTGGTGTTCTGTGTATAGAATAGGTTGAGATTGATGTGACTCAAGAGCTGGAATTGTGCAGGACTGAGCAGAAGCTTACATGCCAGCCAAGAATTTTCCCGAGTTGAAGATATGCTTGGAGCGACAAGCTTCAAACCCTTCACAAATGATGCTGGCCAAGGTGATCTCATCGATCGGCCCGGCAGGTTCAGGCTCAAGCCCGTCCCTGCTGGGGAGGGGTTCAAATCCAGCCGGCTCTCACACTCCTAGTGGCCATAAAAGAGATGATCGGTGGCCAGAGGGAGAACCGCTGTGTACCATTTCAGATCGGCAGCTCCCACTGTTGCAGCACCATCAACTGATCAAGATCGCTTCCCAAATGGTCATATCCGCGCCCATGGGGGCCGAACATACCCACAAGTTTGCTTGCTCAGGAAGGTGGACCTAGCTGTGCCTGCGCAACACGAACCCATTCAATGCTGGTGGTGGCATGACGTAGTCAGTGTTGACACTGGAGTCAGCCGAAATGTTCACAGGGTGTACCCGGAGTGCAAAACGGCCATGGAGCCAGCCTGGCTGAGGCGGCCTTGACCCGTAAGGACCGGGATGGCCGCCGCGTTGTACACCTCCTTGCGGTCGGCACCGTGCTACACGGATCCCGTGCAAAGTAAAGCCATGACCAACCTCACCCTTGCCCTCGACGACGCACTGCTCCAGCGGGCCCGCGAGGTCGCCCTGCGTGAGAACACAACTGTCAATGCCCTGGTGAGGGAGTTCCTCACCCACTACGTCGATGCCCGGAGCCGCCGGCTGGAGGCTCTCTCCCGATTTGAGGCCGTCGCCTCCTCCTGCCACAGTGCCAGCGCTGAACCCTGGACCCGAGAATCACTCCATGGGCGCCCCTGATGTGCGTCTTCATTGACACCAACCTGTGGGCCTACCGACTGGCTGGAGGACGTCACGCAAAAGCACGAGGTGGTGATCAGCACCCAGGTCTTGATCGAACTGCGCTCCGTCGCGACCCGCAAGTTGTGACCACCGCTCAGTGATCAGCAGATCAGTGGGCTGCTGGAGGCCCTCTCTGGATTCGAGGTGGTGAGCCCAGACAGCACCTTGGTGATCGATGCCTTGATCGTGGCAGCAGCGATCCGCAATCGCTGTGCTGTCCTCTTTTCGGAAGACCTGAGCCATGGATCCCAGACGGAGCTGACGGGTCGGCTGGCGTGGAGGAGTCCTTGCTCGCTATCATGCATGCTATCAAGAGGTGGGTGCAGCCATAGCGCAGGTTCTGATCCGCCAGTTGGATGATCAGGTGGTGGAAGCCCTCAAGGCCCGCGCCCGTGTCCAGGGTCTCTCCCTGGAGCAGAGCCTGCGCGACCTCCTCACCGACGCCGCCCGACACGGGACGTCTGGCCTGCGCGATGAACTGGCCCGCCTGCGGGCCACAACTCCGGCCGCCGGCCGCCATCTGGACGTGGCGGCCCTGATCCGGGAGGACCGGGATGGCCGCTGAACCCACCACCTGGGTGGTGGATGCGTCGGTGGCCTTCGCCTGGTTTGCCGCCGTGCCGGGCTCTGAGCAGGCCGCCTGGCTTCTGGAGCCAGGATCAGCGGCCGTGTTGCTGGCGCCCGATCTGGTGCTGGTGGAGCTGTTGAACGCAGGCTGGAAAAGCCTGCGCCTGGGGGCTATCACCGCCGAGCAGTTCCAGATGCTGGCGCACCGCGCCGCCGAACCCTTCAGCCACCTTGCGCCCTCCACGGCCTTACTGGCCCGGGCCGGCCACTGGTGCCTGGAGCTCAACCACCCGGCCTACCACTGCCTTTACGTGGCCTTGGCGGAACGGGAACGGGCCACCCTGATCACGGCCGATCAGCGGCTGCTGGGCAAGCTCAAATCGCCCAGACCCGGCCTGCCGGCCGCCATGGATCTGGCCCGCCTCACGGAGAGCCGCCCGCTTGCCAAAGCTCCAGCGATGAGCCATGGACCCGTGCGTCGCTCCATGGCAGGCCCTGATGCGCGTCTTCATTGACACCCCAGCGGCGGCGGATGAATCAGACGGCGCATCACCTGGTGCCACACAAGCATGGTCGCAACCACCAGTAGAACCTGACCACAATCGCTTGCGTTGCTAGCACTGACAGCATGACCCGCGCGGAAGTCGTTATGGCCACTCTCACGATCCGCAACCTCGACGACGCCACCAAGGCCCAGCTGCGACTGCAGGCCGCCCGCCACGGACACTCGATGGAGGAGGAAGCTCTCACGATCCTGCGCCAGGCCGTACTCCCGCCGCCCGCCACCGCTGGCAGCCCTGGCCTGGGCAGTCGTATCCAGGCCCATTTCGCCGCCCTCGGCGGGGTGGAGCTGGATCTGCCGACGTGATCGTTCTCGACACCAACGTGATCGCCGAACTGATGCGTCCCCAGCCAGAGCCGGCGGTGCTGGCCTGGGCGGATGGCCTCGCATCAGCGGAGGTGGCCATCACGGCGATGAACGAAGCCGAGATCCTCCACGGCCTCGCCCAGCTGCCGGCGGGTCGCCGCAAGCAGGCCTTGCTGGATAGCTGGCAGTCGCTGGTGACGGCCCTGCTGGGAAATCGCGTGCTGGCCTTCCACCGGGAGGCTGCCCAGTGGTACGGCGAGCTCCTGGCCCGGCGGGAGCAGCTGGGACGACCCATCACCACGGCCGATGCGGTGATCGCAGCCACCGCCCTGGCCCAAGGCGCCCAACTGGCCACCCGCAACGTGAGCGACTTCACAGGGCTGGGCCTCGACCTGATCAATCCCTGGCCTTAGCGAATGGCCAGGCCTCGATGTCTGTGGTGCTGGCGGCCATCACTCCAGCTCTGGTGGCTGTGCAAGCTTCTGCAGTCTGCCGAAATGTTTACAGGGTGTGCCCTCCGGGTAGCTGTCGGGATACCGGGTGGGGATGTAGAAGCCATCCTCACTGATTCAGCTTCAACACCGCCATGAACGCCTCCTGGGGCACCTCCACCCGCCCCATCGCCTTCATGCGTTTTTTGCCCTTGGCCTGTTTCTTGAGCAGCTTCTTCTTGCGGGAGATGTCACCGCCGTAGCACTTGGCCAGCACGTCCTTGCGGATGGCGCTGATGCTTTCGCTGGCGATGATGCGGCTGCCGATCGAGGCCTGGATCGGAATCTTGAACTGCTGCCGGGGAATCAGCTCCTTGAGCTTCTCCACCAGGCTCTTGCCCACGTTGTACGACTTATCACGATGCACGATCGTGGTGAGCGGATCGGCCCGCTCGCCATTGATCAGCACATCGAGCCGCACCAGCTCGTTGCGGCGATAGCCGATCAGGCTGTACTCCATCGAGGCGTAGCCCTTGGTGCGGCTCTTCATCTGATCGAAGAAGTCGGTCACCACTTCCGCCAACGGCATCTCATAGTGCAGCGTCACCCGGTCGGTGGTGATGTACTTCATGTCGATGAACTCACCACGCCGCTCCTGGCACAGCTCCATCAGGGCGCCGTTGTACACATTGGGGGTGTAGATCTCCAGCTTCACGTAGGGCTCCTCGATCGATTCCCGCTTCTGGGGATCGGGCAGGGTGGCGGGGTTGTCCACCATCAACGTGCTGCCGTCGATCATGTTCACCTGGTAGATCACCGACGGGGCGGTGACGATCAGGTCGAGGTCGTACTCGCGCTCCAGCCGCTCCTGCACGATCTCCATGTGCAGCAGGCCCAGGAAGCCGCAACGGAAGCCGAAGCCCATGGCGCTGCTGGTTTCCGGCTCGAACTTCAGCGCCGCATCGGAGAGCTGCAGCTTGTCGAGGGCCTCGCGCAGGTCGGGATATTGATCCGCATCGGTGGGGAACAGGCCGCAGAACACCATCGGCGTGGCTTCGGCATAACCGGGCAGCGGCTCGGCCGCTGGATTGGCCGCCAGGGTGATCGTGTCGCCGACGCGGGCATCGGCCACCGCCTTGATCGAGGCGGCCAGATAGCCCACCTCACCGGCATGGAGGCTCTCCACCTGGCGCTGGTCGGGCGCCATCACGCCCACCTCATCAAGCTCCACCACCTTGCCGCTGGCCATCAGCAGCACCTTGTCCTTGCGGGCGATCACACCGCTGATCACTCGGAAATAGACGATCACACCCCGGTAGGGGTCGTAATAGGAGTCGAAGATCAGGGCCCGCAGCGGTTCGTCCACCTGGTCCGGCGGCGCCGGCACCCGGTCCACCACCGCCTGCAGGATCTCAGGCACCCCCAGGCCGGTCTTGGCGGAGCAATTGATCGCCGTGGAGGTATCCAGGCCGATGATCGCCTCGATCTCCGCCTTGATCCGGTCGGGATCGGCCCCCGGCAAATCGATCTTGTTCAGCACCGGAATGATCTCCAGATCGTTCTCCAGCGCCAGGTACACATTGGCCAGCGTCTGGGCCTCCACCCCCTGGCTGGCATCCACCACCAGCAGGGCGCCCTCGCAGGCCAGCAGGCTGCGGCTCACCTCATAGGAAAAGTCGACATGGCCCGGCGTGTCGATCAGGTTGAGGATGTAGGTCTGGCCGTCAGCCGCCTTGTACTCCATCCGGGCGGCCTGGAGCTTGATCGTGATGCCCCGTTCCCGCTCCAGTTCCATGTTGTCCAGGAACTGGGCCTGCATGTCCCGGGCCGCCACGGTGCCGGTGTCCTGCAACAGGCGATCGGCCAGGGTCGATTTCCCATGGTCGATGTGGGCGATGATGCAGAAATTGCGGATCCGCTGGGCGGGAACGTCGGTCATAGGGGAACAGCGGCCCACCACAGGTTCGATCGATCCTAGGCAGCGGCGGCAGAGGCGATACCGAGCCGCCAGCTCAAGAGCAACCCCTCCACGGTGATCCGTGCGGCCGAGGCTGATGCCATGGCTCTGGTCCAGTCGGGTTCGATCTCCACCGCTGCCGCGACCCGGATCGCTGGCCTGCCACTGCCGCACTTTCTTGAGCTGCTCTCCAGCCTGAGGATTCCACTCAGCTCCAGCGATCCGGCCGACACCGGCTCCGACCTGGAGGCCGCCCGCCGCTGGCTCGGGCTCAACGCCACAGCCATTAGCACTTGATCCCAGCGGTGATCGCCGATACCTGGTGCGCAACGTCTTCGGGCAGGTCCTGATCACGCCGGCCGTTGCGGCGGAACTTCGGATCACAGGGCCGGAGCCAGACCTTGCTCTCTTTGCCGGCCAGGAGGATCTCGCTGCAGCCCGGGTCGAGGGCTGGCTGCACCTCAGTGAACCGGGCCGAGCAGAGGCTTACCACCCGCTCAACCCAGGCGTCGATTCTGGAGAAGCCAGCTGCATCGCCCTGGCGCTGGGGAGGCACCAGCGAGGTCTGGAATCGCTGCTGATCCTCGACGACCGCGCCGGACGCGCCGAAGCCCGCCGGCTGGATCTCGAGCTCACCGACACGGCTGCGGTGGTGGCCATGGCGCGGCTGCGCGGGCTGATCCCCGCCGCCGGCCCGGTGCTGCTGGACCTGTACAGCAACGGTTACTTTCTCAGCGACGCCACGGTTGAAACCGTCCTGGTCAGGACGGGATCGATCCGGTGGCGACCCCCCAGCAACGTGAGCAACACGAGCCAGGACACGGACAGCTCCCGATGGAGGAAGGCCCCATAGGTCTTGTCGATGGGATAGGCGGGCTTGGAATCGATCCCCTGCCACCTGCCGTGGGCGTTCGTCGGCTCTCCCGTCTGGGCCCCCTCTCGCCCCTGTGCAGATGAACGTGCACGAGGCCAAGACCCACCTGTCCCGTCTGTTGCAGCAGGTGGAGGCTGGTCAGGAGGTTGTGATCGCCCCACCGGGAGTCCTCGCTGGCGCGATCAGCGTGTCTGACGATTTCGACGCTCCTCTCGACGATCTTTTCGTCTCCAACCTTTTCCCCATCCATGGAGCCCGTGGCACGTCTGCTGCTCGACACCCATCTGGTGCTGTGGTGGCTGAGCGCCGATTCACGCCTTCCCAGCTCTGTGGTCAGCCTCTTGCAGGAAGCCGGCCAGGAGGTGTTCGTCAGCCAAGCGTCGCTCTGGGACATGGCCATCAAGACGTCGCTCGGACGCCTCTCGGCCGACCTGGCGCAGGTGGACCGCAGCATTCCGGAACAGGGCTTCCGCTGCCTGTCCCTGCGTAACGAACACCAGCTGGCGCCCTACGGACCGACCGTGCGCCTCGTCTGATCCGGCCCAGGCTTCCTAGGCTCCTGACAAATCCCTCTCCTACCCATGACCACCGAAGTGACCACCGAAATGACCACCGAAACCGCCAGCCCCGACGCCGGTACCGACCCCCGGGCCCTGACGATCGACAACGTTGAGCGGGTGCTGGACGAGCTGCGCCCCTACCTGATGGCCGATGGCGGCAACGTCGAGATCGTTGAGATCGACGGACCGGTGGTGAAGGTGCGTCTGCAGGGCGCCTGCGGTTCCTGCCCCAGCAGCACCATGACCCTCAAGATGGGCATCGAGCGCAAGCTGCGCGAAGCGATCCCGGAAGTGAATGAAGTGGTGCAGGTGCTCTGAATCTTTCCTTCATGGCTCTGAACTTTCCCTGCCGGCAGGCAGGTTTTTTTTGTCCGATTGTCAGCGTTCTCTTCAGCACCGCCCAGCGGATTCAACCCCGAAGCTCAAGAACCAGAGACGATCTGGTCCTAACTTGAAGTTGCAGTAAGAACGCTGCAACGACAGAGATTCTTGGCCCTGCTGGCGGAGGTTGGAAGCGATGACAAGCAAACTGCTTCTCCGCACACTGGCGGACTTTTCCAAAACCGCAAGCCACCTCCGGCGTCGCCCCGGTTCGCGGGGATCGATGGCGGCGACGCTCCTGATCGTCATGGCGGTGCTGCTCGGCAGTCTGGCCATCTCGAACCGATCCAGCATGGCCGAGTTGGCCTCCGCCTATCAGAGCCAGAGTCGCGACGCCAAGGCCGCGGCCGACATCGGCATGGCGGCCGTGGTCAGTGAGCTCAACCGCCACCGCAACCGCCAGCTCCTGGTCAACGCCTGCCTGCTGGAGACGGCCACGCCGACCGCCATCGCCGCCAACAACGCCATCAAGGTGGTGGATGGGCGGGCCTTCGCCAACATCGGCACCACCTTCCCCACCAGCAACGCGATCCCCACCGCCCAGACGCTCAACGTCGGCGATGGCTCCCAGCAGCGCTGGCGACTGGTGGACGTGGATTGCTCCGGAGCCACGGCCGCCCTCGTCAGGCAGGGCACGCTGGCCAACCCCATGAGCGGTGCCGCCGCCGTGGCTCCCCGCACCGGTGAACTCACCCTCACCGTGCGCGGTTTCGCCCTGCGCGGCGGGTCGGTCGTGGCCACCAGCACCCTGCAGCAGACCCTGGAGGTGGTGCCCAAGTGCCTCGACCGCAGCCTGCGCGGCCTGGGCAATGCCTTCGGTAACGACATCCGCCGCTGCGCCCTGGCCCCGGGCTTCGGCTTCATCGCCGGGGCCGCGGATGACAACACCGGCGATCTGGTGATCTCCGGAGGCGCCTACAACCTCAACGTCGATCCGGTCACCTGCATCGCCACCAGCCCATCGGGCTGCGTCGACGGCCTCTCCAGAACCAGCGTGAACGTGGTCGACATCAACCTGCCTCCCCCCCTGCCCACCGCCAACACCACCTGCCGCAGCGCCTCGCCACCGGCCAGCTGCAACGTGACGGTGAGCAGCGACCTGACCCTGGCCAGCCGCAATTTCGCCAGCTGGCCGGCCCCCTGGAACACGCTCTGCACCCGGGAGGATGTCAACGGTGGCGCCTCGCCCCCAGGCACCTTCCAGACGATCTCCTGCAGCCTCAACCGCCTCAGCACCAGCAACAACGTTGAGCTGTTTTTTGACACCAGTGGGACCACTGCTGACAGTTCAATCCCAGTGCGGTTGCACTTCCCCAACGCCTCCACCAGTGGCCAGAAGAGCGTCACGCGGGGGAATGGATCCTCGGGCATCTTCCAGTGCGATTCCAATGTCGGTGCCATCACCTGCACCACCACCACCCAGGGGGCCCCACGCGCCGCCGACCTGGCCCTGTTCGGCTGCGCCCCAGGGGCCCCCGCCCCCTGCGGCGCCCAGTTCCTGGATCTCGGCAACGGCAACGGCGCCTCCCAGAGCATGTTCCTGTACTTCCCGCTCGGCAACATCGAAATGGGCGGCACACCGGATTTCAAGGGGGTGATCTGGACAAACGATTTCAGGGCCAACGGCAATATCACCGTCACGATTTCTCCAAGTGATGTGGAAAGCGTCTGCAGCCTGATGAAGTTCTGCGGCAGCGATGATTCTTTCTACGAATCCTTTGTCATTGATTACGTCACCCGAGCCGTCAAGCGCCTCACCTATTCCTGAGCCGCCGTGAAACGTTCCCCTCCCACCGCCAAGCGTCGCCGCCCGGCCAACGGCTTCTCCCTGGTGGAACTGATGGTGTCATCGGTGCTGCTGGTGCTGGCCCTCACCGGCACCTCCGTCCTCTTCGTGGAGTCCAACCGCAGTTCTGCGGCGGCGACGGCGCGCTATCGCCAGCAAGCCCTGGTGGACACGGATCTGGCCCGGGTGCGGCGGCACAACGACCGCTACACCTGCAGCTCCGGCACCTGCACCAGCCTCGGAACCGTGGAGCTCGGCAAGAACGACTTCTTCCCCTCACCCACCTCCACGGCCGCCACGGGCAACAGCACCGCCGGCAACAGCTTTGAGGCCCTGTGCAACTCCACGAGTCTGATCACCCAGCTGGTGGCCGATATCGGCTCCGCTCCCTCAAACCTGACAACGGCCGGCATCGCTTACACCATCAACCCCAACAACCAGGGACAGCAGACCATCAGCGAATTCGGTACCAACGTCACGCGCAACCTGCACCGCTACACGA
This sequence comes from Synechococcus sp. CCY 0621, assembly GCF_019038465.1. Classification (GTDB taxonomy): domain Bacteria; phylum Cyanobacteriota; class Cyanobacteriia; order PCC-6307; family Cyanobiaceae; genus Cyanobium. Next base: position 23,651 of record NZ_JAFKRH010000009.1, on the reverse strand, counting down.
TCACCTACACCAACAGCACGAGCGGTGAAGTTCTGCGCCGGGTCACCCTCGTTCCCACCACCGTCGCCTGGTGCCCCTGATGAAACACCCCTCCAATGCCGGTTTCAGCCTGATCGAACTCACCATGGTCGTGGCGGCCGTGGGCATCCTCTCTGCCGTTGGAATCTCCGCCTCCGGCAATGAATGGCGCCGCGAGCGGGTGAACGCGGTGGCGACTGAACTGGCCGGCTGGCTGGAAACGGTGCGGCGCACCTCACTCAAAGGCAATGCCTGCCAGGTGAGCATCAGCGGCGGCAGCCTGGCGGCCGGCGCCACCCTCGGCACCGCGTCCGAACTGCTCTCCAACGCTGTTGTGGCCAATCCATCCATCGCCAACAACTGCCTGACCGGCCAGCCGCTCCAGATCAGCGGAACCATGGGCTCCTCCACCTATGTGATTGCCCCGGGCGGCAGCACCAGCTTCAAGTTCACCCCCCGCGGCACGGTCAACGCCGCAGCCTCCAACACCCAGCTCGCCAACCCACTCGTGATCGAGATCTCCCTGGCAGGCACCACCGGACCCAAGCGTTGCGTCCGCATCTCCGAAGGCCTCGGCCTGATCAGCGTCGGCGCCAGCAACTCCAGCGATGGCACCTGCCCCGACAACAGCTACGGCGGAACCCTCTGAAGCCATGAACCACCGCAACACCCGCCACCGACGCCGCCCCCATGGGCACCGGGGCTTCACCCTGGTCGAATTGCTGATCGCCTCGGTGATAACGGGCGTGATCTTCGCCACCGGCAGCAATGTGATGGTGACCCAGATCCGGGTCTCCGCTCAGCAGGAATCGGTCCGGCGCCTGCAGGACCACTGGGGTCGCATCAACCATCTGCTCGAAACGGAGATCACCGAATCCGCCTCGGCAACGGCTGTTTCCGGCACCTCCCTCACCCTCACGCTCGCGGGCGGTCAGACGATCACCTACGCCTTTGACGCCGGGTCACGAACCATCACAAGGACAGGCCCGCCGATCAACGACAACGGCACCTTGAATCTCACCCCCGGCACCGCCAACGTCGCTTCGGTGCTGCTCACCAACGTGGAGGCCTTCGCCCCCACGATCACCAACAGCCGCGAGCCCGCCTACACCCTGGCCCTCAGCGATGCCCTGGGAGCGTCCTTCACCGGGCTGTCCAGCTCCAGCCGCTCGCGCACGTCCAGCTACCCCTGAACGCCCTTCTGATGCGCCGTCCGCCTGCTGCCCTGCTGGCTCTGCTGCTGCCCCTGCTGCTGATCGGCTGCCAGCGGACCCCGGTGGTGGTGAGCGCCGAGCAGCGGGCTGCCTGCCGCAGTCAGGCCGAAAGCGCCGCCACCCCCGAGCAGGCCTTGCAACGCAATGCCGCCTGCCTCGACGCGGCCATTGAGGAGCTGAAGAATCCGCCGGCCCCGTCCCCCCCCCCAGTGGTGGCGGCGGCTCCGCCACCTGCGGCGCCGATCGATCGCTACCGCTACTGCCTGTTGCACCAGGACGACGTGCGGTCGGCCTCGGCCCGCCTGACCAACGCCGCCAAGCCCCTGATGGTGGCCTCCAAGCGCTATGCCCCCGGGAGCGAGGCGGTCCGCACCGCCCAGCAGACCTACGACGCCGCGCTGGCGGAACTGGAGCGGCTGTTGCCGCCGGAGATCCGCAACGGCATGGATCTGATGCCCACCGCCGCCCAGGCCTACAGCCTCTGCGATCGCCAGGTGCTGGAGCGAACGCCTGGTCCGTAGGCTGCCCCCAAGACGATGGGCTTCCCGTGCTGGATCAGCGCCTGCTGCGCAACGACCCGACGCTGATCACCGCCCCCCTGGCGCGGCGCGGCCTGGCCACCGACCTTTCCGGCCTGCAGCAACTGGCCCTGCAGGCCCGCGACCTGGAGCAGCAACGCAGCGAGCTGCAGGCGGAAGGCAACCGCATCGGCCGCGAGGTGGGCGAGCGGATCAGGGCCGGAGCCGCCCCCGGCGGCGAGGAGGTGAAAGAACTGCGGGAGCAGGGCAACCGCATCAAGCAGCAGGTGGCGGCGCTGGAGGAGCAGGAGAAGGGGATCGAGGCGCAGCTGCTGGAGCAGCTGATGGTGTTGCCCAACCTGCCCTCGCCCCTCTGCCCCACCGGCCGCAGCGAGGCGGACAACGTCGAGCTGAAGCGCTGGGGCACGCCGCGACTCCCCGCCGGCGGCGAGCAGCTCCAGGAGCATTGGCAGATCGCTGAGCGGCTGGGCATCGTTGACACCGAGCGCTCGGTGCGCATCGCCCAGAGCCGTTTCGTGACCCTGCTGGGCCAGGGGGCAAGGCTGGAGCGGGCCCTGATCAGCTTCATGCTCGATCACCATGCCAAGCGCGGCTACACCGAGGTGCTGCCGCCGATCCTGGTCAACACCGCCAGCCTCACCGCCTCCGGCCAGCTGCCGAAGTTCGCCGAGGAAAGCTTCCGCTGCGCCGAGGACGACCTCTGGCTCACCCCCACCGCCGAGGTGCCGCTCACCTCCCTGCACCGCGGTGAGGTGCTCAGCGCCGAGCAGCTGCCGCTGAAGTACGCCGCCTACACCCCCTGCTTCCGCCGTGAGGCCGGCTCCTATGGCCGCGACACCCGGGGCCTGATCCGCCTGCACCAGTTCAACAAGGTGGAGCTCTACTGGTTCTGCCGCCCCGAGGACTCGGAAGCGGCCCACGAGCAGCTCACCTTGGATGCCGAAGCGATCCTCGAGGCTCTGGAGCTGCCCTACCGGCGCCTGGAGCTGTGCACCGGCGATCTGGGCTTCTCCGCCGTTCGCACCTACGACCTGGAGGTGTGGCTGGCGGGGGCCGGCACCTACCGGGAAATCTCCAGCTGCAGCACCTGCGGCGATTTCCAGGCCCGCCGGGCCTCGATCCGTTTCCGGGACGGCAAGCAGACCCGCCTGCTGCACACCCTCAACGGCAGTGGCCTGGCCGTGGGCCGCACCATGGCGGCCCTGCTGGAGGCCGGCCAGCAGGCGGACGGAAGCGTGAGGCTGCCGCAGGCGCTTGTTGCCTACGTCGGTGCGGACCGACTGGTTGCCGGCTCCCCCTAGGAGCCCTCCCGGGCAGCCAGCGGCTGGTCGAGGTACTGGTCAAGCATGGTTCCGGGCAACAGCGGCCCCGTCAGGAAGCGCAGTCCGATTTCGGTGTTGTAGTTCTTCTCCTTGACCCATTGCACCTGGGAAGGAACCGAAAGATCGAGGTTCAACTCGCCATCGGAGAAATCGAGAACAACATTTTCGTTGGGATCCAGTTCGATCCCGCCGCGACGGATCACGCAGGCTCCAGAACGGCTGAGATCCGTCACGGTGACATAGGCAAGCCGACCTGAAAGGGTTCTCAGACTTGCGGAAACACCCGGCGGTAGGGAATGCCGCAGGGACTGTCTCAGGTCCCCAGCGTTCGGTTCACCGTCGGGGGCGTTTTGCAGCCGATCCTCAGACACGCAATCGCCACCCGATCAATTCGCACAGACTATCCGGGCAGGTCGCCAGTGTCATGGCCGGTGCTGCCGCAGCCGGTGCTCCCCCCACCGCAGTGCCGGGGTGGTTCCCGCAGAATGAGGCCAACGGAACCGGGAGACGGAATGGGTGTACTGACGGCGTTGGCGATCCTGGCGGGCCTGATCCTGGTGCACGAGGCCGGCCACTTCTTCGCCGCCACCTGGCAGGGCATCCGCGTCAGTGGCTTCTCGATCGGCTTCGGTCCGGCCCTGATCCAGCGGCGGCGGCGCGGCGTGCTGTTCGCCCTGCGGGCCATCCCCCTGGGGGGCTTTGTGTCCTTCCCCGACGACGAGGAGGACAGCACCATCCCCGCCGATGATCCCGACCTGATGCGCAACCGGCCCCTGGCCCAGCGGGCCCTGGTGATCGCCGCCGGCGTGATCGCCAACCTGCTGCTGGCCTGGAGTGTGCTGCTGGCCCAGGGGTTGGTGCTGGGCATCCCCTCCGGCTTCAGCGCCACCCCCGGCGTGGTGGTGGCCGCCGTGCAGCCCGGCCAGGCGGCTGCGGGCTCCGGCCTCCAGCCCGGCGACCGCATTGTGGCGGTGGATGGCACGCCGCTGGCCGGCGGCCAGGAGGCCGTGATGGCCCTGGTGGGCCGCATCAAGGACGCCCCCGGCCGCACCCTGCGCCTGCAGGCCGACCGCAACGGCACGACGGTCACCCTGCCCCTCACCCCAAGCGACAGCGGCGGCATCGGCCGCATCGGCGCCCAGCTGCAGCCCAACGGCAGCGAATCCTTCCGAGCCGCCACCAGCCCGATCGAGCCGATCCTGCAGGCCAACCACGACTTCGTGGCCCTCACCCGCCGCACCGTGGAAGGCTTCGGCACCCTGATCACCCACTTCGGCGAAACCGCCCCCCAGGTGTCGGGCCCGGTGAAGATCGTTGAGATGGGGGCGTCCCTGGCCAGCCAGGGGGGCAGCAGCCTGTTCCTGTTCACCGCCCTGATCTCGATCAACCTGGCGGTGCTCAACGCCCTGCCCCTGCCCCTGCTCGACGGCGGCCAGTTCGCCCTGCTCCTTCTCGAAGCTCTGCGGGGCCGCCCCCTGGCCGACCGCTACCAGATGGCCTTCATGCAGTCGGGCTTCGTCTTCCTGGTGGGCCTCTCCCTGGTGCTGATCGTCAAGGACACCAGCCAGCTGCCCGCCATCCAGCAGCTGCTCAGCCGCTGAGGTGCCCCGCTTTCCCAGCCCCCGGACCCGGGCGCCGCTGATCCTTGAGCGGCTCGGCGAGCTCTATCCCGACGCCACCTGCTCCCTCGACTGGCGCACCCCCTGGGAGCTGCTGGTGGCCACCATGCTCTCGGCCCAGTGCACCGACGAGCGGGTCAACAAGGTCACGCCGGCCCTGTTCGAGCGCTTCCCCGATGCCGCCGCCGCCGCCGCCGTCGAGAGTGAGGCGGTGGAACCCTACGTGCAGTCCACCGGCTTCTACCGCAACAAGGCGAAGCACATCGTGGCCGCCTCGCGGCTGCTGATGGAACACCACGGCGGCGCCGTGCCCGCCTCGATGCAGGAGCTGCTGCCCCTGCCGGGGGTGGCCCGCAAGACCGCCAATGTGGTGCTGGCCCACGCCTTCGGCATCAACGCCGGCGTCACGGTGGACACCCACGTGAAGCGGCTGGCCCACCGGCTCGGGCTCACCCGCCACACCGACCCGAAGCGGATCGAACCCGACCTGATGAAGCTGGTGCCCAGGCCCGAATGGGAAACCCTCTCGATCCGGCTGATCTTCCACGGCCGGGCCGTCTGTGGGGCCCGCAAACCCCGCTGTCAGGGCTGCGGCCTCGCCGACCTCTGCCCCAGCCATCCGGCCAAGAGGTAAGGTGACAGGCTGAAGTTTCCCCCTCCTCCGGCCGCATGGCGAAGAAGTCGATGATCGCGCGTGACGTCAAGCGCCGCAAGATCGTGGAGCGTTTCGCGACGCGCCGTGCCGCCCTCAAGGAGGCCTTCGATGCGGCCGGCGATCCGATGGAGCGCCTGGAGATTCACCGCAAGCTGCAGTCGCTGCCCCGCAACAGCGCCCCCAACCGCATCCGCAACCGTTGCTGGGCCACCGGCAAGCCCCGCGGCTACTACCGCGATTTCGGTCTCTGCCGCAACCAGCTGCGCGAGCGGGCCCATAAGGGTGAACTCCCCGGCGTGGTCAAGTCCAGCTGGTGAGCCGGGGGCTTCGGCCCTTTCACCGCAACGGCTTTCGGTCGCAGCAGGCGCCCCACAAGGGCGCCTTCTTCATGGCCGGGCGGGGGCGGATGCGAGAATGGTGCGTGACAACAAAACGGACATAACGCCCAGTGCAAGGACACACTCAGTCGATCTCCTTCGATGGTCGGGAGATCCGGCTGACCAGCGGCCGATTTGCGCCCCAGGCCGGGGGCTCGGTAATGGTGGAATGCGGCGATACGTCGATCCTGGTCACCGCCACCCGCTCGAAAGGCCGGGAGGGCATCGATTTCCTGCCCCTGATCTGCGATTACGAAGAGCGTCTCTACGCCGCCGGGCGCATCCCCGGCAGTTTCTTCCGTCGTGAGGCCCGCCCCCCCGAGCGGGCCATCCTCACCTGTCGCCTGATCGACCGGCCGATGCGGCCCCTGTTCCCGGGCTGGCTGCGCGACGACCTTCAGATCGTCGCCACCTGCATGTCCCTGGATGAGCGGGTCCCGCCCGATGTGCTCGCCGTCACCGGCGCCTCGATGGCCACCCTGCTGGCCAAGATCCCCTTCATGGGCCCGATGGCCGCCGTGCGGGTGGGCCTGCTGGGTGACGACTTCGTGCTCAACCCCAGCTTCCGCGAGATCGAACGCAGCGAACTGGATCTGGTGGTGGCCGGCACGCCCTCCGGCGTGGTGATGGTGGAAGCGGGTGCCAACCAGCTGCCCGAACAGGACGTGATCGAGGCGATCGATTTCGGCTACGAAGCCGTGGGCGAGCTGATCCGCGCCCAGCTGGCCCTGCTCAAGGAGCTGGGCATCGAGCAGGTTCTGCCGGAAGAGCGCAGCGACGATCCCACCCTGCCCAGCTTCCTGGAGAAGGAATGCGCCCAGGGCATCAGTGAGGTGCTCAAGCACTTCGAGCAGACCAAGGCCGAACGGGACGAGAAGCTCGACGCCATCAAGGCCGAGGTGGGCGAGAAGATCGCCGCCCTAAACGGGGAGGATCCGATCAAGGTGGCTGTGAGCAGCAACAGCAAGTTGCTGGGCAACTCCTACAAGAGCCTCACCAAAAAGCTGATGCGTCAGCAGATCGTTGTCGAAGGCAAGCGGGTGGATGGCCGCAACCTCGATGAGGTGCGCCCGATTCAGGCGGCCGTGAGCGTGCTGCCCAAGCGCGTGCATGGCTCGGGCCTGTTCCAGCGTGGGCTCACCCAGGTGCTCTCCTGCGCCACCCTCGGCACCCCGAGCGATGCCCAGGAGATGGACGATCTCAACCCCATCAGCGAGAAGACCTACCTGCACCACTACAACTTCCCTCCCTACTCGGTGGGTGAGACCCGGCCGATGCGCTCCCCCGGTCGCCGCGAGATCGGCCACGGCGCCCTGGCCGAGCGGGCCCTGATTCCGGTGCTGCCCTCGAAGGAGAGCTTCCCCTACGTGCTGCGCGTGGTGTCAGAGTGCCTCAGCTCCAACGGCTCCACCTCGATGGGTTCGGTGTGCGGCAGCACCCTGGCCCTGATGGATGCCGGCGTGCCCCTGGCCGCCCCCGTGAGCGGCGCCGCCATGGGTCTGATCAAGGAAGGCGACGAGGTGCGCATCCTCACCGACATCCAGGGCATCGAGGACTTCCTCGGCGACATGGATTTCAAGGTGGCCGGTACCGAGAAGGGCATCACCGCCCTGCAGATGGACATGAAGATCAGCGGCCTGGCGATCAAGACCGTCGCCGAAGCGATCAACCAGGCCCGCCCGGCCCGGCTGCACATCCTCGGCAAGATGCTCGAGGCCATCGACAAGCCCCGCGACACCCTCTCCCCCCACGCCCCGCGCCTGCTCAGCTTCCGCATCGATCCGGAACTGATCGGCACCGTGATCGGCCCCGGCGGCCGCACCATCAAGGGCATCACCGAGCGCACCAACACCAAGATCGACATCGAGGACGGCGGCATCGTCACGATCGCCAGCCATGACGGCGCCGCCGCCGAAGAGGCCCAGCGCATCATCGAGGGCCTCACCCGTCGCGTCAGCGAAGGGGAAGTCTTCAACGGTTCGGTCACCCGGGTGATCCCGATCGGTGCCTTCGTGGAGATCCTGCCCGGCAAGGAGGGGATGATCCACATCTCCCAGCTGTCGGAATCGCGGGTCGAGAAGGTCGAAGACGTCGTCAACGTCGGCGACCAGGTGACGGTGCGGGTGCGGGAGATCGACAACCGCGGCCGCATCAACCTGACCCTGCGGGGCGTGGAGCAGCAGGAGCCGGCGGCGGTCTGATCAGCGCGGCGTCATCGCCCCTAAACTGGTTGGCAACTGGTTGAAAGCTGGCGGTGAAAACAGTCGGTGCCTTCGAAGCCAAGACCCACCTCTCCAGCCTGCTGGAAGAGGTGGCCGGCGGCGAGGAGATCCTGATCACCCGCCACGGCAAACCACTGGCACGGCTGGTCCCGGTCGACTCGGATGGGCGTGAGCGGCGACTCGAGGCCATCGCCCGTCTGCGCAGCTTCGCAACGGGCCGGCGACTCAACGGCCTCTCCATCGCTGCGTTGCGGGACGAAGGCCGCAGGTGCTGAGCTTCGTCCCTGACGTTTCAGCCGTGTGCGCCTGGTGTTTTGAAGACGAGCGCACGGCGGCTTCGGAGGCGCTCCTGGCCCGATTGCCGGAGTGCGCACTCTGCGTTCCGGGGCTGTTTCTCTGGGAGCTGGGCAACGTGTTGCTGATGGCCGAACGGCGCGGCCGGATCACCGCGGCGGATCGGAGCCACTTCCTTGCCCTGGTGGTTCAACTCAACCTGGAGATTGATCCTGCCGATCCGCACATCGTCTGGCACGACGTGTTGAGCCTGGCGGCGCAGCACGGCCTCACCTGCTACGACGCGGCCTATCTGGAACTGGCGATGCGTGCAGGTCTGCCCCTGGCCAGTCGCGACAACGCGCTTCTGGCGGCCGCACGGGCCTGCGGGCTGGAGCTGCTCGCCTGCTGAATCGGCGGGCTCCCGCTCACACGGCAAAGCCGGGATCGATCCTCGCCATCGCTTCAGCGGCACGGCGGCAGATCGCGGCATGGGCCGGGCCATGGCTGGCGATCAGGCAGCCCGCCTGGCGTACATCGCCCGTGTTGTAGAGAAGTGGCTGGCCGTCGGCATGGTCGAAGCCGCCACCGGCGGCCCGCAGGACCGCTTCCGGGGCCGCCATGTCCCAGTCCTTCGGGGCACTGCGCCCCGACAGGGAGATGTAGAGGTCGGCCTCGCCCCGCAGGATCGTGGCCACCTTGCCGCCGACACTGCCGATCGCCAGGCTGCGGGCGGGCCGCAGGTCGGCCAGCAGCTGCTCCAGGCGGTCGTCGCGATGGTTGCGGCTGGCCACCAGCACCAGCTCCTCGCTGCGGCCGCTCAGGGCAGGGGCGAAACACTCACCCGCCCGGTTCTCCCGCCAGGCCTCCCCCGCCCCAGTCCCGGCCCCCCCGGCGCCCAGCAGTCCAAACCAGAGCTCCTCCGGCTCCGGCAGCAGCACCACCCCCAGCACGGGACGCTGGCCGTGCACCAGGGCCAGATGGACGGCGTACTCGCCGGTGCCCTGCAGAAAATCCTTGGTGCCGTCGAGGGGATCGAGGATCCACAGCCATTCGGCGTCCAGCGGCCGGCCCGGCACCAGCACCTCGGCGGCGGTCTCCTCACTCAACAGGGTCCAGCCGGCGGCCGGGAAGGCCGCCGCCAGGCCATCCAGCAGCCAGCGGTTCACCGCCAGATCCGCCGCCGACACGGGCCCCTCGCCGCCATGGTCGACGCTCAGGGCCGGCGGAAAGCCGTAGGGGGGCACTTCGCCGCGAGCATAGGCCCGCAGGATGTCGGCCGCGCCCCAGGCCAGCCGGCGCAGCTCCACCAGCAGCGGTTCACAGCCGATGCCGTCGGGCAGGGCGAAGGGAGACGGCATCATGGAAGCGGGAAACAGGCATTGTGCAGGAACCGGTGCAGGAGCAGGAACCCGCCGCCGGCGTTCTCTATCTGGTGGGCACCCCCATCGGCAACCTCGACGACCTCTCCCCCCGGGCCCGGCGCGTGTTGGCGGGGGTCAGCCGGGTCGCCTGCGAGGACACCCGCCGCAGCGGTCTTCTGCTGCACCACCTCGGCCTGCGGGTGCCGTTGCTGAGCTTCCACCAGCACAACCAGACGGCCCGCATCCCCCAGCTGCTGGCGGCCCTGGAGGCGGGCGAAGCGATCGCCCTGATCAGCGATGCCGGCCTGCCGGGGGTGTCGGATCCCGGCCAGGAGCTGGCGGCCGCCGCCCGCGCCGCCGGCCGCCAGGTGATCTGCATCCCCGGCCCCAGTGCCGTCACCACCGCCCTGGTGAGCAGCGGCCTGCCCTCGGGCCGCTTCTGCTTCGAGGGGTTCCTGCCACCGAAGGGTGGGCCCCGGCGCCAGCGGCTCGAGGCCCTGGCCGGCGAGGAGCGCACCATTGTGCTGTTCGAAGCCCCCCACCGGCTGCTGGCCCTGCTCGAAGACCTGCTGGCGGTGCTCGGCGACCGGCCCCTGCAGGTGGCCCGGGAGCTCACCAAGCGCCACGAGGAACAGGTGGGCCCCAGCGTGGCGGCGGCCCTGGCGCACTTCCAACGCACCCCGCCCCAGGGGGAATGCACCCTGGTGCTGGGCGGTGCCCCGCCGGCGGCGACCCCCGCCTGGGACGAAACCGCCCTGCGCCGCGCCCTTGATGAGCTGGTGCGGGGCGGCCTCAGCAACCGGGAGGCCGCCCGCAGCCTGGCGATCAGCAGCGGACACAGCCGCCGAGCCCTTTACGCCCTGCTGCACCAGGAACCGGCAGACTGCTCCCCTCCCCCTGCGACGCCGTGATGCTCCTGCGCCTGCGCCTCCTGTGCGGCAGCCTGCTGGGCGGCAGCCTGCTGCTGGCCCTGCTCTGCCTGGGGGCCCAGAACCTGGAGGAGCGGCCCCAGCTGCGCTTCGGCTTCGCCCGCAGCGCCCCGTTGCCGGCCGGTTTCATCGTGGGCGTGGCCCTGGTGCTGGGGGTGATCAGCGGCGGCGCCAGCGCGGCCCTGCTGCTGCCCGGCAACGCCCCCGCCGACGAGGGCTGAAGCCTCAGCTGCCCGGCAGGGCGTAGAGGGCTCCCTCGATCACCACCCGGCTGATGCCCTGGGCCAGCAGGTAGGGGGCCGTGAGTTCAAACACCTTGAGGTCGGGCACCTTGATCACCCGCTGGGTGCGGCCGCACTGGCGTTTGGCCTGGCGGGGGTTGAGGAACACCACCAGGGCCTGGCGCTCCAGCTCGGCGTCCGGAAGCCGGCCCAGCTCGGGAAACTCGCTCAGCGGCCGCGCCTGCAGCTCCACCGTCTTGTCGACCAGCATGTAGGCGCTGGCGGGCAGCGCGGCGGCCACCAGGGGCTGGAGCCGCCCCTCACCAGCGGCCGTGGCTCCGTCGTCGAGCAACACCACGGGGATCGGCTGGAACGGGTTGATCTCCTCGTCGTCGCTGTCGTCGCTGGTCAGCAGGTCGTCGTCATCGGCACCGAAATCGTCGGCATCCTCAATGGCGAGCACGGCGGGGCCGTCCTCCGCCTCCACCTCAGCCCTCACCGGGGCTTGCACGGACAGGCGGCGGGGGGGATCGGGCAGGACCTTGCGAACCGGTGCGGGCGTGGGCGCCATGTCGGGCTCAGGCTCGGGCTCCTCGCTGGCAAGGGCCTCCGTGAGTTCCGGGGTGGGTTCGTGGGCCGGCGGCTCTGGGGCGGGTTCTGGGCTGCTGATCTCCAGGGCCGTCTGCAGGGCCTCCGGGGTCTCGGCGGCCTCCACCGCCGACCGACTGCGCCGGCGCGAGCGCTCGGCCTTGAGTCGCTCGTACGCCTCATCCCCCAGCTCCGTGCGCACCACCCGGATGACCGTGTTGGGGCTGCAGCCGTAGGTGTCCGCCAGCTCCTGGCTGCTGGAACCCTCCCGGAAGCGCCCAACCAGTTCGGTTTTCTGGCTGTCGCTGAGCCGGGTGGCGGCCATGGAACGGTTCAAGCGCGGTTTCCCACTGTACGGGTGGCTACTGGAGTGGCCTGGCCCCGGAACGCTGCCACAATGCGCTCCGTGCTCCCTTAGCTCAGCTGGATAGAGCAGCTGCCTTCTAAGCAGCCGGTCGATGGTTCGAATCCATCAGGGGGCGTTGGCAGAAACGGGTGGGGGGCTGGGACACAAAGCCCAGCCAGCTGATGTAGAGTCACGTATCTACAGCCTGTCGGCAACGGCCGAGCTGGACGCCTTGACGCTGCCCCAGTCCAATCAACCCCAACCCAGTCGACGACAGCAGGATCCTGTCCGGCACTTCCAGCAGTCGATCCGCCGCTGGGGCAACAGCCTGGCTGTCCGGATCCCGGCCGAGTGCCTGCGTCAGGCTGGCCTGCGGGAAGGTGACCGGATCGAGATCGTCGTCGGAGCCGACGGCCGGCTGAGCCTGGAGCCCCTGCAACGGCTGGACCGCCGAGCGCTGGCCGCCGACCTGCGCCAGCTGCAGGCCACCATGCCGATCACCCCTTCGGTGATCGAAGCGTGCCGGGACCAGGAGCGCTGGTGAGACCGGGCCCGCCGTGATCTACCTGGACACCAGCGTCGTGGTCGCCCTGCTGACCCCGGAAGCGTCCAGCCCACGGGCGCTGGAATGGCTGGAGCGGTGCCGCGACACCCTGATCAGCAGCGACTGGCTGATCACCGAAACCCACAGCGCCCTGGGCCTCAAGCAGCGCCACCAGGGCCTCAGCCCGGAAGCCCGCAGGGCCGCCAGCGAACATTTCGAGCGCCTGTTGCAGGGCGGGGTGGAAATGCGCTCACTCGACCGGGACCGATTCCGCCAGGCCGCTGAGCTGCTGCAGGATCCCTCGCTCAGACTGCGCGCCGGTGATGCCCTGCACCTGGCGGTGGCCCTGCACAGCCGTTGCTCCCAGCTGGCCAGCTTCGACGGGCGGATGCGGCAGGCCGCCGCCGCCCTTGGCCTGGCTCCAGCTCTGGACTAGCGACTCACCAGCACCACCTGCAGGCCAGGCAGAAGACGCTCGCGAAGTCCCAGGCGTCGTAGTCCCTGAGGGCGATTCGTGTTGTCTGGTTTGCCCCTTGGGGTGAACGCGCCATCCTGAGTGACCGGCGCGAACGCCAAAACCATCCGCTGGCGCCCCCCCTTTGCCGTTCAACTAGCGGAGCAGCCGGCCGGCGCCTTCAGAGACGACGGCATCTTCCCCCTTTCGGCTGGGGCGGTCAATCTGCTGGCTGGGGAAGCCAGAACAGGGTTCCATGCACCGATCGAAGCTCAGAGCTCAGAAACAGCTTGGCCTCCGATGAAGCCAGAAGCAGATCAAGGGAGCCGACCAGGAGGGCCTCGTTGAGCAGCCAGTTGCGGTTGATGGAGGCCGCGGCCGGGTGCCACACAGGAGCATCGGGATTGAGCCAGACAAACGAGCTGCGCAGCAGGTCGCCATCCGCCTGCACTTACGACTTAAGAGAAGCCTTCGTCTACAACATGCGCTCGAAGTAAATGCCGTGATCGCTTGCAGCATTAGGGCCAGCGGCAGCGCCTCTGGTTGAAGATGCCGGAGAGAAGTTAGTGCCGATTCGCTCCTGCTGGCCGCGCACACTCTCTGTACCGGAAGAACACTTCGCCGAGACTGGGGTGGTTTTTGTCTGCGGCCTCCACTACAAAACGATCGAGACACAGCACAGGAAGAGGAGCGCTGCCGGGAGCAGCCCAAAACGGCTCATTAATCCGTTACAACTCACAACAACGATAGAAAGGCCACAGAAGTTCACAGCATAGTTGTCATGATTTATCCAATAGGCGTCAATGACAACAGGTCCTGCGCAAGGTCAGTCCCAAGCGGACGATGGCTACTTCCCTGCTGGCAAAGTTTATCAACAATATCGCCATGCCATACGCGACTACAAGGCGGAACCCGAAAAACTCGACATCCCAGACGTTGATATATCAAAACACGGCACGTATGAATCCTATCCATACTACGCCTTCATTGAAGACAATGGCAAGAAGTTTATCGTCTCAGATGGGCGCCTATTGGGTCAACTTACTCTCATTCCAGGTCCGCGCTTTCGCGATGGCAAGGATGGCACTAAAGGTAAATGGCTGACTGCCAAGTACAAGGTTGACATCCTCCGCAGCGACAGCGGAGTCAAGCCGAGCCCAGGCACGACCATTCTGTCGTTCAATGACCCGGCCTGCGGCGAAGTGCTAGGCTTTTTGATCACCAAGACTGACTCCAGCGGAACGGACATCAGCGAAACTGACCATTACCCAGATCTTCCCTCAGGCAACAACCCCCTCACCTGTTATCGCTTGAAGGTTCCGACTCCGGACGAACTTCACGATCCTGACATTACACCTTGGGGCAGCTCCTTCACAGCTCAGGAACATTTCGAACCGCTCTACTATCTGACCGGAAGCTGGAATGTCAAGAAGCTGCCCTATCTTGACTATCAGCATCAATATACTGACAGGCCTGACATATTTGCTTTGCCATCAAGGTCCTCCAGAAATTGGTGGAAAGCAACAGGAGCGCTGTCCCTACCTTGGGGCTGGTATTTCGACCTCACAGATTACAGCAATGATGACACTGTGACAACCATGATCAGCACGAGTCGCGATCTCATGAACGCGATGAAGCGATCCACTGGCTTTAACGTCTCAGGCTCTGTTGACGTCAGCTACGGTTTTGTTGATGTTGAAGCGTCATTCAGCTACAACAGCTCCAACTCGGATATGACGAAGTTCAACAGCATGCAGGCGAATAAGACCGCGTTCACCCAGAGTCAATATAGTCACATTGAATACGCTGTAGTGGTTAACAAGATTGACCTACCTTTATCCGGCAATTTCAAGGAAGCGATTGGATTTTTACTGGATGGCTTGGAGGCCGGCACGCTGTCAGACCAAATGCTGACTGATTTTATTGAAACTTGGGGCACGCATTATGCGTATGCACTTACTTACGGTAGCCAAGGTTCGGGCACATACCGCTTTTCCGAGGATCAGATGAGCCAGATGGTGGAGAAAGGTGTGAATTATTCCCAAGCCTGGGAAGCGAATGCAAAAGTCAAGGTCATGGGGTCAGGTGGCTCCATCGGTGGTGGCTCCTCCAACGAGACCGACAATCAAATGCAAAGCAGCTTCGCAAGCATTGTGCAAGACAGCGATGAACACTACATCTGTAGTGGGGGCGCCAGTTGTGAAGGCGGAGAACCAAAGGGCGACCCCAAGGTTCCCATCTACCTGGACCTGCGGCCCATCTCGCAACTTATGGGCCCACCTTTTTACCATGACCCGAAGATTGTGTTGCAGATTCGCGATCGTGTCCATGATGCTATCCAGAGTTACGCGTTTGTCCAGCTACAGGATCGTCCAGCCGCTTATATGACATTTGAACTCACTTTCCAGCCACCAGGGTATAGCTTAGTAGAGGGTCACCCCCAGGCTGGAGTTGAAGTGACTTGGGGAGAAATATGCATTTCCGTGGATTCGGGCTCCCTTATCCCAAAAGCCAACATGCAACCCTCAGCTGCTAATCCTTCCGTCTTCACGCTCAATTTCAATGGAGGTCTGCCCAAGGCCGTTCTCTTGACCCACAGTAACAACATCACATTCACTGGAACCTACAGTACCATCTCCTACAAGATAATCCCTACAGACCCTCATATTCCAGGGGGAGGAGAAGAGTGGAAGCCACAATCACCGAGCCTAGATTTTGAGGCGATTACTATCCCGACCCAGGCCACCCCTTCATCCGTCACGCTAACGGGGAAGCCGAATCAATTTTATCTATCAATTTCTCCAACGCTTCAATTTACAGTTGAGCCTGTGAGTCTCAGTTCAGTAATCGGCGCCTCGAAATAACCCTGAGAAAACCCATCCCGACGAGTATCATCCATCATGATCAGCTCAGAACGTTTCCTCGCTGAGATCAGGCACGCGTTTTCTGACAATGTCACAATCTACCTATCTCCTGCCGATACAACATCCGAGAATGCTGAAGGCATCCAGCTTGTACCTGTATCTGAGCAAAACAACAACAACGACACCGACATCCTCACGCTAACCGCACAAGACGGGCTCATCTCAAACGATGACCTTGGTAGAGCTATTGAATGGCTCAATAGATATGCGAACCCAGACGCAGATTCTTCGGAGCAGGCAGCTATCGGGACTTTGAGCACCTTTTTAGATGAGCGGCGCGATCTATCTAATCTTTTTAATGATCTTGATCTCATAGAGGAACCTCTCGACGAGCAACTTAGTGGAATTTTTACAGCAGGAGGTTTACGGGTAGGGGAGATCGAGGGAGGCAAAAATGCTTCACAAGGTGAAGTGTTCGACAGCGTGATGGATGCCGTGTCTGAGCAGTGGATCGCCGACGGAAGGCCTGCGGCTGTTCCTGCCAGCTTCGCCAGACAATCCTCATTGATCTCTGACGCCAGAATGGAAAGCATGATTGGCGCCTTGGGGAAGACTATTGGGGATGACCAGAAGCTATCCAGTGACATCAAAAAAGAACTGAATCAAGACACCGTTGGCAAACTGTATACTGCCGTCCTGGAACGTACCCCTAGTTCCGGCAATCCATCATTTCCCGTCACAGATCTTCCCTCCATGCTTAAGCAAGCGGGCATTCCAGATCCGGATGTAACCGTCAATGATGGGAAATTTGATAAAGCGAAGAGTGCTTTTGGCTTTGGCACGCTCACTGTTCGTTCTGGAAAAGAAGTTTTAGCTGTCATTCCGTATAATTCAAGAACCCAGAGTATTGAAGGCAGAGGAGCCGCTGCATTGCTAGATCAACTAGGGAAACGCGTTGACACACTCACGAAAACCCAAGCGGTCTTTCAAGAGGCTGCTAAGCAACTTGCTGCTGTCGAGTCATTCGTGGATATCCGATGGGCGGACCCATGGAAAGACCCCACATCGACCGAATCGACCGATCCTCCACCGACCGATCCAGAACAACCAGGAACGGCGGATCCAGAGCATTCAGAATCGGGGGGAGGAACCAGCAACCCCCAGAACGAGCAGGGGGGGTAACCCTCGATCCGACCAAGGGCTCCGTGGCCTTGACCCTCCCTTAGCGCCGCACAGGCACCACCTGCATCCCGATCGGGGCCAGGGCGATCAGGGCCAGCTTGATGTGCTGGATGCCGAAGGGGATGCCCACGATCGTCACGAAACAGGCCACCGCGGCACTGAGATGGCCGATCGCCAGCCACCAGCCGGCCAGCAGGAACCAGATCACGTTGCCGACCAGCCCCAGCGGACCGGTGCCGAAGTCCATGCGGCCGGTGAGCTCCCGGCGGCTGACGGCCTCGTAGCCGAACGGCCAGAAGGAGAAATTGCCGATCACGAAGCAGGCCCGGGCCCAGGGGATCCCCACGATCGTGACCGCCGCCACCAGGCCGGCCAGCCACCAGCCCAGGCCCATCACGAAGCCCCCGAGCACGAACCAGAGAACGTTGAGCAGGAAGCGCAGCATGGGGAGAGCCGGAGCTGCGCTCCAGCATGACGCCGCTGGGGCCTTCAGCCGCAGGGCTCGGCCGGGGCGGTGCAGCTGGCGGCCAGGGTGGCGAGCCAGGCCCGCAGGCGCTCCAGGGCGTCGGGTTGCAGGCGGTAGTACACCCAGCGGCCGCTCTGGCGGTCGGCCAACAGGCCCGTCTCCTTGAGCACCTTGAGGTGGAACGACAGCTTCGACTGGGCCAGGCCCAGGTCGGCGGTGAGGTCGCAGACGCAGCGCTCGCCGCCGCCCAGGGCCTCGATCACCTGCAGGCGGATCGGATCGGCCAGGGCCCGCAGCAGCAGGCGCGCCTCCTCGGCCTCCAGGGGGGCCGAGGCGCAGGCGATCGGCTCAGAAGCGGTGGTCCTTAACCCGGCCATAAATCGATCAACTCTGTTTGATGCGAGGGTACGGACCTGTCGCGGCGGGCGCTGTGAGGATCGGCATCAACGGGTTCGGGCGGATCGGTCGTCTGGTGTTCCGCGCCCTCTGGGGGCGGCCGGGCCTCGAGCTGGTTCACGTTAATGACAGCGCCGGGGACGCCGCCGGCGCCGCCCACCTGCTGACGTTCGACTCGGTGCACGGCCGCTGGAGCCGGGCGGTGATGGCCGAAGCCGACGGCGGGGGCTTCATGGTGGACGATTCGCGGGTGGGCTGGTCGCAGCAGAGCGATCCGGTGCTGGTGCCCTGGCAGGCGGCGGGGGTGGAGCTGGTGCTCGAGTGCAGCGGCAAGGTCAAGACCTCCGAGGCCCTCGCCCCCTACCTGCTCCAGAGCGGCGTGAAGCGAGTGATCGTGGCATGTCCCGTCAAAGGGGACCTGGACGGCGTGGAGATTCCCAACATCGTCTTCGGCATCAACCACAGCACCTACGTGCCGGAACGGCACCGGATCCTCACCGCCGCCTCCTGCACCACCAACTGCCTGGCGCCGGTGGTGAAGGTGGTGCACGAGAGCTTCGGCATTCGCCACGGCTCGATCACCACCCTGCACGATGTCACCAACACCCAGGTGGTGATCGACAGCTTCAAGAGCGATCTGCGCCGTTCCCGCTCCTGCCTGCAGAGCCTGATCCCCACCAGCACCGGCTCGGCCAAGGCCATCGGCCTGATCTTCCCCGAGCTGCAGGGCAAGCTCAACGGCCATGCCGTGCGCGTGCCCCTGCTGAATGCCTCGCTCACCGATGCGGTGTTCGAACTGGAGCGCCCGGTGACGGTGGAGGAGGTGAACGGCGCCTTCGCGGCGGCGGCGGCGGGCCCGCTGCTGGGCATCCTGGGCTACGAGGAGCGGCCCCTGGTGTCGGTCGACTACGTCAACGACAGCCGCAGTTCGATTGTCGATGCCCTCTCCACGATGGTGACGGGCGGCACCCAGCTGAAGGTGTACGCCTGGTACGACAACGAGTGGGGCTACAGCTGCCGGATGGCGGATCTCGCCTGCCATGTGGTCGGACTGGATGGGCCCGTGGGGGCGTGATCGGGCCATGAAACTGCCCGGATTCGGCCATTCGCTCACGGCCCTGCAGCAGTACGGCGTCGTCACGGCCAACTACTGGTGTTTCACCCTCACCGACGGTGCCCTGCGCATGCTGGTGGTGTTCCACTTCCGCTCGCTGGGCTACAGCACCCTGGAGATCGCCTTTCTGTTTCTGTTCTACGAATTCTTCGGCATCCTCACCAACCTCTACGGCGGTTGGCTGGGGGCCCGCTTCGGTCTGCGCGTCACGCTCTGGGCGGGCACCCTGATGCAGGTGGCGGCGCTGTTGATGCTGGTGCCCGTCGCCGACAGTTGGCCGAAATGGTGGAGCGTCGCCTATGTGATGGTGGCCCAGGCGCTCAGTGGCATCGCCAAGGATCTCAACAAGATGAGCGCCAAAAGTGCCATCAAATCCGTGGTTCCGGAAACCCCTGACGACCACAGCAAGGGCGAAAATCAGTTGTTCCAGTGGGTCGCGATCCTCACCGGCTCCAAGAATGCCCTCAAGGGGGTGGGCTTCTTCCTCGGCGGCCTGTTGCTCGCCACCATTGGTTTCAATGCCGCCGTTGGCGCCATGGCGGCCGGCCTGTTCCTGGCTTTCCTGTTCACCCTTGTGCTGCCCGGCGACATCGGCCGGATGAAGCAGAAGCCCGCCTTCACAGCGCTGTTCTCCAAATCCCGCGGCATCAATGGGATCTCGCTGGCCCGGTTCTTTCTTTTCGGCGCCAGGGATGTGTGGTTCGTCGTGGCCCTGCCGGTGTTCCTGCAGACCAGCCTCGGTTGGCGCTACTGGGAAGTGGGCGGCTTCATGGGCCTGTGGGTGATGGGCTACGGCGTGGTGCAGGGGTCGGCTCCGGCCCTGCGGCGCAGCTGGGGCCAGAGCGCTCCGCCGGGCGTCTCCGCCGTGACCTTCTGGAGCGGACTGCTCACCGCCATTCCGGCCCTGATCGCCATCACCCTTTGGCGCGAGGTGGGGAATCCCGGTGTGGCGGTGGTGCTGGGACTGGCGGCCTTCGGTGTGGTGTTCGCCATGAATTCCTCAATCCACAGCTACATGATCCTGGCCTACACCGATGCCGAATCGGTGAGCATGAACGTCGGCTTCTATTACATGGCCAATGCCGCTGGCCGCTTGCTGGGCACGGTGCTCTCGGGTGCCCTGTTCCTGGTGGGGGGCCTGCAGGCCTGCCTGTGGAGCTCGGCCCTGCTGGTGGGGCTCGCGTGGCTGGTGAGCACCCGGCTGCCGGCACCGCCGCGGCAGGCCCAGCCCAGCCCCCTGGCCGCCGGCTGAGCCGCCCCGCTGGCCGGGTTGGTTTCGCCATGCTGGAGCACCCTCCCCTGCCTGCCATGACGTTGAGCGCCCCACCGCGCCAGAGGTTGCTGGAGGTGAACGGCGGCTGCTGGGAGGGCCTGTTCACCCGCCTGGGCCCCGACGGCCGCGAGATCGACCGGTTTCCCACCCGCCTGCTGGTCACCGACCAGGACGGCACGATCGAGGCCGCCCTCACTTACCTCGCCTCCGGGCGCACGGTGCCGATGCGCTTCAGCGAGCCGCCGGCGGCCATGCAGATCAGCACCGCCGGCCACTGGAGCCTGGGCATCGATCGCACCGGTCCCTGGCCATGGATCGCCGAACTCTGCGTCGCCCGCGGCGACCGCCGTCGCCGGATCGTGCTGCGCCATGGCGTGGACAGCCTGGAGAGCCTCACCTACGCCAGGGAATGGCGGCCGGGCGTCCCAGATGCCGGCCCGGATGCGCCGCTGGTGGCCAGCCTGGAGGCCATCGAGGCGGACGGTGCCACCACCACCCGCTGGAGCATGGACGGCAACGTGGAGGTGCTGATCGTTCATCACCCCAGCCAGCCGGGGCCCGTGCAGGTGTCGCTCAGCTGGCAGGTGGACGCCAACGTGGGCTGCCGGATCGAGCGCCGTTACTCCCCCTACGGCCTGCTGGAGCCCCTGGCTGCCGACTGATGGGCCCGCCGCTGGTGTATCACCCGGCCTATTCGGTCCCCCTGCCCGATGGCCATCGCTTCCCGATGCAGAAGTTCCGGCTGCTGAAGGAACGACTCGAGCAGCTCGAACTCGCCGCCCCCGGACAGATCCACCAGCCCCTGCCGGTGCCACGCCGCTGGCTGGAACTGGTGCATGGCCGCTGTTACCACGAGGCCTTCGCCCGTGGTCTGCTCAGCCGGCAGGAGCTGCGCCGCATCGGACTGCCCGTGTCCTGGCCCCTGGTGCGACGCAGCTGGCTGGCGGTGGGGGGCACGCTGCTGACGGCCCGGCTGGCCCTGCGCCACGGCCTGGCCTGCCATCTGGCGGGCGGCACCCACCACGCCTTCCCGCTGCATGGCAGTGGCTTCTGCATCTTCAACGACCTCGCCGTGGCGGCCCGGGTGCTGCTGGCCGAGGGCCGGGTGCGCCAGGTGCTGGTGGTGGATCTGGACGTGCACCAGGGGGACGGCACGGCTGCGATCTTCGCCGCAGACCCCCGGGTGTTCACCTTCTCGATGCATGGGGCCAGCAATTTCCCCCTGCACAAACAGGTGAGTGATCACGACCTGGCCCTCGAGGACGGCGTGGCGGATGACGCCTACCTGCGGGCCCTGCAGCACGCCTTGCCGGATCTGCTGGAGCAGGTCCGGCCCGACCTTGTCCTCTACAACGCCGGCGTCGATCCGCACCGGGACGACCGCCTCGGCCGGCTGGACCTGAGTGATGACGGTCTGCACCGGCGGGACTGGCTGGTGATCGACGCCGCCCTGCGCCGCCGCATCCCGGTGGCCACGGTGATCGGTGGTGGCTACGACCACCTGCCCACCCTGGTGGAGCGGCACACCCTGGTGGTGCGCGCCGCCGATGCCCTGGCTCGGATCCACGCCACCGGGATGGAGCTGTCATGTCCGGTCACAGATGGCCCCTACGCCGGTAAGGAGTGAGTCATCTGGAAGCGTTTGGCTTGGTGGGCAACGGAGCTTCCACCATGATCAGCCGTTCTTCCCGCCTGCTCCATGCCGCCCTGGTGGTGGCCTGTGGCGCCGGCATCGTCTACGCCCCGGTCCAGGCCCAGACCTCCCTGACCCTGCAACTGGGCCAGCCCGGCTACTTCGGCCCGATCAACCTGGGCAACCTGGCCCCGCCGCCCGTGTACGGCTTCAGGCCGGTGATTGTCAGGCCCGACTCCAGGCGACGCGACGGCTGGACCCAGGCCGCCACCCAGCCGGTCTACCTGCGGGTGCCCATGAATCAGGCCCGGGACTGGGGCCGCTACTGCGGCGTTTATCAGGCCTGCAACGTGCCGGTGCAATTCGTCCGTGACGACTGGTATCGCAATGTCTACGCACCTCGGGTGCGGGCCGCCCAGGCCAGAGCGGCCAAAGAGGCCCGCGACCGCTGGCGAGACTCCCGCAAGGACAACAAGAGGGTGCTGGTGACACCCCAAGGGCGTGCCTACGGGTTTGAGCGGCGCCGCGACTGGGATGACGACGACGATTGAGAACCATGTCGCCAGTGACACTATGGGGCCCGCCACGGTTATCAAACCGGGCGGGCCTTTTTCTGTTCTGGGTCGGGGTCAGCGGCGGCCCAGCAGGTCCTCCCAGGTGAGGGGGTGCTGGGAAGGGTCGTGGCGCGGCGGCCTGGCCACCAGCAGACAGCTGGGATAGGCGGTGCCCCGGCCGGAGACGGCGGGGGAGGCACTGGGGCGGGTCGAAGGCGACGGACGCCTGGAGAGGGTGTTCATGGGAAAGGACACAAGGAATATGGATCTCGCACCGGGGTGCTGCCGTTCCCACGCGGGGAATCGCACACGGCAGCCATTGCTGGACCTGGTGGACCGTCCCCAGGAAGCGCGGGGCGGCTCGGTGCTGGCTCCGGCGAAGGCGAACAACAGGTTCGCCGGCTTCTGCAGGAGCTCATAACCCTAACCGATCTTCGTGCTGCTCCACCCGGGCCGGATCAGAACCCCCCAGCAATCAGATGGTGGCCAGAAAAAATCCCAGACCTACAGTTGCTCGAGGCTCTCGATTCTCTCCACGGAAAGGGCCTGTTGCGCCATTCATGTCCCAAGACCAGCATCCCGAGGGGAAACGAAGCACCCCAAGGCTTCTTGTGCCCGTCGGTGTCTCCGTCAGCCTCACCCTGCCCTCAAAGCAGTCAGTGTTTGTCAATCTCCGCGACGTCAGCGAGAAGGGAGCCTGTGTGATGCGTATGGGCGGTCTTGACATCCAGACGGACGACAACGTCATCTTCGAGGCCCGCGATTACGACTCCGGCTCGACGATCAGACTGCGCTGCAAGGTGCGCTGGGTGAGGTCAACGGGATTCAGCATCCAATTGGGGCTTTCCTTCCTGAGTTCGTCGCTGTCGGAGGACTCCATGACCAGGCTCGTCTCCTGAGACAACCCCCTCAAGCGTCGACGGCGGCTCCACTGCCCTTGACCGGAAAGGGGCCATCATGGCGCCTCTGGCACAGGTCAGCCTCGCTGAAGTCGGCCCCGTCGAGCCTGGCGCCCCTGAGATCCGCCAACGACAAACACGCGCCGGTGAAATTGGCACCACAGCACCTGGCGCATGATGGCGGACGACCATAAAAAACCCCCTGCTCGCGCAGGGGGTGAAAAACTCAGAGAGCAGGATTGGATCAGCCGATGGCCGGGGCGGTCAGGGCCACAGGAGTGGCGCTGGCAGCCGCCAGGTCGAGCGGGAAGTTGTGCGCATTGCGCTCGTGCATCACTTCCATGCCCAGACCGGCACGGTTGAGCACGTCGGCCCAGGTGTTGATCACCCGGCCCTGACCGTCGAGGATCGACTGGTTGAAGTTGAAGCCGTTCAGGTTGAAGGCCATCGTGCTCACGCCCAGGGCGGTGAACCAGATGCCGATCACGGGCCAGGCCGCCAGGAAGAAGTGGAGGCTGCGGCTGTTGTTGAACGAGGCGTACTGGAAGATCAGGCGACCGAAGTAACCGTGGGCAGCCACGATGT
>NZ_JAFKRH010000008.1 GCF_019038465.1 Synechococcus sp. CCY 0621 | reverse complement strand
CAACGGCCCCGTCCCGTTGATCTCCTATGTCGTCACCGACGGCTCCGGTCTCAACGACTCCTCCACCCTTTCCATCACCGTCACACCGGTCAACGACCCGCCCGTCAACACCGTCCCGGCGGGCCAGAGTGTCAATGAAGATACCTCCCTGTTCTTTAACGGCGCTAATGCCATTGCCGTCAATGATGTCGATGGCAATCTCGCCAGCACACGATTAACGGTTACCAACGGCATCTTGACCATTGGCGCTCTCAACGGTGCCTCCATCAGCAGTGGTGGCAATAGCACCAGCAGCCTCACCCTCAGTGGCAGCCAGGCCCAGATCAATGCCGCCCTCGCCACCCTCTCCTATCAGGCCAACCTCAACTTCAACGGCGCCGATACCCTCACCGTCCTCTCCACCGACAGTGACGGCACACCCCTCTCGGACTCTGACACCGTCCCCATCACCGTCACACCGGTCAACGACGATTTCACCGACGCCAACGAAACCCTCTCCATCGCCGAGGACAGCGGCACCACCACCGGCAGCCTCCTGGC
>NZ_JAFKRH010000007.1 GCF_019038465.1 Synechococcus sp. CCY 0621 | reverse complement strand
GCCAACGGCTCCTATTCCTTCTCCCCGGCCGCCAACTACAACGGCCCGGTTCCCCTGATCTCCTACGTCGTCACCGACGGCTCCGGCGCCAACGACACCTCTACCCTTTCGATCACCGTCACGCCGGTGAACGATCCGCCGGTGGCCGGCGATGACGTCATCGGCAGCCTTAATCGCCCCTCCGCAGGCTCCACCGTGACGGTCAGGGTCACCGACAACGACAGCGATCCGGACGGAACACTGAACCCGGACTCGCTCACCATCGTCGGCACCACCGCGCCCGGCCAGCCGCTGGTGGTGCCCGGTGAAGGCACCTGGAGCGTCAACCTGGCCACCCAGGAGATCAGCTTCACCCCCATCACCGGCTTCTTCGGTGATCCGACTCCGATCCAGTACACGATCGCCGACCAGCAGGGAGCTATCAGCAACCCCGCCACGGTGACCATCGATTACGAGAACCTGGTCATCGTTCCCAACCCACCCGCTGCGGCGCCACGGCCCGTCGACTTCTACCTGCTGCTTGACAACTCCACCTCGATGAAGGGCAGCGATCCCAGTGGTGTGACCCGGATCGAGGCCCAGAACCGTCTGGCCTTCGAAACTCTCAAGAGCGCCCTGGCCTCCGCCGGTTACGGCTATTCCCTCAGGGGCAGCTCCAGCTTCCAGCCCTTCCTCGACAACACCAATCTCACCAGCAGCCAGACCCTGGCCACCGAGATCCTCAACTACGAGCTGGTGGATGATCCCACGGACGGCAGCAGCACCAATGCCCGTGACATCACCATCCATGTGGTCGAGTTCGGTTACCTGGTCAGCCATACCGCCATCACCTTCTCCGGCAGCAATCCCAGCTTCGGAGAAGTTCTCGCCCGCGATGTGCTGCTCACCCAGACACCCGATGTCCTCTACGGCACCAGCACCAGCCCCGACTGGATCGCCCGCGGCCTACCCGCCCCTTCCTCCCTCGACGCCTACACCGCCCCCGGCACCAGCGGCAACCGCTACAGCGGCACCGAGATGCTCGGCGCCCTGGTCGCCCTTGACCGGCTTCTCCAGAGGGAACTGCCCGGCGTCACCACCGACACCCTCACCTCCGTGGCGATGATCACCGACGGCCGTCCCGAGCGGCGCCCCTGGTGGGACAACCGGCCCGACTTCGGCCAGGGCTGGACCGGCGCCAACGTCGCCCTGCCCACCAGCTCCTGGCTTGACGGCGATCCGATCCTCAGCTCCGGGCTCCGTTACACCAGCAGCGGCACCCCGATCCGGGTGCCCACCGCCGCAGGTGTCGACATCTGGGCCCAGGCCCAGATGTCGCTCAACAACAGCCTCGACGCCGTGGCGGCCAGGGCTGGTGCCAGCAACGTGAACGTGCTGGCCATCGGCATGGGCGACGGGGGGATCTCCAACTGGAACGCCATCTACACCGATCTGTTCACCAACCAGACCTTCGATGCCAGCCGCAGCTGGAACTACCAGTTCTCCACCTCCGGTCAGCTGCCGCAGCTGTCGGGGTGAGCCGCCATTGCGCCCATCCCCCCGGTGACGGCAGGCTGGAGGCCATTCGTCCCGATGGCCATGACCCGCGAGCACGACCCCTTCCGCATTCCCCGCGCCGGCTGGGAGGCCGCCCCCCTGGCGGGGCTGGCCTCGGTGGATCTGAACCGGAACGGTGGGGCCTTCAGCGGCGGTGAATTCGTCTCGGAATCCACCGTCGGCGGGGTGCTTCTCTACGCCACCTACCAGGCGCTGCTCACCGCCCTGCGCACCGAGGCCCTGCGCAAGCGCGGCGAGATTGACCGCCTCACCCAGATCCGGCTGGTGCTGGGCACGAGCCTGGAATCCGCCAGAACCGGCGTGGCCGTGGGGGCCATGCTCTCGGTGGTGCTGCTGGTCTTCCCCTGGCTGGCGGCACCGATGGCGGTGATGGGCGTGCTGGGCAGCGCCAAGGCCTCCCTGGACCTGTTCCATGCCTTCTGGGATGGGCTTGATGCGGATCAGAAGCTCCAGGTCACCATCGCGGCCCACGAAGCCGGCGTGAACCTGCGTCGTTTCTTCAGCAACACCTCCGATGGCGCCGGCACCCTGGCGGGTTGACGGCCCTCACTGGCCACCGAACAGCTGCTGCAGCAACCCTCCCAGGGCCTGCCCCAACCCTTCAGAGTCGCTTCCCTGCACCACCTGGCCGTAGGCATCCACCGGCTGCAGGGACTGGTTCAACTGGGCTGTGGTGGCCTGGGTGGAGCTTCTGAAGCCCAGGTTGAACACGTTGCCCCAGCCCAGCTGGATGTCGGTGCGGTACTGGTCGGCATTCACCTTGGACACGACGGCCGCCGTGGAGCCGTTCGGCAGCTGAACGTTCCATGGGTTGTTGCCCTGGGCCGTGAAGCGGATCGTGCGCAGCTGGTTCGCGACCGGCAGCCTGTCGAAGGTGAAGGCCAGGGTCTTGGAGCCGTTGACGTTGTTCTGGACGATCTCGTAGCGGCAGGTGCCGTTGTAGATCGAGATCCCCGCATTGGTCCAGGCACAGGTGCCGCTCTGGCGGGTGCGGGTGAACGCAGGGCGGAAGCTGTTATTGGGCTGCTGTCCTGGGTTGAGGCCGCTGCCCGGTCCCCAGTTGGATCCAGAGCCGCCGATCACCGTGCCCTGGCCGCCCTGGTTGGCGCCCCCGGCATTGGAGCCGAACAGCCAGGGATTCAGCCGTGGGTCGTAGGAGGTGCGCTGGTTGTTCGTCCAGCAGCCGCGCAGGTTGAAGTTGCAATAGCGGCCATTGGCGAAGGTGACATCGACGATCGGATTGTTGACCAGCTTGTTTTCCAGATTGCGGCGCGCACGACGACCGAACTCCTGCTCGGTTTCCGCCAGGGCGGCACCGTTGGCATTGAAACAGACGCTCACGGAGCCGTCACAGATCACCCCCTGGATGGGGAACGTAAGGGATCTGCCGTTCGGTCGGCCGTAGCCCGGAGCCGTGGATCCACCGCCGCCGCCCCAGGGGGAATTCTGGGGCTGGGTCTGCTGGGTGGGGGACCCCCAGGGATTGCCCTGGGCGAGAGCGTCAGGAGACGTCGCAAGCACGGGAATGGCGACAAAAACAATCGTAGAACGCCTGAAAGCCCTGGCGAGAGGGCGAGAATGCGTGTGCTTGAACAAGCCGTTGAAGAGAATCTTCATCTTTTTTTGATCACTGATTTTTAGCCTAACAGAATAGGCGATATGTCCCTCAGTTCCCTTGCAATCTGCAGCATCAAAGCAGAAGAAATGGCAAGCAATTGGATCAGCAGCCAAGGTGGCTCTCGCCGGGTCTGGACGGCCTGGCTGCCCTCTCACTCGGCTTCGATACTGCCGCGCACCATGTTCATGCCGCAGTGGAACGGGTAAGCCCCCGGTCGGCTGGGCAGCAGTTCAATGCTGGTGGTGGCCCCCAGGGGCAGGTCAAGGGTGCGCTGGAAGTCTGGAAAGATCACCTGGGCCACACAGCCGCTCGGATCGGTGCGGTGAAAACGGAGGCGCACAGGCCGGCCCGCCTTCACCCTGATCTGGGAGGGGGAGTAACCGCCATCCACGGCGATGGTGATCTCCTGCACCCCCTGCTCCCCTTCGCTGGCCACCACGCCACCACCATGGCGGCCCAGGAACCACCAGAGCTCCGCAACGATCAGGGCCAGCCCGACTGCCGTCACCAGCACCTGCAGGGCCAGGGGCTGGGGAATCGTGCGCCACAGGGGCGCTGCGAGAAAGAGAGGCGGTGCGACGAAGAGGGACGTCATGCCAAGGCCCCCGCAGGACGATGGGTGGGCCGAAAGCCACGCAGCCGCAGGGCATTGCTGACCACCGACACCGAGCTGAAGGCCATGGCGGCCCCCGCCAGCATCGGGTTCAGCAGCCAACCCGTGAGCGGGAACAGCAGGCCGGCGGCGATCGGGATCCCCGCCACGTTGTAAGCGAAGGCGAAGAAGAGGTTCTGGCGGATGGTGGCCATGGTGCGGCGACTGAGTTCGATCGCCGCCGGAACGCCACCCAGATGGCCCGAGAGCACGGTGATGTCACTGGCGGCGATCGCCACATCGGTGCCCGTGCCCATGGCGATGCCCACCTCGGCCCGGGCCAGGGCCGGAGCGTCGTTGAGGCCGTCACCCACCATCGCCACCGGTCCCTGGCCCTGCTCCTGCAAGCGCTGCACCACCGCCGCCTTATCGCCGGGAAGCACCTCGGCAATCACCCGCTTGATGCCCACATCGGCGGCCACCACTTCGCTGGTGCGGCGGGCGTCACCGCTGAGCAGCACCACCTCCAGACCCAGCTTGCGCAAGGCCGCCACGGCGGCATGGGCTTCGGGTTTGATCGGATCGGCGATGCCGAAGCAGGCCTCGATCCGCCCGTCCACCGCCACGGCGGCCACGCTGCGGGCGGCCCGCTCCAGCCGTGCCACCACCGGATCGAGGGGGGCGGTGTCCAGGCCAGACGCTTCCAGCCAGCGCAGGCTGCCCACCCGCACCTCTTGCCCGCCCACGGTGGCCAGAACGCCAAGCCCCGTCATGGCCTCGAAGGCGTCCACATCCGGAAGCACTGCGTCGCCGCGACGGCTTGTGGCGTAGGCCACGATCGCTTCGGCCAGGGGATGTTCCGAGCGCGATTCCACCGCCGTCACCAGGGCCAGGAGGCTCTGGGCCGGCAGCCTGCCGCCGCGGAGGCGTTCGAAATCGGTCACCTCGGGCTGGCCAGCTGTGAGGGTGCCCGTCTTGTCGAGCACGATGGTGCGCAAGCCGCCGGCCGTTTCCAGCGCCTCGGCACTGCGGAAGATCAGGCCGTTCTCGGCCCCCTTCCCGGAGGCCACCATGATCGCGGTGGGGGTGGCCAGGCCCAGGGCGCAGGGGCAGGCGATCACCAGCACGCTCACCAGGAACAGCGTCGCCAGCACAACGTTGCCGCTGACCAGGAACCAGAGAACAAAGGTGGCGATGGCGATGGCGATGACCACCGGCACGAACCAACCCACCACCTGATCCGCCAGGCGCTGCACCTGGGTGTGGGAGCTCTGGGCCTGGCGCACCAGCTCCACGATGCGGGACAGCATGGTGTCAGCGCCCACCCGGGTGACACGGAAGCTGAAACTGCCGCTGCGGTTCATCGAGGCGCCAATCACCCCATCCCCGGGGCCCTTGGCCACCGGCGTCGGCTCACCGGTCAGCATCGATTCCTCCACCCAGGAACTGCCCTCCACCACCACGCCATCGAGGGGCAGCTTTTCCCCGGGGCGCACCTGCACCAGGTCGCCCACCACCACCATCGCCACGGGGATCTCCGTCGCGACCCCATCCCGCAGCACCCGGGCCGTGGGGGGCTGGAGCTGGAGCAGCCGCCGGATCGCCTCGGAGGTCTGGCCGCGGGCCCGGGCTTCCAGCAGCCGCCCCAGCAACACCAGGGTGAGGATCACCGCGGCCGTTTCGTAGTACACGTCTGCGGGCAGGCCCTCAGCGACGAGGACCTCGGGGAAGGCGGTGGCCACCAGCGAGGCCAGCCAGGCGATGCCGGTGCCGGCGGCCACCAGCGTGTTCATGTCGGCGCTGTGGCGGCGCAAGGCCGACCAGGCGCCGGTGAAGAAGTCCCGACCGCACCAGAACAGCACTGGGGAACTCAGCACCAACTGGGTCCAGGGGCTGGTGAACCAGCCCGGCAACCAGCCGATGTGGACACCGAGCATGTGGGGCAGGGTGGCGGCCACCACCAGCCCCGTGAGCACGGCCGCCACCGTCAGCTTGCGGCGCAGGACGGTGAGCTCATGGGCCAGCTCCCGTTCCATGGCCGTCGTCATGCCGGCCGCCGGCTCGGCATGGCAACAGGGGGAACCCGTGGTGGAGTGGCTCATCAGGGGCAGACCAACGCCGTGGGCGAGGGGTTCACCCTATGGGCTCCCCTCGGCTGGAGAGTCAAGCCATCGGTGGCCATCCAGCCTCGCCGCCGGGTTCAGCCCTGGGGCAGTAGGGCCCCAAGACCCATCTGCCCCAGGATCCCCGAGCCAGTGAGGGCCTCGATGGTCAGGCCAATGACGAAACCGAGCATGGCCAGACGGCCATTCAGCCGCTCGGCGCGGCCATGAAAACCCCAGCCGCTCTCACTGCCGGGGCTGGCCACGACCATGCGTGGCTCGATCGCCCGGGGATCGAGAAGCGGGGAAGCTTCGGAATCCCACCGTCCGCCCTCCGATTCGGCGAAGTGGTTGACATGGAGCTTTTTCGGAATTTGCACAGGGGTTGCCATGGTGATGTCTCGTAGTGAAAGAATTGTGTTGTGGGAAGTAAAAACGCTTCGAGGAATCCACCGTGACATCCAGTCCAGAGGAGACCTTGGCAGGTTGGCAGCGCCGTCGACTCAGCACCTGATCCGTGATGGTCAGGTGCCTGCTTCCTTTCCACAACCTAAGGAGAAAGTCGTGCAAACAATCAGCGGCAGCTGATTGATCCTGGCTTCGGGCGGATGACCCACCCTTCCGATCAGCCAGGCGCCGCAGATGCGGGCCCATCAGGGTGAAACCCGTACCTAGGCTGGAGAGGTGCCCATCTGCCGCGACTGGAGTCACCTGGAGAAGCAGGCCCACACCCTGCTGGATGGCCTCAGCCTGGACGAAAAACTCAGCCTGCTGGACGGGGACACACCGTTCTGGGGCGGCCTCGCGGCGATCGCCCTGCACGACACCTCCCACCGCCGCCCCTGGCCGGCCGGCGTGCTGGGACGCCTGGGTATCACTGGGCTGCACTTCGTCGATGGCCCCCGGGGTGTGGTGCTCGAAGGCGGCGCCACCACCTTCCCGGCGCCCATCGGTCGCGGGGCCAGCTGGGACGTTGATCTCGAAGAAAGAATCGGCACAGCCATGGGCGAGGAGGCGCGATCGTTCGGCGCCAACCTGTTCGGCGGCATCTGCGTCAATCTGCTGCGCCATCCGGGCTGGGGCCGGGCCCAGGAGACCTACGGCGAGGACCCGGTGCATGTGGGGGCCCTGGGGGCTGCGGCGACCCGTGGTGTGCAGCGCCATGCCATCGCCTGTGTCAAGCATTTCGCCCTCAACTCGATCGACAGCGCCCGCTTCCGCGTCGATGTGAGCGCCAGCGAGCGGGTGCTCCAGGAGCTCTACCTGCCCCAGTTCCGCGACTGCATCGAGGCCGGGGCCCTGGCGGTGATGAGCGCCTACAACAGTGTCAACGGGGCCTGGTGCGGCCAGCATCCCCATCTGCTGCGGGAGATCCTCAAGGGGCGCTGGGGCTTCCGCGGCTTCGTGCTCACCGACTTCATCTTCGGAATCCGCGATGGCGAGGCCGCCGTCACGGCCGGCCAGGACCTGGAGATGCCGTTCCGGATGATCTTCCAGGCCACGCTTCCGGCGGCGGTGGCCGCTGGGCGGGTACCGATGGCAAGAATCGATGACGCCGTGCTGCGGCTGCTGCTGGCCCAGGCAACGGTGCCCGGAGGCGCCTACCCGGAATCGCTGCGGGGCTGCCGCGACCACCAGCACCTGGCGCGGGAGGCGGCCACCAAATCAATCGTGCTGCTCAGAAACGAGGGCAATCTCCTGCCCCTCAGCGGGACCGGCTCCCTGGCGGTGATCGGGCCCCTGGCCGACACCGCCAACCTGGGAGACCGGGGCTCCTCCGACACCCGGCCCGCGCCGGGGTCGGTGGTGACGCCCCTGGCCGGACTGCGAGCGGCAGCGCCGGAGCTCCAGCTGTTTCCCTGCGATGGCCACGATCTGGCCAAGGCCTGTGCCCTGGCGGCCCGCAGCGACGCGGCAGTGGTGGTGGTGGGTCTGGACTGGCGCCACGAGGGCGAGCACATCCACCCCGGCGACCTGGCGCCGATCCTGGGCCAGGCCCCGCCTCCCGATGGACTGCTGCGCCTGGTCGGCCGCCGCCGCCTGCTGCCGCTGTGGTCGCGGCTGGCGTCCGTGGCCGCCCAGGCGACCCGCCTGGGTTCGGCCCGGGTCGGCGGTGCCTTCGCCTCGGGGGACCGCACCAGGCTCGAGCTGCCGGCAGGGCAGGAGGCCCTGATCCTGGCCGTCGCCGCCGCCAACCCGCGCACGGTGGTGGTGCTGATGGGGGGCGGGGCCATCCTCTGCGAGACCTGGCGCCAGCAGGTGCCCGGGCTGCTGCTGCTCTGGTACCCCGGCCAGCGGGGCGGGGAGGCCCTCGCCGACGTGCTCCTGGGACGGGTGTCACCCTCGGGACGGATGCCCTTCGCGGTGCCCACGGACGCCAGCCACCTGCCGCCCTTCGATCCCCGGGCCCGGCGGATCACCTACGACCTCTGGCACGGCTACCGACGGCTGGCGCACCTGGGTCAGGCGGCGGCCTTCCCCTTCGGCTTCGGGCTGTCGTACTCCACCTTCACCCACAGCGACCCGATGGCCCAGTGGCTCCGCGGGGCCTTGCAGCTCAGCGTGACGGTCGCGAACACGGGGCAGATGGCCGCCGCGGAGGTGGTTCAAGTCTACGCCGAACCCCCCGGCCAGGCCGCGGAACGGCCACGACGCAGCCTGGTGGGCTTCCGCCGGCTGAGCCTCCAGCCTGGCCAGAGCGAGCGGGTCGCGATTCAGATTCCGCTGCGGTGTCTGGCCTGGTTCGATGCATCCCGCGATGCGTTCGTGCTGGAAGGGGGGCATCACCAGCTCGTGGTCGCTCGCCATGCCGAGGACGAGGGGATCAGCGTGGACCTCCCCCTGGAGGCAGGGGTGGTGGGCCGCTGAGCGTCATTGTGCATGCGGCAGGAATGGCAAAGACGTGCTCATCGTTGAAGACGGCATGCCAGGCCTGGGGAACGAATGTCCCCAGGCCCATCCACGTGCTCCGGCACAAAAAGCCGTGACCGCATGGGCTGAATTAAGTGGACATCAAGAAAGCCATGGCAAGGGTAAGCTCCTCAACAACAACACTCACATCCATGCTTCCAGAGAGCAGCCGGACGCCAAAGAAGACCAGGGTCTTGATGTACCTCCATGGCTTTCCTACAATTTCTCAGACTTACATGCTCAATGAAGTTGAAGCATTGAAGGATAATTACGACTTACTCGTAGTGACACCCTACAAAGCAGATCTCGCCTGCAGAGAGCATCACCCCTTCCAGCAGATCTCTGGGGACGAGGAGCTCCATGCCGTCATCCAGCAGTTCAAGCCAGACGTTCTTCACGGCCATTACATCTACACAGCGCCAACTCTTGCGGCGGCAGCCGAGAAGTTCTCAATCCCATTCACCATCAGGACCCATTCCTTCGACGTCTTAAATCTCCAGCACATGACCTATGGCAGCTTGGTTCGTGTTGCTGCAAATTCGGACTCCTGCATCGGCATCCTGGCTTTTCCCTATGCATGCAAACTCTTGAC
Source organism: Synechococcus sp. CCY 0621 (assembly GCF_019038465.1). Lineage (GTDB taxonomy): Bacteria > Cyanobacteriota > Cyanobacteriia > PCC-6307 > Cyanobiaceae > Cyanobium. The sequence continues at coordinate 13,618 of NZ_JAFKRH010000007.1, read as the reverse complement.
CAAGTATGGCATCAGACAAAACAAGTTGCATCCATGCTGGCCAGTCATGAAGTTCAGCCGTTTCTATGATCGTTCAGACAACAGGCCTGGAGTCCTCAACATTGGCGCCTGCATACCAAAGAAACGATTGGAAGATTTCGTGGAACTGGGCAAACTGACAAGCCAGAGACTCAATCTCTATTCGATCGGTTTCAACACCGATGCTTTCCTCAAGTTCAACTCTGACAACGGCAGCCCAATCAACATCCATAGGGCCGTTGAACCCCAAGAGATGCCCCTTGTTTACAAGGCCCACAACTGGCTGGTTTATACAGCATGTCCCACCAGAAACACAGTTGGCTGGTCCATGGCCGTCCCTGAAGCCCAGGCGGCAGGCCTTGGTATCTGCTTCCCAAACATTCGGCCCGATATCCAAGAATTCCTGGGAGGCGCCGGATTCACCTACAATTCCATTCATGAGGTTCCTGATATCATCAAAGAACCCTATCCGCAAGAGATGAGGGAAATCGGCTTCGAACATGCGAAGAAATCCGACATTGATCGCCACATCCACATCCTTACCGACTTGTGGGAGTCCGCCATCGGCAAACAGCAAAAAATCAATCCAGTGATCAACAATTTCATATTCTATTCAAGACTCAGAAGCACCTTGCTACCCGTAAAGAATCAGTTACGCAAAGCAAAAAATCTCGCTCGTGGCACCACCGGTTCTTGAGGTCCAACTGTCGAACACCGCCTTTCGTCCTCCCGACATGGTGATCGAACACCCGCCAGGCAAGGGATGCCACGAGGGAATGCGGCTCAAGCTGCAGGACCAGCTGGTGGGCCGCAGACCAATCAGGGCTCGGCGCTGTGCCGGCCCTGCATCGCCAGAAGCAGCGGCTGGAGCCGCAGGCGGTTGTAGCGCTGCAGCCACAGGCAGGGCAGGTTGAACAGGGTCGCAAAGGTCAGGTTGATCAACACACCGACCGGCGGCAGCCAGAGGGCCGTCACGATCCAGAAGGGCCAGATGGCCAGGTGCACGAGTTCGGCCCGCCGGGTTTCCGCCACGAGGCGCTGCAACGTGGCGGGGTCACGACTCACCAGGCTGTTCTTGCGCACACCTCCAGGCAGGGCATCACCGGCATCCGGCAGCAGGCCTTTCCAGCGCTCGATCCCCAGCCGTTGCTCGTAGGACTCCTTGCTCTCCGGCCAGGGGCGTTGGCCCGTCAACCAGCTGTCGCCCTCCAGGGCCGTCAGGGGCAGGCGCTGGGCCAACGCCCCGATCAGCACCGACCACCCCAACCAGCCCAGCGCGCAGGCCAGGGCCGCTAACGCGTCGGAACCTGCCTGCCCTTCCATTCGATCGTGCCCCGCTTCAGATTCAGGATCGCCAGAACGAACACCCCCAGGAAGAACAGAACGGGGATTGGAAACACCAGGCAGATCCAGGCGAAGTTCCCCACCCGCCTGGTCAGGGCGATCAGCTGAACGGCAAAGGCCAGATACAGGAGCAGGTTGGGCAGCACCGCGGGTTGCCCCATCAAGGGCCAGCCCAGCAGGGCCGCCGGCAGGCACCAGGCGGCCCAGAACAGGCCGGAGAGCCACAGGAGCACGGCCAGCATCCACAGCCAGCGCACCTCACCGGCGGCGGTGGCGAAATTCTTGGCGAAGCCCATGACCATGTCGTGGAAACCACCGGGGTACATGCGGTACTCGATCAGACCGTCGCCGATGTAGGCACTCACGGGCAGCCCGGCCTTCTCGTACTGGTGACCCATGAACCAGTCCTCCACCACCTTGCCGGCGACGGCCTCATGGCCGCCGACCCGGTCGTAGTCCACCCGGCTGGTGGCCATGGCCGGTCCGAAGGCCACCCCACACCCCGGCCCCATCGGCACCGCCATCAGCCCCACCAGGCTGAACAGCACCGAAAGCTGCTCGTAGGCCTTCTCGGTGCGATGGAACGGCTGCACCGACACCAGACCCCCCAACTCCTGCTGGGCCGCCACCAGACGATCGAGGAACCCGGCAGAGGGTTCGGTGTCAGCGTCGAGGAAGACCAGGATCTCGCCCTTGCTGGCCCGGACGCCATGGTGCAGGGCCCAGGTCTTGCCGCACCACCCCTCGGCCAGGGGGGGCGGTTGCATCACCCTGGCCCCGGCCGCTTTCGCGATCGCCGCCGTGCGATCGCTGGAGTGATCGTCGATCACGATCACCTCCAGGGGGGTGAGGCTCTGGGCCTGGAGAGCCGGCAGCAGGTTGGGGAGGGTCCGCTCCTCATCTCGGGCCGGAATCAGCACCGAAACCCTCGGGTGTCCCTTGGTCCTGCCCAGGGGGAGCCGGAAGAGCCGCAGGCAGAGGGCCCAGCCGAGCAGCCAGCGCACCAGCACGGAAATGGCGACAGGGTCCATGGGTCGTCGCCGATTGGTATGGATTCAAAAGATAAACGCAGTCCATCAGCAAGATTCCATCCCGCTGCTCACGGTTCCGGCCGCAGCAGCTCCATCACCAGGGGTTCCAGCGCCCCCGGGTGGGTCAGGAGCTGGTGGTGGTAGCGCACCGGCAGATTCGTCCCAGGCCCGACCGGCAGCACGGCACGCCAGGCCGGCATCACCATCAGATCCGGCTCGCAGTAGAAGCTGCAGCAATCGACCGTCTGCAGGGTGGTGAGGTTGGCGTTGAGCCGTTGCAGCAGCAGGCTGTCCGTTTTCAGGTCGGCGATGCCGGCCAGGGGCCAGCGGGGCCAGGGCCCGGCCGTGAGGGTGCCCTGTTGGGGGCTGCCGACGCTGATCAGGCGCCGGGTGCGCCGGTGGCCGCCGAGCAGCTGGATCCAGGTGCGGGCGATCACCCCTCCCATCGAGAAGCCGAGCAGATCGATGGGTTGGTCAGGGCCGAAGCAGGCTTCGATGTGGGTGCCGAGCAGGGCCGCCTGCTCGGCGATGGGCGTCAGCCCGAAGCGATGGGGCAGGTGGGGGATCAACAGGGGAGCGCGGCGACCCGCCAGCTCCAGCCGGAGCGGGTCGAACACGGTGGGCGTGTCCCACATGCCATGGATCAACACCAGCGGCGGCGATGGGACCGGCCGGCCGTGCCGTGGGGTGTCGCCTACCAGACCAGCTCCGGCAGTTCCCGGAACACCTGCCGCACCCCCACGCTCCACTCCCGGCTGAGTTCCTGAAAATAGGCATCACCCTCGCTGAACCGTCGTCGCTGGGTGATCGCCAGGCGATCCCGCTCATAGAGGAGCATGTCGATCGGCATCCCCACCGACAGGTTGCTGCGCATGGTGGAGTCGAACGAGACCAGCACGCACTTGGCCGCTTCCGCCAGGGTGGTGTCGGAATGGATCACACGGTCGATGATCGGCTTTCCATACTTGGCCTCGCCCGTCTGCAGGAAGGGCGTGTCCGCGCCGGCCTCGATGAAATTGCCCTCGGCGTACATCCGGAACAGCCGGGGCTCCTCCCCCCTGATCTGCCCACCCACCAGGAAGGACGCATTGAAACTGGAACCGGACGCCTTGAGGTAGGGGCCGTCGCGCTGCTCGATCGCCCGCACCGCATCCGACACCAGGCCCATCACCTCGAACATGGTCTGCGCCGTCCAGACGGAAGCGCCCCCATCGCCGGCTTCGGCCCGTTGGCGCAGCAGGCCGATCACCGCCTGGGTGCCGGCCAGGCTGCCGGAGCTGAGCAGCACGAGCACCCGGTCGCCCTTGCGCTCGAACACGGTCATCTTGCAGAAACTGGCGAAATCATCCAGGCCCGCATTGGTGCGTGAATCGGAGGCGAACACCATCCCCCCCTCCAGCAACACGGCCACGCAATAGGTCATGCCGTCCACACCTGAAACGATTCCAGCTCCGATGGGCCGAAGGTGGTGGTGAGCGCCACATCCGCCGCATCCCGGCCCCGGGCGATCAGGATCCGCCCGATGCGGGGCGTGTTGTTGCGTGGGTCGAACACGTGCCAGCCATCACCCAGGTAAGCCTCGAACCAGGCATGGAAGTCCATGGCTGTGTGGGGCGGAGGCACCTCGATGTCACTCAGATAACCGGTGCAGTATCGCGCCGGGATGTTCATGCAGCGGCACAGGGCAATCGCCAGGTGGGCGAAGTCGCGGCACACCCCCTCCCGGCTTTCGAAGGTCTGCAGGGCGGTCTTCGTCGCGCTCGAACGGCCGTAGTCGAAGCGCACGTGCTGGTTGACGAAATCGCAGATCGCCTGCACCCGCCCCCAGCCCCCAGGCCCCCCCTCGAAGCGGGACCAGGCCATGGGCGAGAGCAGGTCGGACTCACAGAAGCGGCTGGCCAGCAAAAACAGCAGCGCCTCCTCCGGCAGCTCCTCCACCGGCTGCTGCTCCAGCCACGGCAACACCGGATCGGGCAGGCCGGAATCGGCCACCAGGCCACTGCCCCGCAGGCGCAGCACCCCGGCCGGGGCCACCAGCCGGTGGCAGTGGTTGCCGAAGGAATCCACGTACAGGCTCAGCGGCACCTCCGGCTCCACCCGCAGCACGTCGGGCTCCAGCAGATCAGCGGAGCGGCTCGAGTGCACCCCCAGCGTGACAATCATGGGCGTCGGCGCAGGGAAGCGCAGCGCCACATCGAATCCCACCCGGATCTCGATGGGCTGTGTCGGCAGCGGCATAGCGCTTTGGGATTGATCCATACATCACCCTAGGAACCGCGAGCGGGCCTGAAGCGGCGGGAATCCCTCTGCCAGGGCCACCTCCAGCACACTGGCGAGGCGCTGCGCCCACGCCTGCTGGGCAGCCTCGGTGGCCAGCAGGTCCTGGCGTATCTCCAGCTCCACGTGGGGAATCCGGCGCCGCTCGCCGTGGACCAGCAAGGTGTAGTCGCTGGCGTCGCTGACGGCATAGGGCTGGTTGTCGCCCACCACCAAGCCGTGCTCGCGCTCCAGCCCCAGGCGGATCCGCCGGGCCAGCCGGTCATCGCGGCCGTACAGCACCCCCACATGCCAGGGGCGCACCTCCGCACCGAGCACCGGAGTGAAACTGTGCAGTGTCACCAACACGCTGGGCTGGCCTCGCGCGCTGCGGGCCTCCAGCTCCGCCCCGATGCGGCGGTGGTAAGGGTGGAAAATCTCCTCAAGCCGTTGCAGCCGCTCGCCCGGGGAGAGGTTGACGTTGGCGGCGATGGCGGCGGCCTCGCTGTGGCTGACGATCGAATCGGGCGCATCCGGTGGCCGGTTGGCGTCGACCACCAGCCGCGAATAGTTGTGCAGGATCAGGAAGGCATCGAGCCGCGCTGACAGCTGCAGGGCAAGGCCGTCTATGCCCAGATCCGAGGCCACATGGGTGTCGAGCAACCGCTCATTCAGGCCCAGGCCAGCCAGACGACGGGGAATGGCGCGGCCGGCATGGTCGGCCGTGAGCAGCACGGCGGAGCGCCCGGCGGGACAGACGATCTGGAAGACGACCGGATCAGCGGCCCCCAGCAGAGGTTCTAGGGGCACTGTGGAAGCATGCATCGGAAGGGGTCAGGCAGGCAAGCACGGCCGCGTGACCGTCAGGACTCAAGCGGGGTGTTGAAGCCCTGGAGCTCGGTGATCCAGACGCCCACCTGCATCGACAGCAGGGAAGCTCCGCCGAAGCTGCCGGCGATGGGTGGCACAGACTCGGGCCTTCGGGCCACCGCGACGGGGATGTGGGTGTCGCCGACGATGCCGGCATGGGTGGGATCGAACCCCTTCCAGCCAGCCCCCGGCAGAAAGACCTCCGCCCAGGCATGCATGCTGCCGGCTTCCTCCGGTGGCAGCGCGGTGAAGCTGTAACCACTGACGAAACGGGCGGCGAATCCGAAACCCCGGGCCGCCTCCATGAACAGAAAGGCCATGTCACGGCAGGACCCCCAACCGCAGCGGAGCGTTTCGGCGGAGCTCTGGACGCCGGGCTCATCGCGCTTGCGGTAGGAGACGCGCTGGTGGGTCGCCAGATTCAGCCGCTTCAACAACGTGTAGCTCTGGATGATCTCGCCTGGCTGCCAGACCGTTGCCATCCATTGCAGCAAGGCCTGGCAGGGTTGTTCTGCGCCTGATTGCGTGAGATAGGCCTCCAGAATGGGGCGGTCCTTGGACGCATAGTGAAAGGGATAGTGGACGGCCTCCTCATCGACAAGGAAGTCAAGAGGAACACGGTCATATTGCTGAATGATCAGATTGCTTTCAATCAACAATCTGTCTGCAGCCTCACGGAAGGACGCCGTGGCAAGACAATTGCCCTCGACATCACGGTGCCAGCGCAGCTTTGCCGCCGGGATGATCGATAACGAGGAGGTTTCGATGCGCAGGTCGTGGCCCTCGCGAGGACGAAGACGCAGTGTATGGGTGCCGAGTCGGACAGGGGCGCTATAACTGTAGGTGGTCAGGTGATGGATGTTGAAGCGTCGCATCGGCTCGCCATGCACAGAAAGGATGGGTCACTGGGAATAGATCAGAACGCTGTAGGGGCCCACCCCAAAAGAGCCGTGATAGGGAAACCCGTCCCGCTCCCCCGGTACGGCTGAAAGATCAGCGCTTGGGTAACCAGCAAAGGACTCACTGTAGCCGTGCCAATCACTGTTGAAGCGAAGTGTCCAGCCATTGGCCGCTGGAAAACCAACGATGTAGTTCTCCTGGGGCTGGTGAGAAAAATTGGCGATCACCACCACATCATCTCCGGGGCCGCCTCGATCCCAGCGGTGAAAGGCCATCACGTTTCGCTGGGTATTGAGATGAAAAACCTGGGTGAATTGACCACAGAGCCCGCGGGAGACGCCCTGCCGATCAAGGCGAAGGCGGATCAGATCCCGGTACAAACGCACGATGCCACGGAACTCCTGGCGCTGGTCCCAGTCGACGGGAACCGTATCGCGGAACCAGCCACCTTCAAGAAACTCCTGCCCCTGAAACAGCATGGGAATTCCGGGTGCCGTGAACACCATGGCGGCTGCCAGCGTGGAACGCTTCTGGGCATGCCAGCCGGTGGGATCTGCCGGGTTGACGTCCTGGGGAATCCGGGACTGGCCATTGGCAACGTCGTCATGGGATTCGCTGTAGATCACCCGCTCAAAGGCGTCGTCGTTGTAGCGATAAAGAATGGCCTCACGGATCTTCTCCAGGCCGCGGTCTTGATCCCTGGGCGCAATCACAGCTTGACGGATGGGTTGGATGAAGTGGGGATCCCATTGGGAGCCAAAGCCCGCGCCCCCAGCCCCCACATCCTTGGTCAACCAGTCATTGCTGCGCAGGTCTTCGGCGATCGTGATGCGTCCAGAGTCATGCCGAGCCACGGTTTCATTGATGGCCTGGAGGAGGCTCCAGCCATCGGGGATTTCCTCTGTCTCAGCTTCCCCGATAGTGCGAATGTAGCCCGTGCTATCAAAGCGTAGACCATCAAGATGATACTCATTGAGCCACATCTCTACATTATCAAGAATGTATTGACGAACCTCCCCCCGGCCATAATCAGGTCGCGTTTCCCCCCAGGGCGTCTGGGCGCGATCATCATTATAAAAATAGATTCCTCCCTTGTCATTCTCAAACCAACCGTCAAATCTCCAGAGGTCAAGATCACTGGGGCCAAAATGATTATAAACAACATCCAAAATCACGGCAATGCCAACCTGATGGGCGCGCTTGATGAACCGCTTGAAGCCCAGGGAACCGCCATAGTCTGAATCGACGGCAAAGATATGTGATGGGTTGTAGCCCCAGGAGCGCTGGCCGGCGAACTGTCCCACCGGCATGACCTGTATGGCATTGATACCCAGCCGCTTCAGATGCTCCAGCCGAGAAGAGATGGAATTGAACTGGCCTGGCTGGCTTGAATCATCATCATTGAACGTGCCAACATGCAACTCATAGATGACGATCTCATTCCAGCACTTTATGGAGAAGTTATCATCATCCCAATCGAAGTCAGGATCATGAATGATGGCATTGCCCACCGAGCTGGTCACCTCGCGGGCATAGGGATCAATGCGCTTGATCACCCCCCACGGCGTGGAGAGCTGATACTTGTAATGGTCGCCGATCCTGGCACTTTCAATACGGATGGACCAGAAGCCACGCGGCTCGGGGTCCATCGGATGGGCGGCACCATCCCAGTCGTTGAAAGACCCGATGACGGAAACCCCGTCGGCATGGGGCGCCCAGACCCGGAACGCCACCCCGGCAGCAGAGGGCATGGATCCCATGCCAGCAATGATCGGCGGCTTCACCATGGCTCAACCCCCTCCAAACACTTTTTCACAGCCATACCTGTTCAGGTCAAGCGTTTAAAAAACATTGAACATGAAGTTTGGGCCAGAGGCGGATCCGCCGCCATGGCAATGCAGGCTGCTGCAGAAAGCCGCAGCCGAGCCCTTCCCGAGCAAGGCGTTGCACGTCCTTGCCACCCTTCACCCTGTGCTGCGGTGGGAATTTCAGACGCCTGGCAATCCGAAAGGACTAGGCTGGGAGCAGAGACCAAGAGCGGCACGAATGATGTGAATGGAGTCCACTTCACCGGCGATGCTGTTACCACCAAGGTTACTCATCGCCACCTGCTGATTCCCATCGCCACTTGAACCATGTCCAACAAAATCGACGCCGCCGCCAAGGATGCCGAGGGCAAACTTGAAGCGGCCCTGGGTGAACTGACGGGCGACACGGGCCACCAACTCAAGGGCAAGGCCAAACAGGTTCAGGCCTCTGCCATGAATGCTGCAGAAGATCTGAAGGATGGCGCCAGGGCCGTGGCGCAAAAGGTCAGCGACGTTGCCGCGAAGCTGGCTGACGAACAGGGCTGAGCGGGCCGGAAGGCCCGGAGACTCGCCGCAGCTTCCCCCTGGCTTGCCTGCGGCGATGTCCCCACCCATCAACACCCTGAGAGGCCGTGACACCGATGAATCCCTTCTTCATTGTCCACACAACCAAATCCTTTGAGCAGGCGAGCACCGACCTGCAGGCCGCCATTGTGGCTCAGGACTTCGGCGTGATGGCGGTCCATGACCTCGGCAAGACCCTGCGCAGTAAGGGGATTGACTTCCCCGAAGACTGTCGGATCTACGACGTCTGCAACCCAAGGAAAGCAGCCAGGGTGCTGATGAACGACATCACGTTGAACCTGGCCCTTCCCTGTCGCATCTCCGTTTTCACGGAAGGCCATCAGACCAGGATCGGCATGATCCGGCCTGAGGGAATGCTGCAGACGTTGTCCTCCGATCCCGAACTGATGGAGGTGGCCCGCGATGTCGAATCCGCCACGACGGCCATCATCGAGGCGGCGGCCTCCTGATCGGTCCGTGGGCTGGATGGGCGGGCCTCGTCGGGTGCGGCGACCAGAGCCGCGACTAAAGTCTCCACAACAGTGGAGATTCATGCCCATGGCGGCCGTCAGCGTCAACACCGGCATGAAGATCGGCGTGTTGGCCGGGCGCAGCGGATTGCCCGTCAAGACCCTGCGTTTTTACGAGGATCTCGGCCTGTTGCCGGCCATCGGTCGCAGCGAGGGTGGCTACCGGCTGTTTGCCGAGGAGAGCCTGCGGCGGCTCGAATTCATCCGCCGACTCAAGACCCTGGGACTCAGCCTGGAGGAGATCCAGGGCTGTCTGGCGGTGCATGACGCCGGCGACCTGCCCTGCGGCGACATCCACCTGCAGCTGGAGCGGCAGATTGAGCGGATCGATCTCCAGATCAGGGAGCTGGGAGAACTGAGGCAGGAACTGCAGGGCTTGCTGGCCGGCTGGCAGAGCGACCCAGCCAAGCAAGGGGATGTGATCTGCCCCAATCTTCGGGTCTGAAGCCTGGCAGCAGCGAACGGGCAGGGTGGTGGGCGCCAAGGTGAAACCCTGTGCCGGACCCCCACCGGCGCCCTGCTGTCTTCCCATGCTGAAGACAGCCACAAGCAAGGGAGCCGAGCTGATGGACCATTTCCGAACCACCGGCGGCCGGACCCGGGCAGCGTCGCGCCGGTTTGCTGCCGTCGTCGGGCTGGGGGCGCTGTTCCTGGGGCTGGGAACGCCAACGCTGGCAGAGCCCCCCACCGTTTCTCCTCCCATGGGGAGCGGGATGGGTGCGGGCCGGATGGGCGCCCAGTCGATGGATCAGCACTTCATCGTGATGATGATTCCCCACCACGATGGGGCCATCGCCATGGCGGATCTGGCCCTGAGCCGGGCCAAGCGGCCGGAGATCAAGGCCCTTGCCCGCAGCATCAAGGACAGTCAGACGCAGGAGAACGCCCAGATGCGCTCCTGGTACCGCCAGTGGTTCGGAGGCCCTGTGCCGGCGTGGGGTGGCGCGATGGGCCCTGGCGGCGGCATGGGAATGATGGGAATGGGAGGGACGGGCACCGATGTCGCCTGGCTGAAGAACGCCTCGGATTTCGATCGCGCCTTCATCCAACAGATGATTCCCCACCACCGCATGGGCGTGATGATGGCCACCATGGCCCAGACCAACAGCCAGCATCCGCAGCTAAAGGCGATGCAGCAGGCCATGGTGAAGGCCCAGAGCCAGGAGATTGAGCAGATGGCCCAGTGGTACCGCAGCTGGTACGGGACCCCTTGACTCTCCAGCCGAGTGGAGACCATACGGTGATTTCAGTTCTCCTCTCGCCATGCACCGCCGCCGTTTCGCCACCGCCTTGCTCGGGCTTCTTGGCGCCCTGACACTGGCGGCACCCGCCCAGGCACAGGACCACGGCGGCATGCACCACAACCATCACGATCACACCGCCCCGAGCCAGCCCAGTCCTGCGGGGGCGTCGGCCCATGCCGCCCACGCCCACGACGTGGGCCCCGCCGGAGCCACCTACGATCTGCGCTTCATCGACGGGATGGTGCAGCACCACACCGGCGCCCTGCGGATGAGCGAGTTCGTCTTCGGCATCGGGGCGCCCGGTGTGGGGGCTTTAGGCAAGACCATCTGGCGCGATCAGGCCAACGAGATCCGGGCGATGGGGCTGTGGCGCAAGGCCTGGTACCCCCAGGCTCCCGTGTATCCCGTGGCCCTGGCCAAAGGTGGCGATCCCAACAGCCTCGCCGGCCTGAGCCGCATGAGCCAGGCCCAGATCGACGGGATGCGCATGATGGGCGAGCTCCCCAGCCTGGACAATCGCGTCATCTGGTTTCTGGAGGGGATGCTCCATCACCACGGCGGGGCGCTGATCATGGCCCACGATGCCCTGGCCAAGAGCACCAACCCCACCATCCGGCGCTTCGCCAGGGGCGTGATCGTGGCCCAGCGCGCCGAGATCATTGAACTGCGGCGGATGCTGGCGGTCGAGGGCCTGCGCAAGCCGGAGTACGGCCGCTACGACGCCCTGTTTGCCCTCTGATCACGGCCTCTGCTGGACGGCGTGCCATCGGCTACGCCGCCCTGTCACCGATGAACCGGCGGCGAGCCGCTGCCATGACTCACTGGAGGATCAACCTCCAGCTGCAGCGACCGAGCCGGCCGGGCCATGGCGCCGAAACCCTTGAGCGATCGTGAGTGTCCCGCCCGCTGGAGCCGTCGCCGGCTCCTGTCGCTGGCCGCTGCGGGGCTTGGCGTCGGAGCCCTGGCCGGCCCGCTGGGTGGCGCCATGGCCGGCAGCCGCTCGGGCTCCGACGGCGATGGCCCCACCCTGCCCTTCGACCCCACAAAAGGCCTGCGCGCCTTCAACCACGGCACCGTGATCCGGGAGAACGGCGTCCCGATCCGGGTGTTTGAGGTGCAGGCCCGCAGCCTCACCGTGCCCCTCCGCCGCGCCACCCGCTTCAAGGCCTGGACTCTGGACGGCTCAATTCCAGGGCCAAACCTGCGGGCCCGAACGGGAGAACGGATCCGGGTGATCTTCCACAACGGGGACAGCACCTCCCACAGCCTCCATTTCCATGGGATTCATCCGGCCGCCATGGATGGAATCCAGCCGGTTCTATTCAACAGGACAAAGATCTACGAGTTCGAAGCGGGCGCCGCCGGCCTCTATCCCTACCACTGCCACGTGGCGCCGGTGGCCCGCCATGTGGGCAAGGGCCTGTTCGGCCTGCTGATCGTGGATCCGCTTCAGCCGCGAGCCCCCGCCGACGAGCTGGTGCTGGTGATGGGCGGCTACGACCTGCACGGCGCGGGGCATAACGATCTCTACGCCTTCAACGGCATCCCTCACCACTTCATGGAGCACCCGATCGAGATCCGCCAGAACCAGTTGGTGCGGCTCTATCTGCTCAACATGGTGGAGCTCGAGGCGCCGCTCACCTTCCACATCCACGCCAACAGTTTCGAGATCCTGCGAGAGGGCCCCACCGGAGAGTTCCGCGAGCGCAGCGACGTCGTCACCCTGGGGGTGGCGGAACGCCAGATCCTCGAGTTCAGCTATCCGTTCCCGGGGCGCTACATGTTCCACCCCCACCAGGACCAGATCGCCGAGAAAGGTTGCATGGGTCTGTTCGAGGTGCTGGCGGTCTGAAAAGGCATCAACCGCGCCGGTGCCATTGGCTACGTGGGGATGTCGTCCCTGGGCGGTGCAGGGCGGACATGCCAAGCAGGATCAGCGGACTCCGCCGGCGCCAGATGCCCAGACCCCTGCGCAGCATCGAGCTGTTTCTCGCCCTGGGGGCGGCCACCACCTCGCTCAGCGCCCTGCCGGCTGGCGCTGCCACGGCAGCCACGGACAGCCATCAGGCCGTGACAAGCCAGCTGGTGGCCCAGCACGGTGGCCATGGGGGCACCGCCCCCGCGCCCTCCCCATCGGAGGGCGGGGAAGGGGGAGAGGGCGGCGAAGGCTCCCAGGAGATCGCCTCCTCTGACACCGCCTATCTCGCCGTGCTCGGCCAGATGCGGGGACATCTGATCGTGGCCGGGGAGCTGGTGCAGGAGGGCAATTTTCCCCAGGCGGAGAAACACATCGGCCATCCGGTGGAGGAGCTGTACGGGTCCGTGGAACCGGAACTGGAGCGGCGCCGGGTGAAACCGTTCAAGCAGACCCTCACGGCGCTGCTGGAACTGATCCAGGCCTCTCCGGGGACGCCCGACACACGCAAGGCCTACCAATCCGCCGTCGCGGCCATCGACGCCGCCATGCTCGGGGTACCGGAGACCGTGCGCCGGGACCCCACAACCACCGCGGCGGTGGTGCGCGAGATCGTCAAGGTGGCCGCCAGTGAGTACGACGCCTCGATCGCCGACGGAGCCATCGTGGAAACGATCGAATACCAGGACTCCCGTGGGTTTGTGCTCTACGCCGGGGAGTTGCTCAAGGCCTCCCTGGGCCCTGGCACCGGACCGAAGGCCATGGCCCTTCTGGTGCCGATCCAGAAGCGATGGACAGCCCTGGCCAAGGCCTGGCCCAGCCTGAAGCCACCGGCCAGACCGGTGATGGATGCGAGAACGGTTACCATTCTCGCCAATCAACTGTGAGGCGATCCACCATGCCCCGCCCAGCGCGACCCTTCCTGCTTCTCGTCGCGCTGGTTCCCGGGGCCGCCGCCGCTGCTGAGCTCCATCTCGACGCCATCAACCGCTACGCCAGGTCCGCGGCGGGCCAGAGCCAGGAGCAGGTCACCAGTATCAACCAGTTCTCCGACGTCAAGCCCACCGACTGGGCCTTCCAGGCCCTTTCGAACCTGATCGAGCGCTACGGCTGCGTCGCCGGCTACCCGAACGGCACC
>NZ_JAFKRH010000006.1 GCF_019038465.1 Synechococcus sp. CCY 0621 | reverse complement strand
GGTAAGGCCACCTTCGTGATCGGTGCCAATGCGTTTTCGGGGAGCGACACACCCAACATCGATGCCGCCCGGGCCGCCGTGGGGGCCACCACCTTCAGCTACGACATCCAGCTGAGCTTCGACACCAGCTTCACCGGCAAGGACCTGCTGCGCACGATTCTGCGGGCCGGCAACTTCGCCGATTCCGCCTTCGGCGGCGCCAGCCCCACCGGCGGCCTCTCCACCCTGGAGGTGGCCTTCCAGGAGGATTGCGGGCCCCTTGCCGACTGCGGCGACGTGGTGGCGATCGACAAGCTCTTCTACCAGTTCCCGATCGGCAGCCAGTTCACCGCCACCGTCGGCGGTCGCGTCGGCCAAGAGGACATGCTCGCCCTCTGGCCGAGCGCCTACCCCGCCGACACGATCCTCAACCTGTTCACCCTCAACGGCGCCCCGGCGGCCTACAACAAGAACCTCGGGCCGGGGGCCGGTCTGAGGTGGCAGCAGGGCGGCTTCAGCATCAGCGCCAGTTACGTGGCCGCCAACGGCGATGGGGGCGATCCCAACAACGGCGGCATCGGCTCCGTGGCCTCGGCTGGCACCGGCACGGTGCAGATCGGCTACGCCAAGGAGCAGTGGGGTCTGGCGGCGATCTACTCCCGCATCCAGTCGGGCGTGGGGGTGCCGGGCACCACCCCCTTCACCAGCCTCACCTACGAAGCCAATCCCAACAGCCGCACCGATGCCTTCGGCGTCAGCGGCTACTGGCAGCCGGCCAGCTCCGGCTGGATTCCCTCGATCAGTCTCGGCTGGGGCATCAACGGCACCAGCTACGACACCTTCCAGGCGCCCGGCGCCCTGCGCACCAGCCAGTCCTGGATGGTGGGTCTGCAGTGGGACGACGCATTCCTCAAGGGCAACGCCCTCGGCATGGCGGTGGGCCAGCCCATCTTCGCCACGGCCCTGGCCGATGGCCAGACGCCCCAGGACGGCAACGTCGCCTGGGAGTGGTGGTACAAGCTGCAGGTCACTGACAGCATCAGCGTCACCCCGGCCTTCTTCTACCTGAGCCGGCCCCTGGGGCAGGACACCACCCCTGGCACCACGTTCCGGCAGCTGGGCGGACTGGTGAAGACCACCTTCCGCTTCTGACGGCCCGCGGGAACGGATGATGGAGGGGACCTGGATGGCCTGGCCACCATGGATCTCACGCCGTTCCTGGGCAGCCTGGAGGGGAACACCTTCGATGAGGTGCTGCTCTCGGTAGCGCCCGGGGGGAAGGTGGCGATCGCCATGAAGGGCCGCTTCCTGCTGCGGGCCCTGTGCGAGAGCATCAGCGACCGCAGCCTGATCGGCTGCGCCATCACCCATGAGGAGGGCTGCCTCGACTATCTGCAGCGGGATCCCTACGACCTGCTGCTGTGCACCGATCACCTGGAGAGCGGCAACGGCTTCGAACTCACCCGCCGGGCCAAGGCGCTCCACCCCGACCTCAAGGTGGTGATGCTGGCCCTCGGGGATGTGATCCCGGCCGAATACGAGCACGCCCCCTGGCTGGAGGCCGTGGTGGCCGAAGCCGACATCGTCGACGACCAACGGCCCCTGCAGGCCGCCGTGATCGCCGTGATGGGCCACCACTCCTACCGCAGCCCCTCGCTGCGCTCCGGCAAGCTCCCCTACCTCAGCTGTCCGCGGCTGACCCCGCGGGAGTACGAGGTGCTCGACCTGCTGGCCAGCGGCCTCAGCGACCGGGAGATCGCCCGCAAGCTGGTGGTGAGCGACGCCACCGCCCGCACCTACACCAAACGGCTGCTCCAGACCCTGGGGGTCAACAACCGCCTGCAGGCGGTCCTCAAGGGGGTCCGCTGCGGCATGGTGCAGCTGGGGTGAGTCCAGCACGTCAAGGTGTACGAGCGGCGATG
The DNA here is from genome assembly GCF_019038465.1 of Synechococcus sp. CCY 0621. Lineage (GTDB taxonomy): Bacteria > Cyanobacteriota > Cyanobacteriia > PCC-6307 > Cyanobiaceae > Cyanobium. The sequence goes on along the minus strand of NZ_JAFKRH010000006.1, from coordinate 73,640 downwards.
AACTGATGCTGGTAGTCGGTCGGGCTCAGGTAACCGATCCTTGAATGGCGGCATTCGCGGTTGTAGTGACCCTCGATCCAGAAGGCCACATCCTGTTGCTACTGCTCGGGTGAGATCAAAAACCTATTGCAGGAGCCCGGCTCCCAGCAGTGCCGCGAGCTGGAGCGTCTGCTGGCCCTGGCCCAGGCGGGCCGATCAGCCGGGCGCGTGATGTGGGCAACTGCGGCCCTCGCGGTGCCCACGGCCGACGAGATCAGCCGACAGGAGCCCAACCAGGAAACGCCATGGAAGGTGGAGAGCGATCTGCGCACCTTGAGGGAATCCGAGCAGATCCGCGCGGATGGAGGAGAAGGAGGCGGGCCAGACACGATCCCGCCAATGGGGGGGGGGCGGTGGACCGTCATCGATCCCAGTGATCCGCTTGAGCGACCTGGGCGGATACCCAGGTGAACACATCAATAACGCGCAACAGTGCTTGCTGGCCGGGTCCACAGCGAACAAGCTGATCTCATCTCCACTACCGCGAGTGTTGGCGGCGCTGGGCCACTGAACCCCAGGCGCGCCATGCCAGCCCAGGTTGACAGGCTGTTCCTCCTCAGCAGGGAACGTGGACTGAGACGCCTCGCCGGTAACACTCCCGAACTCTGTATTGAGCCTCTCCGATCGCTTCATTCGCAACCCGGTCCTCACCACGGTGTGCTCCCTGGTGATCCTGCTCGTCGGCGGTGTGGCGATCCCTCTGCTGCCCCTAGAGAAGCTGCCGCAGCTGGCACCCACCCAGATTCAGGTCAACGCCACCAACATCGGCGCCGACGCCCGCACCACGTTCGATACCACCACGAGGGTTCTGGAGAAGGAAATCAACGGGGTGGAGGACATGAAATACATGGCCTCCAATACCTCGTCCGATGGCATCAGCAACATCAACGTTTTCTTCCCCGTTGCTGTTGACAGGAATACAGCCCAGGTCAACGTGCAGAACCGGGTGGCCCAGGCCGAACCCACCCTGCCGGAGGTGGTGAAGCAGACCGGCGTGACCGTCAAGGCGGCCTCCCCCAGCATCCTGGTGGCCTACGGCTTCTACGCCGACACAGGCAGTAACGGCCAGCCCCTCTATGACCAGTTGTTTCTCAGCAATTTCGTCGACCAGAACCTGATCGATGAAGTGCGGCGCATCCCCGGGGTGGGCGACGTCAAGATCATCGGGGAGCGGCGCTATGCCCTGCGCCTCTGGCTTGACCCGGCCCGGCTGGCCGGCGCCGGCCTCACCCCCATGGACGTACAGCGCGCCCTGCTGGATCAGAACATCCAGGCCGGTGCCGGTCGCCTGGGCCAGGAACCCAGCCCGAAGGGCCAGGAGGTGGCCATTCCGCTGATGGCCAGGAGCCGCTTCCGCGATGTGGCCGATGCCGAAAACCTGGTGCTCAAGGTGGGCGATGACGGCACGCTCGTGAAAGTGAGCGATGTGGGACGGGTGGAGCTTGGCGCCGAAAACTACGACGTTGACACCAGCCAGAGCGGGCGGCCCGCGGCCTCACTGTTTGTGTATCAGTTGCCGGGAGCCAATGCCCTCGATACCGGCAACCGGGTGAAGGCGCGAATCCAGGAACTCTCCCAGACCTTTCCGCCCGGAATGCGCTATGAGATTCCCTACGATTCCACCCTGTTCGTCACCACCTCGCTGACAGATGTGACGGGCAACCTGCGCGATGCCATCGTGATGGCGGTGCTCACCATCCTGCTGTTTCTGCAGGACTGGCGCTCCACGATCGTGCCCGCACTGGCGATGCCGGTTGCGATGGTAGGAGCCATGGCGGTGGTACTGGGTCTGGGTTTCAGTATCAACCAGCTCACCATGTTCGGCATCATCCTGGCGATCGGCACGGTGACCGATGACGCCGTGGTGGTGGTGCAGGCGATCAAAGCCAAGCTCAGCCAGGGGATGAAGCCCTTGCAGGCCGCTCTGGACGCCATGAATGAACTGGCCTCCCCCACGATCACCGCCGCTCTGGTGCAACTGGCGGTGTTCATTCCGGTCTGCTTTTTTCCTGGCACAACCGGCATCGTCTACCGCCAGTTCGCCATCACCCTGGCGGCCGCGATCGTGTTCTCCACCTTCAACGCCCTCACCTTCTCTCCCACGCTCAGCGCCCTTTTCCTCCAGCCGGAGGGTGCCAGACCCGATGCTGTGCAGCGTGGGCTGAACTGGGCCTTCGGCTGGCTGTTCCGTGGTTTCAACCGCGGATTCGGGGCGCTGATGGCCTGGTACGGCCGCACGATTCAGAGGCTGGTGCAGATGCGCTATCTGGTGTTCGCCCTGTTCGTGGCAGGCCTTGCAGCCACCTACGGGATGCTGATGCTGGTGCCCACTGGCTTCATCCCTGATGAGGACCAGGGGTTGATGATCATTCAGGGGGAATCACCACCCACCGCATCCCTGCCCTACACCCAGCGGCAGGTGGTCCAGGTCACGGCGATCCTCAAGGAGGTGCCGGAGATTGAGAGTTTCCTCGGCGCCGCCGGGTATGGACTCGAGGGCAACGCCTACAACAAGTACCTGTTCTTCATTCGCCTCAAGCCATGGGATCAGCGCCCTGAGGCGACCCAGTCTGTGTTCAGCCTTCTGCAGGCCATCAATGCCCGCCTGCGGGCCGAAGTGAGTGGCTCGCTGGCCTTTGCCGCCAACATCCCCCCGGTGGATGGAGTCGGCGCCACCGGGGGGTTCGAGTTCCATCTGCAGAACCGAGCCAACCAGCCGATGGATGTGCTGATCGACAACGCCCAGGCCCTGATTGCGGCGGCTGTGGATCGACCCGAGTTGGGACGGGTCACCACCACCTTTACCCCGGCGACCGAGCAGATGGCGATCAGTCTGGATCGCGATCTGACCAAAACCCTGAATGTGGATGTCCAGGAGGCGTTTGGCACGCTGCAGGCCTATCTCGGCGGGACGTATGTGAATGACTTCATCTTCGGCAGCGACCAGTACCGGGTCTATGTTCAAGCCGAGGCCGAGGAGCGCCGCCAGCCCAGCGACATTGCTTCCTTCTTCGTGCGTTCTCGCGACGGAGACCTGGTGCAAATGGAGAGTCTCGTGAAAACAGAGCCCTTCATTGCCCCGCCCACCATCACCTCCTTCAACGTCTACGAATCCATCAAGATTCAGGGTGTGCCCGCGCCGGGCTACAGCTCCGGGCAGGCCCTCACCGCCATGGAGGAGCTGGCCGCTGCCACCCTTGATCCAGGCTTCGGCTACGAGTGGGCCGGCCTGTCGCTGGAGGAAAAGAGTGCCGGCGGAGCGACCACGGCGATCTTTGCCCTGGCCTTTGTGCTGGTGTTCCTGGTGATGTCAGCCCAGTACAGCAGCTATGTTGATCCGATCATCATCCTGCTGACCGTGCCACTGGCCACCCTCGGGGCCATGGTGGCGATCTGGGGGCGCGCCAACCTGCTCCAGGCCGGCGGCTTCTGGCCGGTGATCAGCAACGACATTTTTGCTCAGGTTGGTCTGTTGATGCTGATCGGCATGGCCAGCAAGAACGCCATCTTGATTGTGGAACAGGCGAATGAGTTCCGCAGCCTGGGAATGGGTCTCCATCAGGCCTCGATCAACGCCGCCAAGGTCCGCTTCCAGCCGATTGTGATGACCGCCGCCTCCGGCCTGGTGGGCTACATCCCCCTGATGACCGCTTCCGGTGCCGGCGCCATGAGCCGCTGGTCGATCGGCACCGTGAGCTTCGGTGGCTATCTGGTGGCCACCGTGCTCAGCCTCGGGGTGGCGCCAGTGCTCTACGTCATCATCAAGGGATTGGAGCAGCAGTTTCTTGGTGATGGCGCTGGAGACGGCTCTGCCACAGCCGGTTCTGATGCTCCACCGCCTGAGCCTGGCAAGGATCCCTCACTGCCTGTTCTGCGATGAACCGGGCCAATCGTCAGCGTCTGTTTGCCGTCCTGATCGGGGCCATCCTCGGGGCAGGCTTGGGGCGCTCGATCGAACCGCTCAGCCAGGGGCCCAGTGGCATGGAACGGTTCCGAAGCCTGCCGTATCAGCGCCTCTATCGGGCCTATCCCACGGTGGGGGCCGGGCTGGGGGCCCTGGCAGCCGCTGGCCTGGCCACCATTGCCCAAGCGCAGCGCCGCCGTTTCAGGCAGCAAAAACCTCGATCAGCCGAGCCATCAAGAGATTGGCGCCCTTGAGTCCGTAGTCGCTGCCCCAGCAGCGCAGAGGCAGATGCCCCCGCGGCGGCAGGGCATCGTCGTCCAGGGCAGCAGACACCGGCACCGTGAGTTCGTCCGGCAGGACAAAGCCCACCCCCGCCAGCGTGGGCCAGGCCACGGCCTGGGTGAAGCGCGCGAACAGCGCCAGGTCCTGGCTGATCAGGCTTTCGCGGCTGCCGCCCAGCTCCCGATAGAGCCGTTGCTGCACCGAGAAGCCCTGACCTCCATGGCTGCTGGTGCTCCAGAGGCCATCGATGATCTGCAGCATCGCCGCCGGGCAGCGCTCCAGGGCCTCCGGACTGACATCCCCGTACTGGTCCGCCAGCCCATCGAACAGCAAGCTCGCGGTCTCCCTGTCGGCGGCATCCAGATCCCCCGCTGCAAGGAGGTCGCGCAAGCGGGAGTAGCGCTGCACATCACCCACCAGGAGCAGGGTGTTCTGCAACGCCTGGAGCTGGATGGTGAGCTGTGCCAGCTGGTGCTCAAGGGCGGCGACGCGCTCGTCCAGGCTGCTCATCGGACGCTGACCGGCGAACCGTGACGGAGGCTGAACAGGTTGCTCACAATGACCAGCTGGCCGGATTGAAGTCCCTGCCGCAGTGGATAGCGATTGTCCTGGAGCGGCCCCAGCGACACCGGCGTTTTCAGGGCATACCGGGCGGTGGCTGGCAACGTCCGTAGTTGCTCCAGCGGAATGTTGCCCGGCCGGGCTTCCAGCTCCTGCCGGCTGCCCACCACAAAGACAAAGGTCTGGCCACTGGTTCGCGTCACCGCCACCGCCGGAACGGACAACGCTGGGCGCGTGTCGATCACCAGACGCGTGCGCACCCGCTCGCCGTTGCGGAAGCGCCCGTCACGGTTGTCAAGCTCCGCCTTGGCCAGGAACGACTGGGTGGCGCCGCTGGCGCGGGGGTCAATGGAGACCAGCCGACCTTCCACGTTGGCGCCACCACTTGGGTCGCTGACCAGGACGGTCTGCCCAATCCGCACCCGCTGGCCGTACCGCGCCGGCACAGTCACCCGGGCCAGCAACCGTCCTGTGCGTTGGATGCTGGTGAAGGGTGTGCCGGCACCGATCACATCGCCCGGATTCACCTTCACATCGCTCACCACACCGGAAATCGGTGCCCGCAGATCCTTGAAGGCAAGATCACTCTGCTTGGCGCGAACGGCAGCATCAGCGGCAATGAAGTTCTGCCGCAGCGCGTCGCGCTGGATGGGCGAGGCCGCACCCTGTCTCACAAGATAGTCAAAACGCTGGAAGTTGAGCTTGCTCTCATCGCGCTGACTCTCCAGCGCCCGCAGTTCTTCCCGGAGCTGCGTCTGATCCAGCACCACAAGCAACTGGCCTTGGCGCACCGAGTCACCCTGACGCATCTGAAGGCGTTCGATTCGTCCCCCTGCCTGGGCCGCCAGGTTCACTTCATCGGGAGCTTCCAGGCTGCTGATCGTGTTGATCACCTCCGGAAAGGCCACGCTTTCCACCGGGCTGGCTTCCACAGCCAGCGGCTTGATCGGCAGTGCCGTCGTTTTCTGCGCACAGCCGGCACAGCTCAGGGCCAAAGCCAGCAGGGTTGCGCTCCGACGCGTTAGGTGCAGCCGAATCATCCCCCTGGCTTCCCCACTGAACAGCGCATCAGCCAATGAAGCGGCGAGTATCCACAACCATTGTCAGGGCCCATCTCCTTGGCGCCACGGTTCCGTGATCAACAGCCACCAATGGTGGCCTCTTCGATCGGAGCATCCCTCGGTTGCACTGCCAGCATCTCGCGATCCCCGGCCGGCGGATACAGCCGGGCAGCACCTACCGCAAGGAGCGTGTCGGGCTTCGTCCACCCCCCGAATACTCCCCTGACGCCTTCCATTCCGCCCAGATACCAGTGACTGCAATGGTTCTTGGTAGGGGAATCGGGCATGGTCAAGTCCAAGCCATTCCGTCCCTGGAACCCTGAGCAGACGCTGCTGTTTTGACTATCCGTGGGGAACCCCAGGGTCGGGAGACCAGGACTAGGTGAATGCGCCCATTCATGTGACGACAAGGCCACCTCCGTTCGTCTGGACCCAGCGACAGAGGCGCGGCTGGATCGACTGGCCTCTGAAACGGGGCGGACCAAGGCCTTCTACCTGCGGGCGCTGATCGAGCAGGGCCTGGACGACCTGGAGGATGCCTACCTCGGCGCCGCCGCCGTGGAACGGATTCGCCTAGGCCAGGAACGTACCTACAGCCTCGACGCGTTGGTGGCAGAGCTTGGCCTGGACGCTTCGGATCTCTGAAACGGCCAGACGCCAGCTCCAGAAGCTGGATCGCTCGACCACTCAGAACCTGTTGCGGTACATGAACCGGCTGCTGCTGCAAACGAAGGATCCTCGCAAGAGAGGCAAGGCCCTGACAGCCAGCCTTTCCGGTCTTTGGCGCTACCGGGCCGGCGACTACCGGGTGATCTGTCAGATCGAAGACGACCGCCTTGTCGTGCTGCTGATCGCGCTCAACCATCGGCGGGAGGCCTACCGACAACACAGCCCGCTGAAGCAAAGCGGCCTATGGCTGGGGTGCTTTGCGGTGATTGGGATGGGTCGCCTGAGATTCGAACTCAGGACCAGTCGGTTAAAAGCCGAATGCTCTACCGCTGAGCTAGCGACCCGTCGCTGGGGAAGCTATCACCCGGCGGCGACCCTCTCCAAGCCCGCCACCCGCGCCACCCATGACCAGCCCCCACGCCTGGCCCAGCCACTGGGACGCCCCCCGCATCGACGCCGCCGCCTGGGTGGCCCCAACGGCGGTGGTGATCGGCGATGTGCGGCTGGCGGCGGGGGCCAGCCTCTGGCCCACCGCGGTGGCGCGGGGGGATGTCTGCACGATCGCTGTGGGGGAGGGCAGCAACGTGCAGGACGGCGCCGTGCTGCACGGGGATCCAGGCCAACCCGTGACCATCGGCGCCGATGTGACCATCGGCCACCGGGCCGTGGTCCATGGCGCCACGCTGGAGGACGGCTGCCTGATCGGCATCGGCGCCATCGTGCTCAACGGCGTCACGGTGGGGGCCGGGGCCCTGGTGGCGGCCGGCTCGGTGGTCACCCGGGATGTGCCCGCCGGCGCCGTGGTGATGGGGGCTCCGGCGGTGGTGAAACGCCAGCTGGATGCCGCCGCGATCGAGGCCCAGCGCCAGCACGCCCGCCGTTACCGCCAGCTGGCGGAGGTCCACGCAGGACTCCGTTAGGATCCCCCCATCGTTTTCCCCTGCGTCGCCATGGACCTCCGGCTGCTGCTCGTCGCTGCTCCGATCCTCCTGGCCGTGGGTTGGGCCGCCTTCAACATCGGCCGCGCCGCCGTGGGTCAGCTGCAACTGATGCTCAAGCGCGCCCGCGCCTGATGGTCGTCGTCATCGGTGCCGGCCTGGCCGGCACCGAAGCCGCCTGGCAGATCGCCGAAGCCGGGATACCGGTGCGGCTGGTGGAGATGCGGCCCGTGCGCCCCTCCCCGGCCCACCACAGCGGCGATTTCGCCGAACTGGTGTGCAGCAACAGCTTTGGCGCCCTCTCCTCGGATCGGGCCGCGGGCCTGCTGCAGGAGGAACTGAGGCGCCTGGGATCGCTGGTGATCGGCACCGCCGATGTCCATGCGGTGCCAGCCGGCGGCGCCCTGGCCGTCGACCGGGGGCGCTACAGCGCCGCCCTCACGGCCGCCCTTGAGGCCCACCCCCTGGTGACCGTGGAGCGGCGTGAGCAGCTGGCATTGCCCGATCCTGAAGAGATCGCCGTGCTGGCCACCGGGCCCCTCACCAGCGCCGAACTGGCCGAGGACCTTGGCCAGTTCACCGGACGGGAGTCCTGCCATTTCTTCGATGCCGCCAGCCCGATCGTGGAGGGGGAGGGCATCGACCTGTCGGTAGCCTTCCGGGCCAGCCGCTACGACAAGGGCGACGCCGACTACATCAACTGCCCCATGGACCGGGAGCAGTACCTCGCCTTTCGCACCGCCCTGCTGGAGGCCGAGAAGGCGGAGCTGAAGGATTTCGAGCAGGAGAGCGCCACCTTCTTCGAGGGCTGCCTGCCGATCGAGGAGCTGGCCCGCCGCGGCGAGGACACCATGCGCTACGGCCCGCTCAAGCCGATCGGCCTCTGGGATCCGCGCTGGGGCGACCTGCACGACCGCGACGTGCGCCGCGCCAAGCGAGCCCACGCGGTGGTGCAGCTGCGCCAGGAGGACAAGGACGGCCAGCTCTGGAACCTCGTCGGTTTCCAGACCAACCTCAAGTGGGGCGAACAGCAACGGGTGCTGCGCATGATCCCCGGCCTGCAGAACGCCTCCTTCGTGCGCTTCGGGGTGATGCACCGCAACACCTTCCTCGACTCGCCCGAACTGCTTCAACCCACCCTGCAGTTCCGCCAGCGGCCCACCCTGCTGGCCGCCGGCCAGATCACCGGCACCGAGGGCTACGCCGCTGCGGTGGCAGGCGGCTGGCTGGCCGGCACCAACGCCGCCCGCCTGGTGCGGGGGCTGGCCCCCCTGAGCCTGCCGCCCACCACCATGGCCGGCGCCCTGCTCGCCTTCATCAGTGATGCCGAGCGCAGCCACGGCGCCCGCAAGGGGGGCTTCCAGCCCATGCCCCCCAGCCTCGGTCTGATGCCGGAACTGCCGGAGCGCATCCGCGACAAACGCCGCCGCTACGGCGCCTACCGCGACCGGGCCCTGGCGGATCTGGCCGCCTGGGACGCCCAACGCCAGACCGGGGCCACCGCCGCCGTACCGGCGGCCGTCGCGGGCTGATCGCTTCCTAGGGTCAGGCCGCTTCCGTTCGCCTGGTTCCGGTGACCGTCACCGTCCCTTCCTCCGCCGCCGCCCCCCTCACCGCGGCCGATGGCCGCCCCTGGGACGCCGTCGTGATCGGCTCGGGCATCGGCGGACTCGTCACCGCCAGCCAGCTGGCCGCCAAAGGGGCGTCGGTGCTGGTCTTAGAGCGCTACCTGATCCCAGGTGGCAGCGGCGGCAGCTTCCAGCGCGAGGGCTACACCTTCGACGTCGGCGCCTCGATGATCTTCGGCTTCGGCGAGAAGGGCCACACCAACCTGCTCACCCGGGCCCTCGCCGACGTGGGCGAGCACTGCGAGACGATTCCCGACCCCGCCCAGCTCGCCTATCACCTGCCCGGCGGCCTCGAGGTGGCGGTGGATCGCGACTACGAGCGCTTCCTGGCCGACCTGACCGCCCTGTTTCCCCATGAGGCCAAGGGGATCCGCGCCTTCTACGACACCTGCTGGCAGGTGTTCCGCTGCCTCGACGCCATGCCCCTGCTGTCGCTGGAGGACCCGGCCTACCTGGCCAAGGTGTTCTTCCGGGCGCCCCTGGCCTGCCTGGGGCTGGCCCGCTGGCTGCCGGTGAACGTGGGGGCTGTGGCCCGCGCCCACATCAGCGATCCGGATCTGCTCAGGTTCATCGACATGGAGTGCTTCTGCTGGTCGGTGATGCCGGCCGATCGCACGCCGATGATCAACGCCGGCATGGTGTTCTCCGATCGCCACGCCGGCGGCATCAACTACCCCAAGGGCGGCGTCGGGGTGGTCGCCGAGAAGCTGGTGGCGGGCTTGCGCCGCCACGGCGGCGAGATCCGCTACCGGGCACGGGTGGTGAAGGTGCTGCTGGAGGGCGAGGGCACCCAGGCCCGGGCCGTGGGGGTGAAGCTGGCCAGCGGCGAGGAGATCCGCGCCCGCCGGGTGGTGAGCAACGCCACCCGCTGGGACACCTTCGGCTCCCTGGTGGACGCGGAGCACACCCCGGCAGCCGAGCGCACCTGGCGGCGGCGCTACAAGCCATCGTCCTCGTTCCTCTCCCTGCACCTGGGCGTGAAAGCGGAGGCGATCCCGCCGGGCAGCCATGTCCATCACCTGCTGCTGGAGCGCTGGGAGGAGATGGAGTCCGAGCAGGGGGTGATCTTCGTCTCCATCCCCACCCTGCTCGATCCCTCCCTGGCCCCGGCCGGGCATCACATCGTGCACACCTTCACCCCGTCGGCGATGGACACCTGGCAGGGGCTGGCCCCTGGGGCCTACAGGGCCGCCAAGGAGGCCGCCGCCACCCGGCTGATCCGCCGCCTGGAGGCGATCCTGCCGGGCCTGGAGGGGGCCATCACCCACCGGGAGATCGGCACCCCCCGCAGCCACCGCCGCTTCCTGGGCCGCCACGGCGGCAGCTACGGGCCGGTGCCTGCCATGCGGCTGCCGGGCCTGCTGCCGATGCCCTTCAACCGCACCGCCATCCCCGATCTCTACTGCGTGGGGGATTCCTGCTTCCCCGGCCAGGGGCTGAATGCGGTGGCCTTCAGCGGCTTCGCCTGCGCCCACCGCATCGGCGCCGACCTCGGCCTCAATCCCTGGAACCTGCCGGCGTGAAGCACCCCATGGTTCCTGAGCATCGCCTGCACTGCGTCGTGCGGCCCGGGGTGCCGGCCTTCGGCCAGGGCCTGCGGCTGGGGATCTGGCAGGGCACCGGCACGGCTGGCACGTCGGCGGCGATCACCGAAAACCTGGAGCGGCTGGAGCTGGTCTGCGGCGAAGCATCGGGGCACGGGGTGCAGTTGCTGGCCTTCCCCGAGCTCTACCTCACCGGCTACATCGTCACGCCCGCCATCGTGCGGGAGCTGGCCGAGCCGGTGGACGGCCCCAGCCTGCGGCGGGTGGCCGCCGCAGCGCGCCAGCACGGGCTGGCCGTGGCCTGTCCCTACGCCGAACGGGCGACCGTGGCCGGCGAGGTGCACTTCTACGACGCCATCGCCCTGTTCGACCGGGACGGCACGCTGCTGCGCAACTACCGCAAGACCCACCTCTGGGGACCGGATGAGAAACGCTGCTGGAGCGCCGGCTATCGCCATCCCGAAGAGGGACCGGCGTTCACGGTGCAGCCGGTGAATGGAGTGGGGGTGGGCCTGCTCAACTGCTACGAGGCGGAATTCCCCGAACTCAGCCGGCAACTGGCACTGAAGGGAGCGAAGCTGGTTCTGATTCCCACGGCCGCCGATGCCTGGGCCGAGCTGAGCACCGGCGAGCGCACCGACAGGCCCTACCCGGACGTCTCCCGCACCCTGATCCCGGCCCATGCGTTCGAGAACGGCTGTTTCGTGGCCTACGCCAACCGCTGCGGCGAGGAGACGGTGAACGGCAGGGTGATGGCGGCCTACCTGGGCAACAGCCTCATCTGCGGCCCCCATGGCGACGTGCTGGCAGCCGCCCGGCCGGAGCCAACCCTGCTGATCGCCGACTGCAGGCCCGGCGAGTACGGCCCCACCCACCCCGCCGCCACCCGCTACCACGAGGACCTGCGGCCCGAGCTCTACTGAGGTAGCGCGCCACACCCGGGCACGGACGTCGGTACGATTTGTAAACAAATGTTTCGTGTCCATGGCGGCTCCAATCCCCAGCTCCTCCGACCTGGCCCTCTACCTGGAAGCCCGCGGCGAGATGGGCAAGCCATGGGTGTGGCACCTGCTGCGCCTCAGCAAGCTCAAGGAGGCCAAGGACACGATGGAGCCCAACGAGTATGTCGAGCGGCTGGGTGAAGCCCACGCCGATCTGATGCGCCTCGGCAACTTCTGGAAAGGTCGGGAGGCGGAGGTGTTCGGGGGCCGCTACCAGCCCTCCCAGGTCATCGAACCACTGCCCGGATCCCCCGACGACCGATGAGCTCCGTGCCGTCATGCCATCGCTACCCGATGGCACCGCTGATCCGCTTCACGCTCCTGGGCCTCTACCTGGCGCTGGTGCTGCCCCTGCCGCTGCTGGCACCGGAGCCCCTGAAGCTGCCGCTCGGGCTGGCCTGCATCGCCGGCCTGGTGCTGGTGGTGGCGATCACCAGTGAGCGGGTCGAGCTCGATGGCCAGGGGCTGCGGGTGGGCCACCCGCGCTGGTGCTCCTGGCTGCTGCGCCGCGGCTGGCAGCTTCCCTGGAACCGCATCACGGCACTCACCCCGGTCACCACCAGCCAGGGGGGCAGGGTCTACTACGTGCGCAGTGCCAGCAAAGAAGATGGCCGCGACGGAGCTGCCTGGTTGCTGCCCCAGCGGGTGGTGCGTTTCGACGACTTCCTGGCGCGCTTCTCCAGTGCCACGGGTCTGTCAACCGACAGCATCGGCCGGATCAGCCCTCCCTGGACCTATCAGCTGCTGGCCCTGCTGTCCGGCCTGCTGCTTGTGGGCGAAGTGCTGGCCCTGGTCCTTCGCCCAGCTTGAAGGCGTGGACTAGTTGAGACGGCTTGAGCTGCTGGGTGAGGTGAGCAACAACCCGGAACCAGCGCCTCCGGGAGCCTCTTCACTCGTTTCTGGCAGGGTGTCGAGGCTGAAGCGGTAGCCCTGCTGCCGCATGGTTTCAATGGCGCCGCCTTCGCCAAGCCCCGCCTGCTCCAGTTTGCGGCGCAGGGTCAGCACCTGGGTGTCCACCGAGCGGGGCCCGCCACTGAAGGGCGGCCAGGCCATGCGCAGCAGTTCCTGGCGGCTGCGCACCACCCCGGGGGGCATCAGCAGGGCGCAAAGGAGGGCGAACTCCCGTGGGCTCAACTCCACCGGCTGGTCGCGCAGGGTGACCTGGCGCAGCAGCAGGTGGACCTCCAGGGGTCCGACGCAGACCCGCTCCTGCAGGCCGCTGCCACTGCGACGCAGCAATGTGCGGCAACGGGCGGCCAGCTCCTCAAGACCGAAAGGCTTGCGCAGCACGTCGTCGGCGCCGGCATCCAGAAGGGCCACCACGGGCTCGGAACCGGAACGGGCCGTGAGCACCATCACCTGGCAGTGCAGCTGGGCCGCCAAGCGCAGAGCTGAGGTTTCCTCAAGCAGCTCGGCGCTCACCAGCAGATCGGGGGATTGCTCCTGGCAGATCTCCAGGGCTTCACGGGCCGTGGCCACGGCTGCAGCCAGATGTCCATCCTGACGAAGGCGCTGGGCGAGAACCGTGCGCAGGGTCGCGTGGGGGTCGACGACGAGCACCCTGCGTGGGGTACCTCCGGGGTCAGTCAGTTTGTCCTGGGCCACGGGCATCTCCTCGGCATCACGATGAAATCAGAAGCGGAAGTGCCGACAGCCGATTGAGTGAGTCAACGCTAACTGGAAATGTGCGTGGACGCCGGTGAGGGGCGATGCCTTGTCAACTGTCTGCTCCCGAAAGGCGGTCGCGGCACGGCAGGATGGGGGCATCTGCCGGCTCTCGCCGCCACAATGACGCCAGGGGCCTCACCCCAGCCATGACAGCACTTCAACATCCCGACGCGATCCGCCACTTCCAGTCCCTGTGCGATGCCTGCCAGGACCTTTCCGATCGTCATCACGGACCTTCCGAGCTGCGGCTCTACGCGGACGGGTACCTGCATGCGTTGCGCCGCACGGCCGTGCTGGATCACCATTCCCAGCGGCGACTGGAGGAACTGATTGATCGCTGGATCCAGGACCCCTCCAGCTTCATGGGTCCCGACGGCCAACCCCGCCTGCTGATGGAAACGAGCCGCTACTGAGCGGCTCGCTGGACAGGTCCTGCCAGGGTAGGAATTACGACGCCAGAGCCACTTCCAGCTTTTCGCGCAGTTCGCCGCTGTTGTACATCTCGATCAGGATGTCGGAGCCGCCGAGAAACTCCCCTTTGACGTACACCTGGGGGATCGTGGGCCAATCGGAGAACTCCTTGATCCCCTGGCGGATCTCCATGTCGGAGAGCACATCGAACGTCTCGAAAGGCACACCCAGGGACTGCAGGATCTGGACCACATTGTTAGAGAATCCACACTGAGGCATCAATTTGTTGCCCTTCATGAAGACCACCACGGGGCTGGTCGTGATCAGGTCGTCGATGCGTTGACGGGTGCTGGCGTCCATGGTGACGGAATCGGGAAAGGAAATCAGGAAGGGAGGGCGGTCTGCACCGCCAGGGCATGGATGGCCTCGCTGGCCAGTTCGCTGCGCAGGGCGCCGTAGACAAGCTGGTGCTGCCGCACCCGGTTGAGGCCGGCGAAGGCGCCGGACACCACCTTGACCTGGAGGTGGTCACCACCACCGGTGAGATCCTCGACCTCCACGGCGGCATCGGGAAGCGCGCGGCGAATGGCGTCCTTGACCTGCTCCGGTTGCACCATGGCGGCGGGGATCGGGGGGATAACGGGCAGAAGGAATCTAAGGACGATCAGCCGCCGGTGGACGATCCAGGTGCCGTGTAGGGGGTGACGACAAAACCCAGTTCCACCAGTTGCTGGTAAGCCTTGCGCCCACCTTCGTTGGTGGGGGTCATGATCTTGACCACCTCCACCAGCAGGGGGATGGCCACCTCCGGCTGGTTCTGGCGGCGGAACAGGGCCGCCAGCCTCAGGTTGCTCTCGGCCAGCAGCGTCAGGGCCTCCCGCCCCTTGTCATCCATTTCCCGGGGGATGCGGGCATCCAGGCCGCGGAAGGAGCCGCTCAGATCGCGGTAGAAACCCAGCAGTCGACGGCTGGCATCCCGGGCCAGGTCGTAGAGGCGCCGTCCCTCGGCCAGGTTGCCGCTGGCCACAGCCGCGTCCCCCCTGGAGAGCAGGGCCTTCACCGAAGAAAGATTGAGATCGGTGCCGGCGGGCTGGACCGTCTGGGGCGTCGTGGCCTGGGCCCGGGCCGGCGGTTGGAGCAGCGGCTGGGCCAGGGCGAACAGGGCCAGGACGCCTCCGCAGACCCCGGCGAAGCCCGAGGTTCGAGCGGATCGGAGGGAAGGGATGGCGGTAGGCCTGATCACGTCGACGCTGACGGGTAACGGCCGAACTTTACGGGGAGCCGATCGGACGCCCCACCACGGCGCGGGCCGCTTGCTCGGCCGACACCATCCCAGCAGCGACCTCGACGCCGAAGGCCAGGGCCGCCTGACGACCCTGGCCCGCCGCCCGCAAGGGGGAGCCGAAGCTAATGGCGGCCCCATCGCCGGGTCGGGGATCGGCGTGGCCGTAGGCGATGCCCACCGGCACCACCGGCACATCCACGCCCTGGCTGGCGGCCAGCAGGGCCAGGCGGGCCAGCCCCTGTTGCACTCGGATGGGGCCGTCTTCGCGCCGGATGCGGCCCTCGGGAAACACCACCAGTTGCTGGCCGGCGGCGAGCAACTCCACGGAAAAACGCAGGCTGGTCAGGGTGGGACGGCCCTGGTCGACCGGGAAACAGCCGAGGCGGTGCAGGAACCACCCCTGCAGTCCCTTCATTTCATCCGCCGTGACCATGAAGCGGCAGTCGCGACCGGTGATGCGGCGACCGGCGGCCCAGGGAAGCATCAGGGCATCCCAGCGGGCCCGGTGGGTGGGGGCCAGCAGCACCGCCCCCTCCGTGGGCAGGTTCTCCCGATGCAGCACCTTCAGCTCGCCGAAGTAGCCCTTCAGCACCACATCGATGGTGACCACCATCGCCAGCGGCGACAGCCAGGGGCTGATGCCGCCACAGAGGGAGCTCTCCCGCGGGCTGATGGCCGCGCAGAGGCCTGATCCGGGGGGCGTCTGCGCCGCCAACACTCTTGATCCGGCAGAACATCAAAGCCGAAACTAGGGGCTGAATCCCCCCCTTGCGGGGCCGACGCGGGCAGTTGGACCTGCGGCCGCAGCCGCGGCGACCGATACGGTTCGGTCAGGATCGCTTCAGCCACCCGCCGCCCATGGCCAGCCTCGGGGTCAACATCGACCACATCGCCAACGTGCGGCAGGCCCGCCGCACCGTGGAGCCCGATCCGGTGCGCTTTGCCATGCTGGCCGAGCTGGGCGGCGCCGACGGCATCACCGTGCATCTGCGGGAGGACCGGCGCCACATCCAGGACAGGGACGTGGAGCTGCTGCGGGCCACCGTGCGCACCCGTCTCAACCTCGAGATGGCCGCCACCGCTGAGATGGAGGCGATCGCCCTGCGCCTCCGCCCCGACATGGTGACCCTGGTGCCGGAGCGTCGCGAGGAGGTGACCACCGAGGGCGGCCTCGACGTGGCTGGGCAGGTGGAGAGCCTTGCTCCCCTGGTGGGGCGCCTGATGGGGGCAGGGATTGGCGTCAGCCTGTTCGTCGACCCCGATGACGCCCAGCTGGAGGCCAGCCGGAGCTGCGGGGCCCGCTGGGTGGAGCTCCACACCGGCGCCTATGCCGAGGCCGCCTGGGAGCAGCAGCCGTTCCAGCTGGCCCGGATCAGCGAAGCCACCGCCATCGCCCGGGGCCTCGGCCTGCGGGTGAACGCCGGCCATGGCCTCACATATCACAACGTCGAGCCGATCGCCGCGATCGAGGCCATGGAGGAGCTCAACATCGGCCACACGATCGTGGCCCGCGCTCTGGCCGTCGGCCTCCAGGAGGCGGTGCGGCAGATGCGGGCGCTGGTGCAGAATCCCCGCCGCGACCCGCTGTTCGGCGACCGCCAGCCCTGAGGCCCCACCCGCCATGACCCGTTACCACTTCGTCGCCGCCAGCCGCGTCTTCCTGCTCGAGGAGGAACCCCTGGAGGAGGTGCTGCGCGAACGCGTGCGCAACTACGCCGAGAAGGACAAGACCATCGACTTCTGGCTCCTGGAACGCCCCGCCTTTCTCGAAGCACCCGAGCTGGCCGCCGCCGTGGCCGCCGTCCCCCGGCCCGCCGCGGCGGTGGTGTCCACCGACGAGAAGTTCATCACGTTCATGAAGCTGCGACTGGAGTTCGTGGCCCTGGGAAGCTTCGAGGCTCCCAGCAGCACCATCCCCGACCCGCTGGCCACCCTGGCCTGATCAGCGCGGCCCCTCAGAACAGACCCAGGAAGCGGCGCCTGGGCGTCTCGTCGTCGGATGGGCTCTCAGGGCGCGGCCTGCCCTGGCCGCCGTCCTGCTGGTAACGGGGCTTGCTGTCGCCGATGGTCAGGGGCGCTTCCTTGTTCTTCCACCAGATCCAGTCCCGGATCGGCGGCGTGTTCTCCAGTTCCCAGCGGGTCAGGCCCAGCCCCAGCCGGGAGGAGGCATCCAGAAGCACATCCAGCATCGCGTCGCCATCACTGCAGCGGGCCAGGGCCTCATTGGTGCGTTTGGCCCCGTCCAGGGCCTTCACCAGGGCGTTGACGCGCTGCGTGACCGGCAGATCCTTCAGATCCATCGCCCGTTGCCTCCTGAGGTGCACCGCGGGCGCACCGTATCAGCGCTGGAGCCCTGCCGGAGCCGGCGGGGGTGACAGAAGCCCCCCTCAAGGGCAACACTTGGGAGGAAGCTTCCTTCTTGATGACGTTCCCGGACCAACGTCCTCCGCGCCACTGGGTGATCGGGGATGTGCATGGCTGCGCGGACGCTTTGCAATGGCTGGTGGCCCAGCTGCCCCCTGGCGACCGGCTGGTGTTCTGCGGCGACGTGATCAACCGCGGCTCCGGCATCGAAGCCGCCATGGAGCTGGTCTGGGACCTGGTGCGCCGCGGTCGAGCCGTGTGGCTCAAGGGCAACCATGAACGGGATCTGGTGGCCCGGCTCGACCACGGCCTGGCCCCCACCAGCCACCTCGACCTGAACGGCAACGACACCTTCCGCCAGCTGGGAGCGGCCCGCTGCCGCCTCTGGCGCGACCGGCTCGACCAGCTGCCCCTCGCCTACTGGGGTCAGGGCTGGGTGGCCACCCATGCCGGCTTCGACCCGCGCACCTGGCAGCCCGACCTCAACGTCCGACTGGCCTTCTGGCAGGCCTACGACAACCGCTTCGGCGAGGTGATCGTCGGCCACACCCCCGGGCCCGGCCTACGCAGACTTGGATCGATCGTCCTGCTCGACACCGGTGCCTGCTACGGCGGTGACCTCACGGCCTACTGCCCCGAAACCCAGGAGACTCGACAGGTCAGCGGTCGACCTGTGACTGGCAGACACTTGCCCGCCCTCGTCCATGGCTCAGCCCTGAGCTGCGTCCTCTGAGCCCGGCCCCTTGCTGACGGTCTTTCGCAGCAACCGGGCGGAGCTGCTGGCGCGCGTGCTGGCCACCCAGCTGCGCTTGCAGCCGCCCGATCCTTTCGAGCAGGTGCAGGTGGTGGTCAACACCTGGCCCACCAGCCGCTGGCTCGGGGAGCAGCTGGCCGAGCACCTGGGCGGTATCGCCGCCAACCTGCGCTTCCCTTTCCCGGGCAGCCATCTGCGCCAGCTGGTGGACCAGTTGCTGGCCCCAGCGGACACAGGGGCCTGTGGGAGCGCGGCTGATCCCTGGCGCGCCGACCAGCTGGTCTGGCCCCTGCTCGACCTGCTGCCGGCGGTGGCCGCTGCGCCGGAGGGGGGACCGCTGCGTCACTGGCTGGCGGAACGGGGCGGCGGTGACCAGCTGGAGCTGGGCCACTGGCAGCTGGGGCGCGCCATCGCCGATGCCTTCGATGACTACGCCCTCTACCGGCCGGAGCTGCTGGGCGCCTGGGAGGCGGGGCAGGTGATCGACGCCAGCGGCCGGTCCCTGCCAGCAACCCAGTGCTGGCAGCCCCTGCTCTACCGCTCCCTGCGCCAGGCGCTGGGCCAGGAACCGTTCGGCCGCCGGGTGCAGGAGCTGGTCGGCCGCCTGCGCCGTGGCGAGCTCTCCGAAGAGGCGCGCGGCACCCCCCTGCGCCTCTTCGGCCTCAGCAGCATGGCGCCGATCCAGGTGCAGCTGCTTCAGGCCCTGAGCCTGCATCGCTCGGTGGACCTCTACCTGCTCACCCCCTGCCGCGATCTCTGGCAACGCTGCGGTGAGCGTCGCCGCCAGCTCAGTGATGCCCTGGCCCTGCGCCAGCCGCTTGAGGCCGCCTGGCTGCTGGAGGCCCCGGGCCTGGAAGCCCGCTTCGGCCGCCTGGGGGGGGAATTCCAGCAGCTGCTGGAGGGCACCGGCGAGGCCCAGCTGGGGGAGGAGCAGGAGAAGGATCTCTTCTTTGCTGCGGCCGGCGGCACCGGGCCGGCCCCCTTGCTGGCCCAGCTGCAGGACCAGCTGGCTGACGCCAGCCGGATTCCTGCCCTGCAGGTGGATCCGCAGGATCGCTCCCTGGAGTTTCATGCCTGCCCTGGCCGGCTGCGGCAGGTGCAGATCGTGCGCGACCGCCTGCTGCAGCTGCTGGCGGCCGACCCCAGCCTCGAACCGCGCGACATCCTGGTGATGACGCCGGACATCAACGGATTCGCCCCCCTGGTGGCTTCGGTGTTCGGCGATCGCCACGCCACGGGGGTGGACCTCCCCTGGCGACTAACCGACCGCAGCCAGGAGGAAGGTGCCGGTCTCGGCAGCACGTTGCTGCTGCTGCTGGAGCTGGCCGGCACCCGCCTGACCGCCTCCGGGCTGGAGACCCTGCTGGGTTGCCCGCCCCTGCTGGACCGTTTCGGCCTTGAGGCCAGGGACGCGGCCCGCCTGGTGGAGGCCTTGCAGGAGGCGGGCTTCCGTTGGGGCCTCGACGGCGAAGAGAAGGACGGGCCCTGCCACAGCCTGGCCTGGGCGATCGACCGTCTGCTGCTCGGCCTGGTGCTGCCCGTGGGCGTGGGCCTGGCGCCGGGGGACACCGCCCCCTGGGACGGGGGCGTGCCCCTGGAACTGAGCGGACGCTGGCTGCATCTGCTTGGCCGTCTGCGCCACTGGCTGGGGGAGCTGCGTCGCGGCGGTGCTGTGACCACCTGGGTGGAACGGCTGCGCCGGCTGATCGACGACCTCTTCGGCGATGGGGGCGAGGCCGCGGGCGAACGGCCGGAGTTGATGGGGGCGATCGACACCTGGCAGACCACCGCCGGCAGCTGTCCGCTGGCCCTGGAAGCCCCGGTGGTGGCGGCCGTGCTGCGGGAGCTGCTCGGGGCCGAAAGCGGCCGCTTCGGCCATCGCAGTGGCGCCCTGACGATCAGCGCCCTGGAACCGATGCGGGCCATCCCGTACCGGGTGATCGTGCTCATGGGGCTGGAGGCGGGCCTGTTTCCACGGCCGGGCGACCGTCCCGCCTTCCACCTGATGGAGGGCCAGCGCCAGCTCGGCGATCCCCACCCCGCCGACCAGGACCGCTATGTCCTGATGGAGGCCCTGCTCTCCGCCCGAGACCACCTGCTGCTCAGCTGGAACTGCCGCGACGACCGGACCGGCGCCTCCCTGCCCCCCTCCGGCCCGGTGGGTCAGTGGCTGCAATGGCTGGCCGGCCAGGTGGGCCCTGAGGCCATGGCGCGTCTGCAGGTGGAGCACGCCGCCAGCCCCCTCGACCGGCGCAACTTCCTGCCTGCCGACGGACGGGAGGCCCCCAGTTGCGACCGGCGCCTGCTGGAGGCGGTGCGCCACCTCAGCGGTGATCCGCCGCCGCCGCCGCCCCTGCTGGGGGGGCCAAGCCCCCTGGTGGCCCCCATCGACCCTGACACCGACGCCTTCAGCGACCTGCTGGACTGGCTGGCGGCCCCCCAGACCCACTGGCTCCGATCCCTGGGCCTGCGGCCCGGCGAATGGGACCGGCGCCTTGACGACCTGGAGGCCCTGTCCCTGGGAGAACGGGAGCGTTCCGCCCTGCTGCGGGGGAGGTTGCAGCGCTGCGACGGCGATCCCGGTGACGCAGAACCGGGCACGGCGGAAGACTGGCTCGACTGGCACCGCGGGGAAGGTCTGCTGCCCCCGAGGGCGGCGGGTGACCTGGAAGCGGGCCTGCTGCAACGACGCTGGTCGAGCCTGGCGGCGGCCCTGGAGCGCCTCGGCCCCCCCAGGCAGGTCAGCCACCAGTGGGGCCCCTGGCAGGCCCCGGTCGCCTGGCGCGGCGAGACGGTGGTGCTGGTGCACACGGCCCGGGCCCGCGTCGGCCACCGGCTAGAGCTGTGGCTGCAGCTGCTGCTCGCGGCCGCCGCGGCCGGAGGCGCCACGACAGCCGAGGCTGCGGCCCGCGGCGTGTTGATCGCTCGCGAGGACGACGTCTTCGCCCCGGCCCTGGAACTCAGGGCACCGGCACCCCAGGCCGCCCGTGATGAGCTTGAACGGCTGGCCGGCCTGCAGCGCGACTGGCGCCGCCAGGGTTGGCCGGTGCCCCCGGAAACGGGCTGGAGCTACGTGCTGGGCGAGCGCCAGCGACCCGGCCAGGGGCGGATCAAGGCCGCTGGCACCTGGGAGGGTTCCAGCTTCCACAGCGGTGAGCGGGAACGGGCCGAGATGGAGGCCTGCTTCGGTGCCCGTCTCCCGGCGGACGCCCTGCTGACACCGGAGCTGCTGGAACTGGCCGACGCCCTGTACTCCCCCCTGCTGGCGGCGGAGGGGGGACCATGACCACCATCGAGGCCCCATCCCCCGAAAGCTTCGATGCCAACGCCGTCCCCCTCGATGACGGCGTGCTGCTGCTGGAGGCCAGCGCCGGCACCGGCAAGACCTTCGCCCTGGCCCACCTGGTGCTGCGGCTCCTGGCCGAGCGGCGGCTGGGGCTGCGACAGCTGCTGGTGGTGACCTACACCAACGCGGCGGCAGCGGAACTGCGCGACCGCATCGGCCGTCGGATCCAGGAGGCGCTCACCGGCCTTCGCCCTCCCCCCGGCTGGCGGGCTCCCGATCCCGTGCTGGAGCAATGGCTGGAGCGCCAGCCGGCGGAGGCCGGCGCCCGCGGCACGGTGCAGGGCCTGCTGCTGCTGGCCCTCGAAGAACTCGACGCCGCCGACATCACCACCATCCATGGCTTCTGCCAGCGCACGCTGCGGCGCCAGGCCATGGAGGCCGCCAGCCCGCCTGAGCTGACGGTGGAGACCGATGCCGGTGAACTGGTGCGCCAGGTCGCCCACGATTACTGGCAGCAGCAGGTGCTGGCCCTTCCCCTGCATCTGGTGGAAGGGTTGGCGACGGGCGCCGGCCTGGACGACCTGGAGCGGCTGTTGCACCTGCTGGACGGGGATCCCGGCCTGGTCCTTGAGCCCCTGCCCGAAGGTCTGAGCCTGGATCGGCCGCTGGTGGAGCAGCAGGAGACGCTGTGGGACCAGCCCTGGAGACAGTTCAAGCAGGCCTGGGCGGACCATGGCCAGACCCTGGACCAGGCCTTCCGGAACGCTGCCGGCGACTGGCGCGCCGCCGGCGCCAGCAGCACCACGCCCTATGCCGCCAAGCCCAGAACCGATCACTGCGGGCTGGTCGAGGCCTGGCTCGCCGGCCAGGACGACAGCGGCAGTTACGCCGCCGTCCGTGCCGAGAAGGAGCTGGGGGGGTACTTCCACCCCGAAACGTTCAGCCGGGTGGCCCGGTCGCTGGAAGGCCCTGAGCCAGACATCCGACTGCCCTGCCCGGACCTGCTGGAGGCGGTGGCCGCCCTGCGGGAGGGTCCGGCCGAAGCGGTGCTGCTGCACGGCTGCCACTGGGGGCGGGCCGAGCTGGCCCGGCGACGGGCGCGCAGCGGCAACATCGGCTTCGCCCAGCTGCTCGAGGGGCTCGACCCTGGCCCAGAGGCCACGGCTCCCACCCCCCTGCTGCGGGCGGTGGGGGAGCGGTACCGGGCGGCCCTGATCGACGAGTTCCAGGACACCGACCCCGTCCAGTGGCGGATCCTGCGGCTCGCCTTTGCGGATGACGCCCACCTGCTGGTGATGGTGGGCGATCCGAAGCAGGCCATCTACCGCTTCCGGGGCGGCGACCTGGACACCTACAGGCGGGCCCGCCGCAGCGCCGCGCGGGTGCTCGCCCTGCAGGAGAACCGGCGCTCCAGCCCGGCGCTGATCGACAGCCTCAACGCGCTGATGGCCCCTGCGGGCCTGCCCCGCTCGCTTCTGCCGGTGCCGGCGGTGGAGGCCCGATCCCAGCGCCGCGGCCCCGACGGCATGGCCCCGGTGCGCCTGCTCTGGCTTGGCAGTGAGCGGACGGCCGAGGCCCCCCTGCCCAGCAAGAGTGCGCTGGAGGGCCGGCTGCCCGACCTGGTGGCCGGGGCCGTCGCGGAGCTGCTGGCGGAGGCCCCCGCCCTGGTGGCGGGCGACGGCCAGCCCCCCCGCCCCCTGCGTGCCGGCGACGTCGCCCTGCTGGTCCACAACCACCACCAGGCGGAGCAGCAGCGCGGAGCCCTGGAGCGCCAGGGCATCGCCAGCCGGCTGGTGAGCAAGGCCGATGTGTTCGCCAGCCCGGCGGCCACCGCCCTGCAGCGGCTGCTGGATGCCCTCGCCGATCCGGCCGATCCCAACCGCCTGCGGCTGCTGGCCGCCTCCCCCCTGCTCGCCTGGTCGGCCGAGCGGATCGCCGCCGCCGAGCCGGGCGAATGGAGCGAGCTGGCCGGACGGCTTCAGGCCCTGGCCAGGGATCTACCCGATCAGGGACCGCTCGGGGTGCTCTCCCAGCTGGTGAACGGCGAAGGCCTGGCCCGACTGAGTGCCGGCGGCCGCTTGCTGGCGGATCTGCAGCAGGTGGCCGAACTGCTGCAGGAACGGCTGCACGTGGAGCACCTCGCCCTGGTGGCCGCCGCCGACTGGCTGCGGCGGCTGCGGCTGGACCAGAGCCGGGCCTCCGGAACCATCCCGGAGTCCCACCAGGCCCACAGCGACAAGGTGGACGAGGCTGTGACGGTGATCACGGTGCACCGCAGCAAGGGACTGGAGTTTCCCGTGGTGGTCTGCCCCTATCTCTGGGAGGCGGCCGGCACCGCTCCATCGGGCCGGCACCGGGTGGGAATCCGCTGGCAGCCGCCCGGCAGCGCCGAGTCCCACCTCGACCTTCACCTGCGTCCCTCCTGGGGCCAGGGATGGCAAGCACTCCGCCAGCAGCGGCAGGCCGAACGGGCCGAGCGGGAGCGGCTGGCCTACGTGGCCGTCACCCGCGCCCAGCATCTGCTGGTGCTGGCCTGGGCGCCGGCCAAGGGTCAGCAGGCCAACCCCCTGTTCCCCTGGCTGTTTGCCGGCGAGCCCCTGCCCGATCCCGATGACGACGACTCCGTCGCAGCCCTGGGCGACGGGGACTGGCAGGCGCGACTGCGGCAGGAGATCGCCCAGCGTTCGCTGCAGCTGGATCTGCGCCACCCCCCCACGCAGCCGCCAACCCGTCGCCGCCTGCCCCAGCCCCCGGAGGCCATCGCCGCCCTGGGCTGCGGGCCTGTCCCCTTGCGTCACCTGGACACGGCCTGGGGCCGCAGCAGCTACACCGCCTGGACCCGCGCTGCCCACAGCGCCCCGGTGTCGGTGGCCGCCCTCGACGAAGGCCGGGACACCAATGATCCCAGCCCCGCCGAGGAGGCCCCGGAGGCTGGGGACGGCCTGTGGCCCGAGCAGGGCCCCTTGGCCGGTTTCGCCCGCGGTGCGGCCGCTGGCGACTGCCTGCACCGGATGCTGGAGCAGCTGGACTATCGCCGTCCCACCGACGCGGCGGCCAACCGGGAGCTGGTGGAGCGGGAGCTGCGCCGGGCCGGCCTGGAGGCGGACCCCCTGGAGCCGCTGCTGCAGGGACTGGAGCTGGTGCGCCTCACCCCCTTCGGCGCCGAGCTGGGGTGCCTGCGGGTGGCCGACCTGGGGCCGGAACGCCGGCTGAACGAGATGAACTTCGATCTCACCCTCGGCTTCGCCAGGGCCGCGGGCCTGGCGGCGGCCTTCGCCGACCACCCCGGCGGCGCTTTCGGCGCCGCCTATGCCGCAAGCGTCGCGGCCCTTCCGGTGGCCAGCCGCGGCTTTCTCACCGGTTCGATCGACCTGATCTTCACCGCCACCGGGACCGACGGACAGGAGCGCTGGTGGGTGGCCGACTGGAAGAGCAACTGGCTGGGCCGGCGGGACAGCGAGGGCCGGCCCCTGGCCTGCGGCCCCCGCCACTACGGCCAGGAGACGATGGCCGCCCTGATGGCCCACAGCCACTACCCCCTCCAGGCCCACCTCTATCTGGTGGCCCTGCACCGCTATCTGGGCTGGCGCCTGCCGGGCTATGCGCCGGAGCGCCATCTGGGGGGCTACGCCTACGTCTTCCTGCGCGGTGCCCCCGGGGAAACAGGGGCACGGGCCCTGCCCGGAGCGGTGCCGGGCCTGTTCGTGGAACGGCCGCCACTGGCGCGGGTGCTCGCCCTCGACGGCGCCCTGGGCGGCCACGCCGCAGCCGGCAGCGGAGCGGGGTCGCCATGAGGGACCCCAGCCACACCCCCCAGCCCTGGGTGGCGGCCCTCGGCCCCAGCCTGGCCGAAGCCCTGCCGCGTCTCTACGGCACCCCCTGTGATCCCCTGATCGGCGAGCTGATCCACGCCCTCACCGCCGCCCTGGCGCGGGGAGAACTGGAGCTGGATCTGAACGGACCGGCACCGGCCGGCGTCAGCGAAGCGTCCTGGCCGGAGGGCCACTGCAGAGCCGTGGCCGACAGTCCGCTCTGCAGGGATCCGGACGGCCCCGTGGCCCTGGAGGCGGGACGGCTGCAGTGGCGCCGCTGGCAACGGCAGCGTCAGGAGGTGATCGAGGCCATGATCGCCCGTGCCGGCAACCTGGAACCACCGGCTTCTGGGGCGGTGGCCGAGGCCCAGGACCTTCCCGCCCTGGCGGGCCTCGATGGTCGCCAGCGGCAGGCGGTGGTCGCGGTGCTGAACCACGGACTGGTGCTGCTGGAAGGGGGGCCCGGCACCGGCAAGACCAGCACGGTGGCCGCCATGATCGCGGCCGTCCGGGCCATGGAGCCGAGCGGCCGCCTGCACCTGGCGGCACCCACTGGCAAGGCGGCGGGGCGCCTGAGGGCCGCCACCGGGGGCACCATCCCCTGCACGACCCTGCACCGGCTGCTGGAGAGCCGAGGCAACCGGTTCGGCCGTCACCGCGGCCGCCCCCTCGAGCTCGACCTGCTGGTGGTGGATGAGGTGTCGATGCTGGACCTGGGCCTGATGGCCGCCCTGTTGGAGGCCCTGCCCGGCAGCTGCCGGCTGGTGCTGGTGGGCGACCCGGGCCAGCTACCGCCGATCGCGCCGGGGGCCGTGCTCCAGGAGCTGCAACGGCCCAAGCACCGGGGCCAGCTCGGGGACGCCGCCATCACCCTGACCACCACCTACCGCAACGCCGGGGCGATTGCCGCGGTGGCCAGCGCCCTGCGGCAGGGCCTGGCCACCGGCGCCGTCACCACCGACCCGATCGCCACCATCCTGCCGCTGCTGCAGGCCCTGGAGCCCACCGACAACCTGCAGTGGCGTCATTGCTCCCCCCGGAACCTGCCGCCGGAGTTGCTGGAGCGGCTGCGCCGCCACCAGGCCTCCCTGGCAGGGCTGGCGGCAAACTGCCGGCCAGGAACCGCTCAAGGCTGCCACGAACTGCTCGCCGCGCGTGACCGACTACTGGTGATGGCCCCCCAGCGCCAGGGACCCTGGGGGCTGGAGGCGATCCATCGGACCCTGCTGGGGGGACGACTGGACGGCGACCTGCAGGATCTGCCAGCGGGCACCCCCGTGCTCTGCCGGCGCAACCTGCCGGAACTGGACCTGGCCAACGGGGATGTGGGGCTGCTCGTGGGCGGGCCGGGCCCATCGGCGCGGCTGCTGTTCGGCGACGCTGAGGGGGAGCTGCTCTGGATCCATCCAAGCCAGCTGGCTGGGGCGGCCGAGCCCGCCCTGGCCCTGACGGTGCACAAGGCCCAGGGCAGCGAAGCCGACGAGGTGATCGTGCTGCTGCCCAGCGGCGGATCCCAGGAT
Organism: Synechococcus sp. CCY 0621; assembly: GCF_019038465.1. Taxonomy (GTDB): domain Bacteria; phylum Cyanobacteriota; class Cyanobacteriia; order PCC-6307; family Cyanobiaceae; genus Cyanobium. The sequence continues at coordinate 46,913 of NZ_JAFKRH010000006.1, read as the reverse complement.
GGCCGCCTGCTCTATACCGCCCTGACCCGTGCCAGGCAGGGCGCCCTGCTGCTCACCGCTGCGGCCTCAAGTGTCTACGAAAAGTGAACCGTCCGGGGCTGGCATCGACCACGGATCCATAGTTCATCCATCGGCGCGGCACCCCGTGTCGAACTCTCCGGACCCCCTGCTCCAATAGTCTCCACCGCTGGGATTTCTCCCCTTCAGGGAGCCCCTCCATTCCTCCACACCCCATCGAGGAATGCCCTCCTGCATCGTCACGAAGGATCGGCCCGGCCCTGCCGGACACGGCCCCTCAGGTGCCCCGAGGTCGACAGGGACAACCCCCATGGATTCCCTGGCCCCAGGTGGTTCCGGTCAGTCTTTTCTCCTCGCCGAGTCCCCACCCAGCGCGAGCCATTGACAGCGTCCAGCACTGAACGCGTCCATCGTCCCTGGGGATGGTTCGAGACCCTGGCGACGGGCCCCGGCTATCTCGTCAAACGGCTCCTGATCACGGCGAATCAGCGGATCAGTCTCCAGCGCCACCTGCACCGCAGCGAGCACTGGGTGGTGGTCGCCGGCTCGGGAATGATGGAGTGCAATGGCGATGGCACCGCCGCCGTCCCCGGCGCCACCCTGTTCGTGCCCTGCGGTGGCGTCCATCGGGCAACGGCGGCGGCAGCGTCCGACCTGGAAATCATCGAGGTGCAGCTGGGCACGCAGCTGCAGGAGGACGACATCGAACGATTCAGCGATGATTACGGCCGGGTGGTAAAGTCTCATTTCAACCTTTGAGCAAGGGCAAGGCAGCCCGGGTGCAAGGCACCCATTCCCACGGTCCGCTGCCGGCCTGCGTTGAAGGATTCACCAGGCTCCAGCATTCCGTGACCCAGATCATTGACGGCAGCACCCTCATCGGTGCCGCTGATTCCCAGGCGGCCATCGAGCAGCCTTACGAGGACAACATCCTCTCGTCCGTCGTGGCTCCACAGGAGGACGACCTCACCATTGTCATCCCCGATTCCGTAGCTTCCGCCGACCCGGAAACGGACCTCGCGAGCGCCCTTCCCGAGGCGGAAACCACCGTCCCCGTCAGCGCCTTCGCCGCCTTCGGCCTGCGCCGTGAACTCCTCGACGGCCTGGCGGCTATCGGCTTCGAGGAACCCTCCCCGATCCAGAAAGCCGCCATTCCCGAGCTGATGCTCGGCCGCGACCTGGTGGGCCAGGCCCAGACCGGCACCGGCAAGACGGCAGCCTTCGGCCTGCCCCTGCTGGAGCGCCTCGATGCCGGCCAACGCACCCCCCAGGTGCTGGTGCTGACCCCCACCCGCGAACTGGCGATGCAGGTGGCGGAGGCCTTCAACAGCTATGCAGCCTGCATGAAGGGCGTCAAGGTGCTGCCGATCTACGGCGGCGCCGATTTCCGCGACCAGATCCAGCATCTGCGCCGGGGCGTGCAGATTGTCGTGGGTACCCCCGGCCGGGTGATGGATCACATGCGCCAGGGCACCCTCGACCTGTCCGGTCTGCGCAGCCTGGTGCTGGACGAGGCCGATGAGATGCTCCGCATGGGCTTCATCGACGATGTCAAGTGGGTGCTCGAGCAGCTCCCTGCCGAACGTCAGGTGGTGCTGTTCTCCGCCACCATGCCCTCAGAGATCCGCCGCATCTCCCAGAACTATCTCAAGGACCCTGCCGAGGTCACGATTCGCCAGAAGGCCGCCGACGGCCGCCGCATCCGTCAGCGTCACCTCGTGGTGAACGGGCCCCAGAAGCTGGAGGCCCTCGAGCGGGTGCTCGAGGCCGAGGGCAGCGAAGGGGTGATCATCTTCGCCCGCACCAAGGCCATCACCCTCACGGTGGCCGAGTCCCTCGAGCAGCACGGCTACGACGTGGCGGTGCTCAACGGCGACGTGCCCCAGACCCAGCGGGAGCGCACGATCGAGCGTCTGCGCGATGGCCGCGTCAACGTGCTGGTGGCCACCGACGTGGCGGCCAGGGGTCTCGACGTCGACCGCATCGGCCTGGTCATCAACTACGACATCCCCTTTGACGGCGAGGCCTACGTGCACCGCATCGGCCGCACCGGTCGGGCAGGGCGCAGCGGCGAGGCGATCCTGTTCCTGACCCCGCGGGAGCGTCGCTTCCTGGGCGGTCTGGAGCGCGCCGTCAACCAGCCGATCGAAGCCATGGAGGTGCCCGGCAACGCCAGCATCAACCAGCATCGCCTCGATCGCCTGCGCCAGAAGCTGACCACGGCCCTGCAGCAGCCGGTCTGCAACCCGGAAGAGCGGGCCCTGCTGGCCGAAATCCTGCAACGGGTGGCCCAGGAGCAATCCTGCAGCCCCGACCAGCTGGCCCTCGCCGCCCTGGAGCTGGGGCTGGGCAGCAAACCCCTGCTGCTTCAGGGTGAGGAGCGCTGGGGCCAGTCCCGTCCCGGTGCCCCCACCAGGGAGCGCGACCGCGACCGTGGTGACAGGGAGCGGGGCGGGGATCGCCGGCCCTTCAACGACCGCAGCCAGGAGCGCGGCGAAGACGGCCCTGAGGACAATATGGAGCGGTTCCGCATCGAAGTGGGCTGGCGCGATCGGGTCAAGCCCGGGAACATTGTGGGCGCCATCGCCAACGAATCCGGCCTCGCCGGCCGCTCGATCGGAAAGATCCGCATCTTCGATGCCCACAGCACCGTCGATCTGCCCAAGGGCATGCCCGAGGACGTCTTCGCAGACCTTCGTCGCCTGCGGGTGATGAACAAGGAACTTCAGATCTCCCGACTGGGCTCCTGATTCCCCTCGCCGGCGTTCACCACGCCGACTCACAACGCCGACTCACCATGCCTTCCCAGCAGCGGCCCCGTTTGCGTTCCCTCCGCGTCCAGCCAGGCCCTGGCTGGCTGAGCCTCAGCCTGGTGGCCCTGGCGGCCTTCGGGCCGACCGGGGGGCCGGCGCAGGCGGCCTCCGGCCCCATCGGCGAGGTGGTGCGCTCGATCTGCCTCTCCGCCTTCGAAACGGAACTGGCCCAGTCCGGCAAGAAGGCTCCCGACGGGATGGCCAACTACGCCTGCAGCTGTGTGGCCGATCGCATCACCAGCGGCAGCAGCATCGCCTCGGCCCGCAGCAGCTGCAGGGACGCCACCTCCAAGCGCTACCCAATCTGATCGGCGCCTCAGGCGCACATCCGGGTCACTTCCTCGCAGGCCATCACCTGGAGATCGCTGGTCGAGAGCTGCTCGACGGCGGAGATCAAGGACATCTGGACCTCGTGACTTTCATTGGCCACAAGGACCTGGAGCAGGTCAAAGAGATCCTGGGTTCCGAGCTCGCCATCTTCACGCCAGGTGAGGCTCCATGGGACGGGGGCGGTTTTCATGGGATCAGCTTGATCAGGGTTTGCTGACAATGGAGCGTCCTGGCCAAGGGACGGGAAAACCTTCGGAATTGCTTCGCTTCCGCTTCAAGTTTCTCCATAGAGCCAAGGGGCTCGGTTGTAGGCTTCCAACAATTCCATGCCGTTCTGGCTCCCTTCGGCACGCACCGACGGCACAGGCCCAACAGAACCGGACCCTCCCTTGGACCCGATCTGAGCTCCATGCCGACCGCCTGCTTTCCCTGGGATTCCCGACACCGGAGGAATCCGTTCCAGCTTTTTCATTGAATGACCATCTACGTCGGCAACCTCTCGTTCCAGGCTGAACGCGAGGACCTTCTCGATCTCTTCGGCCAGTACGGCGAAGTTCGCCAGTGCAGCCTTCCCCTCGACCGGGAAACGGGCCGCAAGCGCGGCTTCGCCTTCATCGAACTCGCCGACGACGCTTCCGAGCAGAAGGCCATCGACGATCTGCAGGACGTCGAATGGATGGGCCGCATGATCCGTGTCAACAAGGCCACACCCCGTGAAGGCGGTGGTGGGGGCGGTGGCGGCGGCCGTTCCGGCGGCGGCGGTGGCTACGGCGGCGGCGGTGGTCGCCCCAGCGGTGGCGGCGGGGGCCGCTCCGGTGGCGGTGGCTACGGCGGCGGTGGCGGTGGCGGCTACGGGGGTGGCGGCGGCGGCGGTGGCAATCGCTGGTGACGCCTGCGGCCACCATGGCCGTTGATGGCGCCAGGGCGGCGACAACCCCAGCACCGGGGCTGACACGTCTGCTGGCCAGCCTGCGGCCGCACCGCAGGCTCGTCCGGCTGGCGGCCGCCTGTTCGGTGCTCAACAAACTCTTCGACCTGGCTCCGCCGGTCCTCATCGGCCTGGCGGTCGACGTGGTGGTCCAGCAGCGCACCTCCTGGCTGGCGGGGCTCGGCTTCAGCACCGTTCCCTCTCAGCTGGGCGTGCTGGCCGTCCTCTCGTTCCTGATCTGGAGTGCCGAGTCCGGCTTCGAATACCTGTACGCCCTGCTGTGGCGTCGCCTCGCCCAGACCGTCCAGCACGAGCTGCGCGTCGAGGCCTACGACCACCTCCAGCACCTGGAGATGGGCTTCTTTGAAGCCGGCAGCAGCGGGCGTCTGCTCACCGTCCTCAACGACGACATCAACCAGCTGGAGCGCTTCCTCGATCAGGGGGCCAACGAGATCCTGCAACTGGTTACCACCGTGCTGGCGGTGGGCGGCACCATGCTCGTGCTGTCCCCCACGGTGGCGGGCGTCTCCTTCCTGCCGATTCCGGTGATCCTTTGGGGCTCCCTGCGGTTTCAGCGGCGCCTGGCCCCCCGCTATCGGGAAGTGCGCGAGCGGGCCGGCGATCTGGCCAGCCTCCTGAGCAACAACCTCGGCGGCATGCTCACCATCAAGAGCTATGCGGCGGAGGACTGGGAGAAGCAGCGGCTGGTCGCCCAGAGTCAGGCCTACCGGGCCAGCAACGGCCAGGCCATCCGCCTGTCGGCCGCCTTCATCCCCCTGATCCGGTTCGCGATCCTGTTTGCCTTCATCGCCATCCTGGTGATCGGCGGTTTGCAGGCCTGGAGCGGTGCCATCGCCATCGGCACGTATTCGTTTCTCGTTTTCATCACCCAGCGGCTGCTGTGGCCACTCACCACCCTGGGCCGCACCCTTGATGACTACCAGCGCGCCATGGCCTCCACCCACCGGGTGATGGATCTGCTGGACACCCCGATCGCCATCCCCAGCGGCCACCGGCCGCTGCCTGTCGCCGCCGTCCGCGGTCACATCCGCTTCGAGGCGGTCGACTTCGCCTACGCCGGCCGCGAAAGGCTTCTGGAAGGCTTTGATCTGGAGGTGCCCGCCGGCGCCACCCTGGGGATTGTGGGGGCCACCGGCTCCGGCAAGAGCACCATCGTCAAGCTGCTGCTGCGGCTCTATGCGATCCAGGCGGGCCGGGTCCTGCTCGATGGCGTGGCGATCGAGGAGCTGGAGCTGCAGGACCTGCGCCGGGCCATCGGTCTGGTGAGCCAGGAGGTGTTCCTCTTCCACGGCACCGTCGCCGAGAACATCGCCTACGGCAGCTTCCAAGCCAGCCGCGTGGCGATCGAAAGGGCCGCCGGCCTGGCCGAGGCGGCCGGATTCATCGACGAGTTGCCCCAGGGTTACGACACCGTTGTCGGAGAGCGGGGCCTGCGCCTTTCCGGAGGCCAACGGCAACGCATCGCCCTGGCCCGGGCCATTCTCAAGGATCCGCCGGTCCTGGTGCTGGATGAGGCCACCGCCGCCGTCGACAACGAAACGGAAGCGGCGATCCAGCGCTCCCTCGACCGCATCACCGCCTCACGCACCACCCTGGTGATCGCCCACCGGCTGAGCACGGTCCGCCACGCCGACCGGATCGTGGTGATGGAACAGGGGAGAATCGTTGAAAGCGGCGGACACGACGACCTGCTGGCCAGGAACGGGGCCTATGCCGCCCTCTGGCGCGTGCAGACCGGGCTGAGACCGGAGGAATCCGTCCGCTGAGCCGGGGGGGCTTAGCTTGGATTCAATGAAGATGTCTCAGCCCAGGTCGGCGCGTCGTCGCGCGCCCGTCCTCATCGCCGTGGCCTGCGGTCTTGGGGCCGGCCTGCTGCTGGCGGGGCCCCTGGCCCAGTTGATCTCGGCAAGGTCGAGCGTTGGCGGCAGCGCGGCGCTCACCAACCCCTTCGCCGCCTGGAGTGGCGGCATGGGCCGCCAGGATGTGCTGATTCTCGGCACCGACGTCGGCGGCGGCAACACGGATGTGATCGCCACCCTGCGCATCGATGGCAACCGCACCAGCATCACCCAGATCCCGCGCGACACGTACATCGAGGCCGAGAGTTTCGGGCCTGTCAAGATCAATGCCCTCTACAACCTCGGCGGCATCGAAGCGGTGAAGCGGGAGATTTCCCAGCGTCTGGGCCGTCCCATCCAGCACCATCTGGTCGTCAATCTCTCCTCCATCCGCCAGATGGCCGACGTGCTCGGGGGGATCGAGGTGAATGTGCCCAAACGCATGCTCTATGAAGACCGGAGCCAGGGGCTGTCCATTGATCTGCAGCCGGGGATGCAGACCCTGAGGGGCAAGGATCTGGAAGGATTCCTGCGCTTCCGCCACGACGAGACCGGCGACCTCGGCCGCATGGACCGCCAGCAGCTGGCCCTGAAATCCCTGTTCCGCAAACTCACCCGACCCGAGTACATGGTTCGCCTGCCGGCGCTGATGATGGCCGCCCGCAAGGACATCCGCACGGACCTCGGGCCGATGGAGCTGGGCGGCCTGATCACCGCCATGGGCAGCACCCAGCTGGACACCCGGAGGTTGGACGGCCGGCCCTTCTACAAGGACGGCATCAGTTACTGGGACGCCGTCTGGCCGGCTCCGGAGGGCGAACCTCTTGAAGCCGAGGGCGACGGACAAGCCAACGCTACGAACGGCCGCCACCGTTTCCTTTTCTGAGACCCTCGGCCGATGGGGGAACGGCCTCACCGGTGTCGACCGTGCGGCCGTCGTCACGGACCGAGAGGGTGATCAGGGCCAGGCCGAGGGCCATCAGGACCGGCACCGGACTGGAGGCGGCCACCGTGACGCCGAGGGCGCCGGTGAACCAGATCGAAGCCGCACTGCTCAGACCGCGCACCTCTGGGATGCCGTGCTTCGGACGGACCGGAGGCACCAGGATCTCGCCGGCGCCCAGAAAACCGACGCCCGTCGCCACCCCCTGAATCACCCGGCTGCGGGCCTGCGGATCGGGACCGGCCGCCAGAACCATCAGGCAGGCACTCATTCCCACCAGCACATGCACCCGCAGCCGGTTGGGATGGGCCCGGCTGCCGTGGTGGGCCCGGTTGATGCCCACGGCCAATCCGCAGAGCACCGCCATGCCGAGCCGCAGCAGGGCTTCCAGATCCAGGCTCAAGGAGAGGACCATGGCGGCCCCGGACGGGACGAAGGACCCCTAACCCTCGCGCACCGGCCGACAGCCCTGGCGCATCAGCGGACAGCCCGGGACCATGCACCTCCATAGGCTCCTGCCAGTCCAGCCCCTTGGAGGTCCGTGCGATCCGCCCTGCTTCGCAACAGCCTGAGGCTCGGGGTGGCCGCCTTTGTCACCGCCGCCCTGTCGCTCTGGTTCGAGCGGATCGCCTACGTGTGGTACCCGATGCTGGCCGTGGTGACGGTCATGGAGGACGGTGATGACCTCAGCCTCCAGGCCGCCAAGGTGCGGGTGTTCGGCACCATCACCGGTGGGCTGGTGACGTTTCTGGTGCACACCGTGCTGGCCGGCTGGCAGGGGGTGCTGGTGTCGCTGCTGCTGATGCTGCCCCTGCTGCGCTGGCTGGGCTGGCAGTCGGCCGCCGGGACGGCAACACTGGTCAGCCTGATGTTCCTGATGATTCCGAGCCATGTGGCCCTGAACTGGGACTACGTGTTCAACCGCACCCTTGATACGGCCGTCGGCTGCGTGATTGCCATTCTGGTGGGCCTGCTGTTCTGGCCCCGGCGGGGCGTCGACCGGCTGATGCGCCTGGAGCTGGGCCTGCGCAACGGTTACATCGCCCAGCTGCAGCGACAGCGGGACTGGCTCGAGGGCCAGGGGGAACGGCCCCTGCCCCTGCCCCCGGCCCAACTCAGCCACGACCTGGTAGCCATGGAACAGCTGGTGGCCCTGGAGCGCCGGGGCCCCCATGGCCGGCGCCTTCAGGGACAGCGTTGGTCCCAGCGGCTGCAGCTCTGGGCGGCGGTCCAGCACCACTGGGTGCAGTGGGAACGGCTGCTGGCTGGCCTTCCCGACCGGCTCCACCCAGGTGCGACCGCCGGCCGCAATGGCGGCAGCGATCCGCTGACGGCCGGCATGGCGCGCATGGGGGCCCTGCTCCAGGGAGGCTCCCTGCCGGCCCCGGGCCCAGATCCCCGGCCCTGGCAGGCCCTGGCCCGGCAGCGGTCGCTGCCCCTGCTGCCGCTGCTGGCCCTGGCCCAGGAGCAGCACCCGCTGCTGGCGAGCCTGCGCACCCTCAGCCTGGTGGCCCGATGCTGATCCGCCGCTCCGAACTGCGCCTGGCCCTGACGGCCGGCCTGATGAACGGCTTCGGCGCCCTGGCCCCGGTGGCCTATGGCTTTTATGCCCCTTTGGCGGTGCTGGTGGTCTGCACCGGCACCTATGGCGGCTCCATCGGCCTGGGCCGTCAGCGGCTGCTGGGATCGGTGGCGGGAGCCGTGGTGCTGGTCGTGTCGTACACCGGCCTGAGCCACCTGCCCCTGCCCCTGGGGCTGAGCCTGGCCCTCGTCGCCATGCGGTTGCTGGGGGCGGCCCTGGGGCTGGAGGTGGGCTACAAGGTGGGCAGCAACATCATCGTGATGGGCTGGCTGGTCCATGACGGCGAGCTGGGAATCTGGGTCCCGGTGCGGCTGTTCTGGACCGTGGTCGGCATCCTCGTGGCCCTGCTGTCCCTGCGCCTCTTCTGGCCCGACCTGGCGGTGGAAGGCAACCGGCAGCGGCTGCGCAAGTTCCTGGCCGAGCTGAGCATGGCCCTGATCAACCAGGCCGACCGCCTCGACGCTCCCGCCGCCCCCGTTGCGCCGGGGGCCATGGCGGCCACCCAGCGGTTGGAGTTGCAGACGGCCCAGGGGTTGCGCCGTCAGCTGGTGGCCCTGCGCGAGGCCATGCCGGCGGTGGCCGATGAGCTGGGCAACAACCCCACCAGCCACAGCACGTACCGCCTGTTCCAGCTCCTGAATGGAGCCGGCTCCCAGCTGGTCGGCGTCGTTGACGGGCTCAGGCTTCTGGAGCACACGCCGTCGGAGCGCAGCCCACTGCAGGGACTGCATGGTGCCCAGGCGGAACTGCTGCGGGCGGTGGCCGCCCGCCTGGAGCAATGGAACCACTGCCTGGGGATGCCCCACCGGCACCGGCCGGCCCCCCCGGCCACGCCCCTGACACCACCACCCCGCTGGGGAAGCCTGGAGCGTTGGCTTCACGATCCGGATCTCGATGGCTTCGAACTGATCCGTCTGCAACGCAATGCCAGCCGGCTGATGCTCTGCGGCCAGGCCCTGCGCAGCCTCGAGCAGGCGGAGCACAGCTGGCGGGCCCTGGGGGAGCCCCCCCGCTGAGCCATGGCCCGATGGCGCCACTCGCTGCCGGAGGTCTCCCGGCTCCGGCCGCCCCTGGCGCTGCCGCTGCTGTCGCTGCTGCTGGCCAGCGCCGCACCCGGCGCCGCGCAGCCGTCCGACCCCGCGGCAAGCCCGCCGTCAGCCTCAGTGCCCCTGCTCAAGCTCGAGCCTGGCTGGGGCAGCCTCCACCAGACCCTGGGCCTGCCGGCCTGGGTTGATCTGGAGCTGGAGGTTCTGGCCGAACCGATGGGAAACCCCGCCGGTGGTCTGGTCCGGGAGGCGAGCTGGATCCAGCAGACGAAACTGGCGGTGACGTTGCGGGTCCCCAACGACCCGGCCCATCCAGTGGGTCGGGAATGGGACCGGTGGTCGATGCGGATGGCCATCGCCAGCTTCAACGGCGACCCCCTCTACGCCCAGCGGCTGGGGGCGGTGCTGCCCCTGCAGGAGGTGGCCAATCCGGTGGGACTCTGGCTCACCCGCGCCAGCCTCCAGCGCCGTTCCGACGACGACCGCTGGAGCCTGGAGGCGGGCTTGGTGAGCATGAGCCCCGATCTGTTCAGCACACCGATCGAGGACTACTACGTGCACGACGCCCTCAACGGGGCCCCGGTGCTGTTCTCCATCCCCAACTTCCCCGTCTTTCCTGTTGCCGCACCGGGGGCCCTGCTGGTGCTGCGGCCGACCCCGGCCAGCACCCTGCGGCTGGCCAGCTTCGATCTGGCCGCCACCAACTCGGTGGCCGGGCTGCTGGGGACCGCCAGCGGCCTACCACCTGGACGGGGCTGGACCCACCAGTTGCAGTGGAGCTATGCCGCCCCCTGGCTGAACCGCCCCCTGGCCGCCCCCATCAGCGCCTGCCGCGAAGGAACCGGCCTCCGGCTGCGACGCTCCACCTGCTCCAAACCGGTGCAGGTGGAGCGCCAGCTGCCGGGGGGCCTGCTGCAACTGGCGGCCTATGCCGGCACGGGCCCGAACCGGGGGGTGTACGGCAGTGCCACCGTGCCGGTGGCCCTGCCCTGGGGCCTCGACCACCGGCTCTGGGCCGCGGCGGCGGCGGGACTCGACACCGCCGCCAATCCAACGCCCAGCTACATCGGTGGCGGGCTGGTGAGCCAGGGGGTCCTGCCCGGCCGCCCCTTCGACCTGCTGATCCTGGGCGTGGCCCGCACGGGCTTCAGCCCGATCACCAGCCCCGGTCTCAGCCACGAAGGCGTGGTGGAGCTCGGCTATCAGGTGCAGATCAACCAGTCCTTCAACCTGCAGCCCAGCCTGCAGTGGATCCTCAATCCGGGTGGAGCTGGCCGGGTACCAGGGGTGTTCGCCGCGGGACTGCAGCTGGGTTTCAGCTTTTAGGGGCCGGTGCGGCCGATGTCGAGCAAACTGGGCGCCGGATGGGGGAGACGGCGGGCCATGGGGGGCAGCGGAACGGGGCGGCCCCTGGCCAGGTGGATCCTCCTGGGGCTGGCGTTGAGCCTGGGGTCGGGGTCGGGGACGGCTCAGCCCCTGCCCGCAGCCGGCGCCGGGGATGGGGGCCGCCTCGAACGCCGCTGGAACGAGCTGGATCGCCAGATCCGGGCCCTCGAACAGCTGCTCCCCGCTGAGGCGGCCCCCCCCAAGGGCGACGCCCTGGCCAGCCCATTGCTGCCACCGCAGGACATGGCGCCCCTGCCACCGCTGGCGCTGCCGGAGGCCGCCAGCCTGCGGGAAGGCCAGCCCCAGGCCCTCAGCCTGGAGCAGACCCTGGCGATCGGCTTCGCCAACAGCCCCAGCCTGCAGGCCCGCCGCGAGGAGGTGGCGGCGGCCCTGGCCGAGCTCCAGAGCCAGATGGGCACCTACTGGCCGCGCCTCTCGGCCTACGCCGCCGGTGGCACAGACCAGGCCAGCAGCAGCTTCTTCTCCCCCACCGGAACGGGGACCCTCTTTGCCCCCAGCAACCCGTTCTTCATCCCCCCCGGCGGCAGGGGCTCCCTGAACACCAACGTCAACGGGGTGGCCACGGGTCTGCAGCTCCGTTACGAGCTGCTGGATTTCGCCCGCACGCCCAGGGTGCGGGCCGCCCTGGCCAGCCTGCGCAGCGGCCGTCTGGCCTACGCCGATGCCCTGCGGCGGCTGCAGCTGATGCTGAGCGAGACCTACTACCTGCTGCAGCGGGCCGACCAGCTGGTGCGCATCCGCGAGGCCGTGGTGCGCAACGACCTGCTGATCCTGCAGGACAGCCTCGATCTCAAGCAGGCGGGCCTGGTCCCCCGGCTGGATGTGCTGCGGCGCCAGGCGATCGAATCGGACGGGCAGGAACAGCTGATCGCCGCCCTGGCGGACCAGGCCATCGCCCGCCGCCGCCTGGCGGCCCTGCTCAACCTGCCACCCCAGGTGACCCCCGCCGCCGGCGACCCGATCCGCCTCCAACCGCGCTGGCCCCTGGATCTGGAAACCAGCCTGGTGGCCTCCTACCGAGACAACCCGGAACTGGAAGCCCTCCTGGCCACCCGCGACGCCCTGCTGCAGCAGAAAGATGCCGTCGCCGCCGGGCTGCTTCCGAAGCTGTCGCTGTTCGCCAGTGCTGGGACCAGTGCCAGCAATGCCAACAACTGGAATGTGCGCGTCGCCGATGGCGGCTGCTGCGGAGCCACTGTCGCCACCTCCCTGAACACCTACGGCAGCGACTGGTCGGTGGGCCTGGCGGTGAGCTGGCTGCTCTTCGATGCGGGCACCACCCGGGGGCAGGCGCGGGCCCTGGCCCGCCGGGGGGCGGCCGTGGCCCAGCAGTACGCCGCCCAGCGCAACGACATCCGGCTGCGGATTGAGCAGGCCTTCTTCGGCCATGAAGCCAGCCTGGCGCGGCTGGTGGCGGCCAGACGCGGAGTGAAAGCGAGCCTGGAGGCCTTCCGTGATGCCCGCCTCCGCTACCAGGCGGGCCTGAGCAGCGAGCTGGATCTCTCCAACACCCAGGAGCGGCTGATCAGCAGCCTGGTGCAGCGGCTCGAGGCCACCGTGAACGTGAACGTCACCTACGCCCAGCTGCTGCGGGAACTGCTGCCGATGCCCACCGATCCGGAGGCGCCGGTTCCGTCCCGTCTGCAGTGGGCGCCATGACGCCAAGCCCCGAAGCGATCGACGCCTCCGAGGCCCGGCGTTCCGGGAACCTGGGGCGGGGCCAGGTCATCGCCCTGCTGCTGGCCGCGCTGCCACTGCTGCTGTTGCTGCAGCCCTACCAATGGCTCTCGGCCCTGGGATTCCGCCTGCAGCGGGCCTGGCCCCTGGGCGACGGCGGCGGCGGCGTCCCCGGAGGAAGCCTGCTGTTGGTGTTCGCCGGCACGGTGCTGCTGAGCCTGCTGGCGAACGGCCCCCTGAAGGGCGGCAGGGGAGGCGGCCTCACCGGGGTGCAGGCCCTGCAGCTGGAACGGGTGCAGATGGGTCCGGCCCGCTCCGCGGCCCTTGTCTCACTTGATCTGAGGCGCCAGCTGACCCGCCTGCCGCTCCTGCTGCTCACCCATGGCGCCAGCCTCACGGTGGGCCTGGAATCCCCCTCCGCCTCCCTGGGCGCCAGCCTGCTGCTGGCGCTGCGGAACTGGCTGGCCCCCCTCAGGCGCCTGCCCCTGCCGGTGCTGCTGGCGACCGGTGCAGGAGCCGGGCTTGGTATCGCCTTCAACTCCGTCCTGCTGGGGGTCACCTACGCCGTCGAGGAGCTGTGTCAGCGTCGCTCGGCGGCCCTGATCAACGGCACCCTGCTGACCACGGCCCTGGGGGTGGTGATCGGGGCCGCCACCGGCCTCTGGGAGAGCACGGCCGAGGCGGCTCCCGCCCACCACGCCGGTGTCTCCCTGCTGGTGGGCGGGGGCGGGCACCTGATCGCACCAGCCCTGCTTCTGACCCTGGGGGCCGGGTGGCTGGGGGGGGTGTTCGCAGCGAGCACCGCCTGGATGGCCAGCCGCTGGAGCCACTGGCTCTCAAGGCCGGCCCGCCCAGGCGGATCCGCCATTCCAAGACCCCTGCTCTGGGCCCTGGGGGCGGCCCTGGTGATCAGCCTGGCGGCCGTTGCCAGCGATGGCTGGAGTCTCAACGACGGCCAGCTGCTGATCCTGCGCATGGCCTATGGCGAGGATCGACCGGGCCTCGAGGTGTTGCCCTGGCGCCTGCTGGCCTCGGTGCTCAGCATCGCCATCGGCGCCCCCGGTGGTGTGATGCATGACGCCATGTCCCTGGGGGCGCTGCTGGCGGGACCCCTGATCGGCGATCTGCCGCCCCTGGAACGGCAGTTGCTCGTGTGGACAGGAGCGACGGCCCTGTTCAGCGGCGCCTGCCGCACCCCGTTGTTCTGCGCCCTTTTCGTGGCCCAGATCGCCGGCAATGGCGCCCTGATCCCCCTGCTGCTGCTCGTGGCCGCCCTGGCGGCACCGATCGGGCGCTGGGTGTCGGCGGACACCTGGAACGAGGTGCAGCTGGAACGCTGGCTTGAGGCGCACGGAAACAGCGGGGCAGAAAGAATGAAAGCAGACTGAGTCTTCGGGCTTCAACATTTGTTCGATTGGCTGAATAACTGAAGTCCCAGCCATTGGACAAAAGACAGCAAAAACTCGGGCGAAATGGGCTATTGTATCAATTGTCTCTTGCGGGCTTAGAGGCCATCAGTCCATCGCTGGCCTCAAAAGCTCACCATGCAACGCCCGTTATCCAAGCTGGCCTTAGCAAGCTGGTTTCGTCCCTTCCAGATTGTTTCCCCCCTCCAGATCACTCCCATCATCTAGCCATGAATTCAAGAGGGATGCATTGAAATCACCCAAAGCTCCAGAGGACGAAAAGCTCCGCCTCGCCAAGCTCCGCTCCCTGCGGCTCCTCGATACAGGATATGACGTCTGTTTTGACAGGCTGACCCGATTGACGGCGCGGATCTTCGAGGTGCCGATCTGCGTGATCGGGTTTGTGGATGAAGATCGCCAATGGTTCAAATCCTGCATGGGCCTGGAAATCTCTGAAGTTGCCCGAAGCGTTTCCTTCTGCGGACACACGATTACCTGTCCCGATATATTGATCGTCGAAGATACGCTTGAGGATGAGCGTTTCATCGATAATCCCATGGTGGCGAATGAACCCCACATTCGGTTTTACGCCGGATGCCCGCTGACCCTTGATCAGCGCAAACTCGGCACTCTCTGCATTGCCGATCATTCGCCCCGATCCCTGGATCAGAGGCAGATTGAGATCCTGAAGGATCTGGCCAGCCTGGTGGAGCAGCAGTTAGCAGCCACCCTGCTGGCCACCAAAGATGGGCTCACCGGCCTCGAAAACAGACGCGGATTCGTTGCCCTTGCCCAGCAGAGTCTGCAGTTGTGCACCCGCCAGGGCTTTCCTGTCTCACTGCTTTACCTTGATCTCGATCATTTCAAGACCATCAATGACCTCCACGGCCCTGAAGAAGGCAATCGAGTCCTGATCGCCTTTGCCGATCTGATCAAGGACGTCTGTCGGGATTCCGATGTCGTTGCCAGGCTGGGTGGTGACGAGTTCGTGGTGCTGCTGATCAATTCCACCCGCGAGCAGTCAGAGACGGTTATCCACCGCATCAAGGATGCTTTGGTCCACGACAACAGACTTTCGGGCAAAAATAACGACATTGATTTCAGCTATGGAATCACCTCCTATCAACCCGAGAGACATGAAACAATCGCCGAATTGCTTGCTGATGGCGATGCGCTGATGCGCGAGATCAAGCGGCTCCGTTGTGAGGAAAGTGACTCCGGCGATGTCCCGGCTGCCGCAGGATCCTCTTGGTCGGGCTTCGCCCACAGGGACACCACCACCGGCTGAACGGCTCACCGGATCGTACGAGCCGCTCCAGCGCGCAAGGAGGCCAGTGACGACTGGCGATCACTCCGGCCGGGAGGAGATCCAGCGCTCGATCCGGTACCCCAGGATCACCACCAGCACCACCAGCCAGAACCACAGTTCCGGCGGATTGGCGTTGCACAACACCACCAGCAGCACCACCTCACTGACCAGCCAGGGGAGCTCCTGGCGCAGCAGGGGGTTACGGATCTGCCAGCGGCGCCGCTCGCTCATGGCACCGGCCCGCTCTGGCGCAGGGAGGGGCGATCCCAGAGGCGGTCCATGCGCAACGTGCGGTAGCCGCCGGTGAGGGAGCGCAGCCCGGGCAGCACATAGGTGATCGGCGTGCGCCACTCCACGTAGGCATGGGCGGCGATGGTGAGGCCTTCACGCACCGGGAAAACACCACTGCCCCCTGAAAGGGTCCAGCGGTAGCCGTCCCGGCTGGCGGGGTCCCGCTCCAGCTCGATCTCCGTGCGCATCACCGGACCCCGTTTGAGCAGGTCCCGGGCCAGCTGGGGATTGCCGATGGTGGTGGAGATGTCTTCTTCCGTGGCTGGCAGGGCGAGCACCTGGGTCACCTTGCCCACGATGCCGCCGAACCGGCCCCGCTGGTCCCAGAGGGGCACCACCTCCACCGGCAGGCCCGCCGGCAGACGCCGGGCATCGGCAGGGGCAAAATAGGCCACAGCCCGCAGCAGCGGTGCCCGCTCGCCGGTGGGGGCGGTGGCCCGGCCCAGGGTGCCGAGGCGCTGGCCGGTGGCGACCGTCTGGCCCTGGATCACCTGCAGATCCAGCACCGTGCCGTCCCGGTCGGCCAGCACCTGGCCGTCGTAGGCCAGGCGGGCCTCGGTGACCCGGATCTGGCGGCGCATGTCATCGATCTGATAGCGGCGCCGCAAGGCCTGGGTCTGGATGTCGAGCTTGACCTGCTCGTAGCTGGTCAGCAGCTCCTTCTCCTGGATCCTGACCGCATCGAGACTGACGCTGGTGCTGGTCAGACCCTGCTCGGCCGCCACCACCTCGGAGGCCAGGGGAGCCACCACCTCCCGCTGGCTCAGCCAGCGCAGGTTGCGCACCTTCTCCGCGTAGGTGGCCGCCAACTCCTCGTAGCGACGTCGATCCTGGGCCAGCTTGGCCAGAGAGGTGTCGACACTGAGCTTCTCGCTGGCCAGCCGCAGGACATCCCGGCGGTCGAGCTCGCGGTCATCGCGCTCCAGCTGGGCCAGGTTGCCGCGTTGCTGTTGCAGCTGGCGGTCGAGCACCGGCAGGTAGAGCTCCATCAGCACCTGCCCCTTGCGCACCTCCTGCCCCACGGTCACCCGCAGGCGTCGCACCTGGCCGCCAGCGCGGGCATCCAGCAGACCGGCCGTGTTGGGGTAGAGCAGCACTCCCTGCCCCATCACCTCCGTGGGCACGGGCCAGAAAAGCACCCACAGGCCCAGGGCTCCGCCCATCGCCACCAGGCACGCCCCCACCTGGCCGCGATCACCGAGGCCCCGCCAGCGGCGGCGCAGGCCACCAACCGGCCGGCTTGGCGGCACTGCACCTGTGGGGGGAGCGGAGGTGGCCATTGCCGCCAGCATGCTGGATGGGTGCCCACCTGTCAGCCCGCCTGAACGCCCAATCGGGCCAGGACCCTGCCATCGGCCACACCCGCGATCACATCGGCCAGCAGCGGAGCCAGCACCGGCACCTGGGCGAAGGCCCCACCAAAACCACTGAACACCCACAGGCCAGCCGCCCCCGGCAGCGGGCCCACCAGGGGCAGCCCGTCGGTGCAAAAGGCCACCGGCACCTGCCGATAGGGACCAGGCAGGGCCGCCAGCAACGGGTCGAGGCCCGCGAGACCCTGGCGCAGACGGCCCTCCATGGCCGCCGCCTCTGGTGGCTCGCCACTGTCCAGGCCCGGCCGCACCAGGCTGATCTGGCCCAGCAACAACCCCTCGCCCCAAGGGGCGCAACCGGCATCGACGATCCAGCGTTCCTCCCCCAACCCCGGCGCCGCCCGCTCCAGGACGGGACGCTGCCAGTGGCGTGGCTGGACGATCCGGCGCTGCACGGCATGCCGCCACCAAGGACGACCCGAGGACGGCAGCAGCCTCGGCCGCGCCGGCATGGCCAGCACCCCGGCCCAGCTGACGCGGAGACGGTCCGGCAATAACGGGGCGAGGGAGCGGCAACCGGCCCCGGCCGCCAGCACCACCTGCTCCGCCAGCAGGGGGCCACCGGACTCCAGCTCCAGCTGCCAGCCAGCGGCCACCGCCCGCGGCGGGGCCACGACCCGCGCCCGCTGCCGCTCCACCCCAGCGGCCGCCAGCACCTGGGGCAGGGCCGCCATCAGCATGGCGGTGTCCACCTGGGCGAAGGGGGGGCGCAGCAGGGAGCTGCCCCAGCCGCCGCCATGGAGGCGCAGACCGCAGCGGCGCCAGCCGAGGGGGCCATGGCGGGACTGCAGCCGTCGCCAGCGGGCGGGGGCCTGGCGCAGCAACGGGCCCAGGGGCCCCGGAGCCCCGGCCCACCAGGCCACCCCGCCGTAGCTGAGGGCCGTGGCCGTGGCCTCCCCCCCATCCACCAGGGTCACCGCCAGACCCCGCTCCGCCAGCTCAAGGGCCAGCAGGCTGCCTGCCAGGCCGCCCCCCACGATGGTCAGCCGGCCGGGGGCGGACACCCCTAGATCTGCAGCGTGAAGGAGCCGATCACGACGGCGAACAGGTCCTTCACCTTGTTCCAGCGGGCTTCGTTGGTGCTGGCGGCAAAGGTGTAGAGCCGGCCGCGATCCACCACCACGGTGGCGAGCTCGTGGCGATCCCGGTCGGCCAGATGGACCGTGTACTCCAGGTCGTAGTAGGTGCGGCCGCCCTGCTCCCGCTCATGGGCCTCCACCAGTTCGGCGTCGCGGCCGCTGCCTTCCGGTGAGATGACGCTGCGGCGCAGGGTCTCGCCCACCTCGACAGCGCTGCCCAGCTGGCTGAGATCCCGGTCGGGGGTGACCTCGGAGACCACAAGGCTGAGGGTCTCGTCGCTGTTGATCAGGTCGTGGAAAACCACCTGGGGACCATTGCTGACCTGCACCCGGGTCCAACCGGTGGGATAGAGGAAGGCATAGCGGCCATCCGGGCTCTGGAAGGAATTCAGACCCGCGGCGGCGGCGCTGCAGCCCACCAGCATCAGGCTCAGCAGCAGGGCCGCGACCAGAGATCCGCCCCAACGCGAGCGCCCAGTGGCGGCGGGGGGAACGGGCGGGTGGGTGGCAGGGAAACCCATGGCACGGGGCGGGGCAGGGGAGCTGGCGAGAGCCGCTGCCATCCTCACCCGGCGCCCTGCCCGGCGCGAGCGGGCCGCCTAGATTCAGCCCACCTGCAGCCGGTTCGCTGAGCGGTTTCACCCGACCCCTGGCCCGGCTGATCGACCAGTTCGAACGCCTGCCGGGCATCGGGCCCCGCACGGCGCAGCGGCTGGCCCTGCACCTACTGCGCCAGCCGGAAGAACAGATCCGCAGCTTCGCTGATGCCCTGCTGGCAGCCCGCAGCCAGGTGGGGCAATGCCGTCGCTGTTTCCATCTTTCCGCTGAGGAGTTCTGCGAGATCTGCCGCAACGAGGAGCGGCGCAACGGCCAGATCTGTGTGGTGGCCGACTCCCGCGACCTGCTGGCGATGGAACGAAGCCGCGAATTCCATGGCCTCTACCACGTGCTGGGCGGACTGATCTCGCCGATGGATGGCATCGGTCCGGAGCTGTTGCAGATCCAGCCGCTGGTGGAGCGGGTCGACCGGGAGGGTGTCATCGAGGTGATCCTGGCCCTCACCCCCAGCGTCGAGGGGGACACCACCAGCCTCTACCTGGCCCGGCTGCTCAAACCCTTCACCAGCGTCACCCGCATCGCCTACGGGTTGCCGGTGGGGGGGGAGCTGGAGTATGCCGACGAGGTGACCCTGGCCCGAGCGTTTGAAGGACGCCGGCGGATGGAATGAACCCCGACGCCTGACCGCGACACCATGACCGCCACCAGCCGCTACAGCGCCATCCCCCCGACGCAGCGGCTGCCGGAGTGGATCCGTCGCCCCCTCGGTGAGGCGTCAGCCACCGAACGGGTCCAGGGTGTGGTCCGGGAGCAGCGGCTGCACACCATCTGCGAGGAGGGGCGCTGTCCCAACCGGGGCGAGTGCTACGCCGCCGGCACGGCCACCTTCCTGCTGGGGGGCCCGATCTGCACCCGCAGCTGCGCCTTCTGCCAGGTGGACAAGGGCAGGGCGCCGCTGTCCCTCGACGCAGACGAGGCGGAGCGGGTAGCGGAGGCGGTGCAGGTGCTCAACCTGCGTTATGTGGTGCTCACCGCCGTGGCCCGCGACGACCTGGCCGACCATGGCGCCAGCCTGTTCACCGCCGCCATCAGGGCGATCCGCCGCCGCGATCCGCAGGTGCTGATCGAGGTGCTCACCCCCGATTTCTGGGGCGGCCATGCCGACCCCGAGCAGGGCCGCCGGGCCCAGCGGCAACGGCTGGCGGCGGTGCTGGCGGCTGCGCCGGTGTGCTTCAACCACAACCTGGAGACGGTGGAACGCCTGCAGGGGGAAGTGCGCCGCGGTGCCACCTATGGCCGTTCCCTGGAGCTGCTGGCAGCGGCCCGGGAACTGGCGCCGGAAATTCCCACCAAATCCGGTCTGATGCTCGGGCTCGGCGAAACGGCCCAGGAGGTGGTGGCCACCCTGGAGCACCTGCGGGCCGCCGGCTGCCAGCGCCTCACCCTGGGCCAGTACCTGCGCCCCTCCCTGGCCCACATCCCCGTGGCCCGCTATTGGACACCGGAGGAGTTCGAGCAGCTGGGCGACACCGCCCGCTCCATGGGGTTTGCCCAGGTGCGCAGTGGCCCATTGGTGCGCAGCAGCTACCACGCCGCCGGATGAGGCCCAACGCCATGGCCAACGTTCTCAGAGGCGCAGCAGGAACGCGTCTCTCCGGTGGAAATCGGGTTCGGCCCCCGGATGGGCCAGGGCCCAGTAACTCAGGCGTCCGTTGCGATCTTCGATCACGCTGGTGATCGCCACCTGCAGCGGGGCCTCCGTTGGAATCGCCGGCGGCAGCCGTAGATCCAGGTGCACTGACAGCCCACCGGCGTCGCGGACGAGGCGATGCGGTGGCAGGTCGTAGCCGGGCTCCGGCCGCAGGCCATCGCGGTACGCCTCCAACCGGTACAGGTTCCAGTGGCCGGCAGGGGAAAGATTCAGCTCCCAGTAGGGCCGCTCCCCCTCGACGCCCCAGAAGCACTCGAAGCAGGTCGTGGACCACAGACCGTCCTGGCGCGAGGGTGACGCGACCGGCGGCGACAGTCGCACCGCCTCGATCGCTCCCCCGAGCCGAACGCTGAGCCGGAGACGCGACTTAACCCGGCTGATCTCGCCCCCCATTTGGAGGGCCGGCGACGTGGTGCCGCCATCGAAGGAACACAGGGCGAAACGATGGCAAACGGGCTCAGCCATCAACAACCAGAGGCGAAGTCGGCCCTGAGATCAGCGATCAGTTCCAGGATCCGACCCTCCTGGGCCTCGATGCTTTCGGTGAGCCGGAACTGCACCAGGGCGCGCTGCAGATTGTGGTCTGGACGGTCCGTCTTGAAATAGACGTTGCCGGCCAGATGATCGGTGAAGAAACGCAGGCCGAGCTCAAAGCTGATCAGGCGAATCGCCGCATAGAGGTGGTCATAATCCGCAGTGGTGAGGAAGGCTGAGGCGGCGGCAAGATAGCCGCTGAGCACCTCGCGGCAAAGGTCGATATCAAAATGGACAGCCTCCAGATCAGCCGCTTCCTCGCCAACGGGATTGCAACAGGACCGCAGGCAGTCGCCGATGTCGTAGTGAATCAGTCCGGGCTTGACCGTATCGAGATCCACCAGGGCACAGGCCCGGCCGGAGCTGGCCTCCAGCATCACATTGTTGACCTTGGGATCCCCGTGGATGGGCCGAAGTCGCAGCTGGCCGCTGACCCTGGCCGTCTCCAGCACCGGAACGAAGCTTCGGCGCTTCTCGACGAAGGCCTGGCAGTGCCGAACATCGCTCCCCATGGCGTACGGCGCGCTGGCCAGCACCGCGTCATAGAGCTCCAGATACCGGGGAGTGACATGAAAACCCTCCAGGGTGTCGGCCAGCCGGGCAGGGGGGAGATCACTGATCAGATGGTGGAAAATCCCCAGACCGAAGCCCACCTCCCTGGCCTGTTCGGCACTGGCCACCACATCGAAGCTCCGGGAGGATTCGATGAAGGTGATCAGGCGCCAGAAACCACCGTCCTGCTCCACCCAGGGACGTTGATCAGCACGGCTCAGCAACACCCGGGGGTGCTGCCAGCGGCGTTCACCCAACAGGGCACAACCCTGATTCAATCGCGCCTCGACATGCTCTGAGATGGCGATCATGTTGGCCATCACCAGCTCGGGCCTTGGAAACACCCTCCGGTTCAACCGCTGCAGCACGAACCGGCGCAACGGGGGCCCTTCGCAGACCACCAGGTAGCTGTCGTTGACGTTGCCGTTGCCCAGGGGTTCAAGGCTGCAGAGGCGGCCGGGAAGGTCAAACGCCGCAGCGATGGAGGCCAGGTCGCCTTCAGGATTCCCCAGGGTCATGGATGGGTGCACCGGCGCAGACGCTGCGGATGATCGCATGCCCCCATGGCAAGGATCACGGCCCCAGCTGTTGCCGACACCCGTGCAGAAGGGCGAGCACCGCCTCGTCACTGAGCTGCTCGAAATGCTCGAACCACATCCCCACCGCCTGAAGATCGTCGACGACGGCCAGGGCCTCGATTCGCTCAACCAGCCGGCCAAGCTCGTCAGCCACCGCGCGATCGACCACCGGCACCGCCAGAGAAAGCGTAGCCGGTTCAACCTGGCGCAGGGAGACCAGTGCCGCCTTCACCGTCATGCCGGTGGCGATGCCGTCGTCGACCACGATCAGGTGTCGTCCACGGAGCCGGTCGCCGGGCGGGTCCCCGAAGCGATGCTGCCGGCGTCGCAGTTCCTCCTGCTGAGCCCGCAGCCAGCCGTGCGTCGTTGCCGTGGTGGCCCGTCGGATGGCACCGTGGCCGTTCCGCCAGACCACCACCCCACCGGCGGCAACGGCCCCGATCGCCACCTCCGGCGAGGCAGGATCAGCCACCTTGCGCACTGACCAGGTCGCCAGGGGCAGCCCCAGACGCGAGGCCATCGCGGCGGCCACCGGCACGCCGCCTCTGGGCAGGGCCACCAGGGTGGTGTCGCGGCAATGGCCCTGGCGATCGGCGAAAACCTCGGCCAGGGCCCGCCCCGCCTGGTGGCGACTGGTCCAGAGGGGAGGTCGATTTTTCAAGGCACGCCCTGCACGGATCCCCTCTGCGTCTTCACCTTGGCCCAGACGGCCTCCATGCCGCCCGCCAGCGGCCTCGAGCTGAGCGCATAGATCCGCAGGACCTGCCCCCTCGGGATGATGCCCAGGGACGAGCCCGAGCGGATCGTGCCCTGGGACCTCAGGTACACGGACGTCGTGGTGGTGACATCGACATTGGGGGCCGGCTTTTTCGGTACGTTGATGGTGCGATCGTCCCGGAGAGCTCCGGAGGCATCCGCCTTGCCGACATAGATCCAACCCTGAAGATCGGTGGCGGCGATCTTGGCCGTCGTGATCTCCTCCAGAGCCAACGCGACGGGCGAAGGCTGAACCGGAATCGTCTCCACAGCGTCCTGCTGCAGAGCGCCTTGTGATTGGTCGATCAACTTGTCTTCCTTGCGGACCTGACGCTGAACACTCACATCCTCTGTGCGCGCCAGCATGTCCAGGGCATTTTTGCAGGTCGACAACTCAGGCAGCTCCTTGCATTCCTGCCTGAGCAGAAACGCGGCGGCATCCCTGAGATTACTTTTGCCGCTCTGCAACGCGATGTTGGCAATGTTCATTTTGTCCTTGTCATTAGCGGCGATGATATACAGGCCAATCAGGGCAACTTTACCTTTCGTTTCATTGTCACCAGTAAGGTTATCCATCTGATCAAGAATCTGTTTCGAGAAGGCCTGCGTACGTTTGCCTTCCTCCAATGACTGGGTGATTCTCACAGCACTCCAGGCCTGGAATGCACCGGATAGAGACACCACCGAAGCCGTGAAGATGCTGAGGTTCCTGATCAGTGAAGAGGTGTCATCTGAAGGGGATGTTCCCATTGATCATCCGACCAGACAGCCATCCATACCTTATCCCTGTCAAACAGGGCTGCGCCTGTGATCCTCTCACTTTGATCGGATAAACGTCACAATCACCACCCGGTTCTCAGGGGCGGCACCTGTTTGGGGTGCCGCCATCAGCCCACCCTCAAAACGGTTGGCAGGCCGTTACGTCCGCGGCTTTCGTGCTAGAAATCAAACGCCTGCCGTTGAGGCGGGCCCCATCTCAGGGATTCTGAGGTCTACCATGAATCATGACGTCGCCGTCCTCATCGGACGCTTCCAGCCCTTTCATGCAGGGCATTTTTCGTTGATCGCTTCGGCCCTCGACAGGGCCGAGCGCCTGTTGCTGCTGCTGGGCAGTCATCGCTGCGCCCCCGACACCCGCAACCCCTGGAGCAGTGAGGAACGGGAGCGCATGATCCGCGCCTCCTTGCCCGCCGACTGGCAGCGCCGGCTGGAGGTGATCCCGATCCGCGATCATCTCTACTCCGACAATCTCTGGCTGGCGGAAGTGCAGCAGAAGGTGCTCGCCGCCACCGATGAGGAGGATCGGGTGCTGCTCGTCGGTCATCGAAAAGACCGCAGCAGCTACTACCTCGATCTTTTCCCCCAATGGGACTTTCAGGACGTGCCCCTCAACAGCGACGTCCATTCCACGACCATTCGCCAGGCCTACTTCTCCGGCGCCGATGACTCCCAGTGGGCCTCCCATGTGCCGGAGGCGGTGCGTGCGTTCCTGACGGACTACCGCGAGACGGGCCGCTATCGCTGGCTGCGCCAGGAAGCCGATTACATCGCCGGCTACCGCCAGCTCTGGTCGGTGGCGCCCTACCCACCCACCTTCGTCACCACCGATGCTGTGGTGGTTCAGTCGGGCCACGTCCTGGTGGTGCGCCGCCGGGTGCGGCCCGGCCAGGGGCTGATCGCCCTCCCCGGGGGCTATCTCAACCAGAAGGAGATGGTGGTGGAGGGGATGCTGCGGGAGCTGCGCGAGGAGACGGGTCTGAAGGTGCCCAAACCAGTGCTGGAGGGGTCGATCGCCGACCGCCACGTCTTTGATGCTCCAGGTCGCTCCCAGCGCGGCCGGGTGATCACCCATGCCTTCCTGATTCAGCTCAAGGGGGGCGTCCTCCCCAGTGTGCGCGGCGGCGACGACGCCGAAAAAGCCTTCTGGATGCCCCTGGCCGACATCTACGCCCACGAAGACACGTTCTTCGAGGACCACATCCAGATCATTCAGCACTTCATCTCGCGGATCTGACCCACCGCCGCCGGTGACGGCTGGCCCATCAACGCTTCAGGCCTGGGGAGACCGGGCCGAAGCCCCCTTATCCACATCGTGCGGAGCGCACACCATGGACGTCAATCTTCTGCTCGACACTGACAGCTACAAGGGCAGCCACTGGCTCCAGTACCCCCCCGATCTGACCGCCATGGGGGCCTACCTGGAGAGCCGGGGTGGCGAGAACCCCGACACCCTGTTCTTCGGACTGCAGATGCTGCTGCAGGACACCCTGGAGCGGCCCGTCACCCAGGGCGACATCGAGGAGGCCGCCGACCTCTGGAGCGCCCACGGCCTGCCGTTCAACCGTGAGGGCTGGCAGCGCCTGCTCAGCGTCCACGGCGGCCGGCTGCCCCTGCGCATCCGGGCCGTCCCCGAGGGCAGCCGGGTGCCCACCGGCAACGTGCTGATGACGGTGGAGTCCACCGATCCGGCCCTGGCCTGGCTGGTCACCTGGGTGGAGACCCTGCTGCTGCGCCTCTGGTACCCCACCACCGTGGCCACCCGCAGCTGGCACTTCCGCGAGCTCCTGCGGGTGGCCCTGGAGCGCTCTGCCGACGACCCGGCGGCCGAGCTTCCCTTCCGGCTGCACGATTTCGGCTCCCGCGGCGTCTCCAGCCACGAGAGCGCCGCCATCGGCGGCCTGGCTCACCTGGTGGCCTTCCGCGGCACCGACACCGTCGCGGCTCTGGTGGCGGGCCGGCGGCACTATGACTGCCCGATGGCCGGCTTCTCGATACCCGCCGCTGAGCACTCCACGATCCTGGCCTGGGGGCAGGAGCACGAGCTGGAGGCCTACCGGACCATGCTCGACCGCTTCGCCAGGCCGGGTGCCGTACTGGCGGTGGTCTCCGATGCCTACGACCTCTGGAACGCCGTCGACCGGCTCTGGGGCGAGCAACTGCGGGAGCAGGTGATCGCCTCTGGCGCCACCGTGGTGATCCGGCCCGATTCGGGCGATCCGGTGGCGATCGTGCCCGAGCTGCTGCGCCGTCTGGAGGCCCGTTTCGGCAGCCGGCTCAACGGCAAGGGCTACCGGGTGCTGGAGCACGTGCGGGTGATCCAGGGGGATGGCATCACCGCCACCAGCCTGCCGCTGGTGATCGAGGCGATCCTGGCGGCCGGCTTCAGCGCCGAGAACGTCGCCTTCGGCATGGGTGGCGGCCTGCTGCAGCAGGTGAACCGGGACAGCCAGCGCTTCGCCTACAAGGTGTCGTGGGTGGAGCGGGCCGGCCGGATCCGGCCGGTGCACAAGTGCCCGGTCACCGATCCCGCCAAGGCCAGCAAGGCCGGCATGCTCGACCTGATCCGGGACGAATGGGGGTACCGCACGGTGGAGCGGCAGGGCCTGGAGCCCCATCCGGCCAGCTGCCTCCAGACCGTGTTCGAGAACGGGACGCTGGGGCGTCGCACCAGCCTCGAGGAGGTGCGGGCCAGGGCGATGCAAAGCTGAGCGGCAGCCCCCCGTGGGGTCCCCACGCGCCCATGCCTGGTCTCCGGCTGGCATCTCTGCTCAGCGTGCTCGGCCTGGGGCTTGGCCTGGCCGGCCCCTCCTGGACGGCGCCAGCCTTCCGGGCCACCGTGCTCTCGGTCGGCGACGGCGACACCCTGCGGGTCCGCAGCGGCGATCAACGGATCACGGTCCGGCTGGCCTGCATCGACGCCCCCGAGATGGCCCAGATGCCCCACGGCCAACAGGCGCGCCAGGTCCTCCAGTTGCGCCTGCCCGTGGGGCGGTCGGTGACGATCCAACCCCAGGGCCGCGACCGCTTTGGGCGCACGCTGGCCGAAGTGATCAGCGAAACCAACATCAACCTGGCCCTGGTGGAGGACGGCCTGGCCTTCGCCTACCGCCGCTATCTCGCCGCCTGCGACGGGGCGGCCTATCTGGAGGCCGAGCAGCGGGCCCGCCGCCAGGGGTTCGGTGTCTGGCGGGTGCCAGGCGGGATCACCCGGCCCTGGGACTTCCGGCGAGGTCGTTCCGTCCGGATCCCCGATGGCACCACCTAGGGTCTGGGGGCCACTGGGTGGCTGGCCATGTTCCGTCCCGAGGCCACGGCCTGGCAGGCCCTTCCGGGGCCGGAATGCCTGCGGCGGCTCGGGGTCGGCGAAGCCGGCCTGAGCGAGGCCGACGCCGCCGACCGACTGGCCAGCGTCGGACCCAATCGACTTGCCCTGTCGCCGGGCCCAGGCCGCTGGCGGATCCTGCTGGATCAGTTCAGCAACGTGATGCTGGTGCTGCTGCTGGCGGTGGCGGCCGTGTCCGCCGCCCTGGCGGTGCTGGATCACGCCTTCCCTAAAGACGCGATCGCCATCCTGACGATCGTGGCCCTCACCGCCCTTCTGGGCTACCTGCAGGAAAGTCAGGCGCTGCTGGCCCTGCGCAGCCTGCTGAACCTGGCCCAGCCCCTGGCCCGCGTGCGCCGGGACGGCCACTGGCAGCGCCTCCCCAGTGACCAGCTGGTGCCGGGGGACCTGATCCGCCTGGAAAGCGGCGATCGGGTGCCCGCCGATGCCCGGCTGCTGGAGGGCAGCGAACTGGGGCTGCAGGAGGCAGCCCTCACCGGCGAGGCCGATCTGGTGAGCAAGCGCCCCGAACCGCCGCTGGCGGCCGAAACACCCTTGCTGGAGCGGAGCAACTGTCTGTTCTTGGGCAGCGAGGTGGGGCGGGGACGGGGCCTGGCCGTGGTGACTGCCACAGGGATGGCCACCATGCTGGGGGGCATCACCACCCTGATCCAGACAGCCCGCCCTGAGCCGACACCCCTGCAGAAGCGACTGGCGGACCTCTCTGGCCAGCTGGTGGCCTGGGCCCTGGTGCTGGTGGCAGCGGTGGTACTGGGGGGCTGGCTTCTGGGCGGATCTCCCCTGGCCCTGCTGGAGCTGGCCCTCTCCACCGCTGTGGCGATCGTGCCGGAGGGGCTGCCGGCCGTGATCACGGTGAGCCTGGCGATCGGCACCCGGCGGATGGTGCAACGGGCCGCCCTGATCCGCCATCTGCCGGCGGTGGAGGCCCTGGGCGCCATCACCGTCATCTGCACGGACAAGACCGGCACCCTCACCCAGAACCGCCAGGTGGTGGTGGAGCTCCGCTGCGGCACCCAGGCCCTGAACCTCACCGCGAGCGGCTTCAGAATCCGGGAGCTGGCGCCTCCAGAGAAGACCGGGGCCGGCATTGCCCAGGGTCCTTTGGACCTGCTTCTGCAGGCCGGCGTGCTCTGCAACGATGCCGAACCAGGGCAGCGGGGATGGACAGGAGATCCCACCGAGGTTGCCCTGATGGAGGCCGGCGCCACGGGGGGCCTGGAGGGATCCGTCCTACGTGCGAAGCACGGGCGAACGGCGGAGATCCCCTTCCGCGCCGAGCGCCAGAGGATGGCGGTCTGGGTGAGCGACCCCGACGGCAGCCTGGCGGCGCCCCTGGGTCCAGCGTCCTTCGTCTCCGCCAAGGCAGAGGGGTCCCAGCTGCTGATCGTCAAGGGAGCTCCGGAGGTGATCCTGGACGACTGCGATCGCTGGCTGGATCGGGCCGGGGCGCGGAGCCTCACGCCGGCCCAGCAGGACTGGTGGCTGGCGGAAGCGCGCGGGCTGGCTGCGGCCGGTCTGCGGGTGCTGGCCTTCGCCTGCAGCCCGCATCACCCAGGGCCAGAAGTCGGACTGGGGGGTCTGGTGCTGGTCGGCCTGATGGCGCAGCGCGATCCGCCCCGGCCGGAGGTGCCCGGTGCCGTGGCCCGCTGCCACGGGGCCGGCATCCGGCCGGTGATGGTCACCGGCGACCACCCCCTCACGGCGCGCGCCATCAGCACGGCCATCGGCCTGGTGGAACCGAGCAGCCCGATGGCTCAGGGTCCGGAGCTGGAGCGCCTCGACGACGCGGCGCTCGAAGCGCTGGTGCGGCGGACCAGCCTCTTTGCCAGGGTGCTGCCGGAGCAGAAGCTCCGCATCGTGCGTGCGCTTCAGGCCACGGGCGCGGTGGTGGCCATGACCGGTGACGGTGTCAACGATGCCCCGGCCCTGCGCCAGGCCCACATCGGTGTGGCCATGGGCATCAGTGGCTCGGACGTGAGCCGGGAGGCCGCCGACGTGGTGTTGCTCGATGACAACTTCGCTTCGATCGTCAATGCCGTGGAGGAGGGCCGGCAGGTGTACGCCAACATCCGCCGTTTCGTGCGCTTCATCCTGGGCTGCAACCTGGGCGAACTGATCACCATCGGCTCGGCGCCGCTGCTGGGTCTGGCCCTGACGCCCCTGCAGATCCTCTGGATCAACCTGGTGACCGACGGCCTGCCGGCCCTGGCCCTGGCCCTGGGTCCACCCGGGGAGGATCTGATGCAGCAGCCGCCGATTGACCCCGGCGAGTCGCTCTTCGCCCGCGGGTTGGGCGGCGCCATCCTGCGCATCGGGCTGGTGTTCGGGGCCCTGGTGGTGGCGCTGATGCTGGTGGCTTCCCGCCTCAGCCGTCCCTGGCAGACCATGGCCTTCACCACCCTCTGCCTGGCCCAGCTGGGCCATGCCCTTTCGGCCGGCAGCGACCGGCCCCTTTGGCGCACCCCTCTCCTTTCGAACCCCTGGCTTCTGGGCGCGGTGCTGGCCACTGCCGCCCTGCAGCTGACGCTCCTCTACGTGGCGCCGATGGCCCGGTTCCTCGGAGTCACCGCCCTCTCTGCCATCGATCTGGCGGCCTGCGCAGGGGTGAGCCTGGCCTTCGTGGGCTACCTGGAGCTGGAAAAATGGCTCGCCCAGGTTCTGCGCCATGCTGGCCATTCACCCCACCCCCACACCAGCGCATGAGCCTCGATCAGGCGCGCTCCTTCCTGGCCCGCATGCAGGACGACGAGGCCCTGCGCGGCCAGGTGCTGGCCGCCGCCACCGCCGACGACGTGGCCCAGATCGCCGCCGGCAAGGGCTTCGACTTCTCGGGGGATGAACTGCTGCGGCTGTCGGGGAAGAAGGTCGGTCGGGTCACGGTGACCAAGCAGGACATCCCTGGGGAATACAACTGATCCGAGCTGGCTAGGCCACCGCCAGACGGCGCCACTGGCTGCGTAGCTGGTGCGGCACCGGCAGGGGCCGGTAGTCGCGCGGATCACTGGGGCCGTGGCGCAGCACCGCATTGACCAGCAGGGCGGGGATTCGGCCCCTGTTGATGGCGCCATGGGGCACCCCGGGGGGAATGCGGACCCAGAGGCCTTCGTCCTCCCGCAGCGTGATGCGGCGTAGCTGGCGGTTCTGCAGCACCACCAGATCGATCGATCCGCGCAGCACGAGCAGCTGATCGGTCTGGAAGCGGTGGCAGAAGAGTTCAAAGGAATCGCCGCTGCCGATCTCGGCGATCAGGGTTTCATCGCTGGCGCGGGGGGCGGAGAACACCGCCTCGCCGTGCAGCGAACGCTCCATGGGAAGCAGTTCGACGTTGCGGGAGAGGGCCATGACAATCGCAGCAATATGATTAACTTTCGCGACTGTTTTTCCGGGTGATCGTCGTATCGGCTACCGACAGGTGGGGCTGTCAGGATTTACTGGCGCCGCTCGCATCAAGCCCTTCGGCGAAACGCCGGTTCACCTCGTTCCAGTTCACCAGCGACCACCAGGCGGCGATGTAGTCCGGCCGGCGGTTCTGGTAGTCGAGGTAGTAGGCGTGCTCCCACACATCCAGTCCCAGCAGGGGCACGCCCCGCTCGATGCCCGGCAGATCCATCAGCGGGTTGTCCTGGTTGGCGGTGCTGGTGATCGCCAGGCTGCCGTCGGGTCGCCGGATCAGCCAGGCCCAGCCCGAACCGAAGCGGTCGGCCGCCGCCTGGGCGAAACGCTGCTGCAGCGCTTCGGGGGAATCGAAAGCCGCCGTGATCGCCGCCTGCAGCTGCGGCGATGGGGTTCCCCCTTGGCCGGGAGGTGCCATCACCCGCCAGAAGAGGGAGTGGTTGTAGTGGCCGCCGCCGTTGTTGCGAACGGCGGCCGGGTACCGGGAGATTCGGCCCTGCAGGTCCTCCAGCGACAACTGCTCGAGCTCGGGATGGTCGGCGATCCGGGCATTGAGGTTCGCCACGTAGGCGCCGTGGTGGCGGTCGTGGTGGATCGTCATCGTGGTGGCATCGATCGACGGGGCCAACGCCTCGGCCGGGTAGGGCAACGGCGGCAGCACGAAGGCCGCGAGCGCCGGGGCGGCTCCGGCGATGAACACCGCCAGTCCCACCAGTCCAGCGAGGCAACAAGCCCTCATGAATCGGAACAACGACAGCAGGGCCATGGGCACGGCGGGAACATCTGATTCGTTTCTAAACGGCACTGCCGGGGAAAGCCGAACGCCAGTCCAGCCAGGGCAGGCCCGGCAGGATCGCCGGAGTCGAGGCGCGGTAGGCCTCGTACTGGGGATGAAGGTTGCAGAGGCCGGTCTCCTCCCGCCGTGCCTTGAACCCCAGCACCACGACCAGGCCCAGCAACAGGGCCAGATGCAGCAGGCTGCCCAGGGCCACGGTGACGCCCAGCGAGCAGAGGATCACCGACTGGTACAGCGGATGGCGGCAGCGGGCGTAGGCGCCGGTGGTCACCAGAACGGCCTCGGGCATCGGTTCGGGCAGGGGGCTGAGGCTGGCGCCCAGATTCAGGGCGCCCTGGGCGGCCAGCACCAGACCGATGGCGAACAACGCCAGACCAACGAGCCGCAGCGCCAGCGGCCAGTTCAGACCCAGCGAGGCTGGGGAGGGGCTGGCCGGCAGCAGATGGGCCAGGATCAGAGCCATCTGGGCGATCAGCCACCACTCACCACGGCGGTTGTCGCGCAGGCCGGCCCAGGAGAACCCCCAGGCGCTGAGCCGTGTGGCCAGGGCGTTCGGCATGGTGACCTCACAGATCGGCGTCCAACTCCATGCTGGGCCGGGATCGGCCTTATGGGCGCAGCAAGTCCTCCACCAAAGGATCAAGCGCCGCCGGGTGGCGCAGCAACTGCTGGTGGCTCCAGACCGGCAGCATCCGCCGCGGCCCGATCGGCAGCACCCCATGCCAGCCCGGCAGCACCATCAGATCGCAAGCGGTGCCATAGCTGCAGCAGTCGATATCCCGCAGGGGGGAGAGATCGGCGTTGAGCTGGCGCAGCAGGGCGCTGCCCAGCTTGAGGTCGGCGATGCCGGCCAGGGGCCAGCGGGGCCAGGGCTGGGCCGTCAGGGTGCCCTGCTGGGGGCTGCCAAGGCTGAGGAAGCGGCGGGTGCGGGCATGGCCACCCATCTGCTGGATCCAGGTGCGGGCGATGACGCCACCCATGGAAAAACCCAGGATGTCGATGGGCTCACGCGCCCCGAACGCCGCCTCGATGTGGCCGGCGAGCCGCTGGGCCGACGTCTGGATCGGCGCGATGCCGAAGCGCAGCGGCAACGCAGGCAGGAGGAGAGGCTCTCGTCTGCCGTTCAAGCCTCGCAGCAGGTGGTCAAACACCCTCGGGGTGTCAAACAGCCCGTGAACAAGAACCAGAGGGGGCCTGTTGGGCTGTTCCCGGTAGGAAGGAATGGTGGCGGCCAGCGGCACACTCTCCATCCTGCGATGGAGAGTGGCAGGGAACTGGCTGGCTCGAAGTGTTTGGCGGACTTGGGCGCATCGCCGGTGCTCAGACGCGGCTTGCACGGGTTGTCAGAAGGGCCGCCTTCAGGGGCTCACGACTGACAACGTCAGATGAATGGATGGAACCGGTCGCTGATGGCTGAGCCTTATTTGATCGCTGGAGAGACGGCGGCGTCCACGGAGTGGATGGTGGTATGGGGCGAATGGATGCCCGCAGATGGATCTGCCTTGGACTCGGGAAAGGGGATGACGAGCATGGAGACCAGAAAGGCCGCTCCGCTGATCGCGGCAACCGTTAGCTGGGCTACCGGGCTTACAGGATCCATGACGGTTGCTTCACTGCCTCTTAAGAATACACCAAGTCATCGCTCATGGCTGTGGTGGGCGCGGCATTGCTGCTGCAGCAGTGCCGCGATCGGACAGGACGGTCAGGATTCAAACGCTGACAGGGCTTTGGGGGGTTGACGAGCCCCGACACCAGCCCCCGGCCCGTCCTTGAGAGCCTCCCTGGCCAGCGCTCTGGCCGCAGATAAGCTGAGAGCGAGAGGAAAACTTGGATGAGCCGCCCCAGATGAACCGCTACGACGCGCTGGCGGAACGGTGGCGGATCCAGAGCAGCAGGACCGACGAGCTCCAGGACTCCCTCCGCACCCACTCCTATCTGTTGCTCACCGAGCTGGCAACGGAGTTGGGGGTGGACGCGAAAACCTGGAAGGAGCAGAAGAACCCCTTCCACCGCCGCTATGTGGAGTACCGGCTCTCGCCCTTTCCCGGTTCCGAAGGTGAGACACGGATCGACCGGTACACCCCCAGGGGCGAACTGGAATTCGCCATCGTCGTCACCTTCGACCACGGCGAGGACCAGTTCCCGAAAACCCGCTTCCTGCTGCCCCTGGCCACCCGCATGTACCGGCAGCATCCCCAGTTCTGCCTGTGGGACCCCCTTCAGGCCGCCCCCCTGGAGGGCTTTCTGTGGGTGGCCACCCGAGCGGCCGTGATCCAGGACATCTTCAGCCTCCTGGATCGGGAGCTGGCGATCGATCCCTTTGAGGGGCCGCCGACACCACCCAGGCTCGGCTGTCTCTGATCGGCGCCGCAGAAAAGCCCCCGGCCGTTCAGGCCAGCACAGGAAAACATCCCCGCAGGCCACTGACGAGCATCTGGACGGCGATGGCACTCAGCAGCAGGCCCATCAGCCGGCTGATCACCTTCTCCTGCAGTTCCCCGAGGGCCTGACGCAGGGGCATCGAAGCGATCAACAACAGATAGATAATGATCGCCAGCAGGCCGATCACGGCGCTCAGGGCCGCCTTACCCTGCCAGGCCGACGGGGCATCGGCCACCACCAGGGAGATGGCACCGGGGCCCGCCAGCAGGGGCAGGCCGATCGGCACCACGCCGGCGCTGTCTTCGGTCCCGTCCAGCGAACCATGGCTCACTTCGCGCCCATCGATCAGGCGCAGGCCGATGGGCAGCAGGATCAGCCCGCCGGCCACCCGGAACGCCTCCAGGGTGATGCCGAACAGGTCGAGCAGGGCCTGACCCCACCAGCAGGCGGCGATCAGGGCACAGAGAAAGGTGAGCACCGCCAGGCGGCTGATCCGTCGGATGCGGACGGGATTGCCCCGACCCGCCTGCACCACCACCGGCAGCAGACCGATGGGCGAGCTGATCGCCAGCAGGCCGACGGCCGTATTGATCAGGGACATGGCGGCCCCGGGGGCACCGGGAATTCGATGACCATCATCGGAGCCGTGGCCCATCGGCACACCGGACACATCTGGTCATCACCCCATGGCTCCGGCCCCATTGCAGCGCTGACGAGCGCCGATTGACTGACGGGGCCCTCAACGCTCGATCCATGACCGTCACTCGAGCCCGACTGCGACGGCGCACCACCCAGGCAGCTCCGTTGCTCCTGGCCCTGCTGCTTCCCGCCCCGGCGACGGCCACCACCTACCAAGCTCTCTGCGGCAACAACCCCTGCAGCATCAACCTCGATGCCAACGGCATCGGGGACCGGACCAGCTTCATCCCCATCGGCCGGATCGCCCGCTGGTATGCCGGCGGACAGGAGACCTATGACAGCACCAACGGCACCGTGGGAGCCGTGGGTGGCGGCACCGCCGGGGCCATCGCCGGTGGCCTGCTGCTGGGCCCGATCGGTCTGGTGGGGGGCATGGTGGGCGGCGCCCTTGCCGGATCCAAGGCCGGCAAGACCGCCGATCTGCATTTTTCGGTGGTGGGCTACGACAGCGGCGGCGACAAAACGACGCTCAACTTCCGCTTCGTCAATCCAAGGCCCGCCAACCAGCTGAAGCAGGAACTGGCGGTGCTGACAGGCCTGGCCATGGGTGAAACCCGTTCGCTCGCCGAACTGCAACGGCAGCGGGATGGCCTGCCTCAGCGCCTCGGCAGTGGACCATCTCCCCAGGCGATTCCCTCCCAGTCCTTCGGGTCACCCTCCCGTTACCGCTGAGCCTCGACGGCCAGCCGATCCAGCGCCTGCTGCATGGTGTGGGTCACCTGCCGGTAGCACTGCTGCACATAGGCCCGGTCGCGGCTGGCGGCATGGCCGTTGCGCTCGAAACGGATCGGCGGGCACACCCGCGTGCGGATCCGCACCGGCAGGGGCAGGTTGAGCAGGGGCCCCAGGGCCAGGCCCCAGGGGAGGTCCAGGTAGAGGGGCATCACCTCCGGATCGATGCCGAACAACCAGGGCATCCCCCGCTCGTGCAGGGCCCGGAACTGGGGATAGAAGTCTTCGAGCACCACCAGGGTGTCGTGGGCGCCCCAGGAGATCACAGGAACGATCGGCAGCCCATGCCAGATCGCCAGGCGCAGGAAGCCGGTGCGGCCGGCGAAATGGATGCGGCCCCGGTCCCGGTGGGGGCGGAAGGTGTCCTGACCGCCACCGGGATACACCAGCAGGCTGTGGCCCTCTTCCAGGGCCGCCAGGGCCAGGCGCGGATGGTAAGGAATGGCCCCGGTGCGGGAGGCCAGATCCGCCAGCGGCGGATAGCCCAGCCACACCTTGGGGTGGGCCAGCCCCAGCACCCGGCGCTCCAGGCCAAATCGGCGGAACCAGTCGTACATGACCATGTGCATGTCGGGCGCCGCCAGGCCGCCGTTGTGGGTGCCCACGAACAGCACGGGGTCCGTGGCGGGGATGTGCTCCCAGCCATCTGAAACGACACGGAAGTAATGGTGGTAGAGCCAGCCCCAGAAGGGCATCAGCCGCTGGATCAACTGCGGATCCCGGCGTTGCCAGCGGTGCAGCGCGGCCTGGCGGGATACGGGCATGGACGGAAGGACAGTGGGCTGGAGTCTGGCGACCCGGCGGGCCCCGACCAGCGGGATGCCCTTTCTAGGGTTGATCGGTGCCTGCAGCCCGTCGCTGCACCCGGTTCCTGCCGTCTGCCCCATGGCCGAACTCACCCTGCTGTTCGATGGCGGCTGCCCCCTGTGCCTGCGGGAAGTCAAGATCCTGCGCCGTCGCGATGCTGAGCGGGGCCGCCTGGCCTTCGTGGACGTGGACGACCCCGCCTACGACCCGGCACGATACGGCGGCATCACCTACGCCGACGCCATGGGCCGCATGCACGCCCTGCGCGCCGACGGTGAAGTGATCAGAGATGTGGAGGTGTTCCGCCAGGCCTATGGGCTGGTGGGGCTGGGCTGGCTCTATGCCCCCACCCGCTGGCCCCTGCTGCGGCCACTGGTGGACGCGGTTTACGGACTCTGGGCCCGCTGGCGGCTGGCCATCACGGGCCGGCCGTCGATGGAGGTGCTCTGCCTGGGCCGTTGCAATCTCTCCAAAACAGCCACCATTCAGACGCTGGAGGTCTGAAGGGCCGCGCCGGGCGATTCCGGAAGAACAGCGTTCTTTCCCAATGGCAAAGAAGGCAAAGCGTCTTGGCGGCTTAGCCGGCTCGGAGGCAAGCTGGGACAGGCCTGCACGGGCGGTCAGCACCATCAAATCACCGGGGCTTATCAGGCGGATTGGCAATGCTGCCCGATGCCCCCACCCACCAGCTGAAACTGGTCATTAACGTTCCCGGACTTCAACACGAGCCTCTTCTGAGGTTTTCCCCCAACAGAAGGACTCTGACGCCATGCCTGCCCTCGTGCCATGACGATCGCCATGCCCGCCCGTCCGCTGCGCCTGACCCTTCGCTCCGATGATCATCTGCCGCCGGATATCAGCTGGCGCATCGATGATGGCTACATCCGCGCCAACACCTGGAATGTGGAAGGTGAATCCATCACCCTCGGAATCTGGGGTCCAGGCGATCTGATCACACCCACGGGTTGTGGCGTCACCCCTTACGAGCTCATCTCCCTCGCCCGGGTGTCGGTGGAAGAGCACCATCCCAGCGAGAGCGACGTCCTCGATTTCCTCCGCGATCAGATCACCCAGACCACCCAGCTGCTGCAGATCCACCGCATCAGGCCCGCGGAGGCACGCCTGCTGCACCTGCTGCGTTGGATCGGCGGACGCTTCGGGCGGATCAGCAGCAGTGGCACCACCCTCTCCCTCGAGGACATGAACCTGACCCACCGTCACCTGGCCGACATCGCCGGCATGACCAGGGTCACGGTCACCAAGGCACTGACGCGCTTCCGCAGTCAGGGATTGGTGGTGCGAGTCAGTGAGGCCGATCTGCTGGTGCCACGCGACCCCGGACCCCTTTCCTCGGCTTCGCTTCCTTTCCCGAGAACCCTTCGCCATGAACCACCCGCGCACCAGAACGCCGGTATCCGAACGCCTTGACACCGTCCCCTGGCATCAGTAGCTCAGACGCTTCCAGATCGTCCAGTCCCTGGAAGCTGTTCAAGATCTGATTGTCATTTCCCTCACCTTGGGCCTGTTTGCGGTCATGGTGCTCCAGTTGAAGCGCACCTTCACGGCCCTGCTCTCGTCCTCGGAGTTCCATGAAGTCACCGCAGACATCCTCTTCTTCCTGATCCTGGTGTAGTTGTTCCGCCTGCTGATCATCTGTTTACAGAAACAACGCGTATCGATCCTGGGAAGACATCGTCTGCGGCGTGCTTGAGAGTGAGTGGCATCAGATCCTTGCCGTCCGCCTTTTTCTTGTCACGATGGTCCTGCTGATGGTGGTGAGAGTGTGGCTGTCACCCACCTTTGCCGGCGTTGATCCTGAAGCTCAGATGTCAGCCAGAATGCGTCAGGCCACTGAACATGCTGGGCCCTGATACGCCCGGCTGGTGCATCTTCCTTACAGGCATTCTCGTCATTAATCAGACAGCCTGATCAAGGCAATTGAAAAGACTGATTCATCTTGTTTCCCAGCCACATCATCCAGCCACTAACTTTGCCGGACCCCAAATGGGGGATCTTCAACAGCCCTCTGACTGTCCACGGATTACCTCCTCGTCCTGCACAGATAACGGAGCCTATTCAAACCCTTCAGACTGATGTCACTGCCAGGATTAACCAACTGAGACTTTGATCTCCTTCGCCACAGTCTTCTGATTATTCCCCCTTTCGCCAGATCCCATCACCATGACCAAGCGACGTCGTTTCCTCGCCCTCGTCGGTGGAGCCCTCACCTCCACCATCGTTCTTGCCGGTTGCCTGGGCAACCCGCCCACCAGCACTGACGCAGGCGGCTCGGCCCCCACCAGCCAGGCACCTGCTGCGGGCAATACCGATCTGGAGGTCAAGACCGTCAGCCTCGGATTCATCCCCATCCTGGAAGCCGCTCCCCTTGTGATCGGCGTCGAGAAGGGCTTCTTCGCCAGGCACGGGCTGGAGGTCAATCTCAGCAAGCAGGCCAGCTGGCCCGCCGCCCGGGACAACGTCGTGCTGGGAACCGCCGGCGGTGGCATTGAGGGTGGCCAGTGGCAGCTGCCCATGCCCCAGATGATCAGCGAGGGGGCGATCACCGACGGCAAGAAGGTGCCGATGTACATCCTGGCCATGCTGATGAGCCAGGGCCAAGGGCTCGCCGCCTCCAACAGCGTCAAGGACGCCAATCTCGGCACCGACCTCAAGCCAGCCGCCTCCTTCATCAAAGACTTTCCGCAGACGGAGAAGCGCAAGTTCCGCGCCGCCTACACCTTCCCGAAAGCCAACCAGGACATGTGGATCCGCTACTGGCTGGCCGCCGGAGGCATCGATCCCGACAAGGACGTGGAACTCCTGACGGTTCCTTCGACCGAAACCGTCCAGGGCATGCGGAACGGCACGATGGAACTGTTCAGCACCGGCGATCCGTGGCCCACCCGGGTGGTGAACGACAAGATCGGCTACCTGGCCACCACCACGGCCTACCTCTGGCCGGTGCACCCGGAAGAATTCCTGGCCGTGCGCGCCGACTGGGTTGACAAGAATCCCAAGGCCACCATCGCCTTGATCAAGGGTGTGATCGAAGCCCAGCAGTGGCTCGACAAGCCGGAGAACAAGATCGAGGCCGCCAAGATCCTCTCCTCGCGCAAGTGGTACAACATCCCCCAACCCGTTCTTGAGCTGGCCCTCAAGGGTGGCTACAAGCCGGGAACCACACCCACGCCGGAAACGGATCCCAAGAATGCTCCGCTGTACTGGAACAGCGATCGTGGGGTGATTTCCTACCCCTACAAGAGCCTCACCCTGTGGTTCCTGCTGGAGTCGATGCGCTGGAAGTTCTACCCCGACACCGTCGGCAGCATCGAGCAAGCCAAGGCCATCAATGACAAGGTCACTCGCGAAGATCTCTGGCGCCAGGCGGCCCAGGAACTGGGCCTGCCAGCCGCCGACATCCCCACCACATCCAGCCGCGGCAAGGAGACCTTCTTCGACGGTGTCGTCTATGACCCGGAAAAACCCCAGGCCTACCTCGACAGCGTGAAGATCAAGCGCTGATCTGCAGAACCAGGACCCAGATGGTGTGTGAGGTTCATGGGGCCATCGCACACCATCCCTGGTCCGATCTTTCCGAGCCAATCTTTCCCATCTTTCCTTCCCTTCCAGGAGAACAATTCCATGGTTACCAGTCCCAACGACGGACTTTCGTCGCCACGCAAGACCAGCGCCATCAACCCCCTGACATGGCTGCTGCGCAACCAGGGCAACTGGCTGCCGCCCCTGCTCGGCATCGGTGGCTTTCTGCTGATCTGGCAACTCACCTCCGCCTTCGGGGTCACCCGCCTGCCATCGCCCAGCAGCCTGTTCACCGAAGAGCGCACCCGCATCCTGATTTTCTATCCGTTCTTCGATCGTGGAGGTCTGGATAAAGGCCTGTTCTGGCAAACCTTCGCCAGCCTCGGGCGTGTGGCCCAGGGCTACACCATCGCCGCTCTCGTGGGGATTGCCGTGGGGATCACGGTGGGCCTGAAACCGACCCTCAATCGTGCCTTCGACCCGCTGTTCCAGTTCCTGCGCATGGTCGCACCTTTGGCCTGGGTTCCGATCGCCCTGGTGGTGTTCCAGAAGAACCAGCCTGCTGCCATCTTCGTGATCTTCATCACGGCTGTTTGGCCCATTCTGATCAACACGGCCGAAGGGGTTCGCCAGATCCCCCAGGACTACCGCAACGTCGCCCTGGTGCTGCAGATGTCAAAGGGCCGCTTCTTTTCCAAGGTGTTGATCCCCTCCGCCCTTCCCTACATCTTCACCGGCTTGCGTATTTCCATCGGTC
The DNA here is from genome assembly GCF_019038465.1 of Synechococcus sp. CCY 0621. Classification (GTDB taxonomy): domain Bacteria; phylum Cyanobacteriota; class Cyanobacteriia; order PCC-6307; family Cyanobiaceae; genus Cyanobium. The sequence continues at coordinate 6,934 of NZ_JAFKRH010000006.1, read as the reverse complement.
TGGCCTGGTTGGCCATCATTGCCGCTGAAATCGTCATGCCCGGGACGGTGGGCATCGGCTTCTTCATCTGGGATGCCTATCAGCAGAACTATGTCGGTGAGATTGTTCTGGGTGTGATCTGGATTGGAGCCATCGGCTTGATTCTCGATCGTCTCATGGTCTGGCTTCAGACACGCATCGCCGCCGGTCAGTGATTCGACAGAAACCATGACTCTTCTTCACCCGATCAAGGTCTTCAGATCTCTCGAAGCATGGATGAATGACAAACGCAATGTGATTCGATTTCTGCTGGCCCGCCTTCTGCTGATGACCGCCATGCTCGTGGCTTTCAGCTTCCTCTATCTCACCCAACAGTGATCCCACATGACAGCACTCGTTGACGTCCAGAACGTCGAAAAGAACTTCCCTCTCTCTGGAGGCGGCAACTACCTGGCTCTCAAGGGGATTGATCTGGAGATCCGAAAGGGAGAGTTCATCTCCCTGATCGGCCACTCCGGCTGCGGCAAGTCCACCCTGCTCAACATGATCGCGGGTCTGGACCTCCCCACCGGTGGAACCGTTCTGCTTGAGGGAGAAGCAGTGAAACGTCCCGGCCCCGACAAGATGGTCGTGTTCCAGAACTATTCGCTGCTGCCCTGGCTCACGGTGCGCCAGAACATCGCCCTGGCCGTCGATGAAGTGATGCCCGACCTGGATCGCTCAGAACGGGATTCCGTCATCGAGGAACACCTGGAGATGGTGGGACTCACCCCGGCCGCGTCCAAGCTCCCCGCCCAGCTCTCGGGGGGCATGCGTCAGCGGGTATCGATTGCCCGCGCCCTGGCGATCAAGCCGAAGCTCCTGCTGCTGGATGAACCGTTCGGTGCTCTCGATGCGCTGACGCGGGGCAATCTGCAGGAGAAGCTGATGCAGATCTGCAACGAACACGAGCTCACCGCGGTGATGGTCACCCACGACGTGGATGAGGCGGTGCTGCTCTCCGACCGGATCGTGATGCTCACCAACGGACCGGGTTCGAAGATCGGCGGCATCCTTGAAGTGGATATCCCTCGGCCCCGGGCGCGGCTCACCGTGGTGCACCACCCGAGCTACTACAGCCTGCGCTCGGAGATCATTTACTTCCTCAACCGCCAGAAGCGGGTCAAGCAATGGCAAGCGCGCCCCCACAAGGTGCTGCCCCGCCACGGCCTGGAGAAAGTCAACCTGGATCTGGGCTTCATCCCCCTGGCCGCCTGCGCGCCCATGGCGGTGGCCGAGGCCAAAGGATTCTTCGCCAAGCACGGCCTCGACGACGTGCAGCTGGTGCGGGAAACGAGCTGGCGTGGCGTGGTCGACGGCCTGGTGGATAACACCCTCGATGCGGCGATGATGCCCTCGGGCATGCCCACCTGGATGACGGCCGGTGGCCATGGCGGCCCGCCGCTGCCGATCGTGTCGGCCCTCACCATCAGCCGCAACGGCAACGAGGTGACGCTGGCCAAACGGCTGGCGGAGCAGGGGGTCAGCACGGTGGAGGACTACCGCGCCTGGCTGGGCAGCCATGAACGGGAGCCGCACCGGATCGGCATCGTCCATCCCGCTTCGATGCACAACCTGCTGCTGCGCTACTGGCTGGCGGCCAACGGCATCGACCCCGACAAGGACGTGCACCTGCAGACCCTGCCGCCGGCCCAGATGCTCGCCGACCTCAAGGACGGCTCGATCGACGGCTACTGCATCGGCGAACCCTGGAACTTCCGGGCGGCCAGCAGCGGCCATGGTGTCCCAATCGTGGGGGATCTGGAGATCTGGTCGGGCCATCCCGGCAAGGTGCTCGGGGCGCGCGAGGACTGGGCTCTGGCCTATCCCAACACCCACATCGCCCTCACCAAGGCGCTGCTGGAGGCCTGTCGCTACTGCGCCGACCCTGCCCACTGGCAGGAGATGGGTGAGCTGCTCAGCGACCGGCGCTACCTGGGTATCAAGGCCGACCTGATCCGCTTCAGCGGCCAACCCGGCGACTCCAATGCCTTCGCCCCCCACGGCGAACCGCACCATCTGTTCTTCGGAGCTGGGCTCAACCGTCCCAGCCGCAGCGAGCACCTCTGGATCCTCACCCAGCTGGCCCGCTGGGCCGAGATTCCCTTCCCGCGCAACTACGTGGAGATCCTCGAGCGGGTCTGCAGCGTGGGGGTGTTCAGCACCGCCGCCCGGGAACTGGGCCTGGAGGACGTGAGCTATCAGCGCAGCGGCATCGAACTGTTCGACGGTCGCCCCTTCAACCCCGAGGACCCGATCGGGTACCTCAACGAGGTGTCCCTGCACCGTGATTTCAGCATCGCCGAAATCCCCATCGGCCAGCCCCGCACCATCAGCGCCTGATCTCAACGACGTCCGCCCCTCCCCCCATGATCACCACCGCCACCCAGCCCCTGCTGCGCTTCGAAGGCCTGGGCAAGGTCTACCCCACCCCCACCGGCCCCTATCCGGTACTGGACAACGTCAACCTGCAGGTCGAGCAGGGGGAATTCATCTGTGTCATCGGCCATTCCGGCTGCGGCAAGTCCACGCTGCTGAACATGGTCTCGGGCTTCTCCAAGCCCAGTTCGGGCCAGGTGCTTCTGAACGGCGTGCCGATCGAGAAGCCCGGGCCCGATCGGATGGTCGTGTTCCAGGGCTACGCCCTGCTGCCCTGGATGACGGCCTACGAGAACGTCTACCTGGCCATCGATTCGGTGAAGCCAAAGCTTCCGGACAGGGAGAAACGCGACGTCGCCATGGAGCACCTGGCGATGGTGGGCCTGTACAAGGCCAGTGACAAGAAAATCACCCAGCTCTCCGGTGGCATGAAGCAGCGGGTGGCCATTGCCCGCGCCCTGGCGATCCGCCCGGAGGTGCTGATCCTCGACGAGCCCTTCGGGGCCCTCGATGCGATCACCAAGGAGGAGCTGCAGGAGGAGCTGCTGCAGATCTGGAACACCCAGAAATGCACGGTGCTGATGATCACCCACGACATCGACGAGGCCCTGTTCCTGGCCGATCGGCTGGTGATGATGACCAACGGTCCGGCCGCCTCGATCGGCGAAGTGATGCCCATCGACTTCCCCCGGCCCCGCAACCGGGAGGACATCATGGAAGACCCGAAGTACTACGAGCTGCGCAACACCGCGCTCGACTTCCTCTACAACCGCTTCGCCCACGACGACATGGAATGACGCCCGGAGGCGGGGCGGGGCCGTTCATTTCTGCCAGGATGCGGCCCCGACAGCGGGGTTGCTCCCTTGACGCGGACATCTCCGTCCCGGATCCAGGTGGCCCTCGCCCTGGCCACCAACCTTGCTATTCCCTCTCCGGCGCTGGCCCTCGAGCAGATCGAGCTGAAGCTGCCCCTGCTGGACACCACCTTCTCCATCCGTCTGGCCGAACTGCGCGATCCCCGCAGCCTGCTGGCCGGCAACAGCGACCTGGCCGAACTTGACCAGGCCACCCAGGGTGCCATCGGGCAACGGATGGTGGAACTTTTCAACGCCCCCCTGCCCCTGCAGACCCTGGATGTGGCCCGCCAGGTGGTCCCCTCACCCCTGGCCCAGCAGGCGCTGCTGTTGCTCTCCTCCCTCGGTGGCGTCGACGGGCTGCCCGCCGATGTGTCGAGTGAGACCGTGCTGCAGGTCCTCGACCGGGCCTCTGTCCAAGGCGGCCTGACGATGCTGGGGTTGCTCCAGGCCATCCCTGGCCGCACGGCCACGGTGGATGTCGGCAAGGGCGTGTTTCTGCTCCAGCGGATGAACAGCCAGCTGCGGACCGCCACTCAGCTGCTGGAAGGCCAGACGCCGGCGACAGCGGATCCCGCGCTGGCGGGATCAGGTGCGCTTGCCGTACGGCGGGACACCCTGAACCTGCCGGTGACCTACCGGCCCCAGCCCCTGGAGGTGGTGGTCATCCGTCCCTCCCAGCAGGCCTCCGGTCGGCTGGTGGCGATCTCCCACGGGCTCTGGGATGGGCCGGAGAGCTTCGAGGGCTGGGGGCGGCATCTGGCCAGCCACGGCTACACCGTTCTGTTGCCCCGCCATCCCGGCAGCGACCGGACCCAGCAGCAGGCCATGCTCTCGGGAAAGGTGCCTCCGCCCGGCCCGGCGGAGCTGCGCCTGCGGCCCCTCGACATCTCCGCCCTGATCGATGCGGCGGCGGCGGGGCAGCTGGGGCTGCCGCCTGGGGTGGACACCCGTTCGGTGGTGGTGCTGGGCCAGTCCTGGGGGGCCACCACCGCTCTCCAGCTGGCGGGCGCCCGTCCCCGTTCCCAGCTCCTCCAGAAGCGCTGCAACGATCTTCAGGACCCCCAGCGCAACCTCAGCTGGGTGTTGCAGTGCAGCTTTCTGGGCGCCACCGATCAGGCGGCCCTGGCCGACCCGCGGGTGAGGGCAGTGGTGGCGGTGAGTCCGCCGATGGCGCTCCTGTTCGATGCCGAGGCCGCCCCTGTCTTTCAGGGTCGGGTGCTGCTGGTGAGCGGCAGCCGCGACTGGGTGGTGCCACCCGGCCCTGAAGCCATCGCACCGATGGCCCGCATCGCCCGTCTGGGGAAGCACGGCCATCGGCTGGTGCTGGCGGGGGGAGGGGACCACTTCAATCTGGGCTCCACCTACGACCAGGGCGGAGGGCCCCTGCGGGGTCTGCTGCTGGGCTGGGTGAACGGAGCCTTCGCCGCGGGTCCCGGGGTCGCTCCAGGCGTGGGGGCCCCAGAGCTGTTACCCCCGAATGGCTGGGGGGATGACGTTCTGTCCCTCAGCGACGTCAGCGGCCGGCTGCCGAGTTGGAACCCCTGACCCGTCAGGGGCCGCCATCTGACCCACACTTGGCCTCCATGGCTCCCGCCCCTGATTGATGTCGCCTCGGCCCCCCCATCCGCCACCGTTCCGTGCCTGGGGCGGAGCCGGGCTGGCCGCCCTGCTGACCCTGGCGGCCCCGTCGGCCCAGGCGGCCGAGCAGGTGGTGTTCGTCAGCGGAGCCTTCCGCCGCTCGATCCCCGTCGCCGACCTGGAGCGGCTGGCCCGCACGGGCGAGGCCGTGGGCCTGCTGGGGGATGCCCTGCGCCTGGGCGGCAAGGACCCCGCCGAAGTCGGCAAGCTGCTGAACCACCGGGTGACGCTGCCGCTGGCGCTGACCACACGGCTGCTGAGCACCGGCTTCGGGGAAACGGCCCTGGAGAAACTGGCCGTGATCATTTACCCCCTCAAGGCTCCCGGGGTGGGGATGGTAGCCCTGCGTTCAGCGACGATCCTGGGAATCGAGACCGGCTCGGGCAGCCTGTCGGCCGTGGGGTTCCTGCGGGCCTATCCCAACGAGGACGTGGCGATCAACCTGCCGGCGCTGCAGTCGGCCCTGCAGGGGCTCAGCGGCATGGGCAACGTCGTCAAGGAATTTCTCGAATCGGACCTGGGCGCCAACCTTGAGCGGGTGAAGCCTCCCGGGGCGCCGGCCCAGCCCTGAGGGGGGTCGAAGGCCTGTGCGAGCGTCAGCGGAGACCAGAGGTGCCGCTCTTGCGCTGCAGGGTTGCCGCTAAGCGGCCATGGCCATCTGGGCTTCGGGTTGCGGCAGCGCCAGCCGCTTCAAGATGGCCACCAGGGCCCCCAGTTGGGGGCCTTCGAGGTGGAACAGACCCTGGTCCACACTGGCCCCACGGGCCGCCAGCACGTCGTGGATGGCCTCACAGATCGCCCGCGCCTGGGAGTCCGACTCGACGCCACAGACCTGGATTCTCTCCTCCAGGCCGCCGGGAGCGGCAGAGCTGTCCGTGATCTGGAGCCGAAACCAGCGCAAGCCATCCGGCATCGGATGGGCCGTCAGATGCACGTAATGGTGGCAGTCAGAGAGACGTCGGTCCACCGCCCGTCCCAGCTGCAGCGCCAGGTCGCCGTCGTGGTCGTCGCCCAGGCCGATCTGGGCATGGAAGGCGGCTTCCAGACGCTGCTGCTCGGCATCCGTGGCTTCCCTTAGCCCGCGGCACACCTCGGCATGGAGATGCTCCTGCCAGGCGTGGGCCACGAACACCGGCAACAGGGTGGCTTGATCAGCGTCGAAGGCTCGCTGGATGTTGCCCGGCAGGGTCTCCGGGGTGCCATCGCTGGCGTGGCGGAGCAACCATTCCTGCAGGGCCGTGAGCGGTGCCGCCATGTCAATCGTTTATTCAACTTGCTTTAAGCCTAGCTTCATTTTGTCGCTTCGCCACCATCGAGCAGCCACAGGGCCAGGCCGCCGCCCCGTCCCCGGGCCGCCAGCCACCCCTGGGACGTCCCAGTTGCTGGATCCGGCTCGCCTGGGGCGGGGGGTTCGGCGGCGATCAGGGCGAAGAATGGCCGGCGCAGCGGATCGGGCGGGGGCAGGGCACGTTCGATCAGCACCCGACCGCCCAGCAGTAACCGCAGGCGATCGAAGCTGAAGACCAGAAGGGGACGACGGCCCTGCAGCCGGCCAACCCCGTCAAAACGAAGTTCCAGGGCACCGAGGCGAACACTGTTCACCATCCGCATCGTTTCGCCGCCTGCATCCGCCCTGTCGTCCGGCGCCAGCTGCAGGCGGGCCCCCAGCCCCCGCAGCAGGGCGGCACCGAACGCGGCGGGCCGCAGGCTGCCCTTGCTCCAGATCCGCTCGAGTCGCCAGGAGCCGATCAGCGCCCCCTGGCCCAGACCGCTGCCCTGCCGGCGGCTGCGTCGCTCTTGCTCCAGCAACCACTGGGCCTCGGGGATCACGGCAGAACGCCTCGGAAAGCACGAGACCAACGGTAGGGAAGGCCTGCCGCCCAGCAGCATGTCCGCTTCGCAATCGCCAGCTGCTATTGAGAATCGCTTGCAAAAGGGGTCCTTAGGCGTCTAGGTTGCGAGCAGTTCGCAATAAGGGCGCTCCTCCTCGATGCGCTACCGCTTCCTTCCCGATGACCCCGTCACTGCCGTGCGCATGCCGG
>NZ_JAFKRH010000005.1 GCF_019038465.1 Synechococcus sp. CCY 0621 | reverse complement strand
CCGCATCCGGGCCGCCGAACTGCTGCAGGTCCCCAGTGGTGAAACCGGCCTGCGGCTGGCGCCGGCCCTGGTCGATGGCGCTCCCCTGGCCGCCTGACACGTGATGCCAAGCACCACCCAGACCTCCGACAGCCTGATCGGCAGCCTCTGCCGCGAAATGGGCGCCCTGCGCCAGAGCTGGCGGCAGCTGGACGGGCATCTGTCCAGCTGCCGCGACGCCCAGCTGCACCTGCGCCTCCGCAGGGAAGCGGCACGCCTGCAGCAGCGCCGACTGGCCATCCAGGGGCTGGCTCGCACCATGGCGGGCCTGCCCCTGCGCGATCCCCTCGGGGCGAGCTTCCTGCTGGAGCTTGCCAGCAGGCCCCTGCCCAGCTGAAGGGCTGGGAGGGGCGCGGCTCCGGTCAGGCCAGGGCGGCCGCCGGCTTCTGGGCCGCCGCCAGTTCCCCATCGATCAGCAGCATCGACGCCGCCTCCAGACGGCCGAAGCGGACCCGACCGAGCAGGTGAGCGGCTTCGTTCTCAGCAGCGATCTGGCCCTGAATCAGGGGGTCAAGGAAGACGGTGCTGCGCACATCCCCGGCACGCTCGGCCATGGAATAGAGGAGCTGCAGGGAGGTGGTGACGTCGGCTTCCAGGCGGAAGGCGTCGGCCAGGAGCGCCTCTGCATCGCTCCACTGCTGGCCAGGGGCAGGTAGAGCACCCAGATCGACCGTCTGACCGCGGGCGATCAGGTAGTCGGCCACCAGAGCGGCATGGTGCTGCTCCCCATGGGATTCCTGCATCAGGTAGGCGGCGAAACCGCGCAGTTCCCGCTCGGCGAACCAGAGGGCCATGGCCCAGTAGGCGGCGCTGGCCTTGCGCTCCAGGCCCAGATGCTCCTGCAGCCCCTCCAGCAGCCCGGCGTCCATGGGTTGGGCCATGGCCCTGCCGGCGGGGCCGGTGGCCACGGCAGTCTTGGGCAGGGTGGAGATGGACGATGTCATGAAGAGCGGACTGGGGGGCAGAACCCATGCACCGCCAGCCCAATGTAAGGAGCTCGGCAACGAACCGACCCTTTCCGGTCCCATGGGTGGAACGGCGATCCAGACTTGAAGAGCCCTGCAACGCCTTCATGGCAGGTGCCATCGACCACGCCCTGCGACTGCGCAGCCTCTGGATCGCCTGGCTGCTGGCCATGCTGTTCCACGTCGACCTCGGGTTGATGCCCCTGTTCCACGGAATCTCGCCGGAGATCCACAGCCATGTGGAGGCCGCCCAGCTGCCGCTGCTGTTCGGCGCGATGCTGGCCTATTTCCTGCTGCCCCTGGCGGCGATCGTGCTGATCGCCTACGCCGCCAGCGATCCGGCTTACCCACGCCGCTGGCGCCGCTGGAGCCTCGGTCACTTCTGGCTCAGCGTTGTGTACACCCTGACCAACATCCCCCATCTGGCGGCCGACATCCTGGTGCCCGACGCCCGGATCGATCAGATCGTGCTGATGCTGGCCATGGTGGTGATCGGCCTGCTGATCAACCGTGAGGGCTGGCTCTGGTGGCGTTGCAGCCGGTAGCGCCAATCCCCAGCAGCGTGGCCACGTGGGCAGCACTGGCAGACGCCAGGCCGGAGAGGTCGTAGCCCCCCTCCAGAGCGGACACCAGTCGCCCCTGCGCCGTCTCCGCGGCGATATCAAGCATCAGCTGGGTCAGGGCGGCGAAATCGCCATCCTCCAGCCGGAAATCTCCCAGGGGATCACCGCCCCTTGAGTCGAAGCCCGCCGAGATCAGCACGAACTGCGGCGAGAAGGCCACGGCCAGGGGCACCAGCTCCTGCCGCCAGGCCGCCAGCAGCTGCCGGCCCGTCGTGCCGGCCGGCAGGGGGCAGTTGCGGGTGAAGCCCAGGCCGGGCCCCTCGCCTTGCTCCCGCCGGGTACCTGATCCCGGGTAGAACGGGTCCTGATGGCTGCTGAAGAACAGCACCGAAGGATCGCGCCAGAAGATGTCCTGGGTGCCGTTGCCATGGTGCACATCCCAGTCGACGATGAGGATCCGCGCCAGCCCATGCACCGCCTGGAGATGGCGGGCGGCAATGGCGACGTTGTTGTAAAGGCAGAAACCCATGCCCCGGGTGGCGCTGGCGTGGTGCCCCGGAGGCCTGACGACCGCAAAGGCCTGGCGCACTCTCCCCTCCATGACGGACTCCACCGCCGCCAGCACACCGCCGGCGGCCAGTCGGGCGGTGCGCTCGGAGTGGGGACTGATGGCCGTGTCGCCGGTGGAGAGTTGGTCGCGGCCCGCCAGGATGTCTTCTTGAACCCGCTGCAGATACTGCGGGGTGTGGCAGCGCAACAGCTCCCGGTCCGTGGCCGGGCGCGGAGAGATCAGCTGACACCGGCCCAGCAGACCGGCGCGCTCCAAGCCCTGGATCACGGCGTCCACCCGAGCAGGGCATTCCGGATGCCAGGCTCCCGTGTCGTGCTCCCGGTAAGCGGCACTGCAAACAAGGCCGGTGCCGGAGCCTGGCGCCGGTGCAGCTGTATCCCGTGGGACGACCTTCAGCGAGGCAGCAGGCACACCGAACTGGCATTCCCCTTGACCCCCACCGCTCGGCTCGGGACCTGGGGCAACCATTCAGGCGAAGGCAACGCTTCATCCTGCTGCATGGCCATGGCATCGGCGGAGAGTTGCTCGCTGAGCACGACGCCCACCGAATCTTTCGCCCAGACCTCCACATCACTGGATGGGGGGCAGTGAAAGGTAAGCACCTCAAACGGGAAAACAACCCTTTCGAGAAAGAAATCATCCGGCCCACAGCAACGGATGATCCGCATGCGTTCGGAACAGTTGCGATAGCTACAAAGTAAAGTGTTCATGGCAGCCCTCATCCCGTCTCTGACATCCACACACGGCCAGGGTCGGTTGTCAGTTACCGATGTGACGAAGACTGGGCAATGAGTGTTTGTACCGTCTCGGAACCACTCAGCTCCGCCGCAGCCAGTTCGGCGCACCGGAGAACCAGTCGCCCAGGTCGTCCCGACTGGGATCGAACGCCTTGGTGTCACTGGTTTCCCCCAGATCCATCTGCGCCATGAAGCGTTCGAGATCGGTGTCGGGTTCCCCCCGTCGCTGTTTCCGCTGAGCCCGGCGCAACCAACTCCAGACGCTGGCATCGCGGTCAGCGAACTTCTGAACATAGATCCGCTCATTTAAACTGATCGGCTGCGAATCGGCGATTCTGCCGATGATGTCCTGCAGCCGCAGACGGGTGCTGGGTGTAAGCATTGTTCCATCATCCAGTGGCAGAAGATTTAGCGGTTCTGGGGGATCGGATGGTGGCGTGGGCCACAGAATCCGGTGACATGTCAGGACTTGCCGAAAGACGACCGCGGGCGTTCCGCAACGTTGAACCGCCGCGGATAGCAGAATCAAGACCTGGATCGACGCACCCCATACCCTGGCCTTTGACCGTGCCCACCCCCTCTGCGCTGAGCGGTCCATCCGCCCGATCGCTGGATGCGGACCAGACGCTATTGCTCGTCTACGACGGAGGCTGTCCGTTCTGCCGCCATTTCGCCCTGAGCAGTGAACTGCGCAGCGGCATTGCCAACCTGCGCATCGTCGATGGGCGGGCCGACACAGACCTGCGCCGGGATCTGCGGGCGCGGGGCCTGCCACTGGCGAAGGGGGCGGTTCTGCTCCAGGCGCAGAGGGCCTGGCACGGGGCCGACGCGGTGCGGCACCTGTGCGGCCTGATGCGCCCCAGCGATCCCCTGCTGCGGTTGCTGGTTCCCCTGTTCAGCGGTCCATCCCGCAGCGAGCGTCTCTACCCCCTGCTGCTGGGAGCACGGCGCCTGGCCCTGGCCCTGAAGGGACTGCCGTTGGATCCGGACAGGCCCTGAACGGCACGGCTCGGAGGGGAACGGCCCAGGGGCTCAGGGCAGCGGCGGCAGGGGCGCCCGTCCCGCCACGGAGGCTCCCGTATCGATCGGTTGCAGCAGGGGCGAGGGGTCCACGGCCACCAGTCGCCCCTGCCGCCTCTGGCGCCACTCGAAATGCAAGTGGGCCGTGCTGGCCGAGCCGCTGCTGCCCACCCGACCGAGGCTCTGGCCCGCGGCCAGGGTGTCGCCCGGCAGAACCGCCACATCCAGCAGGTGGGCGTAAAGGCTCTGCCAACCCAGGCCATGGTCGACCACCACGAGCAGCCCGTAGCCACCGACCTCATCCACCAGGCGCACGGTGCCCGGCAGCACGGAGAACACCGGCGTACCCTCCGGGACGATCAGATCGAGACCGGTGTGCATCCGCCAGGCGTTGCGGGAGTCGGCCAGCCGCCAGCCGAAGGAGGCCTGTTCCGTGGGGCGCTGCCCCAGGGGGTAGCCGAGGGCCCCGGCCTGCAGGGCCGGGACCGCCCCGGTGGCGGCCGGCCGGTAGCGGTCGCGCAGCGACTCCGGCAGGCGGTCGTTCTGTCCGAGTTCCCCCACCGGCACCTCCAGAGGAACCTCCGTCGGCCGGGGCGGCAGCTCGCCCGTGGCCAGCACAGGCAGCGGCAGCAGCGACAACGGCACCAGCCAGGGCCATGCCAGGGCGCTCAGAACGCGTCGAAACCGGGAGGCCATCCGCCTTGTTCCATAGAGCCGTGAAGGCCTTGGTAACGCCCCCTGGCGTTGCTGCCAAGGCATCGCCGCCGTTCGGTGGACAACTCAGGTCCCGGCAGGAGTCTCCGTGGCCTCCGGCAGGATCACCATGGCGTTGGCGATGGCGGTGTCCATCACGATCCGCAGGGCCAGACAGGGATCAATCACCTCCCGTCCCATGGTGATGGCCTTCTGGGCCAGCAGGCCGTACAGGATCGGCCATTCCGCCGGGTCCGGGCAGAAGCGCAGCACCATCGGCAGCAGGGCCGGCCAGAGGCTCGCCAACGACTGCAGGGAGTCCGGCGAAGGCCTGTGCCGGCTGGGCACCTGCGGCACACCGAAGCTGTCCTGGCCCAGGCTGTCCATGCCGTGACGCCACAGCGCCATCGGATCCGGCAAAGCCGAGCAACCCGCCTGCTGGGCGGCGGCGGCCGCCAGGCCCCAGGTGGAGTAGCGATCCTGGAACAGCCCCTGGGCCAGCCCTTCACCAACAAGGAATGAGCCCCCGTTCTGGGTGCCGACCACGTGCAGTCCCTCCGGCTCCATCTGGCCCACCGCGCGGGCGCGGGCCCTCAGGCTCGCCTGCCAGGCGTGGCCCGCCAGGGCGCCGCAAACGGCCAGCAGCGATTCGACATGCACGCCCTTGTCCGTGGCCATGGCCTGCAGCAGCCGGCGGCTGACCTCTTCGGCGCCGATCTTGGCGCCCACCAGGGGGTCCTGGCTCCGGCGGGCAGCGATCGCCTCATCCAGGGGATCGCGAGAAGCAGCGGTCATGGCCAAGGACGGCAGGGGAGAGGATCCAGAACCAGCATTCCCGGCCTACGTCCTGGGACGGGAAACCGAGGCTTGCCGCTGGGGTGCATGGATCACCACCGTGCCGGCGAGCTTGTCGTGCCATCCCTGGCAGCGGGGATCCCAGAGCACCCAGAAGAATCCCAGCAGCAGGGGCACGGTGGACAGGACGTAGCCGACATAACGCAGGCACCATTGGCGCAGGTCAGGCTCAGCGCCGCCATCGGCATCCACGATCCGCAGGCGCAACAGCAACTTGCCGGGGGTGCCCTGCTTCCAACGCCAGAACAGGATCACCAGCAGGGCCGAGAACACCGTGCTGAGTCCAAGCACAGCCGTTTCGCTGGGAAGGACAAAGAGCAGCAAAGGAAAGGGGGCCGTGATGAGCAGCATCAGCACCGAATCGATCAGCGAGGCGGCCGTGCGAATCCAGAATCCCGCATACACCACGGACGGGTCTGGGGAGGGAACACGGCTGGCCATGGAGCCATCTTCCCGTCAGGACAGCGGCAATGACCAGAGCGGTGTTAGGACAGGTTTGATTTGCCCCCTGGCCCATGCGAGCCCTGTCCTTCTTTTTCGCCCTGATGGTGGGTCTGGCCCTCGCTTTTTTCGCCCCGGCGATGGCTGGCGGCCGTGGTCAGGCACCTGAAGCGATGATGGCACCTGAGTCTGCCGAGATCAGCACCGATTCCAGCGATCAGCTGGCTGCCGATCTGCTGGCCGAACTCAGCATCGATCTGGCCCCCGCCCTCGACGCCTCGGTCTGAGGCACGCCCACCCACCAACGCACCGGCCGAGCTGGCACCTGAACCCATGGCTCGCACCTTGTTCGACCCACGCGTTTCTTTGGTGTCACTCCGACCGGCAACGGCCAGCAGCCCCGCCGAGGAAGGTCCCCAGGACCCACCCAAAAAAGGCTTTGCCATGCGCTCCGATGGCAAAGCCAAACCTGCTGGAACCAAGGGACGGCGCAAGAAAGGCACGGGCCTCTCCGCCGCCGACCACGGGCCTCTGGGCCGCAGTCCAGGCCTTGAGGCGATTGAAGCCCGCTCCAGACTTGGCTTGGCCCTGTCGGGACGGCTGCGCGAATCGGACGTCACCGTGGCCTGGAAGCAGGCCGCCGCCGAGCATCACCCTGACCGAGGCGGCCGCCACGACACGATGCAGGCCGTCAACGGCGCCAGGGACGTGCTGCTTGGTCGCGGCCTCAGCTGACGCCTAGATGACACCCGGCACCAGCCACCAGCTGCTCTGGCGGTAGGCCTCGAAACCGGGGTAGCGCTTCGCCATCGAGAGCTCCTTCTGGATCATGCGCGGCAGGTACAGCGCGAGCACTGAAGCGGGCAGCAACCAGGCCCAGAGCGAACCGGCGATCACCGCAAAGCTGCTGTAGCGCAGCAAGTCGCCCAGGTAGTTGACATGGCGGACACGGCGCCAGGCCCCGTCCGCCACCAGGGTGGCGCCCAGCTCCTTGGCCGTTCCTTTCTGCACATCAGCTGCCGTGTTCAGGAGCGATCCAAAGATGTAGAAGCTGAGCCCCAGGGCGATGGTCAGCGGCTGCAGGGGCTGGTCGTTGGCCATCGCCAGCCAGCCCGGCAGGGCATAGAAGACCCCGACATAGAGCACCACCATGGCGGTCTGCAGCGGCTGAACCACCTCGGTGAAGAGATGGCGGGAACGCCAGGGGAACAGCACGTCCTCGAGCAGCCACCAGAGGCAGTAGCTGAGATGCAGCGAGAGGTAGATCACCACTCTGGGAGACTCCAGCCCCAGCACCAGGGCCGGGATCAGCAGCGCCACCATGGTGGTCACCTTGGCGATGTTGATCGCTTGCAGCTGGGTCATCCAGGGCCAAAGGGGCGCTCCATGCTGGCAGGGTGCGTCAGCGTCCGGGAGGGGCCGACCCGGGAAAGCGCTTCAGGTAGGTGCTGACCGGCAAGGGTCTGGGCTGGTTGTAGCCCACCGGTAACCAGAGGTCACCGGCGGCGGAGTTGTAGTGGATCTCCCAGTGGTAGAGGCCTGTGAACGCCTGGGGGTCCTGGCGGAGCAGCTCGGCGTACTGCAGCACACCCCGCACGTAGCGGTTGCTGTTGTTGTACCCCCAGAGCCCATGGCGGATGTCCTTGAGGCCCCCCCGACGCACCAGGTAGCGGGCGGCGGCATGGATCGCATCCTCCGGGTCGCGAATGTCCCCCTGGCCGATGCCGCGCTGGGCCCAGGTGCTGGGCAGGAACTGCATCGGTCCCCGGGCATCGGCGACGGAAACCCCATCGATGCGGCCCATGCCCGTTTCCACCAGGTTCACCGCGGCGAGCACCTGCCAGGGGATGCCGGTGGTGGCCGCGGCTTCTCGGTAGTAGCGCAGCAGATTGGCCGCAGGCTCCGGTGGAATGATCCGCCAGGCGGGAACGACGGCCGAACGCGGCCCACTCCGGTGCATGGCCAGGAACTCGCGGCGGGCCGCCAGGTGACGGTCGAGGACGCCCTGCCAGCGGACGGGGAGGAACCCACGCACCCGAGCCGCCAGGGCCGGATCGGTGGCGAGCCGGCGGTAGATCACCTGCTGGCGGTGGGCCAGTTCGGGCAGTTGATCGGCCGGTGTGGCCGTCGCACGCAGGGCCGGCTCCAGGGCCGCCAGCTCGGCAGCAATGGCGGCAGGGTCCTGGGGCAGCCGGGGGTAGGAACGGGACGACACCATGGGTGTCGTCAACGGCGGGGGCAGCGGCTGGGACGGGGCCGCAGGGGCACCGGCCCCGGGGGGCCGCTCCACGGTCACCGTCGTCACGGCCGCGGCGGCAGAGGCCAGCAGGAGGGCCAGCAGAACGGGGGTGGCGACGCGCATGGACAGTGGAGCCATCGAGCGTGGGGGCTTCAGGTCTTGGACAGCCAATAGAACTGGTAAGCCTGCAGCACGATGCGGCTGGAGGACTGGGACGGGCTGCGGCCTGAATGGAGATCGATGAGGCGGTCGAGGCTGCTGAACACCGAGGGCACCAGGCTGTCGAGGTCGAAAAACTGGGGCTGGTTGTTGAAGTTGGCCACCACCAGGACCAGCTCCGAAGGTCTCAGGTGATTGAAGCGCACGAAGGCTAGAAGGTGCTGATTATCGAGATGCAGAATTTCACGGTTATTGAAATCAGCGAAGGCAGAAATCTCCTTGCGGATGGCAATCATCTTCTTCATGGCCGAGAAGATGGAAAACTCCACCGTTCCCTGCTTCCTTCTGAGCTCTGCTTTGGCCCAGTTGATCTTCGGGCGGTGCACCCAGCGGCTGTCGTTGCGCTTGCTGGGGTCGTCGTAGAAGCTGTAATCGTTCAGGACGCCCAGAGCATCGCCGTTGTAGATGAGTGGAATGCCACCGAAGGAAAGGATGATGCCATGCATGAGCAGGATGCGACTGATAGCCGTGGCGATCAGCTTCTGATCCTTTGACTCCAGCGCTGATTCCAGGCCGACCAGGGAAGCAAGCGACCCACAGATCCGCGCATCTCCAGTGGTGTCGTTGGGCATGAAGGCCAGGCCCCGGGGAATCGCATCGAAATCACCCTTGAAGTAATCGATCAGGAAGCGACGGTGGGCCCGGGGTTCATAGCCCACTTGCTCGATGTCCTGATCATCGAAGCCGAAGCCGATGTCATCGTGACAGCGAACGTAGTTCAGCCAGGTGGCCCGCTCCAGCTTGTTCGGCAGATTCTTGAGCCCCTGCGACAGCAGCTTGGTGTTTCGGGTGGCCACGCTGTCCCACAGCAAGGCCATCAAAGTGGCGTTGTAGGCGATTTCGCATTCCTTGGCCACGATCGCATCTTCGCCGAAGTATTTGGTGATCTCGGTGGGCGCCACGATCGCCTCAGCAATGAACAGCACCCCGGGCGCGGTCACCTGGCAACAGTCCTTCATCAGCTGCAGGATCAGATGGGCCTTACGTTCGTTCTGACAGGTGGTGCCAAGCTTTTTCCAGAGAAAGGCAACGGCATCAAGACGCAGGACATCCACACCCTGATTGGCCCAGAACAACAGCACATCCAGCATTTCTATGAATACAGCTGGGTTGGAATAGTTCAGGTCCCACTGGTAGTCATGAAACACGGTCATGACCCATTGACCCATCTCCTCGTTCCAAGTGAAATTGCCGGGGTCTGACTCCGGAAAGACTTCGGGCATGCTCTGCTCGAAGACATCAGGGATGTCCCTGCTGTCATAGATATAGTAATAATCCTTAAAGTGTTGCTCTCCAGCAATCGCCCGCTTCGCCCACTCGTGCTCATCCGACGTATGGTTCAGAACAATATCCAGAACCAGCAGAATGTCTCGCTTCCTGAACTCCTCAGCGATGTGGCGTAGATCGGCGATGGTACCGACCCTCTCGTCAATCTGACGAAAATCACTGATTGCGTAGCCACCATCACTTTTGCCAGCTGGACACCTCAAGATGGGCAGGATATGCACCATGTTGATCCCAAGCTCTTGGAAATAGCCAATCTTGCTTTCCAGATCAGGTAGATTCTCGGCAAAGCCATTGGAGTACACGGCCATCCCCACCCACTTCTGGGAGAGAAACCAGTTGTAGTCATCTTCTCTCTTAATATCGAGAGTCTCGAGTTCCCGCGATCGATCAATGTAGCCACGTGCCATCGTCTCAACAAGGCGCAGTAGCTGGAACTTGAAGTCGTCGCGGTGACCGTAGAGGGTGACGAACAGGGAATGGATGGCGTAAAAGTTGGCACCCAGCCTGGTGTAGAAGTGGCGCAGATCCTGACGACGAATCTCGGGACGGAGATCGTCAAGAATGGAATTCAGCAGCGAGTGGGAGATCTGTTCGTACATCGCTTCAGCTTGAACTCCATGCCGTCAGAAAGGCCTTGTAAACGCCTGCATCGTCAATCGTTGCCCCCCTGCGAGACACCAGTTCCGCAGCAAAGTCACGGGCATGCACAAGGCTCTTCTGCAGGGGCCACTGCTGGCTGAGCCCAAGCAGGACCGTGGCCGCAAACCCATCTCCGGCTCCCACCGTGTCGACCACCTGGGTGGGAGTGGCGGCGCCAACGGCGACAATCTCACCCTCGCTCCAGAACAGAGCTCCCAAGGCGCCACGGGTGACGATCAGGGTCTGCAGATGGTGGCGTTCGGCGAAACGATGCATGGCCGCCGCAAGGCCTGCCCCGTCCTCTTCCGCCGGAGGGTCCGTCGCCAGCAGGGCCAGCTCCGCAGCATTGAGCTTGACGTGATCAGCATCATCCAGCAACGGGAAGACCATGGGCAGCGACCACCAGGGACTGCGCAGGTTCACATCCAGGAAGATTCTGCCCCGATGCAGGGCCTTGAGGGAGGCCAGGGCCGCGGCCGACGCGGAATGGCGCAGGGCCAGGGTGCCGTGATAAAGCAGTCCCGTGGCAGGGAGCGTCCGGACTTCCGGTAACTGGATGACGTCATAAGCGCTCTCCGGCACGATGTCGTAGTGGGGCTCACCCTCCTCAATGCTGACCCGCACCTGGCCGGTGGGATGGGAGCGATCGCTTTGCAGGAACGCCGTGTCCAATCCCCAGGAGGCCATGGCGGATCGGATCGCCTCGCCGCGAGCATCCGTTCCAACCCGGCTGACGAAAGATGGAGAGAGGCCAAAGCCCCTCAGATGCCAGGCCACGTTGAATGGGGCACCCCCGAGAACCTCCGTGCCATCCGGGAAGCAATCGAAAAGAACTTCTCCAAAAACAGTGATCGGACGAGGCGTCAACATCTGCTCAATCCAGCTCCCGAAGGGCATCAGCATGGAAGTGACCCATCCCTTCCAGGATGCCGGCACTGTAGTTGCCGTTCATGCCTCGAAACCCACCCCTGGCGAGATACAGACGATTTGCCGTGCCTTGATGCCTGGCCGCCACGGTGGCCTGTGCCACCACATCAGGGTGGGCATTGGCCACCAGCACCGCGGGCAACGAACTGGTCAGCACCGAAAGGTCATTGCCGCTGTCACCGGCAAACAGCGTCTGCTCAGCAACAAAACCCTGCTGCCGTATGAGGAACTCAATCGCATCGAGCTTGCTGGCTCGCTGCGGCAGGATATCCAGCAGGCCGATCGCCACCTGCTCATCGACGCTGTAGATCAGATTCGCCTTCAAGCTCCGCTCAGCAAGCCGGGTCGTGATGGTCTGCATTAATCTCGGCCGATCGACATCCAGGGAAACGAAGTAACTCAGCTTCAGGCTGTTCTGCCTGTCGTCCGGCTGCAACACCAACCCCGCAAGTCCCGAGAGCCAATCCGCCAGATCCGTTGCCGTGAACCCATGCCAATCGGCAGCGATGAGCTGTGACCATGGAGCCAGCAGGGACCAGCCATGGGCATCCCGCGAATAGATCGAACTGCCGACATCCGCAATGATCCAGTCCGGTTCAGGAAGTCCATACTTCTGAATCGACTCTTCAACCAACGCCAGATGCCGGCCGCTGACATAGGCCAGGGTCACCATCGGCTGGGCGACCATACGGGCAAACATCGCTCGAGCTCCCGGTGATTCCGGAGGCTCCCCGTTGGGGAGCAGGGTGCGATCCAGATCCGTGCAAACAAGCAGCCGCCGCGGCGGCGTTGGGCCGGAGCCCAGGCAATCACTGGAAGAAGTCATAATGATCGATGGCCTCAAGGATACCGGAGGCATGGGAGCCTGAAGAAAAATACACACGCTCAGAGTCACTGAGTTGGGCGAGCTCCTCCCGGTGTCGGCTGTCCACTACCACCCCCAGAGTCTTACCCCTCAACATGTCCTCATCGCCCCGTGATCCACCGTTCACCAGAACACGCTCCAGGGGGATCTTCCACTGGTTGGCGACATAACGCAGGGCCTGACCTTTGGAGGCACGGGCAGGTACGAAGTCGAGAAACTGGCCAAAGGACAGGCTGGTATGGGCAGAAAGCTCATGCTGACGCAGCAGCGTGAGAATCTCCTCCAAGGCGGGAGCCTGTTGTTCATCGTAGAAATAGGAGAGCTTGAAACGCGTCTGATGTTCCTTCGGCTGCAGGGTTAGGCCCGGCTGTGTGTCCATGAGGCGTCTGATCACCTGGGGGGTCCACAGGTGGTCAATGTGATAATTCCAGGAGATGTCTGTGGTCAACTGAGGTGGGGTATAGATCTCAGTACCCAAACTGGTGATCAGCACATCGGGCATCGGAATGGAATGGACCTTCAGGATCTTGAGCACCGAGTTAAGACGTCGACCGGTGGCAATACCAAAAAGGACCCTGCGGTGTTGCTCCCGCATCAGCTTCACGAACAGAGAAAGAGCTTCGGGATCGCCAAGCAAAGTGTTATCGATGGCCGTGAAGATCGCACAGGTGCGTGTCTGAACAGCCGGGACCCTGGAGAGGGGAGCCGGTCGGGCAACAACACGGCTCTGAAACGCAAGATTGTTCACCATCTCAAGATAGCGTTTGGCATGAGCCTCCCAGGAATAGAACATGGCAACATTCTTCAGTCCATTGGCTGAAAACGTTGACCAAAGCTCTCGATCCTCCAGAATCCTGAGCAGGGCACCGGCAATGGAATCCTCATCAAGGGGATCAATCAGCAACCCATTGCTGCAATTGCCGATGATGTCCACCGGTCCGCCGACCTCCGTCGCCACGAGCGGCAGTCCACTGGCCGCCGCCTCAAGCAGAGTCAGGCCAAAAGGCTCGGTGAGGGCAGGATTGACGAACACACCCTTCGAGAAGGCTGCCAGCCGATAAATGTCCGCCACGTCTTGGGAGGAATGGTGCTTGGGCAGAGCAACAAGTCCATTCAGCTCGTGGCAGTCGATGACAAGAAGCAGCTCGGTGAGGACAGCCTGTGCACCCTCATTGAGTTCACGGATATCATTACGATTGCCAGCAACAATGACAAGATTAGCAAGCTGCTGGAGACGTGTTGATTGTCCATAAGCTTCCAAGAGCGACGCAATATTTTTGCGTTGATCCGGCCTTGAAAGTGCCAGAATCATTGGCTTTCCAGGCTCCCTGAGATGTTTATTGAGGGTGTCGGAAAACGCGACTGGCCCAAAATCAGAATCGGGAGGGTGAAATTGATTCAGATCTATACCCGGCGGAATGACTGACATCTTTTCCGGTGTGTAGCAGTCATAAAGCTCGTATTGATCCTCGATCTCATTGTGGGTACTCGTGATCACGAGATTGGCGCTGTTCAATACGTCTTCTTCCGCACTTATCCGCTCGGACATCTTGTAACGCTGCTGGATCTCTTCCACGGTCAATCCGAGGGCAAGCAGCCGGCGGAGCTTGTCCCGTCCCAGAGAGTGGCCGGTGTGGATGAGCGGCAATCCCGTGAGGTGGGAGAGGCGAACGCCCACATAGCCTGCATCGGCGTAGTGGCTGTGCAACACATCCGGCAGGCGAGGCTGTCGATGGAGCCAGGCGAACAGCTCATCGGTGAAGGCATCGAGATGGCCCCATAGTTCCTCCTTCGGGATATAGAGCTCTGGTCCGGCAGTGATGCGAATGATGCGCGCCTTGGGTTCCAGCGTCTCCACCGGTATTCCATAGTCCGTTGACACCCCTGCATCCTGGATGCGTCGGGTGATGAGATCCACTTGACGAACGGATGGCTGTCGAGCCAGAGCCCTGGTGAGTTCCACCACGTATTTCGTCTGGCCACCGGTATCGGCATCACAACCCAATTCCAGATTCTCACCTCGAATGAGGCCATGAATACTGATCAACAGGATGTAGAGAGGATGGTGACTGTCTTGCATCGTCATGTCTCGATTGGCCCTTGCTTCGACCTTCCAGGCAAACCACAGAGCTGTTCATGGAAGCTCGTCATGAAGGCACCCCATGCCACGGCGGGGGCCGCCGTCGACCGGAACGGTCGCCGGCCCTGGAGCCGCACTCCAGTGGTTAGGGACTCACCCCTCAGCCCAGCAGCCAGCGCAGCGTCAGGGCCAGCTGCCCGAGGACTCCCTTGCCGGTGAGTTCTTCGCCGATCAGGGCCGCCACGAAACCCAGCATTGCCGCACGCCCGTTGAGCCGCTCCACGCCAGCCAGGGCGGTCAGGTTCCAGCGGCGGGATGAGGTGAGCCCCTCCCCGAATCGCTCCAGGGGCTCGTAGTGAAAGGTCTGGTCGCCGTCTTCCCTGCCGATTTCGGCCATGGTTGTCGTCGCGCAATGGACCCAGCCTATGCGCTTCCCCACGCCCCTGGCGCTTCGACGCGACTCGGCTACAGTACAGGTGTACCAAGGCTCAGCCATGGCACCCGGTCAGATCGATCCCGCAGTGGCCCCCCTCAGGCGGGCCAACCCCCAACGCTTCCGTGAAGCCCGTCCGGGCCATCTGGCCGTGGTGGCCATGGCCGGCCGGCCCTGGTTCATCGGCCGGATCTGCGACCTGAGTGGCCCGGGCCCGACGGACTTCGCCCGGGTGCTGAACATCGACACCGGCGATATCGAGCGGATCCCCGCCCCCTGGATCGTTGAACTGATGGGCGAGGGGGGACTCGGGATCAGCCGTTCTCTGCACCAGCAGCCATCCCGTTCTCCAGAAGATTGATGCGGTAGAGCACCTCCTCGAGGGCATCAGCGGCACGGATGGCGCTGTAGCGCTGGGGGTGGTCGGGCCCGCAACAGGACGGCACCGGAGCCAGGATTGTCCAGGGCCTGGCATGGCAGAACTGCACGACACTGTGACGCTCATCGGTGGCCCCTGCCGGCGCCAGCACCCGGTGCCAGCCGGTGGGGATGCGGCCGTTGGAGAGGCGCTCCAGCATCAGCCCTGTGTTGATGATCACCCGCCCCTCCGGCGGAGCCGCCTCCAGCCATTCCCCAGCCACCCGCACCTGCAGGCCGGGTCCCGTGGCCCGCGGCAGGGCGGTGATCAGGTTGATGTCGCCATGGGCCGCCGCCCAGTGATGGCCCTGCGCCGGGGCCTGGGCCATGGGCGGGTAACGCAGGGCCCGGGTGAGAGTGGGGGCCTCCGACACCATCTCCTCGAAGAAGTCTTCGGCGCAGCCCATAGCCAGGGCGATCACCCGCAGGAAACGCCGTTGCAGATCGGCGATCGCCCGGTGGAACTCGGCCAGCAGGGCCGTGATGCCGGGCACCGCCGCCTCCGGCAGGACCTGCTCGGGATAGAGCTCCGGGAACCGTTGCCGCAGGGGATGGCCCAGCGGCAACGGGGCCGACCAGTTCAGCATCTCCTTCCAGTCGGGATGCGCGCTGCCGGCGGCGGTTTCCACCAGCAGCTCTGTGTAGCCGGTCTGGCCGCTGGCGCCCGGGGCGCGGAAGCGCCGCTTGGCCCCAGTCTCCAGAGCGAAGAACCGCTGCAGGAGGTCGTAGGCGGAATCCAGCAGATCGACGGGGAGATCGCTGTTGGTGTAGACGAAACCAGTGGCCAGACTGCGTCTGACGCCATCGACCACGGCCTCCCTGGCCCGTTGGCTGCCCCGCTCGAAGGCCAGCAGATCCACGTCGAGAATGGCTTCAGCCATGGGGGGCGGATTCAGCGACGACCGTTGACGATCACCGGGCTGCCGCCGCCGGACGCGCCTGGCAGGGCCGGCACCACCGAGGTCTGACCGTCCCATTTGTCGAGGAACAGCTTGTAGAGCACCTGGTCGTCGAGGCTGGAATTGAGGGTCTGGTACCGCTTGGCCTCCTGCTCGGCGATCAGCACCTCCGTCTGGGCCCGCAACAGTTGCTGTTCGGCGATCTGCTTCTGCTCGATCGCGGCGCGGTACTCCTCGGCGATCTGCAGGCCGGTGAGATCCAGGCCCTGGACGGTCACGTAGTCGAATTTGCGCAGCTCTTCAGCCACCTTCTCCTGCACCAGTTCCGAGATGGAGTTCCACTCGGTGGCGATGGTCACCAGTTCGTACTGGGAGAACACCGACTTGAGGGCCTTCAGCAGGGACGGCTGGATCACCCGCGGATAGATCTGCTGGTCATCGGTGGCAATCGTTTCGTAGATGCGACCCGCCTCGGCGGGCTTCATGGCGTACTTCACCGTCGCGGTGGCCTGGATCACCTGCAGGTCCTTGGTGAGGGTGGAGAACTGCTCCGGCCGCACCTGGGTACGCACATCGAAGAGGGAGGTGTTCTGGGCCAGGGGGACCTTGAAGTTGGCCCCCGGCTGCCGCGGCGCGCCCGTGACCTTGCCGAGGGTCGTGACCACGGCGACGCTGCCCGCCGGCACGATGAACACCGTCTGGGTGAGCAGCACCAGTCCTCCCAGCACGGCGGCGAAGATCAGCTGCCAGAGGCCGCCGAAGCCGTTATCTGCGCCGGAGCGCATGGGGGATTGCATCGGGAACCTGGGAACCATGGGGGTGCCACGACCCTAGGCAGCGTTGGAGGCCCAGGGCCGCCATCGTGGGAGGCCCGGCAGCTGGGGGAGGGCTGGTGCTGCGCTTCCTGCTCGAACTGGTGCCGGCCCTGGGGATCGGATTGGTGCTGGGGCTCCGGTTCCCTGGGCTGCCGGGGAGGCTGGCCCCACCGCTGATTGCCTGGGGCATCCCGATCAGCCTGGTGGCCCTGCTGCTGCGCGCAGGCTTCCAGGCCAACCTGCTCACGGCGGCGCTGATGGCCGCCGCCGCCTCGGGACTGGGGCTGCTGCTGCTGCGCCTGCCGGCCCTGCGCCACCAGATTCCCGACGGCAGCCTGCAGCTGGGCTGCATCGTGGGCAACACCGCCTACTGGGGACTCCCTGTTGGGCTGGCCCTGCTCCCCGCCGAGGCCATCGGTTTCACGATCGCCTTCGATCTGATGGCCACCCTGATCACCTGGAGCCTTGGCCCGCTGCTGGTGGACCGGCGCGCCGGCAGCCTTCGCCAGCAGCTGCGGGGCCTGGCCACCAGCCCGGCCATCCGGGGTCTGGGGCTCGCCATGGTTGTGCACCAGACCCCCTGGAGCGCCACGCTGGCCCAGTGGCTGTGGTGGCCCGCACGCCTGGTGGTGCTGGTGGCCCTCGCGATGGTCGGGATGCGGCTGGCTCTGGTGCTGCGGCGTCGCCATCCGAGCCCTGAGAGCCCCCCCGGGCTGGGGGTGGCCCTGGCGGGCAAGCTGCTGGCGTTGCCCCTGGCCATGCTGCTGCTGGCCAGCCTGCTGGGATTGCCGTCCCTGCTGCGGGATGCGGTGGTGCTGCAGGCGGCGGCACCCACCGCCGTCTCGGTGCTGCTGTTGACGGAAGCGGCCGGCGTGGGGCGGCAGGAGGTGGCCTCTGCCAAGCAGCAGGGGGCGGCGGAAGCGGTGGCGGCTCTGGTGCTGTGGAGCACCGCCCTGGCCCTGATCTCGGTTCCGCTGTGGTGGTGGCTGCTGCGCGGTCCGCTGGGGAGCTAGGACAGGCGCGCAACGCATTGCCCACCCGACGGCGGCCATGGCCGGATCTCTCGCCCAGCGGCTCGACCGCAGCCTGTCCCATCTCAAGGGTGTGGCCGTGCTGCCCCTGTTGATCCTGGCGGTGCCCTGGATCCAGGAGATCATCGACCAGCTGGTCTTCGGGGGGCGCTGGAACCTGCCGATGGTGCCGGGGGGGCCCTTCCTCGGCGTCCTCACAGCCCCCTTCAGCCATGGCGGTTTCGGGCACCTGATCAGCAACAGCCTCTGGTTCCTGCCCCTCTCCTGGCTGGTGCTGGCCAAGAGCCGCGGCGACTACCTGGCCGTGTGGCTGGGGGTCTATGCCACGGCCATTCCGGTCTGGCTGTTCTGGCACCAGGCCAGCCATGGCCTGTCCGGGGTGATCTACGGACTGCTGGGCTACCTGCTGCTGATCGGCTGGCTGGAGCGTCGACCACTTTCCATCCTGTTGTCACTCACGGCCCTGTTCACCTACGGGGGGGCCCTGCCCAGCCTGTTGCCCTTCCTGAGTCCCCCGGGGGTGAGCTGGATCGGCCACGCCTCCGGTTTCGCCGGGGGGGTGCTGGCCGCTCTGGCGATCCACCGCGAGGGGGGGAGCTAGCGACTTGTTGCCCCTGCCACAGCCAGGGCTGAGGCGGCGTCCCCAGCGCCGCCGCCGCTGGCCTGCCATCCTGCTGGCCATCGCCGCCCTGGCGCTGCTGTCCCTGCCCCTGGCCAGGGCGGCCCTGGCCCAGGCGGGGCCGCCACCCCCCACCAGCTATGACCTGGCCTGGCGGGCCCCCTTCAACCGTCCGGCGCACTACCCCCTGGAGCGTCGGCCGGACCCGGCCCTTTACCGCCCCCACGGCGACTGGTTTGGGCGGCTGATTCTTCCCCCTGCCGCCGCCATGGCCCAGGGCGGCGAAGACTGGGTGTGGCTGGAGGTGGAGCAGGCCCCGGCCGGCCATGACGACCTGATCGGCCAGCGTCTGCGTCTGGGCTGGCTGGACGACCCGAAGCTGCAAGCCCTGGTGGGCAATGTGCGAACGCCGGTGCGGCTCGGGGCCGAGGCCCGCCTGGCGGCCCAGCAGGGCAATGTGGTTCCCACCCGGCTCAACGGCCGCGCTGACGTGGGGCCGCTGCAGTCCCTGGCCGGGGCCCACCCCCACGACGACATCACCGTGGCGCTAGAGGCGGTGCAGCTCGATCAGCGGGACGGAGAGCCCGTGTTGCGCATCGGCCGTCCGCCGCTGCAGAGCACCGGCCGCTGGGTGGGCCTGGTGCAACTGCTCTCCCGCGATCCTGCCGATCCTGAGCGTTTCCGGGTGCAGCACTATGACCGGCGCCGGGGCAGCTTCAGCGGCGCCATCGAGACCGTGCGACTGCCCCGCCAGCCACCCGATCGCCACGGCCGGCGCTTCTTCGATCCGGAGGGGCTGCTGGAAACACCAGCGGGCGCCGATGGCTGGTATCTCTACGGCGCACCAGATGGCGCCGGCACCTTCACCGCCCAGGCCCTCGAGCCCCGCCGGCTCACCTCCCTGGCGAGCGACCAGCTCCTGCGGGGCACCACCGCCGGGCTGAACCACATCAACCGGGTCAACTGGAGCGACGACCAGACCCGCCGCGGCCGCGCCAACCGGGTCGACCTGCTCCCTGGCGGTGACCAAACACCGTGGCAGCCCGGCGACCGCTCCCTGGTGATCCACAGCTTCGGCGGCATCGGTGGCCCCGAGGGCGAGCCGATCAGCGGCTTCACGGTCACGGGCCATTTCGCCTTTGGCGCCGCCCGGGTGGTGGTCGATCCCTTCACGGGCCAGCCCCGTTTCGAGCTGCGTTACCACCAGATCTACGCCAACAACCCCAACGGCATCGTCTCCGGCAGCCAGGACTGGAGTGCCTACACCGGCAACCTGCAGCGGGGCTGGCTGGGCACCCGTCCGATCTCCGATGTGCTGGTACGCACCGAGCCCCGGCTGCTGGAGGAACTGGCGATCCAGGCGGAGGTGCTGATGGCCCGCTACCGCAGCGGCGACGGCAGCGGTGTATCCCTGGTCAGTCCGGCCATCTCCTGCGTGCAGGATTCCAGCCAGGCCCTCTGGATCGCCATCGACCAGCTGCGTCGCCGACGCCGGGCGCTGGACGGCCGTGAACTACCCCGTCTGGCGTCGCTGGCCCAGGCCCTCGATGCCCTGCTGACCCCCTTCGGCATGGTGCGCGAAGACTGGCGCCACAACGCCTCGCTCATGGACACCCCGGGCGATGGCCCGGACCGGTTCAAGGCCAGCCGCAGCCTGTGGGACGGGGTGCTCAGCTGGCGCTCCATGCTGCCCCGCCGGGCCCACGATGAGATGGCCGGGGTGTTCCTGCGCCATGGCGACCGCCTGCGTCTGGTGCGCACCAACCAACTACCCGGGGCCGACGAGCGCCTGGCCCCCCTGGCTCCAACCCAGTTGCTGGGCCAGCTGCCTGTGGTGGGGGTGGTCCTGCCCCGCCTGATGGACGCGTACTTCGCCCCCCTCACGGTTCGCGGGCTGGCCCTGGGCGCCCTGCTGCTGGGGGGCTACGCCACCGTGGCCCTCGCCCTGGGGCGTGGCACGGGATTCCTGCCGGCGCAGCGAGCGAGGCTGCGGCCCATGGTGGTGGTGCGTCAGGCGATCGTGCTGCTGCTGACCCCGTCCCTGATCGAAGAAACCCTGTTCCGCGCGGCCCTGATGCCCCACCCGCTCGAAGGTCTGGGCGTCTGGGACAGCCTCGCCTGGGGGGCTCTGAGTGTGGGGTTGTTCGTAGCCTGGCATCCTCTGGCCGGCAGGCTCTGGTATCCCCAGGGACGGCACCTGTTCGATGACGGCCGGTTCCTGCTCCTGGCCAGTCTGCTGGGGGTGGTCTGCGTGATCGCGTACCTCGCTACCGGCTCGATCTGGCCGCCGGTGCTGATCCACTGGCTGGTGGTGCTGATCTGGCTGGAGCTGCTGGGGGGCCGCTGGCGGCTTGGCCAGCAGCTTCAGGGGTAGGCGTTAGGAACGAAGAACTGCTCGTTCATCGGGGGCCGCTGGTAGTCGCCGCCGCTCTTGCGGGGGGGCAATTCGATGGCGGCCGGGGTCATGTCCTCGTAGGGGACCTTGCTCAGCAGATGGCGGATGCAGTTGAGCCTGGCCCGGCGCTTGTCGTTGGCCTCCACCGTGAACCAGGGAGCCTCCGGGATGTTGGTGTGGGCAAACATTTCATCCTTGGCCCGGGAGAACTCCACCCAGCGATCGCGGGATTCCAGGTCCATCGGGCTGAGCTTCCAGCGCCGGGCCGGATCCTCGAGACGGGAGCGAAAACGGATCTCCTGCTCATCGTCGCTGACGGAGAACCAGTACTTGATCAGGGTGATGCCGCTGCGCACGAGCATGCGCTCGAATTCCGGGCAGGACAGCATGAACTCATCCACCTGCTCCGGCGCGCAGAAGCCCATCACCTTCTCAACGCCGGCCCGGTTGTACCAGCTGCGGTCGAAGAGCACGATCTCCCCGGCTGAAGGGAAGTTCTCGACATAGCGCTGGAAGTACCACTGCGACTTCTGCTGGTCGGAGGGGGTGCCAAGGGCCACCACGTTGCAGCCGCGGGGGTTCAGGGGCTCGGTGATCCGCTTGATGGTGCCGCCCTTGCCGGCGGCGTCACGGCCTTCGAACAGCAGGATCATGCGGTAGCCCACATGCTTCACCCAGTACTGCATCTTGACGAGCTCCACCTGCAGCCGGGCCAGTTCCTTCTCGTAGAACTTCCGGTCCAGCTTGCTGTGACGGCCTTCTGGATGGTTGGCGAGGTCGTCGAAAAAGGGAGAGGGGTGGTAGAGATCCGCCTCACTGATCCCGCCGGATCGGTGCGCATTGCCGGATTTTTTTTCGGACTTGCCCTTGCCGCTCAGCGCTTTGGGCTTTTCGGCCTTGACCTTGGCACCACTTTTGTCTTTCTTACCCATGCGACTGCGGAAGGTGAGCTGTTGACGGAATAGCCGATCCACGGCGGGGAGACGGCAACAATGGTCACCCCGCGACAAACAGGCAACGTCGCTGAGACAGCCTCAGGCGGGAAAATCGGAGCCCTGGACCCACTGGGCAATCAACTGCTCCTGTCGTACCAGCCGATAGCGGCTTGTCTCGCAGGGATTGCGCCGGTACTGATCCTTGAGGCTCTCCAGCCTGGAGACGAGCGAGTGGTAGACGGGATGATTTTTGTTCATGGCCTCACCGGAGAGGTATCGATATCTTATGGAAAGTTAATCAATGCAAGGCTTGAGGCGCAGGGCGGCTCAGACAGCAAGGCTGAAGCCTGGGGCCCACTGGGAGATCAGCTGCTCCTGGCGGACAACGCGGTACCGGTTGATTTCGTTGGGCAGACGGCTGTACTGCTCGTTGAGGGAGCGGAGCTGCGCCAGCAGCGCATTCAGAACGGGATGGTCAGCGTTCATGGCTGGTGTCGATCTGTTGCCAAAACCTTAACCGAATCGGAAGGGGTGCAGCACCATCGCCGCGTTCGGGTCAGCGAACCCCCATGGCCGGCCCCCATCGGCACCGCCGGCAGCAGCAGCCCCGGGCGGTGCGTCCAGCGGCAATGTCCCCGTTTGGGGGGCGCGCGATGGCCGGCCATGGACGACAGTGGAAGGATCTCTGCGGGGCCTGCCCCGAAGGATGGCCGATGAGCACCCGATCGCTTCCAGCGTCCCTGCCGAAGGCCACGATCCCGAAAGTCACCATCGGTGAACTGGAGGCCAACTATTCGATGTATTGCAAGGCCCTGCGTCTGTTGGTCCGGGAAGGACGAACCCTGAAGAAGATCCAGCGAACGGTCTGCTGGCACCGCCTTGAGCAGCTGCACCAGTGCCTGCCGAGCCAGTACAAGGACCCGGACTACCTCTTTTTGTTGCTGCGCCGCGAAACCAACCGCAAGGCGGCGGGTCTCCCCTGCCCCACCTGAGCCGACCAGGGAGTTCCTGTAGCAACCGTCACAACGGTCAGCCCCATGGACCTTCACCATGCCTGAGCGGAAGTTGCTTCTAGGGTTCCGATCCCCCACAGCTGGCTCTGCCACCAGTGGAATGGATGCCTGGTCCGAGAGAAGCACATTCACTGTTGTGTGTGGCCCACGCCCCCAAAACAGCGAGTGGCACGGAGGGACAAAAGCCCGGGAGACCGCCCCATTCCCACCGTGCCCAGAGGTCTGAATGAATGAACCGTCCAGCGGCAGCGCAGCTGATGCGGCCGATGCTTTTGCGCGGGGTGGTCACCCTGCCGGCAGCGAAGGGGCCCGGGCCCTGGAGAAAGAAGCCGCCCTGCCCCTGACGGGCTGGCAACAGGAGGTTGACCAGGGACTTCGCTACGGCCTGGAGGCGGCCAGCAGCATCGTCGATCGGCGCATCTCCACCTTCTCCCGCGGTGAACTGCCCCACTACGCGGGCATCAACACCTTCATGAAGGCCCCTTACCTGGAGGATGTGAACCGGGTCGGGGAGTTTGACGTGGCTGTGGTGGGCGTGCCCCACGACAGCGGCACCACCTACCGCCCCGGCACCCGCTTCGGCCCCCAGGGCATCCGGCGCATTTCAGCCCTGTACACCCCGTACAACTACGAAATGGGGGTCGACCTGCGCGAGCAGATCACCCTCTGCGACGTGGGTGACATCTTCACCATCCCCGCCAACAACGAGAAGAGCTTCGACCAGATCTCCAAGGGCATCGCCCACGTGTTCGCCAGCGGCGCCTTCCCGATCATCCTGGGCGGCGACCACTCGATCGGCTTCCCCACCGTCCGGGGCGTCTGCCGCCACCTCGGCGACAAGAAGGTGGGCATCATCCACTTCGATCGCCACGTCGACACCCAGGAGACCGACCTCGACGAACGCATGCACACCACCCCGTGGTTCCATGCGACCAACATGGCCAACGCCCCGGCGGAGAACCTGGTGCAGCTGGGCATCGGCGGCTGGCAGGTGCCGCGCGAAGGGGTGAAGGTCTGCCGCGAGCGGGGCACCAACGTGCTCACCGTCACCGACATCTGCGACATGGGCCTGGAAGCGGCGGCCAGGTACGCCATTGAACGGGCCACCGACGGCACCG
Source organism: Synechococcus sp. CCY 0621 (assembly GCF_019038465.1). Lineage (GTDB taxonomy): Bacteria > Cyanobacteriota > Cyanobacteriia > PCC-6307 > Cyanobiaceae > Cyanobium. The sequence continues at coordinate 44,073 of NZ_JAFKRH010000005.1, read as the reverse complement.
ACTGCGTCTACATCTCCTTCGACATCGACTGCATCGATGCCGGCTTCGTGCCGGGCACCGGCTGGCCCGAGCCGGGGGGACTGCTGCCGCGTGAAGCCCTGAAGCTGCTGGAGCTGATCGTGCGCAACGTGCCGGTCTGCGGCCTTGAGGTGGTCGAGGTCTCCCCCCCCTACGACGTCAGCGACATGACCTCCCTGATGGCCACCCGGGTCATCTGCGACACCATGGCCCACCTCGTGGTGAGCGGCCAGCTGCCCCGCAAGTCAGCCCCCGCCTGGCTTTCCAGGGACTGCAACATGCAGGTCGACCGCGCCTGGAGATAGGGCATGCATGAAGTCGACATGACCCGCTGCCTGCTGCTGTCCATGAACGAGTGGAAGCAGCAGCACGCTCCCCGGGTGCCGGCGGTGGATCGGGTCCACCTTGAGGTGGGCACCTTCACCTGCGTCGAACCCGACCAGCTGGTGGTCACCTGGGCCGATGCCGTCAAGGGCAGCTGGCTCGACGGCGCCGAGCTGGTGATCGAGTCGGTGCTCCTGGTGGGTCGCTGCGTCCGCTGCCAGGCCACCTACAGCCCCGATCCAGCCAACGGTTTCCGCTCCCCCTGCTGCCAGCACCCGATGGAGGAGATCGTCAGCGGCCGCGAACTGCGGATCCGCTCCGTCGCCTACGGCTTCGAGACCGCCACCACACAGCCCACCGCACCCTGCTTCACCCCCGCCTGCTGATCCGCCATGCACATGCCCCTCGAAGACACCCTCGGCCTCAACCTGCTGGCGGCCAACCAGCAACGGGCCGAGCACAACCGCGAGCACTTCGACGCCTGGAACCTGCTCTGTCTCAACGTGATGAGCAGCCCCGGCGCCGGCAAGACCTCCCTGCTGGAGCGCAGCCTGGCCGCCCTCTCAGGCCGCTGGGCCATGGCTGTGCTGGAAGGCGACATGACCACCCTGCTCGACGCCGAGCGGCTGGAGGCCGTGGGGATTCCGGTGGTGCCGATCACCACCGGCCGTGCCTGCCACCTGGATGCCGCCATGGTCAGCGGCGGCCTGAAGCTGCTCCGCCAGCGCCTCGATCCCGCCGCCCTGGACATCCTCTGGGTGGAGAACGTGGGCAACCTGGTCTGCCCCGCCGAGTTCGCCATCGGTGAGCACCGCAAGGTGGCGCTCCTCAGCGTCACCGAGGGCGACGACAAGCCGCTCAAGTACCCGGTGATGTTCCGGGAAGCCGACTGCGTGCTGATCACCAAGGTGGACCTCCTGCCCCACCTGCCGGTGGATGTGGAGCGGATCGAAGCCCACATCCGCCAGGTGAATCCCCGCTGCGCCGTGTTCCGCCTCTCCGCCACCAGCGGAGAGGGCTTCGAGGCCTGGCACGCCTGGCTCGACGCCCAGCGCCAGGCCGTTCAGACCTCCCCCGCCCTGCTGCACGCCTGATGAGTCACCAGCATCCCTCCTCCGATTCCACCACGGCCCTGCAGGCCGACCTGCGCGCGAAGGGCGTCCGCTACGCCCTGGCCAGCTTCGTGGACCTGCACGGGGTGAGCAAGGCCAAGGCCGTGCCCCTTGAGCACCTCGGCCAGATGATGGCCGGCTCCGAACTGTTCACAGGGGCGGCCCTCGACGGCGTTCCCCAGGAGGTGAGCGACGACGAGGTGGCCGCGGTTCCCGATCCCGCCAGCGTCACCGTGCTCCCCTGGCACCCGGAGGTGGCCTGGTTCGCCAGTGATCTGCATCTGCACGGCCGCCCCTTCGACGCCTGCAGCCGCCACATCCTTGGCCGGGTGCGCCAGGAGGCCGCCGCCATGGGTTTCCGCTTCAACCTCGGCATTGAGACCGAGTTCTTCGTGCTGAAGAAGGGGGCGACGGGCGGCTGGGTTCCCTTCAGTGACCGCGACACCCTCGACAAACCCGCCTACGACGTGCGCGGCCTGCTCGACAACCTGCCCTGGCTGGACGAGCTGGTGCAGGCGATGAACGGCTTGGGGTGGGGGGTCTATTCCTTCGACCACGAGGACGGCCCCGGCCAGTTCGAGACCGACTTCGACTACGCCGATGTCCTCACGATGGCCGACCGGCTCACCTTCTTCAAGCTGATGGCCAAGGAGATCGCCCATCGGCATGGCCTGCTGGCCACCTTCATGCCCAAGCCCTTCGGTGACCGCACCGGCAGCGGCGCCCACTTCAACATGTCCCTGGCCGATGGACAGACGGGCGCCAACCTGTTTGCCACCCCCGAAGCCACCCCGGGGAAGGTCACCCGGCTGGCCGAGCACTTCATCGCCGGCGTTCTCCGCCACGCACCCGCCATCTGCGCGGTGATCGCTCCGACGGTGAACAGTTACAAGCGATTGGTGGCGCAGGGGAGCATGTCAGGATTCACGTGGGCTCCGGTTTTCGTGTGCTACGGCAACAATAATCGCACCAATATGCTGCGCATTCCCTCACCGGGAGGACGGGTGGAGTGCCGGGCCGCCGACATCTCCTGCAACCCCTATCTTGGCGCCGCCCTGATGCTCGCGGCCGGGCTGGAAGGAATCCGCGAAGAACTCGATCCGGGTGCGCCCAATCTGGTCAATGCCTACACACTCAGCGCAGCAGAACGGGCTGAACGGGGCCTGACGATGCTGCCGAGAACCCTCGGCGAAGCCGTCGATGCTTTCTCCCAGGATCCACTTGCCAAAAGCGTATTCGGTGATGCCATGTTCAAGGCATTTATCACCTACAAAAGAGAAGAGTGGGAGTCTTACCACTCTGCGGTTTCCGAATGGGAGCAGCAGCGTTATCTGGAGTTCTTCTGACGCCCTCAGCAAAGGCGCTTCAACCATCACCGACACCGCGAACGCCATCGCTCGAAGTGATCGTCCAAAACGCCGAAATCAGCTCTGATCCCCATCTACAGACGCCACCCTTTCCCCGAATCTCCTGATGTTGAAACCCTCCTTCCTTCGTCGTCAACGCCGGGCGATTTCCCTCATCCTGATGGCCACCCTCGGGGGAGGGTTGCTGGCCGGTTGCCAGCAACCTGCGAGCCGGGAGGCACCCGTGAAGATCGGCTACAGCGCCTGGCCAGGCTGGTTCCCATGGAAAGTCACTGAGGTCAAGGACCTGTTCAAGGCGCAGGGTGTGGCGGCCTCGATGCAGTGGTTCGACGGCTACCTCGACTCCATCAATGCCCTCAACGCCGGCCAGCTTGACTGCAACAGCCAGACCCTCAACGACACCATCAGTTCCGTGGCTGGCGGTGCGGATCTGCAGGTGGTGCTGCAGAACGATTTCTCCACGGGCAACGACCAGATCATCGCCGCAGTGGAAATCACCTCCATCCCTGGTCTGAAGGGTAAGAAGGTGGCCGCCGAGGAAGGTACGGTCGACCACTTCCTGCTGCTGAAGGTGCTCAAGGAGGCGGGGCTCTCCGCCAAGGACATCACCTTCGTCCCCCTGGAAACCGGCGCCGCTGCTGCGGCCTTCGCCGCCGGCAAGGTGGATGCGGCGGGCGTCTATGCGCCCTTCACCACCCAGGCCCTGAAGCGTCCCGGCAGCCGGGCCCTGGCCACCTCCAAGGACCATCCGGGGGCGATCAGCGATCTGCTCGTCTGCCGCACCGACTTCGTCGCCAAGAATCCTGAGAAGGTCCAGAAGATCGTCAACGCCTGGTTCGCCACCCTCAAGACCATCGAGGAGGATCCCGGCGGCACCCTGCCGATCCTGGTGGAGCGCTCCGGTGTCAGCGAGGCGGAGTTCAAGGCGTACAACGCCGGCACCACCATCCAGACCCTGGCGGAAAACCGCAGCAACTTCAAACAGGGCACCACGATGCTCTCGCTGCCCTATGCCGCCGAGCAGATCAGCGTCTTCCTGGTGGAAACAGGCCTGGCCAAGAGCAAGCCTGACCTGACCAACCTGCTGAATTCCCAGTTCGTCGATAACGCCCCTTGACCGCCATGGTCCGGTCTCCTGCCCTGCGCCGCTTCTTCCATCACCCCTGGGTCCTGGGGGTGCTCGGCATCCTCACGGTCTTTGTCGTGTGGTTTCTGGCCACCTCCAGCGGCATGGTCGACAAGCTCTTCCTGCCCGGACCCGGGGCGGTGTGGCAGGCGGGCAGCGATCAGTTCCAGCAGGGGATTCTGGTCAAGGACGCCATCGCCAGCATCCAGAGGGTCTTCCTGGGATTCGTGATCTCCGCCGGGCTGGCCTTGCCGATCGGCATCGCCATGGGCACGAACCGAACCATCTGCCATCTCCTCGAGCCGCTGATGGGGTTGATCCGGTACATGCCGGCGCCGGCCTTCATTCCCCTGCTGATCATCTATTTCGGTCTGGAAGAGCTGCCGAAGGTGATGCTCATCTTCATCGGCACCTTTTTCTTCAACACCCTGATGATCATGGATGCGGTGAAGTTCGTTCCCTCCGAACTGGTGGAAACAGCCCTCACCCTGGGGGGTCGGGGTGTGCCGATCCTCACCAGGGTGGTGGCCCCCTTCATTGCTCCCCAGGTGCTCGACACCTACCGGATCAACATGGCGTCGGCCTGGAATCTCGTGATCGTTGCCGAACTGGTGGCGGCCAACGAAGGCCTGGGCAAACGCATCAGCCTGGCCCAGAGATTCCTGCGCACCGATGAGATTTTCGTCGGCCTGATCGTGATCGGCCTGATCGGCCTGATCATCGATCTCGGCTTCCGATTCCTGATGCGTCGGGCCTGTTCCTGGGCCAACTGAACCCCATGCATCTCCAGGTTTCCAACGTCTCCAAGAGCTTCGGTGAGGGGCGTGATCGCAAGCTCGTCCTCGAGGACATCAGCTTCGAGCTGGTGTCCGGGCAGTTCATGGCCCTGGTGGGAAGCTCAGGGTCAGGCAAATCCACCGTGATGCGGCTGATCGCCGGTCTGGAGCGGCCCAGTGAGGGCACCATCCACCTGGATGGTGAGCAGGTCCGGCGCCCCGGCTCCGACCGGGGCATGGTGTTCCAGAAGTACAGCCTCTACCCCTGGCTCACGGCGGCCCAGAACGTCGCCTTCGGCCTGTCGCTCCAGGGCAGGGGCAAGGCAGAGATCCGTGAGCGGACCGCCTACTTCCTCGACGTCGTCGGCCTGGCGGACGCGGCCCGGCTGCTGCCGCGGGAACTCTCCGGGGGCATGCAGCAGCGGGTGGCGATCGCCCGGGCCCTGGCCACCGAGCCGAAGGTGCTGCTGCTGGATGAGCCCTTCGGGGCCCTGGATCTGCAGATCAGGGAGTCCATGCAGGAGTTCCTCCACGACCTCTGGAAGACCACGGGGCTCACGGCCCTGCTGATCACCCACGACATCGAGGAAGCCCTGCTCCTCGCCGGCACGGTCCACATCATGGCGCCGCGGCCCGGCAGGATCGTTCACACCGTGGCCGTGCAGCTGGATCGCTCCGATCTGCGCCACCTGCGGGTGTCCCAACCCTTCCTGGAACTGCGCGAGGAACTGGCGGGCCGCCTGCGCAGCCTGGATGGCTCCCTGCTCTGAGCACCCTGCTATGCCGTCCGCCGCCACAGCCGCTTTCCTGCCTCCGGAGCTCTACCGCTCCGAGGCCGTCGCCGCCCTCGAGAGTGAGCACTATGCATCGCGTTTCTGGCATCCCGTCGCCGCCGCCGCCGAGCTCCCCCCGGGCCATGTCCGGGCGGTGGAGCTGCTGGGCCTGCCGGTGCTGCTCTGCCACGGCAGCGATGGCGTCGTTCGGGCCTTCCGCAACCGTTGCCCCCACCGGGCCGTGGCCTTCCGGGTGCCGGCCGAGGGGGCCGTGGCCTGCCGCAGATTGGTGTGCCCGTACCACGGCTGGACCTACGACCTGGGCGGAACGCTGCTGGCGGCCGCTCGCGAAGCGGAGTTCGTCGAACCGTTTGATCGCGAAGCCTGGCCGCTGGAGGCCCTCGCCTGCCAGGTGCGGGCCTCCCTGATCTGGGTGGCCCTCGGTGCCGATCCGATCCCCCTCGACGACCAGCTCGATCTGCCGCTGCAGGAAGCCGCCATTGCCCTGGCCAGGCCTTTGGTGTCCCTGGCCTTCCACAGGCGAACCCTGGCCTGCAACTGGAAAATCGCCCACGACAACACCCTCGACGATTACCACGTCGCCATCGCCCATCCCACCACCCTGCACCGGATGCAGGGGCCGGTACGCCACTACAGCCATCGCTTCGGTACCTGGGCCAACGTGCTGGCCACTCCCTGGCTGCAAGGGGACGCCGAATTCCTCACCTTCGGTCTGCCGCCCTGGAACCACCTGCTGCTGTGGCCCGACGGACGCCTGGCCCTGATCCAGTTTCTGCCCAACCATCTGGACAGCTGCACCATGCAGGTGTGGTTGCTGGGCCCGCAGGAGCGCCTGGGGGAAGGGCAGGCCCTGATGGCGGAGATGGTGCAGTTCCTCGCCGAAGACCGCGCGCTGGTGGAATCCGCCCAGCGGGGGTACGGGGAGGGGTTCCGCACCGGGCCGCCGCACCGGCTGGAGGCCCGGATCCTGCACCAGCAGGCGATCTACGCGGCGCTGCTGGAGCCCTGGTACGCGTCGGGGCGGATGCCGAGGTAGGCGGCCTCCTTGAACAGGGCCCGCTTGGCGTCCGCGTCCTGGCGCTGCTCGGCGATGGCGTAGCGGGCGCGCAGGGAAGCAACCAGGGCAGCCTGGCGAAGATCGGACCCTCCGCTGGAAGGGTTGGCCGACGGTGTGGCGGTCGGGGCGTCGATCACGTTCATCACGACGTAACTCTGTTCACGATGAACACAGCTTATCGCTGTTTCCAGCTAAAGGCTGGCTGCGCAACCACTCCGCCATCGCCGTGTTGATCGTCAGCAGATCGGCCACCGGCTGATCGGTGAACGGCAGGGTGGGCATGTAGCCATCCGGTCCGAATTCGGGTGTGAAGCTGGGCGGCGGCGCCCCGCGCTCCAGCGCCCGGGCGCTGAACAGCTGCCAGCAGGCCCGATGGGCCGCCAGGGCCTCCTCGTGCTCGGGGGCGAAGGGATGGGACACCTGGGGACCCTGGGCATGGCCCACCCGGGCATGGATGTGGTCGACCCGGTCGGCCATCGCCTGCACCGGCTCCAGATCCGGGGTCATCAGCCGTTCGGCCACGACGCACCAGTGGCTCAGGTCGGCCGTCAGCCGCAGCCCCGGCACGGCCTGCAGCAGCAGCGCGATCGTCCAGGGCATCCCCAGGCAGCGGGACCGGTGGGTTTCGAAGCTCACCGGCAGGCCGCTGGCGGCGGCCAGCGCCTGGGCCTCGGCCAGGAAGGACCGTTGCCGCTCCAGGGGCCAGGCGTCGCTGCCGGTGAGCACGGTCACCCGGTGGGGACGGAGCTCGGCGCATCGGCTCAGTTGGCCGCCCAGTTCCGCCAGATGCTGCACCGGCGTCACGGCCAACTCCGGCACGTAACCGCCGCCGGTGACCACCTCCAGCACCAGGGGTCTGCCGGCCTCCTGCAGGCGGGCGGGTCCGTCCGGGTCGCCGACCAGGGACGGATGCTGGATGTTCAGCTCCAGCCCGTCGAAGCCTCCCCGCTCGGCCGTCTCCAGGGCCGTGGTGAGGGGCCCCTCAAAGCCCCAGAGGGAGAAGAACAGCAGGGAAGGCACCGGAGCGTCACGACACAGATCCCACTCTTCCCTGCCGCAGGCCCCCGGCGGGTCACCATCCCCACCGGGAGCCACACCCGGTGCAAGTGTTCGTGACGAACGGTGTCCGGCGGACTCCGAGCGGGACAGTGGGTTGACGACGTCTCCCTCCGCCGACCAACGGCGACCTTCTTGACCGCCTCCCCACCCTCCGCGCCACCGGCGGCCGGCCCGGGCGCCGCTGTTCCGCTGCTGTCCGGTCCGCTGCTGCAGCGCCTCAACGAGCGACGGGACGGGCCCGGCTGGCGCCGCCTGGCCTTCCACCTCTCGGTGCTGGGGCTGGGGGCTCTGCTGTGGGGATGGCCCATGCCGCCGGCCCTTCCCACCACTGCCCTCTGGGCCCTGCGGCTGGTGGGCCTGCTGCTGCTGGGCTGGGGCCTGGCCTTCGGCTTCTGCGCCATGCACGAGTGCGGTCACCGCACTGCCTTTGCCAGCAAGGGCGCCAACGACACCGTGGCCTGGTGGGCCGGAGTGCTGAGCTTCTACAACGCTGATTACTACCGCCGCTACCACCAGTGGCACCATCGCTTCACCCACCAGCCGGGCCTCGATCCCGAACTTGAGCAAGCGCCCGCCAGCACCCTGGCCGGCTACCTGCTCGAGCTGAGCGGCCTGCCCTGGTTGATCGGCAAGGTCCGGGGCCACACCGCCGGCCTGTTTGGTGACTTCGGCGGCAGGCCCTACATCCCCGCCGAGGCCGTGGCGGCGGTCACCCGATCGATCCGGCTCCAATTCGGCGTCTACGCCGTGCTGCTGGTGGCCTCCCTGTGGCAGGCCAACGGCGCCCTGTTCTGGTTCTGGCTGCTGCCCCTCGCTGTTGGCCAGCCGTTGCTGCGCTTCGTGCTGATGGCCGAACACGGCGGCTGCAGCACGGACACCGACGGCCTCAGCAACACCCGCACCACCAGCACCCTGGGGCCCCTGCGCTGGCTGATGTGGGAGATGCCGTTCCACGTCGAGCATCACCTCTACCCCTCGCTGCCCTTTCACGCCCTGGCCGAGGCCCACGGCCATCTGGCCCCCCATCTGGTGCACACGGGCCATGGCTACCTGGCGGTGCACCGCAGCTTCCTGCAGGACCCCTCCCTGCTCGCCCTCCCCTGAGTCCCGATCCCTTGCCACCCACCCCCGCGTCCCCGCGCCGCTTCGCGCTCGGGGATTTTCCCCTCGCCGCAGGGGGGACACTTCCCGCCGCCTGGCTCGACTACCGGGTCTACGGAACCCTGGCCGATGACCGCTCCAACCTGGTGCTTTACCCCAGCTCCTATGGCGCCTGGCCGGAGGACATCGACTGGGTGGTGGGCCCGATCCTCGATCCGGAGCGCTGGTGCGTGGTGCTGGTGAGCCAGTTCGGCAATGGTCGCTCCAGCAGCCCGAGCAGCGGTGATCCAGGGCTGGCCAGCGGCCGCTGGACCGTGGATCACCGCGACAACGTGGCCGCCCAGCGACGGCTCTTGGAGGAGGTGTTCGCGGTGACCTCGCCGGCCCTGATCTACGGCTGGTCGATGGGGGCCCAGCAGGCCTACCACTGGGGGGTGCTGGAGCCGGAGCGAACCCAGCGGATGTGCTGTGTGTGTGGCACGGCGCGCACCACAGACCACAACCGGGTGTTCCTGCTCAGCCTGCGCCAGGCCCTCACCGCCGATTCCAGCTGGGATGGACACCGCTTCCGGGGTGCGCCGGAGCAGGGGTTGCGCACCTTTGCCTTCATCTACGCCAGCTGGGCCGCGAGCCAGCCCTTCTACCGCCGCGGTGCCTATCAGCAGCTGGGTTACACCAGCGTCGAGGCCTACGTGGAGGAGGCCTGGCTGCCGGCCTACCGCCGCCACGACCCCCACGACCTGCTGGCGATGCTGGATGTCTGGCTGGCGAACGACGTGGCCGCCGCCGCGGGGGTCGCCACGGGGGACGCCGAGGCCGATCTGGCCGCAGCCCTGGGCCGGATCGAGGCCCGCACCACCGTGATCGCCGGTCGCCACGACCTCTACTTCACCCCCGAGGACTGCGGAGCCGAGGCCGCCCTGATCAGCGGTGCCCACTTCGAGGTCCTGGAGTCCGACCAGGGGCACAGGGCCGGCAATCCAAGGGACGCCCCGGCCGAGCAGCGCCAGCTGCGGGCCGCCGTGGACCGGCTCTGCGCCGGCTGACGTGGCCAAGGCCCCGTCCCCCATCCCCTCACCACCAACCGATGACCGACCTGGCCCGCTTCGCCGCCACCCATGGCATCCGGCACTTCCTGTTCTCGTTCTGCGATCTGTTCGGGGTGCAGCGGGCCAAGCTTGTTCCAGCCGCCGCGGCCGCCGAACTGGCCCGTTCCGGGGCCGGCTTCGCCGGTTTCGCCGCCTGGCTCGACATGACGCCGGCCGACCCGGACGTGCTGGCGATCCCCGATCCCACCAGCCTGATGGTGCTGCCCTGGCAGAAGGAGGTGGCCTGGGTGGCCACCGATCTGCAGGTGGAGGGCGTGGCGCTGGAGCAGTCCCCCCGCCGTGTTCTGCAACGGCAGATCGCCCGGGCGGCCGCCCTGGGCCTGCAGTTCCGCAGTGGCGTGGAGGCGGAGTTCTTCCTGATGGACCCTGAGCGGGAGGCCATCGCCGATGGACTCGATCGGCAGTCAAAGCCCTGCTACGACCAGCTGGCCTTGATGCGGCACTACCCCCTGATCAGTGAACTGCTCGAGGGCATGGAGAACCTCGGCTGGGGGCCGTACCAGGCCGACCACGAGGACGCCAACGGCCAGTTCGAGCTCAACTGGACCTATGCCGAATCCCTGCTGACCGCCGACCGCCATGCCTTCTTCCGGGTCATGGCGGCCGCCCTTGCTGAACGCCATGGCGTGCGGGTGAGCTTCCAGCCCAAGCCGATCCCGGCCCTCACCGGCAACGGCGCACACCTGCACGCCTCCCTCTGGGATGAAGCTGGGCACAACGTTTTCCACGACCCGGCGGGGGAGAAGGGCCTGTCGGAACTCGCCTATCAGTTTCTCGCCGGCCTGCTGGCCCACGCCCCGGCCCTGTGCGCCCTCACCAATCCGGTGGCCGGCAGCTACCGGCGCCTGGCCCGCTCCGTCACCAGCTCCGGTGCCACCTGGTCGCCATCCTGGATCAGTTACGGCGGCAACAACCGCACCCACATGGTGCGCATCCCCGACGACCAGCGGATTGAACTGCGCCTCGGTGACGGCGCCGCCAACCCCTATCTGCTCCAGGCCGCCGTGCTGGCGGCGGGGCTCGACGGCATCGAACGCCGCCTCGACCCTGGTCCCCGCAGCGACCTGAACACCTATGTGCAGGCACCGGACGGTGCGCCCTCCCTGCCCACCTGTCAGGCCGATGCCCTGGAGGCGTTCCGCCACGACGGACCGCTGCGGCACGCCCTGGGCGAGGCGTTCTGCACGGCCTACGAAGCCCTCATCGCCCAGCGCAGCGATGGCTGAGATCGCCCCTGGCCCGTCATCTCCGGGCCAGGGGAAGATCAGCAGAACTGCCTATAGCCAGGACGCTCCAGAAGGGAGAGAGTGACTGCATCAACCAGGAGGCTCCAGCGATGGAAGAGACACCACCCGGTCAGATGCCAGGAGTTCGTTGACGGCAGGTCCCTGCTCCAACAGTCTTGTTCCCACCAACGGTTTCCCGTTCTCTTGCAGATCACCCGATGCATCGTTCAGGTGCCCACGGGTCTACGGAAACCAGCTCCTGGATGCCTCGGCCCCAGGTGCCACCGCCCGCAACTCCGACTCCGAAAACCACCCCCCGGGGACTCCCACGGATCCCCATCTCAGCTGACCTCTTTTCGATGGCGCGATTATGACGGCGTGGGCATCCTCGGCCCCGTTTCGTCATCACCCATCAGCGGTCCCCAAGGACCTGATCGTCAGCCCTTCTGATCGTCCAAACTCACACCGACATCAGACCCATCAACACAAGCCAGGAACGATCCCCGTTCCACCCCAAGCCCGGCTCTCCTGGAAGCCGGGCTTTTTCATGGGCGCCGCTGGCGTGGAGGGGGGCCGCGGCCGGGGCCCGTGGAAACCACCTAGGTTTGCTTAACAATTGGACAGGGTTGATGACGCGCTTGCCCTGGGCCGTGTTGCTGCTGACCTTGCTGGGGGCCCGCTATCTGAGCTGGCGCCTCAGCGCAAGTCTCAACCTGGCCACCTCTCTGTCCACCACGTTGAGCCTGCTGACGCTGGCCGCCGAACTGGTGCTGCTGGCCGGCTTCTTCCTGCAGCTCTGGTTCACCCTCCTGCCCGAGCGGCCCGCGCCTGCCGCAGGCCCGATCCCGATGCCGGCCCCGGCGGTCGATGTGCTGGTGCCCAGCTGTGGGGAACCGGCCGAACTGGTGGAACGCTGCCTGCGGGGCTGCCTGGCGATGGACTACCCGGCGCTGACAGTCTGGCTGCTGGATGACGCTGGGCGGCCGGAGCTGGCCGAGCTCAGTGACCGCCTCGGCTGCCGCTACCTCGCCCGGGTCGACCACGCCCACGCCAAGGCCGGCAACCTCAACCACGGACTGCGCCACTGCCAGGGCGATCTGGTGGCGGTGTTCGATGCCGATGTCGTGCCCCTGCGGCCGTTCCTGAGCCGCACGGTCGGCCTGTTCACAGATCCGTCCGTGGGGTTCGTGCAGACCCCCCAGAGCTACATGAATGCCGATCCGGTGATGCGCAACCTGCGGCTGGAGCGTTGGCTGCTGCCGGATGAGGAGAGCTTCTACCGCTGGATCCAGCCCACCCGCCAGAACCTCAATGCGGTGGTCTGCGCCGGCACCTCCTTCGTGATGCGGCGCAGTGCCCTGGAGCGGGTGGGGGGCTTCGAAACGGCCACCCCCTCGGAGGATCTCGCCACCGGTATCCGGATCACGGCCGCGGGCTACCGCAACCACTACCTCTCGGAGAAGCTCAGCGCCGGCCTGGCCCCGTTCACGGCGGCGGCCATGGCCCGGCAACGCTGCCGCTGGGGCAGCGGTTCGTTGCAGACCCTGCGCACGGGCGCCGACCCGCTGCGGATCCCCGGGCTCAGTCCACTGCAACGGCTGGCCTACAGCGAGGGCATCCTGCACTGGTTCAGTTTCCCGGCCCAGTTGGTGCTGCTCTGCACACCGCTCAGCCTGGGCCTGCTGGGCATTGCCCCGATCCTGATCGGCGGGGAGGCGCTGGTCAGCGTGGCCCTGCCGTTCTTCCTCTGCCAACTTCTGTTCACCCGCTGGCTGAGTGGCCACGCCCGGGCGGCGATCCTGCCGGAGCTCTACCGCTGGATCTTCCTGCTGCCGATCTGCGCCGCCGTGGTGTCCACGGCCCTGGGGCGGCCGCGCCAGTTCCGGGTCACCCCGAAGGCGGTAACCGGCCAGGGGGCCACCGGCCCCGATGCGGGCCTGTTACTGCCGCTGCTGGTGCTGCTCGGCCTGCAACTTCTGGCCTTGGGCAACCTGGCGTCGGGTCGGCAGCCGCTGCTGGCGGGCCAGGGGGCGGCGCTGCCGGTCTCGGTCGCCACCCTCGGGGTGCTGCTGGGCTGGAGCCTGCTCAACGCTCTGCTGCTGCTGCTGGCGATCCGGAGCTGCTGGGATCGGCCCCGGAGTGATGGGGTGCCATGGTTCGCCCTGTCCCTGCCGGTCCGGCTGCACCACGAGGGAGGGATGGTACCGGGACGACTGCAGGCGATCAGCGCCACGGGCGCCGAACTCAGCCTGGAGAGCAAAGACGCTGCCCGCGCCCTGGAGGCCACCGCCCCCCTCTGCGTGGAGGGCCTTCTGCCAGGCCAAACATTGCCGTTCGTGCCGGTGGCCCAGCGCGCCGCTGCCATCGGCGGAACCTGGGGACCGCTCACCCCCTTGCAGCGGGATCAGCTCGAGACCTTGCTCTACCGACGCGAGGGTCTTTGGCCCACCCTGCGGGCCGCCTTCGAGTTGCGCACCCTGCCACAGGTGCTGCTGCGAGCCCTGCAGAGGATCGCGCCGGAGAGCTGGTTCCGCCGCAGCCTCATTCCCCAGCTTCCCCCGCTGGAGGCGCTGCTGCTCCCCAGGCATGCAGACCTTCCAGCACGGGCAGCAGTGCCTGACCACGCTCGGTGAGTCCGTACTCCACCCGGGGCGGCACTTCGCTGAAGACCCGACGCCAGACCACAGCATCGGCCTCCAGCTCCCGCAGCTGGGCCGTCAGCACCTTGTGGCTCACCCCCAGAAGCGACCGCTGCAACGACGAGAACCGGCGCACACCACCGCTGAGCTCACGCACGATCATCAGCTTCCAGCGTCCGCGCATGACCCGCAGGGCCAGTTCTGCCGGGCAGACCTGGGGATCACCGCTGCTGCCGAGGTCGTCGAGAAACGTGGTCACGGATACGGGGGTTACCAGCGGGTGACCCAGGCACCAGTCGGTGCGTTCTTGTCAGGCAAGGGGCGCGTCCGCCAGAGTCTTCCCATGACCTTAACGATCCCTACCAGTCCAGGTTGTTTCCACTCTCCCTTGCCGGTCTCCGCACGATGAGCGACCTGTTCACTCCCCTGACGGTGGGTCGCCTGGAGCTGCCCAACCGGGTGCTGATGGCTCCCCTCACCCGCGGTCGCGCCGAACCTGGCCACGTTCCGGGCCCACTGATGGCCTCGTATTACCAGCAGCGGGCCAGCGCCGGTCTGCTGATCGCCGAGGCCACGATGGTGATGGAGGGCAACTCCGCCTTCTGGCATGAACCCGGCATCCATTCGCCGGCCCAGGTGGAGGGCTGGCGACTCACCACTGAGGCGGTCCACGCCGCCGGTGGACGGATCGTGCTGCAGATCTGGCACGGCGGTCGGGCCTGCCACCCCCTGCTCAACGACGGCCGTCAGCCGGTGGCCCCGAGCCCGATCGCCATCACCGGCGACGAGGTGCACACCCCCGAGGGGAAACAGCCCTACGTCGAGCCCCGGGAGCTTGCCGATGACGAACTGCCGACGATCGTGGCCGGGTTCCGGCAGGCCGCTCGCAACGCCACCGCCGCCGGCTTCGACGGGGTGGAAGTCCATGGCGCCAACGGCTACCTGCTCGATCAGTTCCTGCGGGACGGCAGCAACCGGCGCAGTGGTCCCTATGGGGGACCGATCTCCAACCGGGCCCGGCTGCTGCTGGAGGTACTGGAGGCCGTGCAGAACGAATGCCCCCTGGTAGGCCTGCGGATCTCTCCGCTGAACGGCTTCAACGCGATGGTCGACAGCGACCCCATCGGACTGTCCAGCTGGCTGGCGGAGCGGCTGAATGGAACGGGGCTGGACTATCTGCACGTGATGCGGAGTGACTTCCTCGGCCAGCAGCACGGCGACGTGCTCACCCCGATCCGGGCCGCCTTCAGTGGGGTGCTGGTGGGGAACATGGGCTACAGCGCCGAGGAAGCCAACGCCGCCATCGCCGCCGGCCAGCTCGATGCGGTGGCCTTCGGCAACGCTTTCCTGGCCAACCCCGACCTGCCCGAACGGTTCCGCCGTGGCGCCCCCCTGCAGGATCCCGACCCAGCCACGTACTACACCGCCGGTCCTGCCGGCTATACCGACTATCCCTTCCTGGAGCCCGCCTGACATGGCCCCCGATCTTCTGGTGCTGAGCGCCAGCAACGGTGAGAACCTGGCCCTCTCTGAACGCTTCGCCGCCGCGGCCCGCGCCCGCGGCATGGGGGCCGACGTGCTCGACCTCACGGACCTCTCCCTGCCGCTTTACAACCCCCGCACCCATGCCGAAGCCGGCCTTCCTGCCGAGGTGGGCCCGCTCAGCCAGACCCTCGCAGCCGCCCCTCGCTGGGTGATCTGCGCCCCCGAGTACAACGGCTCGCTGCCCCCGGTGCTGACCAGCGCCATCGCCTGGCTCTCGGTCCAGGGGGAAGGGTTCCGCAGCCTGTTCAACGGCCGGCCGATCGCGATCGCCACCCATTCCGGCGGGCCCGGGGTGGAGGTGCTGGCCGTGCTGCGCATCCAGCTGGCCCACCTCGGGGCCCATGTGGTCGGTCGCCAGCTCTCCAGCAGCCGCCAGAACCCCGCGAAGGACAGCAGCATCGACGACATCGTGCACCGCCTCCAGCGGATGGAACCGATTCAACCCTGACGACCCCCAACCCCAGGCCCCCCAGCCCATGACCCTTGTCTTCCGATCTGCCTCGGAGCGGTTCCACAGCCAGCTCGACTGGCTGGACAGCTGGCACAGCTTCTCCTTCTCCCACCACCACGATCCGGCCTGGATGGGTTTCGGGCCACTGCGGGTGATCAACGACGACACGATCGCCGCCGGCCGGGGCTTCGGCATGCATCCGCACCGGGACATGGAGATCATCACGGTGATGGTGGAGGGCCAGCTCAACCACCACGACTCCATGGGCCACAGCGAGGTGCTGCGGGCCGGAGAGGTTCAGGCGATGAGCGCCGGCACCGGCGTGGTCCACAGCGAGATGAACCAGGGCGAAAGCCCCTGCCGGCTGCTGCAGATCTGGATCGAACCGGATCGGGCGGGCCACCCCCCCGCCTATCGCCAGGAGCCGTTCGAGCTCGGCCCGGACTGGACGCCGCTGCTGGATCCGGACGAACGACAGGGGGCCCTGGCCATCAACCGGCCGGTGCGCCTCTGGCGGGCACAACCTGCGGCAGGAGAGCGCCTGGCGCTGGCCATCGCCCCTGGGACCTCTGGCTGGTTGCAGCTGATCTCTGGCCAGGGGACAGCCTTCGGGCAGCCTTTGCAGCGGGGCGACGGTCTCGGCTTTCCGGCGGCCCCAGCCGACAGCTTCGAGGCCGGCGCCGATGGGGCAGATGTGCTGCTGTTCGAGCTGCGCTGAGCGGAGCTGGCTGGCACGGTGGTGCACTTCCTCGTCCCGGCTTCAGGATGGGGACAACAGCCGGACGTCATGGCCCGTTTTCTGCTCCTCTTCCGGCCCCGGCAGCCGCTGCCGCCAACTGAACTCATCGGTCGCCTCGATCCCCTGATCCAGCGGTTTCACGCCGACGTGGAGCATCGCTCCCCCGCCCACCTCAGTGCCATGGTCCGGGGGGAGCACGAGATGCTGCGGCTGCAGCTGATCGCTGACGTGCAGGCCAAGGCGGATGGGCCTGTGCTGGAACTGGTGCTGATGAGTCGGGAAGCCATGGGGGCCGGCGCGCCCCACACCAAGCAACTGTTCGAGACGCTGGTGGCGATCGCGGCTCAGGTGATGCCGGACCTTGACCTGGTGTTTCGATCCGACCGGGACGGCGCCCTCCCCGACCGCTACTGAGACAATGACAGGGATGCAGACGCTCCTGACGACACCGGCCGCCCTGGCGGAACTCCAGCCACCACGGGGCTATCGGGTCCTGGCCTGGCTCGGCCTGGTGGCCAACCTGCTGGTCCTGCCGCTGGGCCTGGCGGCGATCCTGCTCACCAGCATCTGGAGAACGGCCAATGTCGTCGTTTACACCAGCGCCGTGCTGCCCGCGGTGGCCCTGGGGGTGGTGGCTTGCGTCGCGTTGCTGAAGTGGAGGCTGTGGGGCCAGGTGCTGGCAATCGTGGCGCTGTCGCTGGATCTGGCGATTGAGATGGCCTACGGCATCGTGCGGATGACCCTGGTGGGCGAAGAGCGCCTCCTGCTGGCCGTGGCAGGTCCCCTGGCCTGGGGCCTCACCCTGGCGGCACTGGTGTTCTGGTGCCGGCCGGCGATCCGCTCGTACCTGAGCTGAGGGTTCGGCCCGGCCCGCTGGGCAACCTGCCGTTCTGTATCAACGGCACCACCCATAGGGCAGGACACAAGGATTGGATACCCTCCAGCCGACCAACGCTGTTTCCATGCCCAGCCCCCAACGCTTCGCCGCCCTGCAGGAGATTCACAGTCGTGTTCCGGTGGTGACCCCTCCCATCGAATCCCTCGATGATCTCTGGGCCAGCGACGTGTTCAGCCTGGCCAAGATGAAGGCGGCGCTGCCCAAGGACATCTTCAAGTCGGTGCAGCGCACGATCCGGGAGAGCGGCAAGCTTGACGTCTCGGTGGCCAACGTGGTGGCCCAGGCGATGAAGGAATGGGCCACCGGCCGCGGCGCCCTGTACTACGCCCACGTCTTCTACCCACTCACCAACGCCACCGCCGAGAAGCACGACGGTTTCATCTCGGTACAGGGCGATGGCTCGGTGATCACCGAATTCACCGGCAAGGTGCTGGTGCAGGGCGAGCCCGACGGCTCCTCCTTCCCGAGCGGCGGCATCCGCACCACCTTCGAGGCCCGCGGCTACACCGCCTGGGACATCACCAGCCCGGCCTTCCTGATGGAGACCCCCAACGGTCTCACCCTCTGCATCCCCACCGTCTTCATCTCCTGGACTGGCGAAGCCCTCGACAAGAAGACCCCCCTGCTGCGCTCCAACGCCGCGATGAACAAGCAGGCCCAGCGCCTGCTGCGGCTGCTCGGTGAAACCGATGTGGCCCCGGTCAACTCCAGCTGCGGCGCCGAGCAGGAATACTTCCTGATCGACAGCGCCTACGTGCCCCTGCGTCCCGACCTGCTGCTGGCCGGCCGCACCCTGTTCGGCAAGCCCTCCGCCAAGGGCCAGCAGTTTGACGACCACTACTTCGGCGCCATCCCCCAGCGGGTGCAGGTGTTCATGCAGGACGTGGAACGCCAGATGTACAAGCTGGGCATCCCCGCCAAGACCCGCCACAACGAAGTCGCCCCTGGCCAGTTCGAGATCGCCCCGTTCTTCGAGGCGGCCAACGTGGCCACCGACCACCAGCAGCTCACGATGACCATCCTCAAGAGCACGGCGCGGCGCCACGGCATGAACTGCCTGCTGCACGAGAAACCCTTCGAGGGGATCAACGGGTCCGGTAAGCACGTCAACTGGTCGGTGGGCAACCCCACCCAGGGCAACCTTCTGGATCCGGGCAGCACCCCCCACGAGAACATGCAGTTCCTGCTGTTCTGCGGCGCCGTCATCCGCGGCGTGCACAAGTTCGGCCCCCTGATGCGGGCCGTGGTAGCCACCGCTGGCAACGACCACCGCCTCGGCGCCAACGAGGCTCCTCCGGCGATCATCTCCGTCTACCTGGGCAGCCAGCTCGAAGATGTCTTCCGCCAGATCAAGGAAGGCGACGTGACGGGCTCCACCCATGCCGGCGTCATGCAGCTGGGCGTCGACACCCTGCCGGAATTCCCCAAGGACCCCGGCGACCGCAACCGCACCTCCCCCTTCGCCTTCACAGGCAACCGCTTCGAGTTCCGTGCCGTTGGCTCCAACCAGTCGGTGGCTGGGCCCCTGGTGACGATGAACACGATTCTGGCCGACTCGCTCGCCTACGTGAGCGACCAGCTGGAGCAGAAGATGGCCGCGGGCGAAAGCCTCCCCGGTGCCGCCTTCTCCGTGCTCAAGCAGATCATGACCGACCACGGCAACGTGGTGTTCGGCGGCGACGGCTACTCCAGCGAATGGCACCGGATGGCCGTGGAGGAGCGGGGCCTGGAGAACCTGCCCACCACCGCCGATTCCCTGCCGGTGTTGCAGCGGCCTGAAGTCCGCGACCTGTTCGCCCAGCAGGGTGTCCTCACCCCCCTGGAGCTGGAGAGCCGCTTCGAGGTCTACGCCGAGCAGTACGTGCTGGCCATCGACGTGGAGGCCAAGCTGGCCGTGCAGATCGCCCAGACCCAGATCTACCCGGCCGCCATGCGCTACCTGGGTGAGCTGGCCCATTCCGTGCAACTGCAGACCGCGGTGGGCCTCCATGTGTCCCCGGACACCCAGAACAAGGTCGCATCCCTCAGCGCCAAGCTGATGGAACTCAGCAGTGCGCTCGAAAGTGCCATCAGCCAGGCCCCCCACGGCACCATGGCCCACATGCGCTACTCCGCCGACACCCTGATGCCCCTGATGCATCAGCTGCGGGAAGTGGTTGATGGCCTTGAGGCCCTGGTCGATGACAACCTCTGGCCCCTGCCCTCCTACCAGGAGATGTTGTTCATTCGCTGAGCCCCCAGGCCGCACCTGCTGAAGGGCCCTTCGGGGCCCTTTTTTGTGGCCTTCAGCTGGAGGGGCCTCTCGTCCTGCGCGCTTGGTTCCCTTCGGCACAGTCGCGCCATGGTGGGAGGTGCTGAAGTCGATGAATGTGTCCTCCAGCCGACCAGCTCCCCGCCGCCGACGGATCCGCCGAACTCCGGGATCTGGAGGATCGCTACGGCTCCTACTGCCGGGCCATGGGCATGCTGGTGCGGGAAGGCAAGAGCCTCAAGACTGTGCAGCGGACCGTGTGCTGGCAGCAACTGGCCCGCCTGCACGACTGCCGCCCGGCCCGCTACCAGGAACCCGACGCCCTCTATCTGAAACTGTGCCGGGAAGGCGGGAACGGCGGGGCGGCGGCGACCAGGCGCTGAGGCCCGCAGGGCGCTGCCGGGGACTCTTTCGTGGATTCGGTCACATCGGCCACTGACAGGCACCCCTGAAGAGAACGATGACGGGTGTTCCTTGCTTTTGACGCGATCCATGGACGCACCTACGGCCTTCGCTGCGGTCGCACTCGCCGCCGTCTCCTGGGATGGTGCTCTCACCATGGCGGGCACACGGGCCCTGCGCCACGCCCTTGATTACCGCGCCCCCTTCAAGGGTCGCAGTGACAAGGAGATGATCACCCTGATGGACACCCTGCTTCAGGGCCTGCGGGCCAAGGGGTCGATCGGGCTGATGGAGGAAGCGGCCTCGGTGCTCGATGACCGCCAGCGCCACACGGCCTACGCCGTGGCAGCGGAGATCATGCGCTCCGACGGCCCGCTGCAGGATCAGGAGCAGACGATTCTCGCCGACCTCGCCACCACCCTGCGCCTGGATCCAGAAGAAACCAGCAAGGTCCTGGAGGTGATGGACGTCCTCCATGCCAGCATCCTGGAGCCCGCCGTGAGCGCATGAGTTCCGCCCCCGCCGGCCTTCGCATCGCCGTGGTGGGGGCCGGCAGTTCCGGCCTGCTGCTCTCGGTGATCCTGCAGCGCCAGGGCCACAGGGTCACCCTGTTCGAACGCTCACCACGGCTGCGCACCGAAGGCTGCGGGATCCTGCTTGTGAAAAGTGGCGTCGAGGCGGTGGCCGCCGCCGCGATCCCCGGTCTGCTCGACGATCTGCTGGTCGGTGGCCATCCGGTCCAGCGGTTCGTCTTCCGCAACCTGAGGGGTGATCTGATCGAAGCCAGCCCGGCCGAAAGGGAGGCCGACGCGTTGCCGTCGCTGCTGATTCACCGGCGCGCCATCCTGGACGCCCTCTGGCGCCATTTCGATCCCGTTGGCTTCCAGGGCGGTCGCTGCCTCGTCAGCTGGAGCCAAAGCCAGGAAGGCGTCGAAGCGCAGTTCGCCGAAGGCCCCCCGTGGACGGGCGATCTGCTGATCGGAGCCGACGGAATCTTCTCCAAGGTGGCCGCCTTGCTCCGCCCCGAGCGGCGCCTGCAGTACCTCGGCGATCGGGTCTGGCGTGGGGTCGTGACCGACGAGACCTTCTGCGCCGGCGGCGATTTCTTCGTCTATGCCCGCGGCCGGGGCATCTACGCCAATTTCTTCGATCTGGGCCCCGATGGGGAAGGCAACGGGCGCACCCACTGGGGCTTCTTCCAGGAAGAGGAGCTCCCCGCCGACCGCGGCACACGGCAAAGGCTGCTGGAGGAGGGGGTCCCGGCCGAGGCCCTGGCCAAGCTGCCCGCCGATGCCGCTGCCATCATCCGTGCCACGGACCCGGAAGGGGTGGTGGCGAACTGGTCCTTCGACATCGACCCCCTGCCGGCGTTCGTTGCCGGGCGGGTGGCCCTGATCGGCGACGCCGCCCATGCGATGAGCTCATCCCAGGCCCGGGGAATGACGGCAGGACTGGAGGATGCGGTGGCCTTGGCCGGCTGGCTTGCCCCCGGCAACTCCGCCACCCCGGAGCTGGCCCTGCAGCGCTACCAGCAGGAGAGGCTGCCGGTGGTGCACCGCTATCAGGAGCGCAGCCGCCAGGTCAGTCACCGCACGGGCCGCAAACGCCCCCCCAGCCGTGACAGCGCCGGGGTCCAAACGCCTGAACAACACCGAAAGATGTTGTGAAGGTGACAGTTCGGATCTGGCACAGGGGGCAGAATGAAACTCCTGTATACGAGGCAAGACGTGGCGATCTCCTTACCTCAGACCCGTCACCGCAGCAGTTCTCCCTCCTGCCGCACCTACCGGCTGGTGGATCAGCAGGGTGAACCCCATCCCATCCTCGACGACCTCTACGAGTCCCTGGATGCGGCCTGGAGTGAGGCGCTGCACTGGTGGCAGGAAGAATTCGGCCCCGTGCAGGGACCGGTTGGCATCGGCGTGGAAGTGAGCACGATGAGCGGTGAATGGCGCACCCTGCGCTACCCGGGCACCTGAGGGTCTCAGCCCACCGACACGCCTTTCCAGAAGGCCACCCGGCCACGGATGTTGCTGGCGGCCTCCTTCGGCTCCGGGTAGTACCAGACGGCATTGGCATTCTCCTTCCCGTCCACCACCAGGTCGTAGTAGTGGGCTTCCCCCTTCCAGCCGCAGACCGAGCGGTGGCTGGAAGGCCTGATGCAGGCGGCATCCAGCGACTCCGCCGGGAAGTAGGCGTTGCCTTCCACCGTCACGATGTCATCGCTGCTGGCGATCACCGTTCCATTCCAGCTGGCCTGCATCACTGACGCCGTCGAAGTGTGTTCATTCTGACCCCCGCTCAGCTCACCAGTCGTTGGGTTGGTAGATGCGCAGGGTGCCCACCCCCACCGGGCTGGCCACTGGGCCCGGTCCGGCTGGAATCGCCGTGACCTGAAACAGATAGGTGTCGGCCTGGACGGGGTTGAACCAGGGCCGCAGCGACACGGTGACGGTCGCCCCGGGGGGAACGGGCTCAGGGAATTGCAGGGTGAAGCGCCGGGCGGCCGGTTCGAAGCTGGCCAGCACGGGGACCTGGCGGCCCTCACGACGGGGGGCCCCCAGGAAGGCCCGGGTCCGCTCGACGGCGAAGGGGAACTGCCAGTCGGCACCCCTGGTCTGCTGGATGGTCAGGCCGCCGAGGGAGGCACCCGCCAGCTCATCGAGGCTGAGGGTGAAAAAGTACTCCGCCGGGGATTGGCCCACGTTGGTGGTGAAGCTGGTGAGGGTCACCTTCCAGGGGGCCCGCACGAACGCGGTGCGGTCCCCCAGTTCCAGGGCTCGGGCGCCGGGCGCCGCGCTGCCGAGCAGCAACAAGAGCGCCGCCAGCGGCAGGAGGGCGGCACTCCCCCCCGGGGGCCTGGGCCATGAAGGACGGGCCATGGCCAGCTGCAGCGGTGGAGCTAACGCTAAGGGGCCGCACCTGCGGAGCGGTTCACAGCGGCCAGGAATGGAGACGGATCCTGGTCGCGGCGATGCTGCACCGGAATCGGCTCCCCCTGGGCGGTGGCGTCGGCCGGATCCAGGCGGGCGGTGGCCTCCAGGGAGCGGCGCAGCCGACGGGCGGCATGCAGTGGCATGTCCCTCGGCACGCTGATGCGATCGCGCAGGTAGCGCAGCCCCTTGGCCGATCCCGCCGGCGGCGGGCACTCCCTTCCCGTGATCAGGAGGGTGAGCGCGCAGCGCAAGGGCCGATCCATCCCGTCCCGGCCGAGGGGATTGCGTGCCAGCAGGGTGTCCCGGTGCCGCAGCACCCTGGCCAGGGCCACGCCGGCCGCATCTGATGGCTCGCTCTGGCTGGTTTCGGGATCGGACCCGGGTGTGGCCACCAGCGGCCAGGGGCCGGCATCGATGCGCTGCGCCATGGCCTGCTGCTGCGGCAGGCCGCTGGCGTAACAGCCCCCCATCTGGGGGGGTAGGTCGTGGGCGTGGGTGTGGAAGTCGCTCTGGGTGCCCAGATAGGTGGAACGCTGCTCGAGGGCATGGAACCAGCGATCGATGGCCGGGTAGCGCTCCCGCAGCAGGTACCCCTTGTAGTAAGCCAGGCTCGCGTTCATGCGCTCGAGGTAGGGCACGAAGATCAGGTCCACCGTGCCCAGCTCCCCCAGCAGAAACGGTCCGGGGCCGGCGCTGAGGGCGCTGGCGAAGCGTTCGGCGAAGCGATCGAAACCCTGCTGGCCCCGCACCTCCTCCTGGGCCCCACGGCTCGGGACGCAGAGCCACTGGCACCAGGCCCGGAACAACTGACGCTCCAACTGGCGCAGGGGAAGCACCTGCTGGGCGTTCATTCCCTGCCCAAGCGGACCGAAACTCGCCTCAAGGGCTTCCAGAATGCGGTCGCTTTCGGTGATCAGCCGACCGTCCAGCTCAAGGGCCGGCAACATGCCGCCCCGTACCAGGTCGGTGTACCAGGGTTCCTTCTGCCCGTAGCAGAACATCGTCACCTTACGGATCCGATAAGGAATCCGCTGCTCCTCCAGCCACAGCCAGACCTTCTGGCAGTACGGGCACCAGGCGTGGTGGTCCCGGTACAGCGTCACCCGGACTTCCCCTTCCGGACGGCCGAACAGACGCCACAGGGCCTGGGGGCTGGTGGGCCCTGTTGCCGGATCCCGAAAGGCTGGGGTGGCGAGGGTGGGCGCCGCCTCCACGGCCAGCTCCGCCCAGTCCATGGGCTCGAATGGCGCGGTGAAGGAGCCGGCCATGGCAGGGACAAACGGTTTCCATAGCCTAGGCATCCCCCCATGGCCAAAACCCACAGGCGGCCCTCGCACCACCAAGGACGACGAACCTAAAGTCTGGGGACCCGCGCCACCAGCGACACCCCATGTTCGACGCCTTCACCAAGCTCGTTGCCCAGGCCGACGCCCGCGGCGAGTTCCTCAGCCCCGGCCAGATCGACGCCCTGGCAGCCATGGTGGCCGAGAGCAACAAGCGGATGGACACCGTCAACCGCATCACCTCCAACGCCTCGAAGATCGTCACCAACGCCGCCCGCGATCTGTTCGACCAGCAGCCCGCCCTGATCGCCCCCGGCGGCAACGCCTACACCCATCGCCGCATGGCTGCCTGCCTGCGCGACATGGAGATCGTTCTGCGTTATATCACCTACGCGATCTTCACCGGTGATGCGTCTGTGCTTGAGGACCGCTGCCTCAACGGCCTGCGTGAGACCTACCTGGCCCTCGGCGTTCCCGGGGCTTCGGTGGCCGAAGGCATCCGCAAGATGAAGGACGCCGCCATCGCCATCGCCAGTGATCGCAACGGCATCACCCAGGGGGACTGCGCCGCCCTGATGTCGGAAGTGGGCACCTACTTCGACCGCGCTGCCGCCGCCGTCGCCTGAGTCCGGCCCCTCCTCTAGCCAAACACTGAGCCGGGAACCACTCCCGGCTTTTTTGTGACCGTTTGCTCGTCGGACCGGATGTTTGTGGTCGTTGCTACAGAGGCTTGCTCCCTAGGCACAGAGGGTGAAAGGTGGCCACTGAGGAAGGATTCTTCCCCTCACAATGCACGGTTCACCTTCCGGTGGAGCTTGGTCCGTAGCAAGGACCTTTGATCGCTTCCGCCAAACGTTTCTGGAACGCCTCCAGGATCCTCAGCTGCGTCGTCTCGCCTTTTTTCTGCTCGCGCTTGGGGCCGGCCTGCTGCCGTTGATGGCCGGAGCCGCCAACGCCTCCCTGGCCCTGGCCCCGACCGATGGGGCCGACACCCTGCTGATGCTGGTGGGCTCGGCGATGGTCCTGCTGATGACCCCAGGTCTGGCTTTCTTC
The DNA here is from genome assembly GCF_019038465.1 of Synechococcus sp. CCY 0621. Taxonomy (GTDB): domain Bacteria; phylum Cyanobacteriota; class Cyanobacteriia; order PCC-6307; family Cyanobiaceae; genus Cyanobium. The sequence continues at coordinate 18,807 of NZ_JAFKRH010000005.1, read as the reverse complement.
TACGGCGGTTTCACCCGTTCCAAGAACGTGTTGAACTGCATGATGATGAGCTTCTTCCTGATGGGGCTCATCGGGGTTCTCTGGGTGGTGATCGGCTACAGCCTGTCCTTTGATACGGGCTTCGGCAGCCCCTTCATCGGTGGCCTGGGATCCATGTTCCTGCATGGCGTCGGCGGTGAACTGGGCGACCAGCCCCTGGCCGCTGGGTTCCCAATCAGCGCCACATCGTTTGCCCTGTTCCAGGGGATGTTCGCCATCATCACCCCCGCCCTGATTTCCGGGGCCCTCGTGGAGCGTGTCAGCTTCAAGGCCTGGTTCTGGTTCTGCCTGATCTGGAGCCTGCTGATCTATTCCCCCATGGCCAAGATGGTCTGGGGGGGTGGATTCATCGGACCCTTCGGTGCGATCGGAGCCATCGATTTCGCTGGTGGCACCGTGGTCCACATCGCCTCCGGCGTGGCCGCCCTGGTGGCCGCCGCCATCATCGGCCCCCGCACCACGTGGCCGAACAGCAAGCGACCGCCCCACAACGTTCCGTTCATCCTGCTGGGCGCCGGCCTGCTCTGGTTCGGCTGGTTCGGGTTCAACGGGGCCAGCATGTTCGCCTCCAAGACAGCCGGCTACCCCTTTCTCACCACCACAACCTCGGCCTCAGCGGCCATGCTGACCTGGTGCCTGATCGAATGGTTCAAGGACGGCAAACCCACGGCAGTGGGGGCTTCCACCGGTGCCGTTGCCGGCCTGGTGGGCATCACCCCGGCAGCGGGTTTTGTCTACATGGAGCAATCCATCCTGATCGGCATCCTCACGGCCGTGGCCTGTTTCATCGCCGTGCGGGTGAAAGCCACCATCCAGTTCGACGATTCACTCGACACGTTCATGCTGCATGGCGTGGGAGGCACGGTGGGCGCCCTGCTCACGGGGATCCTCGCCTCCAAGGCGCTGGTGCCCGGGGATTATTTCCCCCTCTCCGCCAAGATCCTTGAGGAATCAGGTAACTTCGGCCTGTTCATCGCCCAGCTCAAAGCTGTTATCCTCACCTACGGATTTGTTGCTCTGGGCACGGCTGTTATTCTCTGGATTCTCGGTGCGTTGATGCCCCTGCGCGTCAGCGCTGAAGAGGAAGAGCGCGGTCTCGACTTCGTGGCTCACGGAGAAGAGGCCTACGATCCAATGACCAACTGAAGACCAAACCTTCCATGAAAATGATCACGGCCATGGTCCGCCCCTCCAAGGTGGATGCCATCAAGACAGCCCTCGTCGCCCTTGACATCATCGGCATGACGGTCACCGATTCCCGTGGATTCGGTCGCCAGAAAGGCCAGGTCGAACGCTACCGAGGCACCGAGTTCACTGTCGAGTTTCTGCCCAAAGCCAGAATCGAGATCGTGGTTCCCACCGCCAAATTGGACGCTGCCATCGCCGCCATCACCAAGGCGGCCCACACCGGCGAAATCGGCGACGGCAAGCTTTTCGTCACCTCCGTGGAAACGGTGATCCGGATCCGCACCGGAGAGTCCGGCGAAGCCACGCTCTGACCCCACGATCCCTGCGGCTCAGGAGACATCACCAGGAGCTGACCACGGCGGTCAGCTCCTTTTTTTGTCCCTCCCTACCCCCGCACCTGCCGGCCATGACCCAGCCCCGCACCCTGCTGATCAGCGGCGCCAGCCGCGGCATCGGCCGCGCCATCGCCGAGAGGGCCCTGGCCGACGGCCATCGGCTCAGCCTGGGGGTGCGGGATCCCGCCAGGCTGCCGCAGGGCCTGCTGCTGGAGGCCGCCCGCCTGCAGCCCGGGCGGGTGCGGCTCCATCCCTACGACGCCCGCGACCCCAGCCAGGCCAGCAACTGGGTAGCGGCGACCCTGGCCCACTTCGGCACGATCGACGGGGTGATCCACTGCGCCGGGCTCTTCTCCCGGCTGTGCCTGCTGTTTCCGCCAGGCGGGGAAAAGGAGATCGAGGACCTGTGGCGCGTGAATCTGATGGGTCCCTGGTGGCTCAGCCGGGCCGCCTGGCCGGCACTGGTGGCCAGCGGCGACGGCCGGGTGATCACCCTGGTGTCGATGAGCGGCCAGCGGGTGAAGGGTTCCCTGGCGGCCTATCCATGCAGCAAGTTCGCCCTGATGGCCCTGTGCCAGTCGATGCGCAACGAGGGCTGGGACGCCGGCATCCGGGTGACGGCGATCTGCCCGGGTTGGGTGAACACCGCCATGGCCTCCCAGGTGACGGCAGTTTCCGCCGACGCCATGACCCAGCCCGAGGACCTGGCCGCCCTCACCGCCCAGCTGCTGCGACTGCCCGCCAGCGCCGTGCCCTTCGAGCTGAAGATCAACTGCGTCCTGGAGGGCTGAGGCCGCTCAGATCAGCCGCGAGCCGGAGGCCACCCGGCGCTGGGATGGATCGAACACGGCCGCCACGGTTCGGATCAGCCAGCGGCCCGAGGCGGTGACCTCCACCAGTCCCAGGCCGTCGACCTGGCTGAGTCGCACCAGCCCGTCGCCGGCCAGCTCCCCGAGGGCGGCCCATTCGGCGGCGTAGAGCTCCGGATCGATCGCCACCTGGAAATGGCACATCACTTCCCGGATCAGTTCCCGCCGCTCCAGCACCTCCGGATCGCTGACCACCAGCCCCCGCTCCACCGGCAGCTGGCCGGCGGCGATGCTGGCGGCGTAGGCCTTCAGATCCCGCTGGTTCTGGCTGAACAGCCCGGGAAACTGGCTGATGGCCGTGGGCCCCACCCCCAGCAGCTCCAGCTCCCCACCGGTGGTGTAGCCCTGGAAGTTGCGGTGCAGGCGACCCTGCCGCGCCGCGACGGCCAGGCTGTCGCCGGAGAGGGCGTAGTGATCCATGCCGATGGCGTCGTAGCCGCAGCCGCCCAGCCGGGAGGCGGCACTCTCCAACATCTGCAGCCGCTGCCGCTGGGAGGGCAGATCCTCCCGGGCGATCTTGCGCTGCAGGGGCAGCTGCTCGGGGAGGTAGGCGAAGGAAAACAGGGACACCCGGTCGGGGCGCAGGTCCTGCACCAGGGCCAGGGTGGCGTCGAAGCGCTCCGGGGTCTGGAGCGGCAACCCGCAGATCAGATCGACGTTGACGCTGGCGAAGCCCGCCTCCCGCATCCAGGCCATGGCCCGGCGCAGCTGGTCCACGGGCACCACCCGGTTCACCGCCCGCTGCACCAGGGGATCGGCATCCTGGATGCCGAAGCTGATCCGCGTGAAGCCCAGGCGGCGCAGCTCCATCACATCCTCCCGGCTGAGGGCCTCCGGATTGACCTCGATGGAGGCCTCCAGATCGTCCTCCAGATCGAAGTGCCGCTCAATCAACCGCCAGAGGCTCTCGCGCTCGGCAATGGTCAGGTAGTTGGGGGTGCCTCCGCCCCAGTGGAGCTGGGCCAGGCGCCGCCGCTGGGCGGAGCGGCGGGAGATCAGCTCCAGCTCCGCGGCCAGGGCCTCCAGGTAGGGACCCACCACCTTGGAACCGGCGCCGGTGGTGACGCGGTTGCAGCCACAGAACCAGCAGGCGTTGCGGCAGAAGGGCACATGCACATAGAGCGACAACGGCTCGTCCGTGGGGCGGGCCAGCTGGGTCTCGAGGTCGGCCGCCGTGACGCCCCCGTGAAAGGCCGCCGCCGTGGGATAGCTCGTGTAGCGGGGGACGGGCCGGTCGTGCTTGAGCAGCAGATCAATGGTGGTGGCGCCGGGCGCTGAAACGGTGGCCGCTGGGGTCATGGTGTGGGGAGGGGAGGTTGGGTGGGAGAGGGGTTCAGGCGGGGCGGCTAGACGGCGAGGTCCCCCAGCTCCGCCAGCAATCGCTGGGTGTCGTGGAAGGCGACCACGGATTCCTCCAGAAGCTCCTGCTCCTCGTCATCGCTGAGGTCCATCCGTTCGATGGCGTCATGCAGCTCCTGCTTCAGCTCGGGGATGGGGCGTTGGAACTGCCAGAACTGCAGGGGCGGCAGGCCCTGGCTGGCGAGGATGGCCTGGGCCTGCTCGGCCAGCTGCTGGCCACCGGAGAGATCGCCGCCGTAGCGCACGTAGACGTGGGCCATGAACCGGTGCGGGGCCTGCTGGGCCAGGCGCTGCAGGTGCTCCAACCAGATCCCGGCCGCCGCGGAAGCGGGCGTGGCCGGGACAACGGCGAGCCTGTCGATGTCCTGGTGCAGGGCCTGGCTGCGGGCCAGGTCGGCCCAGGGGAAACCGCCGGCTCCCAGGGCGGCAGCGAGCAGGGGGCCCTGGGCCTCGATCAGGCCGTAGGCGGGGGCGAGGGCACGGATCAGGGCCGCCAGCTGGCGGGGGCTGGCCTGGCCCGCCAGCAGCGACCGGGAAAAGGACATGCCCTCGGCCTGGTGGTGGGCGGCGCCGATGCGGCCGTGGAGCCGGTGTACCCGGGGACCGAAACCCTTGTGAGCCTGCACATCGGCGGGCCTGGCATGGTCGGAGATGGCGACAGGGATGGCGGTGGTCATGGGGAACGGCGCAGGGGGGAGGTCGGGCCCGGGAGGGCGCTGGTGCTTACGGTATAACGGTACTGTGGTTTCATGCTGCTATGGAGGCAAATTCGTTGCATCCGCCGCCGTACCCCACCTCCGTCCCCTCCGCACCCCGCTACGCCATGTCCACCACCACCAAGGCCCCGACCGCCGCGCCCCAGCGCTCCCTCTCCTTCCTGGTGGCCCCACGGGGCCAGCTCAGCGGGGACGGCCAGCTGCGGGAACTGATCGAGGAACGGCGCCAGCGCAAGGGCGCGGCCGTGGAGCTCTGGTACCTGGGGCCGGAGCTGGTGGAGGAGCTGCGACTGGCCCAGGCCTTCCGCCATCCCCCTGCGAAAGACCAGGACCAGGGGAGTCCACAGGAGCCCATCGAAGCGATCGTGGCCGGCGACGCGGCGGTGATCACCTGGCTGCAGCTGCGCTTCGGAGGCTGCGCCGGCAGCCTCGCTCTGCCGGCAGGCTGGCTGCAGGAGCGGGCGGGGGGACTGCCGCCCCGGGCGCCGGCCGCCGACACCGCCTCCCGCGCCGACAGGAACTAGTCGGGGGATCCCGGCGCCGCTGGCGTGCGGTTCCTTGGCCTCGGGGAACACCCCCGGCTGTGGTCCCGGAGCCGTGACAGCGGCGCCCGGTGGTGTTTCCGTTGGGCTGACGGCCCGATTCCCAGGGCGGAGGCGCAGTGAACCCAACCGCAACGACCTGTTCCAGCCACCCCCAGGCCCCTGCCGCCGGTGCCTAATCTCACCCCGGCGGTCGGCGACGCCTCAGCCGCCCCTTTCTGCAACCTGCTGCTTCCCACCGGCGCCCAGACGCGGGGGCGCACCCTCCCCGGCCGCAAGGTGGTGATCGTGGGCTGCGGCGCCGTGGGCATGGCCTGCGCCGTGGCGATCCTGCATCGGGGCTGCCAGGAGGAGCTGGTGCTGGTGGATGTGGCCCATGACCGGCTGGAGGGGGAAGTGATGGACCTCTGCCATGGCCTGCCCTTCCTGCCCCGCACCGACCTGCGGGCCGGGAGCGTGGAGGCGGAGGGACGGGATGCCGACCTGGTGGTGATCACTGCCGGTGTGGCCCAGCAGCCGGGCCAGTCGCGGCGGGAGCTGATCGAGCGCAATGCGGCCTTGTTCCGCAAGCTCGTGCCACCGATCGCCCTCCACTGCCCCCGGGCGGTGCTGCTGGTGGTGAGCAACCCGGTGGATGTGCTCACCCACATCGCCGGCCAGCTGAGCGGCTTCCCCGCCCACCGGGTGATCGGCTCGGGCACCGTGCTCGATTCCGCCCGCTTCCGCATGGCGATCAGTCGTCGTCTCGGGATCGATCCCCACGACGTCCAGGCCTACGTGATCGGCGAACACGGCGATTCGGAGGTGCCGGTGTGGAGCCGGGTGGTGGTGGCCGGCTCGGAGCTGGTCGATGGAGGCTGGGAAGGCAGCCGCACCCTGGCGGATCCCGAGCTTCAGGCGTTGTTCCATGGCGAGGTGCGCCAGGCGGCCTACGAGATCATCCGGCTCAAGGGCAGCACCTCCTGGGCGATCGGCCTGGCCACCGCCGAGATCGTCGAGGCGGTGCTGCGCAGCAAGGACCAGATGCTCACCGTGAGCAGCCGCAGCCACGGCCACTACGGGCTGCCCGACGTCTGCCTCAGCCTGCCCACGATCGTCAACGACAGCGGCGCCGCCGCCCTGGTGCAGATGGCCCTGACCGAGAAGGAGATGGGGCAGCTGCGCCACAGCGCCGAGGTGCTGCGGGGGATGCTCGATGAGGCGGGGTTCTGAGGCGATGGGCGGCGTTGGGCTGCTCTCGTTGAGGGGCATCACCCACCACAGAACGAGGCCAATCAGGCGCACGATCGGGGAAAAACCGAATCGCCAAAATATGCCCTTTGAAGTTGGTACTGAACAATTAGAAAGTCTGCGGATTTATCAGAGGCTTGTTGCCAAGAGCTTCTTTGGGAATTTGTGAAAACACGGCAGCTGAGACGGCTACCCGCAAACACCTAGGAAACAGAGAGCTATTTCGCTCCTGCTGACCTCGCATCAACCTCAGGGCAATGACCCATTTTTGCAGGTCTCGCAGGGTGTTTCAGCAAGCTCTAAGCCGAACAGCCCGGCGACGTAATCCCTGGTTGATTCCTGCTTGGGGGAATTGAAGATCTGAGAGGAGGGGCCGAACTCCTCCATCACGCCAACCTTGGCAAATCCGTCCGCCATCGGAATGAAATTGAAAAACCAGACATGTCTGAGATTCGAGAAGCCTGCTGCAACTGCGGCGGACAAGGCGCACTACGTCTGGGATCACCTGCTCGGTAGCCACCGCGATCCCACCTGCTGGCAACGGCCCAGGGCGGGCCTGGAAGCCTCGGCCTGGTACTTCCAACGGCTGGAGCAGAAGCTGAAAAAACAGTAGGCTGGCAGTCGCTCGGTGGAACGATTGGGCGAGGCAGTGGAGGTAATCCTCGCGTTGCCGGAATTCCTCCGTCTGCTCCCCCGTGGCGGCGATCCCATGGAGTGGGCGCTGGCTTACGAACGGCGGCGGGCAACCATCCACGGCGCTGCCCACCCTCGCCCGAGGGAATGAGGGCGCAGCCTCCACGGGAACGCCTGCCAGGTCCGGCTGATTCGCATGGCCCCCTCCCCTTTGAGTCACCCAGTGAGCTGTCTGATGACCGCCACGAACCTCCAGGCTCCCGGCGAGAGAACCGCATCGCTGTTCACCCCGCTACAGCGGTTGCTGCAGCGCATCGAACCCAGGGATCCGTTCTTCGCGCGACTGCTGCTGCGCCTGATCCCCGGCCAGTATCCATTCGAGCGCGATGTGATGCTGTACGGGAGAACGCTGCTCCACATTCCCGCGCTCTGAAAACTGAATCCTCTCTACGACGAATTGGCGGCCCTGCGTTTTCGCTGCCTCTGCTATTTGGAGGCCCCAACTCAGGCCGGCGGAAACAGAAACACGTTGCCATAGCCGAAGGTAATCAACCGATCGGGAAACTCACGGGCCTGCTGTTAGGAGCCCTGCGCCTCAGAGGACCCCACGCATAGCAGAGGCAGCTTGAAATGTCGCTCATGCCGCTGAGGGCAGGCACCGGCGAAGCCGAAGTTCACAGTGAAAATATGTAGCTAGAGATTCTGGCACCTGAAAGCTTCCGTAGATGACGACGGGTTGGCAGTCTGTGATCTGGGCTTCACTGCGGACAGACCCAGGAGGGTTCGGCAGATCCCAAGGCCCCTGATCCTGCTCGTCATACATTCAAGCCTCGCTGATAGCCGGGCGAAGCCTTCCTCTCAGCCGGTAGCCCAACGCATTCATGTCACCTCATTGGGTGGCAGCTCATGGAGCGCCTGAACCAGTTCAGGTTGCAGCATGACCAAGGTCGTGCCCTCTCGATTGTCGGTCGGCACCTCCAGCTGCAGCGGCAGCACGTCGCTGGGCCTTGGGTCCAGGGCGTGGGCGTCGAACTGGGCCGAGGATTCGGGGATCACCTCCTCCCCCTGTCGCACCAGTTCCTCACTGCGGTTCGGCAGCTCCCAGGCGCCGCCGAGGCCATCGCTCAGGAGCAGTGGCCTTTGGTGATCGACTATCTGCCCGGGTGAGCGGGCAGTCAGGCGCACTCGCCAGCCGGCTGGGTAGGCGGGATCAGGTTGCTCGGACAGGGTCAGGCCCCAGAGATGACCCGAGGAATCCGTGAGGGTCCAGCGTTGTGGATCGGCTGCTGCCTGGGCCTGGAGCGGCAGCAGCATCAGGGTCAGGGCCAGCAGAACAGCGGCGAAGACTGGCCGCCAGTTGGGTCGATGCAGCCGGTGCGCAGCTGGGCGGAAACCCGCACCAGCCCTTTGAGAAAGAATGCTCATAACGTCTTTCGCGTCATAGAAGGCTTCAACGCTACCGTTTTATTGGGAAGAGTCGGCGCTCGGCTGTCCATCCACCACGATGGGCCGCCCTCGCCTTCGCAGCTCTCCCCAGTCCCGTCTTCATTCCTCGCCATGACGACAACCATCCTCAAGCGTTCCTGGGGCAACCCATGGAACAGCTTCAAGGACTGGGTGACCAGCACCGACAACCGCCTCTACGTGGGCTGGTTCGGCGTGCTGATGGTCCCCACCCTTCTGGTGGCCACCTGCTGTTTCGTGATCGCCTTCATCGGCGCCCCGCCCGTCGACATCGACGGCATCCGCGAACCCGTCTCCGGCGGCCTCCTCTACGGCAACAACATCATCACCGCCGCGGTGGTGCCCAGCTCCAACGCCATCGGCCTGCACTTCTACCCGGTCTGGGCCGCCTCCAGCCTCGATGAATGGCTCTACAACGGCGGCCCCTACCAGCTGATCATCTTCCATTTCCTGATCGGCATCTTCTGCTGGATGGGCCGTGAATGGGAACTGAGCTACCGCCTGGGGATGCGCCCCTGGATCGCCGTCGCCTATTCCGCTCCGGTGGCCGCCGCCACCGCCGTGCTGCTGATCTACTCGATCGGTCAGGGCTCTTTTTCTGACGGCATGCCCCTGGGCATCTCCGGCACCTTCAACTTCATGCTGGTGCTCCAGGCGGAGCACAACGTGCTGATGCACCCCTTCCACATGCTTGGTGTCGCGGGCGTATTCGGTGGCGCCCTGTTCGCCGCCATGCACGGTTCCCTGGTCACCAGTTCGCTGGTGCGGGAATCCACGGAAACCGAATCCCTCAACAAGGGCTACAAGTTCGGCCAGGAGGAAGAGACCTACAACATCGTGGCCGCCCACGGCTACTTCGGTCGCCTGATCTTCCAGTACGCCTCCTTCAACAACAGCCGCAGCCTCCACTTCTTCCTGGCCGCCTGGCCGGTGGTGGGCATCTGGTTCGCCTCCCTGGCGGTGGTGAGCTTCTCGTTCAACCTCAACGGCCTCAACTTCAACCACTCGGTGATGGATCACCAGGGCCGGGTGATCAACACCTGGGCCGACATCCTCAACCGCGGAGGCCTCGGCATCGAGGCGATGCACGAGCGCAACGTGCACAACTTCCCCCTCGATCTGGCGGCGGTTGAGCTGACCCCTGTGGCGCTCCGTGCGCCTGCGATCGGTTAGTGGGACTTTGAATCCCGCCCAGTCGATCCTGCTTCGCTCCATGGACTGAGCAGCCACCCTGGGGCCTGGAGTGATCCGGGCCCTTTTCAATCTCCTGATTCCCTCCCCCTTCACCGATGGGCAACCTGGCAAGGCTTGAAATGATGCCGCCTTCGCGGATCCCTTTCGTTCCCGAGGCCCCATGCCCTTCGCCCTGAACTTCGTCCACCCGGTGCTGATGTGGGTGCTGCTGGGCCTGATGCTCTACTCGGGCTACCTCGGCTACAAGGCCAGCTTGATCCGCAAGGTGAGCGCCGAGGAACGCAAGGCGCTGGTTCCCCTGCACTACGGCCAGCGTCATGCCCAACTCGGTGTGGTGATCCTGGGCCTCACCCTGCTGGGCGCCGCCGGTGGGATGGCTGCCACCTTCCTCAAGAACGGCAAGCTGATCATCGGCCCCCACCTGTTTGTCGGTCTTGCCGTTGCCGTGCTGGTGATCGCCACGGCCTCCCTGGGCCCTTCCCTCCAGAAGGGCAAGGACTGGGCCCGGGGCCTGCACGTGGCCATCAACGGGGGTGTGCTGCTGCTGTTCGGCTGGCAGGCCACCACTGGCATCGCCATTGTCCAGAAGCTGCTGAGTTCAGCGGCATCACCAACCTCTCTTGGCACCTGATCCGATGACGTTCACCACTCCTCTCCAGCGGCTGGCACGGCTGGCCCTCTCCACCCTGCTCCTGATGCTGGTCGGCGTTGGGCTGTTGACGGCCCTGCCGGGTACCGCCCTGGCAGCAGAGGCCTCGCCGCCGGTCGATTCGGCAGCACTCTCCAAGGCCGTTGTGGCGATGGAGCAGCTCGATCAGATGCGCATCTCCCTGGCCTCCACCCTCGAGGGCCGCACCGAGGAGCCCACCATCGAAACGATGAAGGAGGTGTGCAAGCCCGTAGGCATGCGGGTCATCGCCATCGGAAAGGAAAACGGCTGGCAGGTGCGCCAGGTGGCCAGCAAATACCGCAACCCCGACCATGCCCCCGCCAACGCTCAGGAGCGCCAGGTGATCGATCTGTTCAGCCGACACCCTGAGATCAACGGGCTCTGGGAGCCGGCCGTGGCAGACCAGGGCGCCGGCCTGAACTACTACCGCCGCATCAACGTTGAGCCGAGCTGCCTGGCCTGCCACGGCACCAAGGCCAGTCGGCCGGCGTTCATCAAGGCCAACTACCCCGACGACAAGGCCTTCGACTTCAAGGTGGGTGACCTGCGGGGCATGTATGCCGTACACCTGCCGGAGGTTCAGGCGGCTCTCGCCGCTGCCGCGGGCTGAGCCACACCACTGCCAAGACTTTTCTACAGTATGCGTATCACCTCATAAATGGATCGGACGTTCCTGAGCCATGACCCTCATTCCCGCACTCCCATCCAGAGACGAGGTCCCCAGCCTGGGGCGTCGCCAGTTCATGAACCTGCTCACCTTCGGTGCCGTCACCGGGGTGGCGCTCGGCGCCCTGTACCCGGTGGTGCGCTACTTCATCCCTCCACGGGAGGCTGGCTCATCGGGTGGCGCCCTTGCCCTCGACGAGCTCGGCAATCCGATCGCGGCCAGCGGCTGGCTGGCCAGCCATAGCGAAGGCGACCGCAGCCTGGTGCAGGGCCTCAAGGGCGATCCCACCTATCTGATCGTTGAAGCAGAGGGCGCCATCGGCGCCATCGGCCTCAACGCCATCTGTACGCATCTGGGCTGCGTGGTCCCCTGGAACAGCGGCGAAAACAAGTTCATCTGCCCCTGCCACGGAAGCCAGTACGACCCCGAGGGGGCCGTGGTCCGCGGTCCCGCCCCGCTGCCCCTGGCCCTGGCCCATGTGGCCGTGGAGGACGAACGGGTGCTGCTCAGCACCTGGAGCGAGAGTGATCCCCGCACCGGCGAGAAGCCCTGGTGGAGCTGAGCTGAGCGTCAGGAAGCTGGCTCCAGCCACTCAGGACGGCTCAATGGATGGGCAGAGGTGGGTCCTGTTGAAATTGGCGGACTCGAAACGTTGGCCCTCGTCATCCTCCTCCTGCATCATGTCCACGAAGGCCATACCGAACAACACCCGGGAGATGGGGTAGTTGTGATGGGCATAGATCGGTCGCTCCAGGGTTTCGTCAATGCCGCGGAAGGACACCAGGATCTCGGCCTCGCCAGCGGCCAGATCCCGGGCTGTTCGCCCCCGCAGCGGGCTGCGGTCATCGATCGGATGCATCAGCGTCCAGGTGAGCAGAAACAGCGGGGAGCGATCGCGGTTCAGGGCCAGCGGGTGCAGACGCCGCATCCGATGGCCCTCTGTCGTGCGCTCATCGATGGCGAGATAAGCCTGAACCGTGGCCTCCAGGATGGTCTTGCGGCGTTCGTTGGCCAGGCGAAACATCAAGGTGGGCTGGCCGTCGTAGTCGTGCACGGTGGCCACCTCCGAGAACAGGATCCGGGCCGTGGAACGGGAGAAGCGACTGAACGCCATCCCCGTCGTCAGGGCGATCACGATCAGTCCCAGCAACGATTCGACGGTGACGACCAGATGGGTGAACAGGCTGCTGGGATGGAAAGCGCCATAGCCGATTGAGCCCAGGGTCTGAACGCTGAAGAAGAAGGCCTCGAGGAAACTGGTGGTCTCGCCAGCCACCCCGGCAATGCCATGGGGATCGAGCCAGTAGAGAAGGGCGAACAGCAGGTTGAGCAGCAGATACCCCGCGGCGATCAGCCCGAAGAAACCGGGCCAAGGCACCGCCAGCATCAGGTGATTGGGGTGGCGCCAGTGCCGCAGCCAGTCGGAGGGGTTCACCGCGGTGAAGATGCCCCCATGCTTCTGCAGCCGCAGCGGAGCTGGAGGCATCGGCGTGACCGGCGAGGTTTCAACTGATTTTATCTTTTTATGCGTTTTGGCGCATTAACTTGTGTGTGGCGGGCGGCGTGTCGGCTGGGGCCCGACCCAGGTTGGGACGAAGAGCATGGCCGTGAGATGGTCGAATCCGTAGCGAAACACCACCGCCACCACCAGGTTCTGATCGTGGGCGGTGGCTCTGCCGGGATCACCGTCGCCGCCCAGTTGCTGCGCGCCCGCCCCGGCCTGGACGTGGCGATCCTGGAGCCCGCCTCCGTTCACGCCTACCAGTCCGGCTGGATCCTGGCCGGCGCCGGCCTGCTCCCCTACGCCCAGACCCAACGGCCCGAGGCCGCCGTGATCCCGGCCGGTGCCGTCTGGATCCGGGATAGCGCCGCCTCCTTCGAGCCGGAGGCCCGGCGGGTGATCACCGCGGCCGGGGTCGCCCTCAGCTACGAGGTGCTGGTGGTGGCCACCGGCCTGAAGCTCGACTGGAGCCGCATCCAGGGCCTGCCGGAGGCCCTCGGCCAGCACGGGGTCGTCAGCAATTACTCCCACCCCCACATCGCCGCCACCTGGAAGGCGATCCGCGACTTCCGCGGTGGAACGGCCCTGTTCACCCATCCCGCCACACCGATCAAATGCGGGGGGGCCCCGCAGAAGGTGATGTACCTGGCCGACGACATCTTCCAGGCCACCAGCGGGGTGGGCGTGAACACGCATGTGATCTTCTGCAGCGCCCAGGCGCAGCTGTATCCGGTGGAGGCCTACAACGCCAGCGTCGAGTGCGTCGTGGCGCGCCGAGGCATCGAGACCCGCCTGCTCCACAACCTGATCGAGGTGCGAGCCGAGGAGCGGGTGGCCGTCTTCGAGGTCAGGGGCGAGGGCGGGGAGCCCCGGCGGGAGGAGATCCCCTACGACCTGTTGCACGTGGTGCCGCCGATGGCGGCCCCGGATGTGATCGCCAGCAGCCCCCTGGCGATCGCCGGGCCGGGGGGCTGGGTGGAAGTCGACAGGCTCACCTGCCAGCACAAGCGCTACGGCGATGTGTTCGCCCTCGGGGATGTGAGTTCCCTGCCCACCGCCAAGAGCCTGGCGGCCGTGCGCGGCCAGGCGCCGGTGCTGGTGGCCAACCTGCTGGCCCAGCTCGATGGAGGCCCGCTACAAGCCCACTACGACGGCTACACCGCCTGCCCCCTGATCACCAGCTTCCACGACGTGGTGATGGCGGAGTTCGACTACAGCCTCCAGCCGGTGAGTTCCTTCCTGGTGGATCCCACCAAGGAGCGCTGGAGCATGTTCCTGGTGGAAACACGGGTGTTCCCCTGGGTGTACTGGCACCGGGTGCTCAAGGGGCGCCTGCACGAGAGCCGCTTCCTCAAGCCGTTCGGGCCCTTGGTGCGTGCCCTGGGGCTGGCTTTCAAGCAGCCGTGATCACACCGCCTGCAGTTGGCTGAGCTGCTGCTCCAACCGCTGCTTGAGCCGACGTTGCACCAGGTTGCAGAGGTCCTCCACCAGGGGGTCGGCCACCGCATAGATCAGCCGTGTGCCATCCCGGTCACAGCTCACCAGCCCGGCGCGCTGCAGCTGACCCAATTGGCGGCTGATGTGGGACTGGCTGAAGCCGGTGGCCTCGATCAGGGAGGCCACATCCATGGGCCCGCCGTGCTTGAGCTGGCAGAGCAACTGAAGTCGGGCCGACTCGCTCAGAAGGCGGAAGAAGCTGCTGAGTTCATCGAGCAGCTGGGGACTTGGCAGGGACTGGGGCAGGGTCCGGCGCATGAACGGGCTTATGTCGATAAACGCATTATGCAGCACGCGTTAAGGGCGTGGGCCGTTGGCGACCAGCGGCCCGGACAACACACATGGTCTTAACGCGCATAATGCGGCTATGCTCATAGCAGTTAGTGATCGATCACCCATGGCCGTCGCTCCCGCTCCCGCCTTGTCCCTCTCGGCCGCCGCCGGCGGTGGCTCCTTGCTCTTCCGCCAGCTGTTCGATGCCGACACCGGCACCTTCACCTACCTGCTGGCCGATGTGCCGAGCCGCAAGGGGGTGATCATCGATTCGGTCTTCGAGCAGCACGGCCGCGACCTCTCCCTGATCCGGGAGCTGGGCATTGATCTGGTGGCCTCGATCGACACCCACGCCCATGCCGACCATGTGACCGGCAGCTGGCTGATGCACGAGGCCACCGGCTGTGCCATCGGCCTGGCGGCAGCTGCCCGCGCCGAGAACGTCACCCTTCCCCTGGCCCATGGGGATCGCATCGACTTCGGCGGCCGCGCTCTGGAGGTGCGTGCCACCCCAGGCCACACCGACGGCTGCATCACCTTCGTGCTCGACGACCACAGCATGGCCTTCACGGGCGATGCCCTGCTGGTTCGCGGGTGCGGCCGCTGTGACTTCCAGCAGGGCAATGCCCACACCCTCTGGAACTCGATCACCGGGCAGATCCTCTCCCTGCCCGAGCGCTGCCTGCTCTATCCCGGCCACGACTACACCGGACGGGGCGTCACCTCCGTGGCCGAGGAGAAGGCCTTCAACGCCCGCCTGGGCGGCGACGCCAGCGAGCGGGATTTTGTGGGTCACATGGAGAACATGAAGCTCCCCCATCCCCACAAGATCGCCGAGGCCCTGCCAGGCAACATGCGCTCCGGCAAGCCCCGCGAGGCCGCCGCCGCGCCCGCCTGGGCGCCCCTCGCCCGCAGCTATGCCGGCCTGCCTGAACTCACCCCGGCCTGGGTGGTCGCCCATCAGAGCGATCTCACCGTGCTCGATGTGCGCTCCGCCGAGGAATTCAACGGACCCGATGGCCGGGTGGCCGGCAGCCTGTTGATCCCCCTGCCGGAGCTCGAGAGCCGCTCCAGCGAGATCCCCACAGGTCGCCCCCTGGTGGTGGTCTGCCATTCGGGCAGCCGTTCGGCCCTGGCCACCCAGCAGCTGCTCAAGGCCGGCCGTTCCCAGGTGGCCAACCTCCGCGGCGGCCTGAGCCGCTGGGCTGCTGAGGGCTACCCACTCGATGGTGCCAAGCAGGCCTGAGGCTTCCAGTTCCGATCGTCTAGCCCGTGCCACCCCTTCCTCAGATCTTCACTCCCCTAACCATGACAACCACCTCCGCGACACCAGGCGCCACCCGCATCAGCGCCCATGACCTGTCCGACCAACTGGCGGCCCAAGGCGTCACCGTGATTGATGTGCGCGAACCGATGGAGTATGCCTCCGGCCACATCAGCGGCAGCCTCAACATTCCGCTCTCGCGCATCACCCAGGCCGATCTACCCCGCGGGCCACTGGTGCTGGTCTGCCAGAGCGGTAATCGCAGTGCCAAGGCCTTGAACCAACTCCTCCGGCAGGGCCACCCCCACCCGATGGCCGACCTGCTGGGCGGCGTGCCCGCCTGGCAGCAGGCCGGTTTTGACGTGCGCAAGCTCAAGGGGGCACCCCTTCCCCTGATGCGCCAGGTGCAGATCGCGGCCGGCAGCCTGGTGCTGCTGGGGGTGATCCTGAGCCAGACGGTCGCCCCGGGCTGGATCTGGCTGAGTGGCTTCGTGGGCGCCGGCCTCACCTTCGCGGGCATCAGCGGCTTCTGCGGCATGGCCCGCCTGCTCGCCGCCATGCCCTGGAACAAGGTGGCGATGGGATCACAACGGACATGATCACAGCAACCATGGCGCTGCTCCTGGCGGGCGGCGCCTTGATCGGATTTCTGCTCGCCGTGCTCGGGGCAGGCGGCTCGATCCTGCTTTTGCCCCTGCTGGTGAGCGGTGCGGCCCTGCCCACCAAGGCCGCGGTTCCGCTCTCGCTGCTGGTGGTCAGCCTGCTGGCCCTCGGCAATGTGGGTCCCTACATCCGCCGCCGCCAGGTCGCGATCCAACCCGCCCTGGTGCTGGGGTTGCCGGCACTCGCCGGCAGCTGGATCGGCGGCTCCCTGGTGAAGGCCGGTCTGATCCCGGAGGCGGTGCAGCTGGGAATCTTCACGGCAGCGGCTTTGCTTGCGTCCTGGCTGCTCAATCGCCGGGTTGCACTGGAGCATCCCCCCAACGACGGACGCCCAGCAGGCTCCCCCGTGGCGCTGGCCAGCCAGGGCGTGCTGGTCGGCCTGCTCACCGGTGTCGCTGGGGTGGGCGGCGGTTTTGCGATCGTGCCAGCCCTCGTTCTTCTGGCGGGCCTGCCGATGCCGCTCGCCAGCGGCACGAGCCTGCTGCTGATCACCACGAATTCCCTGGTGGCCCTTGCCGCCCTGGGCCACTGGCCCACGGCCCAGCTGCCGCTCCTGTTTCCTCTGGTGGGTGGTGGCTTCCTGGGGGCAGTGGTCGGCCAGCGTCTTGCGCCTCACCTGCCAGAGGTGCGGCTGCGGCAGGGTTTCTCGGCCCTGTTGATCGGCTCGGCGCTGCTCACCGGATTTGAGGCCTGGCGACGCCACGACCACCCGCCTGCCGTTTCCACAGCTGCCGCCAGCCGCCAGAACGTGCGGTCTCCCTCCTGGCCAGCCTCTCCCGTCTCCGCTTCCTCAGCCGTTTCAATCGCACCATGAGTGGACGCTCCTTCCAGTTCAGACTGCGCAGCAGCCACACCGCTCCGGATCGCGCCACCGCTGGCCTAGTGGTGGAGTTCCTCACCGATTCCGGCGCCTGGGAACCCCAGCAGCTCAGCCTCACCATGCCGGGGTTCCGGATCTAC
Organism: Synechococcus sp. CCY 0621; assembly: GCF_019038465.1. Taxonomy (GTDB): domain Bacteria; phylum Cyanobacteriota; class Cyanobacteriia; order PCC-6307; family Cyanobiaceae; genus Cyanobium. The sequence goes on along the minus strand of NZ_JAFKRH010000005.1, from coordinate 1,743 downwards.
CTGATCTCGCTGCTGCTCTGCCAGCACTTCTACCTGGTGGCCAATGCCAGGGAGAAGGCCATTCCGCTGCAACAGGTGGAGGCCGATTTCGTCGTCACCACAAGCAGCGATTGGATCGTGGCCAGCGTGGAGGGTGACTTCCGCATCCGCCTGGATGCCGCCGCCTCCGAGCAGGAACGGGGCCTTGCCGATGCTGACGCCATCGCCTACATGCAGGAGCGCATGAAGCTCTGCCCCATCTCCCGCAACCTGCCCGATGGGGTGCGCAAGCGCATCGACCTCACCTCTCTGGGCTGAATCCGATGGAGTTCTCCCCTATTCCCCGCTGACATATTCACCCACTTCCTTATTCCGGTCGATGGCAGTGAGCTGTCGGAAGGGGCGCTGCAGGCCGCCATCGCTCTAGCCAAGAGGCTGGACGCACGGCTGACCGTGTTCTATGCGCTGCCCACGGTCGGCGCCTATGCCTACGCCACGGTGCCACCTTTCGTGGATAAGGCTGAGATCAATGCGAAGACCCTCCTGGAGGTTCACCAGCTGATCACTGATAGCGCCGCCACCTATCTGAAGGGCCTCGTGGCTCGTGTTGAGCAGGCCGGCGACCCTGATGGCTCGATCCAGGTGGCGGCGGAATGCTTCGAGAGCGATGAGCCGCACCGCGCGATCCTCGAAGCGGCTCAGCGGCTGGGCTGTGATCTGATCGTGATGGCCTCCCACGGCCGTCGCGGGCTCGGGGCGTTGCTGCTGGGCAGCGAGACACAGAAAGTGCTCACGCACAGCACACTGCCGGTGCTGGTGTGGCGGCCCCCTGCGGTGAGCCCTGCCTCGTGAGGCCGTGAGGCCTAACGGGCCAGCAGCATCCTGAGGCCGATCAGCACCGTCGCCCCACCGAAGATCCTCCCCAGCAGCAGGTTTGGCAGCTGAGTGGCGACCCGTGCCCCCAGCAGGCTGCCAAGCAGGAACCCGAGGCAGATGAAAGCGGCGATGCGGATGTCCACATAGCCCTGCTTCCAGTAGGTCCAGGCACCGAGATGCCGATCGGCGGCACCAGCAGGGCCAGCGTGGTGCCCTGGGCGGCGTGCTGCGACAACCCGAAGACAAACACCAGCGCCGGCACGATGATCACGCCGCCGCCGATGCCGATCAGGCCGCTCAGGGTGCCGGCTGTGATCCCCAGCAGGACATAGAGGATGACGGTGATCATGGCGTTGTCCGCAGGGAGAAGAGGGGAGATTCCTAACCGGATCAGGAGCCAAGCGCCACTACGGGGGTTCGGAGCTTTCGGCATGGGTGCCACCAGGGCCGATTCGCTGGGCGATCGAGCGGCTGGCCCCGTAGCCGCATCCGGTCGGCAGCTGGTTCATCCATCCGCGAAGAACCGCCACGTTGCCGATGTGTTCGCTGCCGTGCTCTCCACACTGAAGGAACAAGCCTCCAGGCCAATGAACGCGTCGATCAACCATGCCCTGCGGCTGATCACGCTCTGGATCGCCTGGCTGCTGGCGATGCTCTTCCACGTGGACCTGGGTCTGATGCCCCTGTTCCACGGCCATTCGCCGGAGATCCACAGTCATGTGCAGGAGGGGGCTCTGCCGCTGCTGTTCGGGGCGATGCTCGGCTACTTCCTGCTGCCGCTGATCGCGATCGTGCTGATCGCCTACGCCGCCACCACGGTCGGTCCGGCCACGCGCTGGCGGCCCTGGCGGCGGATCCACTTCTGGTTCAGCGTCGTCTATTCGGTCA
>NZ_JAFKRH010000004.1 GCF_019038465.1 Synechococcus sp. CCY 0621 | reverse complement strand
CGGCCCTGGCGGCGGATCCACTTCTGGTTCAGCGTCGTCTATTCGGTCACCAACGTCCCCCATCTCATCGCCGACATCCTGGTGCCCGATGCCCGCCTCGATCAGATCGTGCTGATGGTGGCCCTCACGGTCTTCGGGCTGCTGATCAACGTGGAGGCCTGGCGCTGGTGGCGGCAGACCCCATGACAACTCCATCAGCTTGACGAGGAAACGATGCGCAGTCCTCGGAAAGGCTGGCTGCTGACGCCGGTGCTTGCCATGCTGCTGGGCCTGGTGCTGGCGCTCACCCCTTCGCTGGCCCCTGCCCAGCCCGGCGTGGGGGGAGCGGAACTTCAGGTGTTCGTGCGTGAGGGCTGTCCCCACTGCGCCGCCGCCAAGGCCTTCCTCCCCGAGCTGCAGAAGCGACGCCCGGAGATTCAGGTGCGTCTGCGGCCGCTCGAATCCGATCCCGCCGCGATCGACGACCTGATGCGCTACTCCCGACAGGCCGGCATCGGTGCCCCGGGGGTGCCCACGTTCGTCCTTGAAGGCCAGGTGCTGGTGGGTTTCGATGACGCCGAGGGCCGCGGCAAGGAACTGCTCGCCCTGATCGATCGACGTGAGCGTGCCTCCGGCAACGTGAGCCTCGGCCGCTTCGGCAGCATCAGCGCCTCTGCGCTCGGCCTGCCGATCTTCACCCTGGCCATGGGGCTGCTGGATGGCTTCAATCCCTGCGCAATGTGGGTGCTGCTGTTTCTGCTCTCGCTGCTGGTGCACTGGCGCGACCGGCGGCGCATGGCCCTGGTGGCCGGCACCTTTGTGCTCGTCAGCGGGGCCGTCTACTACGCCTTCATGGCGGCCTGGCTGAACGTCTTCCTGCTGCTGGGCTTCACCGCCTGGCTGCGGCTCCTGCTTGGATCCCTGGCCCTGGTGCTGGGGGTGGTGAATCTGGGCGAGTTCTGGCGCAAGGGTCCGAACTTCACCCTCTCAATCCCCGCCAGTGCCAAGCCGGGTCTCTATGCGCGCATGCGCGGGGTCATGCAGAGTCAGTCCCTGCCGGCAGCACTGGCCGCGGTGGCGGCCCTGGCGGTGGTGGTGAACGCGGTGGAGCTGCTCTGCACCGCCGGGCTGCCGGCGGTCTACACAGCTGTGCTCAGTCAACAGAACCTTGCTGCGGCCGCCCATTACGGCTACCTGGGCCTCTACATCGTGGGCTACATCGCCGACGACGCCCTGATGGTTGGGTTCGCCGTACTGGCGCTGAGCAGCAACAAACTCACCGAAGGCACGGGCCGGTGGCTGAAGCTCATCAGTGGTGTCGTGATGGTGGCCCTGGGCCTGCTTCTGGTGCTTCGGCCCGGCTGGCTGTTCTGAACAGGCTCACTCAGCGGCGGGTCCAGGTACCAATGTCGACGACGGAATCGAGATCGGAGGTGTGACGATAAACAACCTGAATCTGGTTGGGGCTGATGATCTTGCCATCCGTAAATCCATCCTCATCGACAATCTACATGGTGGCATTGTCATGGCCGAGCGTGCTGACAAACTTTTCTGTTGCGTACTTGGATTTGAAGATTCCGTGGAAAACCCGACCCTGTTGCTTGGTGATTTGAGCAACGGCATTCAGATCACTGAAATCACCATGATGATGGGTCTTGCATCTCGATGCTTCGACTTTGCAAAGCACGGCCCCCTTCCCTTCAACCGTCCATGTGCCGATCATGTTGGGAATGACAGGCGCGGCCAGAGCAGCAGAGAAGGTTCCTGCACAGATAAGAGTCGCCACGCCAGCCATGGCCAGCCTTGCCGTGAGAGGTTTTGCAATGGAATTGGCGCCCGCAACATAGTTCATTTGCCTTTACGCGAACGTCTCATCTATACCCTAGCCATAGAAGGCAATCACGTATAAAACACGCAAACTAATGACATATCAGCAGACAAGGTTTTTCTGACGGTTGTACGAATTTGCAGCGCTGATCTGGACAACACGATGCCAGGCAGGAATCAAGTATGTATTGCGGAATCCACCCAAACAGCAAGAGGGACACCCGATCCAAATGAACCAAGGCTGCAGCCAGTGGAGATTCCCTGCGCAACGCCCACATCAATGAGAGCCAGGGCTAATGCCAGTCGAGGCCGGGCAGAAAGGGAACGATCGCCGGGGTCGATGTCATGTAGTCGGCATAGCCGCTGTGCATGGAACACAGGCGCTGCTCCTCGCGTCGTGCCTTGAGGCTGAGTATGGTCGCCAGCGCCAGCAGCAGGCCCAGGTGCAGCAGGCTGCCGAGGGCCAGGGTCACCCCCAGGGAACAGAGCAGCAGCGACTGGTAGAGGGGATGGCGGCAACGGCCGTAGGCCCCCTCTGTGATCAGGGCCGCTCCGGGCATCGGTTCAGGCAGCGGACTGAGACTGTCCCCGAGGTTCAGGGCCCCCTGGGCGCCGATCACCAGGCCGATCAGGACGGTGAGCCCGCCGATCAGGCGCAGCGCCAGGGGCCAGTGAATCCCCAGATCCGAGGGCGGAGGCGTTGGCGGCAGCCAGTGGGCGGCGATCAGGATCATCTGCGCCAGCACCCACCACTCGCCGTGGCGGTTGTCCCGCAGACCCTCCTAGGAGAAGCCCCACTTCTGCATGCGTTCGTTCAGTTGGCTCAGCATGATTCGATCTCTACAGGTGAAGGGGGTGGGCCTGGCTGACGCCACAGGCCCAGCCACTCGTGGTTGCGCTTGTCCACCGAACCGGTGGCCGGCTCCCAGATCTCAGGCACCAGGCCGGCCTGGCGCAGCTGGGCTTCCACCAGCTCCGGGTCACTGCCCCAGGGCGGGCCGCCTGGCTGGCGGTGGCACCAGAACAGCCCCAGCAGCCAGCCGCCCGGCGTGAGCAGTCGGACCGCGGTGGCGATGTAGTCCTCCCGCAGGCCGGGATCGATCGCGCAGAAGCAGGTGTGCTCCACGATTCCGCTGAGGCTGCCGGGGGTCAGGCCCGCCGCCTCCAGGGCCTGCCGGTCGAACAGGTCGGCCTGCAGCCACTGCAGGGTGTCCCGAGCCTCGCCATGGAGCCTGCGGGCCTCGCGCAAAGCCTCGCCACTGAAATCCAGGCCGATGGCCGAGAAGCCGAGGTCTTCCAGCAGGGCGACCTCATGGCCGCGTCCGCAGCCAGACACCAGCACCCTGCCCGGTGACTGGGGCGCCAGCGGATGGCTGCGCAGGAGCTGGGCCAGCGGTGGGGCGGGCTGACCCAGCTCCCAGCCGTCAGCGCCTTCCTGGTAGCGCTGATCCCAGTGGCTCGCATCGGCGCTGAGGGCCTGTTTGGAGTGGCGCATGGGTCAAGCATGACCGGCTCAATCCCAGCATGTGCATAACATCATGGAGACATTGCCGTACAGCCCCCCCCTGTCGTGGGGACCTCAACCCCATGGTCGGACAACGAAGGTGTGTTGAATCTTGAGCAGAATGCTCCTGTTCCGTTCCGGACCATCCGCTGGGATCGCTTCAGCCGGTTGCTGGGCCAGGGGCCAGTCGGGGCTACCCCCCGTTCATAAAGCCCCGGCGTCAGCGGGGCAGGATCGCCCGGCCAGTCGCGCCACCACCCCCACCCCCGGGCCTGGTGGGGCTCAAAGCCGACTCTCTCGACCACCTCCTGGAAGCAACCCACGAATTCGCCCACCACCACGCCGGGTTCGATGCCGATAGCCATGTGATCGGCGCGCCCACGTCGGGCGCCATTGGCATTGATGCGGCTGTAGGCGTCGCAGTAGGCGGCGCTCAGATGGGGCTGGGGCATGGCAGAGAACGCAAGGGAATCGAACGGAACGGCTGCTGTCGGACCGCGCTCAGGCCGCCTCCACCCGCACCATCGGCTGGAAGAACTGGCGCCACAGCAGCCCACCGAAGCGCAGCTTCAGGCCGAGCTGGCGCAAGGGGGAGGCCCCCTGGCGGCGGGCGGCGCCCATCTCCTGGAAGCAGGCGACCAGGCGATCGCGCAGGGCGATGAAGCCGCCGGACTCCAGATCGAACACCCAGGGGAAGACACGGCGGGCCGTGCGGTTGGTCTGGCGCATCACCTCGGCGTCGAAGGCCTCCGGGTCCATGCCCAGGATCCGGTAGAAGTCGCCGCGCTCGCACACCGTGAGGCTGTGGGTGAGAAACACCGACCAGAGAAAGAAGCGACTCAGCAACTTGCCGCGAAATCCCTGGCGCAGGGCGGGCCAGCAGCGGATCAGCATGTTGAAGATGTCGCCATGGCGGTTTTCGTCCTGGCACCAGGGTTCGAAGAAATCGAACAGAGGCGCGAAGTTGCTATCGGGGTGGGCCTTGAGATGGCGGTCGATCAGGATGTAGCGCCAGTAGCCGATCTTTTCCGACAGGAAGACGCTGTAGAGCACCCAGCTCAGGGGGAACCAGGTGATCGGTCGCTTGGTGCTCAGGCTGGGCAGGTCGATCTCGATGCCTTCGGCCACCAGCGCCCGGTTGAGGAAGCCGGCATGGCGGGCCTCATCGCGGGCCATCAGCTGGAACAGCCGTCCCATCTCGGGACGCTGCGCCTGGAACAGCCGGCGGGAGAGCTCCTTGAACAGCAGGAATCCTGAGAATTCCGACACGCAGGAGCGCACCAGGTAGCTCTCGTAGGCCTGCTTCTCCTCGGGGCTGAGATCGCGGAGCCGATCCAGCGGTGCCTTGCGATCGAAATGCTCCCGGTTGTAGTCGGCCTCCATCTCGGAGAGCATCGCGTCGAAGGCCGGGCGTTGCTGCTCCAGGTCCGTGCGGGCCGCCTTGGCGATCTGGGTCGTGTAGAACCGCGGGGTGAGCAGGTCTTCCCGCAGGTGGGGGGCGGCCGGAATGGCAGCGGACGGGGCCGCGGCAGCTGAGGCGCCCGCGGCAGCGGAGGAGAGGGTGGCTGTCATCAGGGTGGCGACGTGCTTCACGTCATAACGACAACGTGATATTACGTGTTCCAGGTGATGCAGGAGGCTGTTTTCACGATTCTGCAAGACTGGCCTGAGACGACAGCGTGGTACCATCCACCCAATCCCAGGCACTGGAGCGGTCGATGGAATCTCTGGCCGACTACTTCAAGGTGTTCTCCGAGCCCAACCGGCTCACCGTGCTCGAGACCCTGCGGCCGGGCCCCCTGAACGTCACCGCCGTCGTCGAGAAGACCGGCCTCAGCCAGGCCCTGGTGTCCAAGCATCTCAAGCTGCTCACGATCGCCGGCGTGGTGCGCCGCCGTCCCGAAGGCAGCCTGGTGTTCTATGAAGTGATCGACAAGGGCGTCTTCCAGCTCCTGGTTCAGGCCAGAAAGCTGATGCTTGCCTCCCGCCGCCAGCAACTCGATGCCCTTGCGGCCATCCTCTGAGGTCCCCGCCGATCTTCCCGCCGACCTGGACGCCCTCAAACGCGCCCTGGCCGGGGGCCGTCGCGATTTTGCCGGCCTGCGGCTGGGCGATCTCGATGGCGTGGCCCTGGATCTGGGCGACTGCGACCTGCACGGCGGCTGCTTCAAGGAAGGCCGCTTCGGCCATGCCCGGCTGGCGGGGGCGAACGTGGAGGCCGCCTGCTTCCAGCAGGCCCTGCTCTGGGGGGCCGACCTCTCCGGTCTCAAGGCGCGCGGCTCCTTCTGGCACGACGCCGACCTGTCGGCGGCCCGGCTGCAGGGGGCCGATTTCGGCGGCGCCCTGATGCACCGCTGCTGTCTGCGGGGCGTGCTTGGGGCCCACAGCCGCTGGCGGTCCACCCGGCTGGTGGAGGCCGACTTCCGCGGCGGGCTCGACCAGCCCACCGATCTGGGCGGGGCCGATTTCCAGGGGGCCGATCTCAGCTTCGCCCAGATGCAGGGGGCCCTGCTGCAGGGGAGTGATCTGCGCGGTGCCTGCCTCTACGGCACCAACATGGGAGGCGCCGACCTGCGTGATGCCGATCTGAGCGGCTGCGACCTGCGGGACACCGATCTGCGGGACGCCATGCTGGATGGAACCCTGCTCCACGACGCCCTGCTGCCATGACCGACTGCTTCAATCTGATCGTGCTGGGGGCGGGCTCCGGTGGCCTGGCGGCCGCCAAACGGGCGGCCTCCTACGGGGCCTCGGTGGCCATCGTGGAGGGCGACCGGGTGGGGGGCACCTGCGTGATCCGTGGCTGCGTGCCCAAGAAACTGCTGGTCTACGGCTCGGCCTACCGGCACCTGCTGGCCGATGCGGCCAGCTACGGCTGGCAGCTGGATGGCTTCCGCCCGGATGCCTCGGTGCTGCTCGCCAATGTGCGCCGCGAGGTGGACCGGCTCAATGAGCTCCATATCGGCCTGCTGGAGAAGGCAGGCGTGGAGCTGGTGCGGGGCTGGGGCCGCTTCGCCGATCCCCACCACATTGAGGTGGTTAACGGATCCTCCACCAGCCGACGGCTCAAGGGGGATCGGATCCTGATCGCCGCCGGCGGCCGCCCGCACCGGCCCGTGTTTCCCGGGGCCGAGCTGGGCTGGGTGAGCGACGACATGTTCCTGCAGGAGCGCTTCCCCGACCGGGTGGTGGTGGTGGGCGCCGGCTTCATCGCCTGCGAGTTCGCCTGCATCCTGCATGGCCTGGGCGTGGCGGTGACCCTGCTGGTGCGGGGCGACCATCTGCTGCGGGGCTTCGATCGGGAGGCCTCCAGTGCGGTGCAGGAGGCCATGGAGGCTGAAGGCATCGAGATCCGCTTCGCCCACAGCCCCGCCGCCATCACTGGCGTGCCCGGAGCCCTGGAGCTCATCACCCAGAGCGGCGAGGTGCTCCCCTGCGGCGGCGTGCTGCTGGCCACGGGCCGCCGGCCCTTCCTCGAGGGACTGCAGCTGGAGTGCGCCGGAGTGGCGGTGGAAGGCCACCGCATCCCGGTGGATGCCGACCAGACCACCAACGTGCCCCACATCCATGCCGTCGGTGACGTGACCGACCGGATCAACCTGACGCCGGTGGCGGTGGATGAAGGCCGCGCCTTCGCCGACACCGTGTACGGGAACAAGCCCCGCCAAGTGAACCATGACCTGGTGGCCAGTGCCGTGTTCAGCCAACCGGAACTGGCCGGGGTGGGGTTGAGCGAGGAAGCGGCGATCGAACGCTTCGGAGCCGACGGCATCCGCGTACACCGGGCCCGCTTCCGGCCCATGGCCCAGGCCCTGCCGGCCCGTGGCCCCCGGGTGCTGCTGAAACTGATCGTGGAGACCGCCACCAACAAGGTGGTGGGCTGCCACATGGTGGGCGAGCACAGCGCCGAGATCATTCAGATGGCGGCGATCGCCATCGGCATGGGGGCCACCAAAGCCGACTTCGACCGCACCATGGCCCTGCACCCCTCGGTGGCCGAGGAGTTCGTCACCATGCCCGGCTGATCAGAGATCCTCTTCGACGCCCGGCTGGATGGTGCAGTCGGAGAGGGGGTAGCTGACACAGAGCAGGGCGAAGCCTGCGCCGATCTGCTCATCGTCGAGGAAGCTCTGGTCGGACTGGTCGACGCTGCCGGACAGGATCTTGCCGGCACAGGTGCTGCAGGCCCCGGCCCGGCAGGAGTAGGGCAGATCGATGCCCTGCTCCTCGGCCGCATCGAGGATGTAGGTGTCGTCAGGGCAGGAGAAGGTCTTGCCCCCTTCCAGGCTGATCGTGAAGCTCGCCATGGCACCGCAGCAGGAATCCCAGGGAATCCTTGGGGAGCCTGGGCCTGGGGGATGTATCGGGGGGTACAGCGTGCGCGGGAGGGGACACGCCTGGCTCAGGCGGCAGGGCCTGGTGGCGGTTCCGCTGGGAAGCCCCAGGCCCGCCGCAGGGCGGGATCGGTGAGCTCCCAGGCGTGCTCACTGGCCACGACGGCGGCCCGCAGCCCAGCTCCGTCCAACCCCCTCTGCTGCCGGCAGAGCTCAAGCCGCTGGCGAAAACACAGGCTTTCCTGCAACAGCGCCTCGACCCGTTCGGCACCACCGGCACTGGCCAGCATGGTGGGCTCCCGTCCGCAGAGTTCCAGGCTGTCGATGTGCTGCTCCAGCCAGGCAGCCTCGTACTGGAGCATGGCGTCGCTGCAGGCCTCGAGCCGTGCGCCGTAGAGGGCCAGATGCTCTTCAAGCCGGCCTTGGGCCTCACCCCGCTCAGCCGCCGGCAACGGGGTGGAGCGGTCGTGGAGCCGCTGCATGATCTGGCGCAGATAACTCATCGGCGGTGTCCTTGAAGCGCGGGCGCGGTCGGTGGGATCAAACGACAGCCAGGCCCCGTTCGTTGAACATGCCTTCGAACAGAACCGAACTGAGGTAGCGCTCGCCGGAATCGGGCAGCACCACCACGATGATGCGACCCGCGAAGGCTTCCTCCCTGGCCAGCCGCAGGGCGGCCACCGTGGCGGCACCGCAGGAGATGCCGGCCAGTATCCCCTCCTCCTTCATCAGGCGGCGGGCCATCGTCACCGCTTCCTCGTCGCTGACGGCCTCGACCCGATCGACCAGGGTGAGATCCAGGTTGGCAGGCACGAACCCGGCGCCGATGCCCTGGATCTTGTGGGGGCCAGGCTTGAGGTCCTCGCCGGCGATGGTCTGGCGGATGACGGGGCTGTTGAGCGGCTCCACCGCCACCGACACCAGGGGCTTGCCGAGGGTGGTCTTGATGTAGCGGCTGACGCCGGTGATGGTGCCGCCGGTGCCGACGCCCGCCACCAGCGCGTCCACCACACCGTCGGTGTCCTGCCAGATTTCTGGCCCTGTGGTGTCGTGGTGGATGCGGGGATTGGCAGGGTTCATGAACTGCTGCAGCATCACCCAGCGGTCAGGGTCGGACTCCGCCAGCTCCCGGGCCGCTCCGATCGCCCCGCCCATGCCGAGCCGACCTTCGGTGAGAACCAGATTGGCGCCGTAGGCCGTGAGCAGCTTGCGCCGCTCCAGGCTCATCGTCTCGGGCATCGTGAGGGTGAGGGGGATGCCCCGGGAGGCGGCCACGAACGCCAGGGCGATGCCGGTGTTGCCGCTGGTGGGTTCGATCAGTTCCTTGCCAGGACCGAGCAGACCATCCTTTTCCGCCTGCCAGATCATCGCGGCACCGATGCGGCACTTGACCGAATAGGCCGGGTTGCGGCCCTCGATCTTGGCGAGCACCCTCGCCCCGCATCCCTCCGTGACGCGATGCAACTCCACCAGCGGGGTCTGCCCGATGCTGAGGCTGTTATCGGCGTGGATGGGGCTCATGGTGCTCCCTGTGGATCCGGTCCATGGGCACCTTAGACAGCGTTCGCGCGCAGAAGACTGTCAAGCAGCTGCGGCACGTCGCACCGGCGACGCCGGCCCATACGATCGGCTTCAGCCATGGAACGTCGCCAGGGGTGAAGACACCGATCCCCGGGATCAATGGGCCCGTCGCCCTGCTGCTGCTGCTGCTCTCCATCGCCGTGGTGACCGTGGTGCTCGACCGGGGCCGCTACTGGTGGCACTGGTGGCGCACCCGGGCCTCCCGCCGCCAGCAGTGGGAACGGATGCTGGCGGATCAGGGGGCTCCTGCCGCTGGGCGGAAGCTGGAGGACTGGGACCTGGAGATGCGCTTCGGTGAACCGCTGCTGCAGGCCGCCGTCGTGCTGGCCCCCCTGCTGGGGCTCGTAGGCACCGTGCTCGGTCTGATGCAGGTGCTCGCCAGCCTCGGCCCCCAGCTGCTGCTGCCGGCGGGCGCCAACCTGGCCGGGTTCGCCCAGGTGCTGCTGAGCACGGCCATCGGGCTGATCGTCAGCCTGATCGCCAGCACCAGCCTGGTCGCCAACCAATGGTTGCGGCACAGCCAGTGCCTGCGGCTGCAGCGCCTCGGCCGTACCTGGGCCGCCCAGCCATGACCTACGCCCTGGCCTCTCTGGTGGGGCTGACCCTGCTGCTGTGCGGATCGGTCGCGGCCCTGGCGGACCTGGCCCGGGAGCGCCAGCCGCGGCTGCGCCCCCAGGGCGGCCAGGCCCTCACCGGCGCCCTATGGATCGTGCAGGCGCCGGAGGATCGCTGGTTCGTCAACGGCGAGCCCGTGTCCCGCGGCAGGCTGCCGGGCCTGCTGGCCTCCCAGCCAGAGAGCACCGAGATCCGTTTCCTGCCGGCGGCCACGTTGCCGCTGGGGCAGGTGAGCCGGTCCCTGGCCCGGCTGCGTGCGATCAGTCCCCGGCCGGTGGTGCTGGCCTTGCCCCAGAAGGGACCATGAACGCTGACACCGATTGCAACCCTTCCTGGGGGCCATCGCTGGACGCCCTGGCCCTGGGGACGATGGCCACGGGCCTGGCCCTGCTGAGCCTGGCGCTGATCCTGATTCCGCAGCGGCTGGCCCAGCGGCCGGCGAGCCAGGGGATCGTCAGCCTGCACCTGGCGGCCGATGGGCAGGTGCGGCTGTGGAACCAGCCGGTCCCCAGGGGGCAGCTGGTCGGCGTGCTGCAACGTCTCGAAGCCGGACCGGGCAGCCCCACGCTGCGGCTGGTTCCCGACCGTGACGTCCCCTGGGGGGTGGTGCAGGGGCTGATGGGGCAGCTGGGCCGCTCGGACCTGCCCCTGGAACTGCAACTGCCATGAAAGCCAGCCTGTCCTTCCTCCGTTGGCACCGTCTCCAGCTCCCTTTGCTGGTGGCCCTGGCCTTGAACGGGCTGCTGCTGCTGCCGGCGTTGCGTCCCTCCCAGCGTCCGCTGGCCAGCAGAGCCGCCATCCCAGCCGACGACACCCCCGAGCTGCTGCGCTTCAGCCGCCAGCAGTCCAGGGAGCCGTCCTTGCCGCTGCTGGCCCTGCCTTCGCTCAGCTCCCTGCCGCCGCCACCGCCGACGGATCTGCCGGCCGGACCCCGCGCCGGGTCGCCCAGCCACCGACTCGGCACCGACGCCCACAGGGGCCGGACCCAGGACCGGGTGGCGACCGCCTCGACGGCGGAGCGGGGGGCCGCCCAGGACCGTCCCCTCTCGAGGGCCGGCGCGGAAGCAACCGCGTCCACCACGTTGCTCGCCCTGGCCCTGCAGGCCCGGCCCCTCGAGGCGTCCGAGGCCACGGCCCTGGCGGGTCTGTGGGAGCAGGCAACGGCCACACGGGAGTCTCCAGACGGGATGGTCGTGCCGGCGGACGGCCTGGAATGGCGGCGCTTGCCCCTGGCCAAGGCGCGCGCCGCCGGGCTGCCCTTCAGTGATCCCCTCGCCGTCCTCTCCGGCGGCAAGCTGCTGCTGCTGTGGCCGGACGGCACGGCTCTCTGGATGCTGGCCGCCGCCGGCGACAGCAAAACGGTCAGCGCGACCCCCTGAACCAAGGCAGACTTCTGGAGACCCTAGGCGTCCAGAGCCGCGAGCGCCTGGAAGAGGCGCCGCAGGGCCTCGTCCAGGTCAGGGGCTTCCAACATGCCGTAGCTGAGTCGCAGCAGGCCCAGGCCCCCGGCCGGCGGCAGGCCGAAGCTGTCGCCGGGCAGGGCCGCCACCCCGTGCCCCAGCACCAGGTGGCGCATCAACGACGCGCCGTCCCGTGCACAGGGGAACCGCAGCAGGCCATAGAAGGCCCCATCCGGCGGGCCCAGCAGCTCCACCGCCAGGCCGCCCTCCCGGGCCGCCGCCACCGCAGCGAGCAACAGCCGGCGCCGCTGGCCGAGGGCCTCGACATGGGGGCGGCACCAGGTGGGTCCGGCATCCAGGGCCGCCAGCGCCGCCCGCTGGCTCACCTGGGGCGGGCAGATCAGCACCGTGTCCTGGACCTTGGCCAGGGCCCCCATCAGCTGCCGGGGAACCGCCGCGTAGCCCACCCGCCAGCCCGCCATGCCGTAGGCCTTGGACAGGGAGAACAGGGACACCGTGTGACCGCCGCTGCCAGGCAAGCGACCAGGACTCCAGTGGGGCACCGAGCCATGGACGAAATCGGCGTAGGCCTCGTCGCTCACATGCACCAGCCCGTGGCGGTGGCAGAGGCTGTTGATCGCCGCCAGCACCTGGGGCGGCGTCACCAGGCCGCTGGGGTTGTTGGGGGAGATCGTCACGATGGCGCGACTGCGGGGGGTGATCGCTGCCGCCAACCGGTCGGGGTCGGGCACCAGTCCCGCCGCCACCGGCACGGGCACGCCACCGGCCAGGCGGATCGCCATGGCGTGGTTGAAATAGAACGGCAGCGGCAGCAGCACCTCGTCGCCGGGGTCGCAGAGCACCTGGGCGATGGCGTTGAAGGCCATGTTGCTGCCGGCGGTGATCAGCAGCTCGCTGCCCTCCAGATCCAGGCCGCGTTCCTCGCTGAGCTCCCGCCGCACGGCCTCCAGCACGGCCGCCTCGCCCTGCACCGGTCCGTAGCGATCGAGCCGCCGATCCGTTTCCGCCAGGGCCAGGGCCACGGCCCGGCCCACCCCCGGCGGTGGCGCCCAGGCCACCATGCCCTGGGCCAGGGAGAGGACCTGCGGCCGCTGGCGCATCAGGGCGCCCACCTGGGCGATGACCGGATCGGCCACGGCCGCCATCCGTCCTGCCGCCCTGGGGAACGCTTCACCCATCTCAGGCCCCCGCCGGCAGCAGCAGCTCCATCACGGCGCCTCCGTCGGGGTGGTTGGCGGCCTGGATGCGGCCGCCGTGGGTGACGGCGATCTGCTGGACGATCGCCAGGCCCAGGCCGCTGCCGCCCCTGTCGCTGCGCACCCTGGAGGGATCGCCGCGGTAGAAGCGCTCGAACATGTGCTCCAGGTCGTCCTCGCTCAGGCCGGGGCCCTGATCGCGGATGGTCAGCAGGCACCACCCCGCCGTCGCTTCGATCTCCACCCGCACCGTGCCTCCGTCCGGGCTGTAGCGCAGGGCATTGTCCAGCAGGTTGAGCACGGCCCGGTGCAGCCGCGAGCCATCGCCCATCACGCCCAGGGGGGACTCCGCCGCCAGCTCCAGGCGGATGCAGCGGCGCTCGGCCAGGGGGCGCAGCCCCAGCCACACCTGTTGCACCAGCTGGGGCAGGTCGACACGGCTGCGCAGCCGCACCCCCTCCGGCAGGGTGTTCTCCAGCCGGGACAGTTCCAACAGATCGCCGACGAGCCGCTGCAGCCGCAACAACTCCCGCTGCAGCCGTTCCACCAGCACCGCATTGGCGTCATTGACGTGGGCAGAGAGGCTGTCCCCCACCAGCAGCAGGGCCGTCAGGGGCGTCTTGAGTTCGTGGGCCACATCACTCACCCAGCGCTCCTGCTGCTCCAGCTGGGCTTCGAGCGAGCGGCGGCTCTGGAGCATCACCGCCACCCAGCCGCCATCGCCGGGCAGGACGACCACGGCCAGCTGCTGGTCGCCCGGCTCCCAGTCCAGCCGCTGGGGGCGCTCCCGCCGGCGGGCGTTGCGGATCCCCTCCAGGAGTTCGGGGGAATGGCAGACCCTCTCGAGCGGTTCCTGACGGCGCAGTCCGGCCCCGGGGGCGTCCAGCAGCCGTTCGGCCCGCAGATTGATCAGCTGGATGCGATCGGCCCCGTCGAGAATCAACCAACCATCAGGGGCCTCGCCGATCCAGCGCAGCAGTTGCCGCAACGAAAGCCCGGAGAGAC
The DNA here is from genome assembly GCF_019038465.1 of Synechococcus sp. CCY 0621. GTDB lineage: Bacteria > Cyanobacteriota > Cyanobacteriia > PCC-6307 > Cyanobiaceae > Cyanobium. The sequence continues at coordinate 10,147 of NZ_JAFKRH010000004.1, read as the reverse complement.
CCTGGCCGGGGCGACGGCGACGGCGTCCCAGCAGCCAACCCAGGGCCAGACCGAGCAGCCCGGCCAGCAGCAACCCCATTCAGCCGAAGCGGTAGCCGAAGCCCCGGACGGTGATCAGATGTTCGGGTGCCGAAGGATTGGCCTCCAGCTTTTCGCGCAGCCAGCGGATGTGCACGTCGACGGTCTTGCTGTCGCCGAAGTAGTCGTAGCCCCAGACCCGCTCCAGCAACTTGTCGCGGCTCCAGACGCGGCGGGGGTTCTGCATGAACAGCTCCAACAGCCGGTATTCCTTGGGGGAAAGATTCACCTCAAGGCCATCGCGGGTGACCCGGCACTCCTCGGGGTACAGGCTGAGGTTGGCGTGCTGAAACACCTTGGCGCTGACCTCCACGGAGCGGCTGCGGCGCAGCAGGGCCCGGCAGCGGGCCACCAGCTCCCGCAGGCCGAAGGGCTTGATCAGGTAGTCGTCGGCGCCCACCTCCAGCCCCAGAACCCGGTCGGTCTCGCTGTCACGGGCACTGACCACCAGGATGGGGGTCTGGTTGCCGGCGGAACGCAGCTGGCGGCAGAGATCCAGGCCCCCCAGGCCCGGCAGCATCAGATCCAGCACGACCAGGGAAAACTCCTCGCCCGGCGGGCACTCCTGCAGGGTGCGCAGGGCCTCACGGCCATTGGCACAGGCCGTGACCGAAAACCCCTCCAGAACGAGGACGTCACGGATCGTTTCGCGGATCGTGTCGTCGTCCTCGACAACCAGGAGGGGGGGATGCATCCCGGCATTATCGGTGTCTGCGGGGGGCAGATCCCAGAACTGTCTCAACGGCGTGGCAGATAGCTGACCACCAGGCGTCGTTGGCCGTCCAGCTGCAACCAGCCTTCATCGCGCAGGGCGCCGATGACGCGGGTGACGGTGACGCGGGTGGTGGCCAGGGCGCTGGCCACCTCCTGGTGGGTCAGGCGCAGGTTGAGGCGCAGGCCCGATTCGCAGGGCTGGCCGTACTCACTGGCCAGGAGTTCAAGAAAGCCACGCACCCGTTCATCAACGCGCTTGAGCCCCATCAGGGCCAGCAGGGCCTGGCTCTGATGGATGCGCAGTCCGAGGGCTTCCAGCATGGCCACGGCCAGGGCGCCGTCCTGGCGGATCTCGGCGCAGCTCAGGCAGAGCAGGTCGGTGTCAACCAGGGTGGTGGCGGCATAGGCCTCGACGCCGTTGAGGGGATCGCCGAAGGGTTCGTTCGGGCCGGCCAGCCCGAGCAGCATGTCGTCGCCGTGAATGGTGATGGCACTGAGTTTCACCATGCCGCGAACCACAAGCCAGACATTATTCTTCAGCAGCGGCACATTGCTGCCGGCACTGACATGAACCAGACTGCGTTTCTGGTAATTGGCTTCGAGAAGATCGCGGAATCCATCCTTGCTACCGGATTCACGGGAGGGCGTGAATACCATTGGGAAAAGCGCGTCGGATGCATGAAACTGTATGCAGCAACACCCACCAATCGAGCAAAGAGCTGGTAGTGCTTTGGTTAAGGGCTTGGTAAGGCCTGGGCCAACAGGGCCGGTTCGGTGGGGCTGTCGGGGCGTCGTTCGAGCCAGAGGTCCATCCACAGGCTGCGGCGCCGCTCGGGCAAGATCAGCCCGTCAGCCCGCTGCCGCCACTGGTCCCAGCAGCTCTGGGCCTTGCGGCGCAACAGAGCGTCAAGGGCAGGCACGCTCTTCGCCAACCCGGACGGCAACTGATCATCGATCGCCTTCTCCAGAACATGGAGATCGTTGAGTTCCCCGAGCAGCTCCTGCAGATCCCTCAGTTCCAACACCCACTGCCGGCAGCGCGAGCCGGTGACAGCCCCGAGATTCTCCAGTCCGTATCGGGCCGTCTTGAGCCGCTTGCGCAGGTCGTGAACCCGTTCCATGTCCCCCTGCTGCTCAAGGATGAACCAGCCGGGGTGCTGGAACAACCCGGCGATCATCGGGGTCTGCCACTCCAGGGTCCAGCCCAGCAGCGGCAGCTCCCCCAGCGGCGTGAGGTCGGGATGCCGCAGCCAACCCTGCAGCTGGGAGAGCAGCTTCAGGTAGCCGCCGCTCTGCAGCGTGGTGACCACCTGCTCGTAGGCCAGGGCCCGCTCGCGCCGCAGCTGTTTCAGTACGGGCTTGAGGGCCTTCCGCTCCGCCTCGGGCAGCTCGGGCATCAGATCCTGTTCGAGCCGTTCCCTGAGCACATCCAGGTCCCGCGCCATGCCAAGCCGCCGCACCGTCTTGGCCAGACGGGGGTCGGCGACGGCCTTGGGCAGCTGCAGGGCGGGGGCGAACTGGTGCAGGCAGGTGCGCAGACGCCGTAACGCCACCCGCATCTGATGCAGGGGTTCGGGGTCGCTGTCGGCCAGCACCGGCCCCTGCAGGGACACCAGCTTGTGGGTGAAGCGGGCGATCAGATCGACGGCGAACGCTCCGTTGCTGAACGGGTGGTCATCGTGCGGGCTGGCCATGGGAGGGGCCCGGAGGCCTCAACGGGGTGATTTCGAACGGATCTGCTCGAAGCTGCGCCGGATCGCTTCATTGATCGAGAGCCCGATGGGCAGATCACCCCCGAAGGAGGTACCGATCAGGTGGCGGTAGAGCTTGGATTCAACGACACGATAGGTGTCTGGAGGCAGGGGGATCACACCGGCCCTTTCACTGAAACGCAATCCCCCTTGGACCGTAAAGGTGATGAAGCGACGCACCTCAGGCCGGTCCCTCAGATCCTTGTCGTTGATGTAGACGAACAAGGGTCGCGACAGGGGCACGTAGCGTTCCTGCTGCACATTGCTGATCGTCGGTGGCCAGGTTCCCTTGGGCCCTGTGATGGCGAGCGCCTTCAGCTTGCTGGCCTGAGACCGGTAATAGGAAAATCCGAAATAGCCCAGGGCCAAAGGGTTCTTCTCAACACAACGGACGAGAACGTTATCGTCTTCACTAGCAGTGTAATCGGTGCGGGAATTTCGTGAATCCCCATTGATCGCCTTGTTGAAGTAGTCAAACGTTCCTGAGTCTGCCCCTGGGCCGCACAGATTGATCGGCCGATCCGGCCAGGCCGCATTCACCTGCTTCCAGCGCTTGATGCGTCCCTGCGCCTTGCGGTTCCACAGGGTGGAGAGCTCGGCGGTGCTGATGCGGCTGGCCCAGCTGTTGCTGGGATGGACCACCACCGAAATGGCATCAAAGGCCAGCGGCAGTTCAATGAAGGTGACTCCCTTGGCGGCACAGGCCTTCAGCTCCTTGGAGCTGATCGGACGGGAAGAGTTGCTGATCGGAATCTCCCCACGGCAGAAGCTGCGCATCCCGGCCGAGCTGCCCGTCTCCTTCAGGGCAATACTGACCGGGCGATCACCCTGGCGCTTCTGGAAGGCCTTGGCGGCCTCTTCCATGATCGGGAACACCGTGCTGGAGCCTTCAATGCGCACCACCGGAGCCGTGCCCGTCTGGGCCTGGGCCGGCACCGGTGCCAGCGACGGCGCCAGCCAGGCGCCGAGCAGAACAGCCAAACCGCTGCAGGCCATCACGCCCCTCGACTGGACTGTCGCAGGCAGCTTCAGGACCATGGTTCGAGACCAGCGAAGGAGGGGCGCTGCGCCGATCCTGCACCAGCAAGCTGAGGGGTTGGGTTAAGGAGAGATTGTGAGCTCCAGCTCAGCCCTGCCCGGTCCAGTCCTGGAACCAGCCCCGCCGCCACAGCCACCAGGCCTGCAGCGAGGCGATCAGGAGCATCAGTAACATGACGAAGGCGTAACCATGGCGCCATTGCAGCTCGGGCATGAACTCGAAATTCATGCCGTAGACGCCGACGATGAACGTGAGCGGCGCGAAGATGCTGGTGAGGATGGTGAGGGTCTTCATCACCTGGTTCATCCTGTTGCCGACGCTGGCCGCATAGGACTGGGTGATGGCATCGCACTGGCCCCGCAGCGACCCGCAGGCCTCAAACAGCTGGTCGACGAGTTCGGCCATGTCCCGGAAGCCCTCCAGGGCCTCGGTGCCCAGCAATCGCTGCCGTTGACGCAACAGCAGGCGGATCTGGTGACGCAGGGGCCAGATGAGGGTGCGGATGATGCGCAGATTGCTCCTGAATTCGTAGGAGCGGCGCAGGATCAGGGGGCGGGGATTGCGCAGGGAGGATTCCTCCAGCGCATCCAGCCGCTGGGACATCGCCTCCAGCATCGGGAACAGATCATCGAGCAGGTCATCGATGACAAAGTGCAGGATGTCATCCAGGTCCCGGTCGGCCAGGGACCCCGACTTGGACAGCAGCCACTCGGTGAGATCCGGGAAGGGATCCCCGCCGCAGCCCTCCTCCAGGGTGATCAGCAGGCCGGGCAGAAGCACCAGGCCCACCTGCTCACTCACCAGATGGGCAGGATCCTTGGCGAAACTGAGCCGGTGCAGCACCACCAGCAGCACATCCTCCAGGCCATTCACCTGGGGGCGCTGGGGCACCTCCAGCAGGGGGGGCAGCAGCACCGCCGGCACCTCCAGGCGATCGAGCAGCTGCTGGATGTAATGGCGATCCCCAAGCCCCTGCAGACGCAGCCACAGGGGGGTGCCCGCCTGGCGCAGGCTGGCCAGCCGCTCGATGGCGGGGGTGGGGGCACGCACCGGTCCGGACTCCAGGAACAGCACCGCATCGGCCCGGGTGGGCCCGAGCCCGCCATGGACATAGAGATGGGTGGGCAGACCGGCCGGACGCTGCTCCAGACGCTGGGAATTCAGCGCCCCTGGGGTGAGTCGCACCACGGGACTTCCGGTTGTTGCCACGATTCAACCGCAACGGCCCGATGGTGGGAATGGCAGGCGTGGCGGGGGTATTGGCGGTGGTCCCTGGTCTTTACGGGGTCTTAAGGCCGGCTAGCTAGCTTTAGCCATTGCTCTTGACGATTCGTTGACCAACCAGCCCTCCACGGGACCATCCAATCCCGAACTCGGCCGGCAGGAACGGGGTATCCAATCGCCCATGGAGGCCCATGGCAGCTACCGCGGCAGCGACTGGAGCCCGGAGCGGCTGATGTTTCACCAGAATCTGGAGTCCTTCGCCGACCAGGTGGGGCTGATCGTCGGCCTGCAGGCCAACGGCAAGATGAGCCAGGACGAGGCCTACGCGAAAATCAAGAAGATCTGGAAAGGCCTCAAATTCACCCGCAGTTCCCTTTTCGACGAATCCACGGACTGAACCGTTTCCGCTGATTTCCTTGGGCAGGCTCACGGCAGCGGGTCGTCGTGTTCACAGTTGCTCCGGAACGCCAGGCAGGTGAGCAGGGGCAAGTTGCGATCGCTCCTGTCGCTGGCGCTGCGGGCCACGATCGACTCGAGCACCTTGACGGTGGCCGTGATGTTAGGTCCCTTGTTGAGCATCACCGCATCGGCCCGGGCCCCCATGGCCGCATCGGTGATCTCGGCGCGGGTGGGATGGCCATGCTGGGCCAGGGTGTCGAGCACCTCGGTGGCCCAGATGCAGGGAACGTGCGCCGCGGCGCAGATCCGCAGGATTTCCTCCTGAATCGGAGCCAGGGCCTCCCAGCCGCACTCGATCGCCAGATCACCGCGGGCGATCATCACGCCCACCGGGGCGCCGTGGGCCATGGCCGCCAGCAGCAGCCCGGGCAGGTTCAGAAAGGCCTGGCGGGTTTCAATCTTGAGGACCACCGCCAGATCGCCCCGGCCCCGGTCCTCCAGGCACTGGCGCAGGGTCTGGATGTCGGACTCCCGGTGAACGAAGGAATAGCTGATCATGTCGGCGTGCCCCGTCACGAACGCCAGGTCCTTGATGTCCTTGGCAGTGAGCGCTGGCGTGCGCAGTTCACTATCGGGGAAATTGATCCCCTTGTCGGAGCGGAGCCGGCTGCCCCTGGCCTGGGCCGTGGTGACCTCAAGCACCACCTTCTGGGCTGACACGGCCCGGATCACCCCTCCGATGCGGCCATCGTCGAAGAGCACCCGCTCACCGGGGCGCAGATCGACGAACACCTCCGGCAGGGTGCAGGGGAGCGTGCCGCCGCCCTGGTCCGGCTCCGGCGTCAGACGGATGGCGTCGCCTGGGCGCAGCAGCCGTTCGCCACTCACCGGCGCCAGCGGACCCACGCGCAGCCGGGCTTTGCCGTGCCGCTGGCGGAACACCAGGCCGGAGGTGAAGTGGCAGGTCTTGTCGGCCTGCAGCATCAGAACCCCATCGGGGCCGCGTCGAACCACCTGGAGGGTGCGTCGGCGGCCTGAGGCATCCCGCCCCTGCAGGCGATCCCCCTTCTTCAGCCGCTTCGCCTTCGACAGTCGCGCCGGCAGCAGCACGGCTTCCGTGTCCTGCGGCCGGGGCAAGGCTCCATGCGGCACCGCCAGGATCCGCACAGGTTGGGTGGGCCTTCCCGTCCGGTCGCGGGGGGGACGGGCGCGGATCACCGCGGGCTGGAGGACCAGCTGGCCGGTGCGCAGCTTCGGACCCGCCAGGTCGATGGCGATCGCACAGGGACGGCCCGTGATCACCCGGGCTTCTCTGAGCGCGTCCACCATCCGGCCCCAGACCACGGGGTCGTCATGGGCGCAATTGATGCGTGCGATGGTCATCCCCGCCGCCAGCAGATCGGCGACCAGGGCGGGGCGCTCGGCCGCCTCCGCTGGCAGCGTGACCATGATTCCGGCGACCCCCGCGGCGGCCAGGGCTCCGAACAGCCGGTCGCAATGCCGCTCCAGCACCTCGGGACCGCCCAGTTCTGAGGGGCCGCCCGGCTGTTCCTGGGTCGCCGCCGAGGCCCTCAGACCCTCCAGCGCTTCGAGGGCGGTGATCACCGCCTCAAGACTGGACAGCAGGTGGGCGTCGCAATCGGTGAGGGGACAGAGACCCCGTCGTCGCAGCGCCTTCGGCAGGCCCGGATGGGCATGGCGATGGAAGGCGATGAAGTGGAGCAGATTGCGGGCACTGGCCCGGTAGTCGGGGTGAATGGCCTTCAGGCAGTCGGCCTCCTCCACCTCGATGCGCTCCAGGGTGGCCCTGAGGGCCAGCAAGGTGTCGAGCAGCCAGAGGGCCGGGGCAGGCGTGGCTTCCTTCATGGCCGCGGGTCCTCGGTGGCTATAGCTTCACCCACGGCCACGGCTTCCACCGTGCAGTGGAGGCCCTGGCGGCGCAACTCCTCCGCCAGCTGCTCGGCCAGTTCGCGGTCGAGGGCCGGGGTGAGGTGCTCCTTTCCATCGAGCAGGGGCGCCATCGTCCCCGGCGGGCCCCCCAGATGCCGGGCCAGGGACTGCAGGGCCTCGAAACGGCCTTCTTCCCTGGGGGCACCCTGCAGGCGCAGGCGCCAGCCGGGCGGATCCGGACTGCCCAGCTCGACCCGCCGCAGCTGAGCCAGGGTGGCCAGCACCACCAGTTGATCCCCCGCCGCCAGCACCAGATCCAGGGAGGGCAACACCAGCGGGGAACGGCGACCGGGACGCAGGAGATGGATGGTGGTGACCCCGTAGCCCTGCTCCACCCGGGAGAGGTTCAGACCGCACAGGGCATCGCCCTGCTGGATCCGATAGCGCACCAGCAGGTGGTTGGCCCCGTCAATGCGGCAGATCTCCTCCACCCGCTCGCCGAAGGCCGTGGCCACGACCGCATCGGCCACCAGATCCATGCTGGAGATCACCGCCATGCCGCCGAGCAGGTCGCCGAGTCGTTCAGCCGCCTCGACGGCGTGGGAGAGAATCACGTAACGGGCCTCAGGCCAGGACTTCTGCAGCTGGAAGGTCTCCTGGAGGTTGGCGAGCAGATCGACGGAAAGCAGGCCGATCCCCTCCAGCCGGCAGTGCTGCAGCGCGGCGAGGGCCGCTTCCCAGCGATGGAAGACCACCATCCCCGAGCGGTGCAGTGGCTGCACGGGTCGTGTGTCGATCCGCAGCACCTGCAGGCCATCCCTGACCAGATTCTCGGCCACCCGCGCGGCGAGGTCGTCCCCTTCGGCCAGCAGGATCCAGCGGCTGCCGCGGCGGAAACGGCCGGGATGGCTCCATCCGAAACGCTCCCGCAACAACCGTTCCAGGATCACGGCCACCAGGGCGGAGGTGAGCAGGGTGCCCACCAGGGAATACAGCAGGGTGACGCCGATCAGCCAGGGGGCCGCCGCCGCGATGCCGTCACCGGGGGGCAACAGCACATTCACCGGATCGACGAACTCCCCCAGCAGCAGCGCCAGGGTGACGAACACCCCCTGCCTCCAGCCGCCACCGGCGGAGAACAGGGCCAGACCCAGGACCAGCAACGCCAGGAGCACCAGCAACCCGCCCTGTTGGAGCTGGCTGCACTGCCGCCACAGCCGCAGCGGTGCCCCGAGGCCGCGGCGCAGGGCCAACCACCGACCCCTGGCCGTCGTGGCGGGGACAGCGTCCGCCGAGCGGTGGTGGTGCGAGCCCATCGGCACCACCTGCAGGGGGCGGGCCTGGCCCGGGGCGGCCTGGCGCAGGCTGCGCTGCTGCCGTCGATCCAGGTCGTTTCCCTCCACCACCAGGTAGGACTGGCCATCCACCCGGAAGCAGGCCTCCTGGTCACCGGGCCGGAGGGCCTCGGTGACGGCCCCGGCCGTGAGCATCAGGGGATCCACCACGGCCACCCCGGGCAGGCGCTCCTCGAGCAGGGCCCCGAGGCTGGCCAGCTGGCCGGAGGAGCGCACCACCAGGTCGGCCGAGGGATTGAGCAACCGCACCTGCAGAGCCGCCTCCACGTTCACCGTGCTCTCGGTGCTGAGCAGCAGCACGGCCCGGGCCGTCTCGACCCCGGCCTGGGAGAGCACATGGGGCAGACGCATGTCCCCAAGCACCAGCGAGGACCCGAAGCGTTCCTCCAGGCGGGGATCGCGCCAGTCCGGTCGCTCACGGTCCAGGCACCGCAACGGCACGTCGAAGGGCAGCAGGCGCAGCAGGCAGGCCTGGCCGAGGGATCCGAGGCCACAGATCAGCACCGAGCCTTCGCGAGGGCAGGACGCCCCGGGCGAGGGGAACGGAGTGGGAGTCACCCCGGGCTGGGCTGCAGGGTCGGGAATGGAACACTGGCAGGCCCACCCATCTTCCCAAGCCATCGTTGATGCCGCTTGCCCCGGGTCTTAACCATCTCTGGTGAGGGTGAGGCTGTGCCCATGACCGTGCAGCCATGACCAGCACCCTCGCCCCCGTGATGGGCCTCCCCGAGCCCGGCACCTATGCCGATCCCCAGCGCAACGGCCTGGCGGCGAAGGATCTGCTCGACGGCCTCATCGAGCACCTCTTCTATTCCCTCGGCCGGCGTGTGCAGGAAGCCGACCGCCACGACCTCTACATGGCCCTCAGCTACGCCGTGCGCGACCGGTTGATGAGCCGCTACCTGGCCGGTCTTGACGCCATCCTTGCCAGCCCCGCCCGGGTGGTGGCCTACCTCTCGGCCGAATTCCTGATCGGCCCCCAGCTCGGCAACAACCTGCTGATGCTCGGCATCCAGCAGGAGGCCGCCGAGGCCCTGAGGCCGTTCGGCATCAACGACCTCGAGGAGATCCTCGACGTGGAGGAGGAGCCGGGCCTGGGCAACGGCGGCCTCGGGCGCCTCGCCGCCTGCTTCCTCGAATCCCTCGCCTCCCTCGAGATCCCCGCCACTGGCTACGGCATCCGCTACGAGTTCGGCATCTTCGACCAGCTCATCCGCGACGGTTGGCAGGTGGAGATCACCGACAAGTGGCTCAAGGGCGGCTGGCCCTGGGAAATCGTCCAGCCCGAGAAGGCCTGCGTCGTGGGCTTCGGCGGCCACACCGAGAGCCATCGCGACGACCACGGCACCTACCACGTGCGCTGGATCCCGGCCGAGCACGCCATCGGCATTCCCCACGATGTGCCGGTGCTGGGCTACCGGGTGAACACCTGCGACCGGCTGCGCCTCTGGCGAGCGGAAGCCTGCGAATCCTTCGACTTCCAGACCTTCAACAGCGGCGATTTCTATGGCGCCGTCGAAAAGATGGTGGGGTCGGAGACCCTCTCCAAGGTGCTCTATCCCAACGACGGCACCGATGCGGGACGGCGCCTGCGCCTGATGCAGCAGCACTTCTTCGTCAGCTGCTCCCTCCAGGACATGATCCGCAGCCTCGATGCCCGCGGCATTCCCATCGAGGAGTTCCCCGACCACTGGGCC
>NZ_JAFKRH010000003.1 GCF_019038465.1 Synechococcus sp. CCY 0621 | reverse complement strand
TTCGACGTGCAGGTGAAGCGCATCCACGAGTACAAGCGCCAGCACCTCAATGCCCTCCAGGTGATCGCCCAGTACCTGCGCATCAAGAACGGCCTCGCCGATGGCCTCGCCCCCCGCACCGTGATCTTCGGCGGCAAGGCCGCCCCGGGCTACGCCATGGCCAAGCTGATCATCCGCTTCATCAACGGCATCGCCGATGTCGTCAACGCCGACCCCGACATGGACGGCCG
>NZ_JAFKRH010000002.1 GCF_019038465.1 Synechococcus sp. CCY 0621 | reverse complement strand
GCAAGGCCGCCCCGGGCTACGCCATGGCCAAGCTGATCATCCGCTTCATCAACGGCATCGCCGATGTCGTCAACGCCGACCCCGACATGGACGGCCGGCTGCGGGTCATCTTCCTGGCCGACTACAACGTCAAGCTCGGCGAGCGCGTCTACCCCGCCGCCGACCTCTCCGAGCAGATCTCCACCGCCGGCCTCGAGGCCTCCGGCACCGGCAACATGAAATTCATGATGAACGGTGCCCTCACCATCGGCACCCTCGATGGCGCCAACGTCGAGATCCGCGAGCAGGCAGGCGCCGACAACTTCTTCCTCTTTGGCCGCAGCACCGAAGAGATCGCCCAGCTGCGGGGCCACTACAGACCCTGGGAGTGGCTCGGGAACGATCCCCTGCTGGCGGAGGTGTTCGACCTGATCGGGCAGGGGCACTTCAGCCAGGGGGACACGGAGCGGTTTCGCCCCCTGACGGACCAGCTGCGGGGGGCCGATCCCTTCTTCGTGCTGGCCGACTTCAGCGACTACCTCCGGGCCCAGGACGCCATCAACGCCACCTGGGCCGACCGCCGCCGCTGGAATCTGATGGCCCTGCTGAACACCGCCCGCAGCGGCTTCTTCTCCTCCGACCGCGCCATCGGGGAGTATGCCGAAAGGATCTGGGACGTGAAGCCCTCCCCGGTGACCATGACCGACGGCCCCGTTCCCACCTGATCCTTAACCCACCATCTGCAAGGTGGTCGGATCCAGGAGTCCACCATGACCTCCCCCTCCCCAGGCGCCCTGACCACCATGCGGCTCCTGGCCCAGGACCGGGACCTGCGGACGATCGCGGCAGGGGAGGTGATCTTCCGGGCTGGCGAGGCGGGCAAGTCGGTCTTCGGCATCGTGGATGGCGAGGTCCGGATCGACTGGGCCGAAGGAAAGGCCAGTGAGATCCTCGGGCCCGGCAGCAGCTTCGGGGTGGGAGCCCTGGTGGGCGCCCAGCATCAGCGCTTCGGCACCGCCACGGCCCTGCGCGACACACAGCTGCTCGAAATGAATCGGGAGGAGTTCCTGTTCGCCCTCCAGGAACTGCCGATGTTCGCCCTGGAGATGCTGCACGGGTTGGAAGAGCGCCTGGGCCACCTGAACAAGTCGCCCGGCAGCGACCTCAGTGGGCCACCCCAGGCATGAAGCGCCGCTCATGGGGGGCTCCCTTGAGCATGCGGTTCCAGTAGATCCAGGGCAGCACATCCTTCTTCACCACCCACATGCTCCAGCGCTCCTGGGTGGGATCGAGGGGGAAGGAAGGAACGGGCTGTCCCTCGTAGTTGAATTCGGCCATGATCACGCGCCCGTAGCCGGTGATCAGCGGGCAGCAGGCGTAGCCGTCGTAGCGGGCCGCCAGGGGCTGGCCATCGAGGTGGGCCAGCAGGTTGGCCACCAGCACCGGGGCCTGGCCCCGCACCGCGGCGGCGGTCTTGGAGTTGGGCAGCGAGGAGACGTCGCCAAGCGAGAAGACGTTGGCATGGCGCACGTGCTGGGTGGTGAACTTGTCCACCTCCACCCAGCCGCCCGGACCGGCCACCGCCAGGGGGCTGGTGGCCACCACATCCGGGGCCGCCATCGGCGGGGTGACGTGCAGCATGCCGAAGGGCAGCACCTCCTCCCGCACCGTGTCGCCGTCCTTGACGGTGAAGACCGCCTCCTTGCTGGCGGCGCGGACCTCCTTGAGGGTGTGCTGGTAGCGGGGCTCGATGCCGCGGCGGGCCACAACCCGGCGCAGGGGTTCGGCGAAGGTGGGAATGGCGAAGATCCCGGGCGTGGCGGTGGCGTAGATCACCTTGGTCGCCGCCGCGACCTGCGGCGAACGCTTGAAGACGTCGTCGGCCAGGTACATGATCTTCTGGGGCGCCCCGGCGCACTTGATCGGCGTGTCGGGGAAGGTGAAGATCGCGTTGCCGCCTGAGAAGGCCTGGATGGTCTTCCAGGTGTAGTCGACCAGATCCTTGGAATAGTTGCTGGTGATGCCGCCAGTGCCCAAGGCCTCCGGCAGCCCCTTGATCCGGTCCCAGCACAGCTTGATGCCGGTGGCCACCACCAGCACGTCGTAGTGGAGCGTTTCGCCGTCGGTGCTGGCCACGGTGCCGGCCACCGGATCGAAACCGGCGGCGGCGGCGCGGATCCAGCGCACCCCCTCCGGAATCAGATCAGCCTCGGCGCGGCGGGTCTGCTCGAGGGTGAAGACCCCACTGCCCACCAGGGTCCAGCCGGGTTGGTAATAGTGGTCGGGGGAGGGCTCCAGGATGGCGATCTCCAGGCCCGGCCGCGCCCGCTTCAGCTGGCTGGCCACGGTGAGGCCCGCTGCCCCTCCGCCGACGATCAGGATCTGGTGATGGGCCATGGAACGGAGATCGAACGCGGAGGGCCCGGCAACGGCGAGGGGGAAATGTCACGATCACTACCCTTCATGGCGCCGAAGCACCAGACTGAAGGTATCGAGAACCGGTGCAGGGCGATGTTCCTGAAAGTACGCCACGACGATGACGCCAGCCTGGTGGAGGTGCTGAACGTCAAGCAGTTGTTCAATCCGTTTGACGCCCGGGTGCAGGCCCGTCTCCATGGCGGCGAGGAGATGCAGGATCCCCAGGAGTACGCCAAGGCCGACCTGTTCTTTCCCTCCGGGGAGGCCCTGCCACGCTGCTGGCTCGATTCCCACTACCAGAGCTGAAAGCCAGCCGAGGCCAGCGCTGCTAAGACGCCTCCATGGCGTCCCATTCCGACCAGCACCAAGCCCACGAGCATGGGCAAACGCACCGGCAGGGTTCGCCTCGGGCCTTCTTCTGGGGTGTGCTGCTGAACAGCGGCCTCTCGGGGCTGCAGTTGGCGATCGGCATCGGCTTTGGCTCCCTGGCCCTGATCGGCGATGCCATCCACAACCTCGGTGACGTGGCCGGACTGCTGTTCGGCTGGGGGGCCGAGCGGCTCAGCGCCCGCCCGGCCACGGCCCGCTTCACCTATGGCTTAGGCCGCAGCACCCAGCTGGCCTCGCTGATGAACGCGGCCCTGATCCTGATGGCCGCCGGGGTGGTGATCGTTGAAGGGGTGCAACGGCTGCTGGATCCGGTGCCGGTGGTGAGCGGCCCGGTGGCCTGGGCGGCGGCGGCCGGGATCGTGGTCAACCTGCTGTCGGCCCGTCTCTTCGGCGGCGGGCACCACCATGATCTGAACCGGCGGGCGGCGGTGGTGCACCTGCTCACCGATGCCGCCGTCTCGGCCGCGGTGCTGGTCAGCGCCCTTCTGGTCGGTCTGGTGGGGTGGATGTGGCTGGATGCAGTTACCGCGATCGGTGTGGGGCTGGCCGTGGCCTGGAGCGGCTGGGAGCTGCTGGGTGAGGCCCTCAGTGCCTCCCTCGATGCCGTGCCACGGGACATCAACCTGACCGCGGTGGAGACGGCCCTGCGCACCCTGCCCGGCGTCGAGAACGTGCACCATCTGCATGTCTGGGGCATGAGCACCTCCCGCACCGCCCTGACGGCCCACCTGAGCCGCGCCACCGCTGGCGAGGAAGATGGGGAGTTGCTGCAGCTGGCCCAGCAGCGGCTGGCCGACCTCGGCATCACCCACAGCACGATCCAGATCGAGCCGCCCGGGGGCTGCTCGCAGGACCGCCTCAGCCCTCAGGCTCCACCCGGCTCGCCTTCCTGTCCTGTTCCAGGACCTGCTCCACCAGGATCTTGAGCAGCAGCGACACGATCGCCACCCCCCCCAGCACCATCGCCGCGCCGAAGGCCAGCTCGGTCTGATAGTTCTTGTAGGCATCCTCCACAAACAGGGGCAGGGTCTGGGTGAGGCCCTCGATGTTGCCGCTGACCACCGCGACGGCCCCGAATTCCCCCAGGGCCCGGGCCGTGGTGAGGATCAGGCCGTAGAGGGCGGCCCAGCGCACCGAAGGGAGCGTCACCTTCCAGAACACCTGCCAGTTGGTGGCGCCGAGGGTGCGGGCGGCCTCCTCCTGCTCCCAGCCCTCCTCCTCCAGCAGGGGGATCACCTCCCGGGCCATGAAGGGGAAGGTGACGATGATCGTGGCCAGCACGATCCCGGGCCAGGAGAAGATGATCTTCCAGCCCAGACTCTCGATGGCGCCCCCCAGCAGGCCATGGCTGGGGCTGTAGAGCAGCACCAGCATCAGGCCCACCACCACCGGCGAGATCGAGAAGGGCAGGTCGATGACGCTGAGCAGCAGGGCCTTGCCCCGGAACTGGCGGCGGGCGATGGCGGTGGCCGCGGCCAGGCCGAAGATGACGTTGCAGGGCACCGCCACGGCAGTGGCAAACAGGGTGAGCCGCAGGGCGGACAGCAGTTCGTGGGACTGGAAGTTCTCCAGGAAGGGGCCCAGCCCCTTGGCGAAGGCCGAGGCCACCACGCTCAGGGCCGGCAGCAGGATCACCACCCCCACGTAGAGGCAGGCGATCAGGGGAATCAGGATTGCCGGCAGGTCCAGGCCCTGGCGGCGCGAGGGCCTGGCTGGAGCGGGCCTGGAGGTCTCCAGGGTGGGAACAACGATGGTCATGGCGAAGCAATCAACGCAACGGAAGCTGGAGATCAATCAGGCCGCATCGCCCTGGTAGCGCTGGCCCCAGACCTGCAGCAGGTTGATCACCAGCAGGCTGAACAGGGAAAAGATCAGCATCACCGAGCCGATCACGGTGGCGGCCTCGAAGTCGTATTCCTCGAGTTTCTGGATGATCAGGGTGGGGGTGATCAGGTCACGGAAGGGCACGTTGCTGGAGATCATCACCACCGAGCCGTATTCCCCCACGGCCCGGCTGTAGCCCTGGGCCACCCCGCCGAGGATCGCCGGCAGCAGCTGGGGCAGCACCACCCGCACGGTGGTCTGCAGGGGCGTGGCCCCCAGGCACCAGGAGGCTTCCTCCTGCTCCTTCTCCAGGGAGCGCAGCACCGGCTCCACCGTTCGCACCACAAAGGGCAGCGAGATGAACACCATCGCCACCGTCACTCCTGGGGCGGCAAAGGCCACCTTGAGGCCGAAGGCCTCGTTCAGCGGTTGGCCCAGCCAGCCGTTGGTGCTGTACACGGCCGTGAGCGCCAACCCGGCCACGGCGGTGGGCAGGGCGAAGGGCAGATCGATCAGGGCATCCAGCAGCCGCTGGCCCGGGAAGCGGCAGCGCACCAGCGCCCAGGCCACCACCAGACCGAACACGCCGTTGATCACACTGGCCACCAGGGCCAGGCCGAAGCTGACCTTGTAGGTGGCGATGGCCTCCGGCGTGGTGGCCATCTCCCAGAAACCGGCGGGTCCCACCGCAGCGGCCCTGAGCAGCATGGCCCCCAGGGGCAGGAAGAGGATCAGGCCCAGGTAGGTCCAGGTGATGCGCCAGGGCCAGCTGGGCAGGCTCAGGGCAGGCGGGCGCCAGCGGCGCAGCGGGGCGGGGGTCATCGGGGGCGCCGGATCGGCGGGGTGGCGCTGACCGTATCACCCCAAAGGACGGTTTGGCGGTGTGTTTACCGGTATAGTCGACTCTCCTCGTGCCACCCAGGCCGCTCCGATGGGCATCCGCGTCGCCAACGTCAGCAAGAGCTTCGGCGATTTCCGCGCCGTGGACGACGTCAGCGTCGACGTGGAAAGCGGCTCCCTGGTGGCCCTGCTGGGGCCGTCCGGATCGGGCAAGAGCACCCTGCTGCGCCTGATCGCCGGGCTGGAGGAGGCCGATGCCGGCCGCATCTGGATCACCGGCGAAGAGGCCACCCAACGCTCGGTCCAGGAGCGCCAGGTGGGCTTCGTGTTCCAACATTTCGCCCTGTTCAAGCACCGCAACGTGCGCCGCAATGTGGCCTTCGGCCTCGAGCTGCGCCGCTGGAAGCCCGAGGCGATCCGCCGCCGGGTCGACGAGCTGCTCGACCTGGTGCACCTGCGCGGCTACGGCAGCCGCTTCCCCTCCCAACTGTCCGGTGGCCAGCGCCAGCGGGTGGCCCTGGCCCGGGCCCTGGCGGTGCAGCCCCAGGTGCTGCTGCTCGATGAACCCTTCAGCGCCCTCGATGCCAAGGTGCGCAAGGAGCTGCGCGCCTGGTTGCGCAATCTCCACGACGAGATGCATGTCACCACGGTGATCGTGACCCACGACCAGGAGGAGGCCATGGAGGTGGCCGATCGGATCGTGGTGATGAACGAAGGGCGGGTGGAGCAGATCGGCTCTCCGGCGGAGATCTACGACCATCCCGCGTCCCCCTTCGTGATGAGCTTCGTGGGGGCCGTCAACGAACTGCCCAGCGGCGCCCTGCCCGTGCGCCGTGGCGCCGTGCCGCCGCTGCCGTCGGAAGGGCGGATCTTCGTACGCCCCCACCACGTTCAGGTGCATGCCACCCCCCAGCCGGGCACCGTGCCGGCACGCCTGCGGCGCCTCACCCACATGGGCCGCGACCTGCAGGCGGAACTGGTGCTCGACACGGAAGAGGTGGTGGTGGCCCAGTTCCCCCGGGAAGAGGTCG
>NZ_JAFKRH010000001.1 GCF_019038465.1 Synechococcus sp. CCY 0621 | reverse complement strand
GCGGCGCCTCACCCACATGGGCCGCGACCTGCAGGCGGAACTGGTGCTCGACACGGAAGAGGTGGTGGTGGCCCAGTTCCCCCGGGAAGAGGTCGACGTCGCCAACCTCAAGCCCGGCGACCGACGGCATGGGATCAACCGCCAGGCCCACGCCTTCCAACCGGATTACTCGATCTGAGCCGCGCCGGCGCGGCGCCGCGGAGGTTCGGAATGAACCTCCGCCAAACGGGCATCGGCGAGGTACTGGGCCACGGCCAGGGGGTCCTGGTGGCGCAGCAGCTCACCGTTGCGGAAGACGAGGGTGAAGCGCTGGGGCTGGGGCTCACTGAGCCTGGAGCGGAAATACTGGGCGGCCATGACGATCAGGGTTGTTGAACAGGATGGGTGCTGAACAATGTGGGGTTGAAATGCTTCGGCGCGCTCAGGGGATGCTGACCATCAGGTCGGTGTCACTCACCTGATGCAGCAGGCCGAGGCGCTTGAAATGGTTGAGGGTCTTGGTGACCGTCACCCGGGTGAGGCCGCAGATCTCCGCCAGGGCCTGATGGGTGAGGTTCATGTCGCGCAGAGAGAGCCGGTAGCCCCGGCTGCTGACCTGCCCGAAACGGATGCCGATCCAGCGCAGCAGCCTCAGCAGCCGCGAGTCGGCGCCGCGGACCCGGTTGATCTCGAACAGTTCTTCCGTGTTCCTGATCTGGTGGTGCAGAAAGGCGAGGATTTCGGAGTCGCTGGGATGGCCCTGCTCCACCACGACGGTGGACAGGCACTGGATCTCCACCGGCCGCAGGGCTGAGTAGGCATTGGTCACCCAGTCGCCCGGGCCCCAGAGGCCCAGGGTGAAGGACTCGCCGTCCTCGTCGTGGGACGCGGTGCGGATGTAGCCGTCCTGGATTCTCCAGTGCAGCCCATCGGGCAGGACGTCATGGGGCAGGAGCGTGAGGCGGAGGGCCTGGGGTGGGCGTGAGGTGGTCATGGCCGCAGGAAAGAAGGGATGGGTACGGGGTCATCTGGGCAGAGCGAACGGCCAGCGGTCGGCTGGCAACAGGCATTCGCCGACAACAGCACATGGGGAGCCTGCGGGGACCCCAGAACCATACCTCACATTCCCCATCGGCAATGTGGTCTATTTAACGATCCAGCGGGGGCTCTACCTCAGATGAAGTACATGGCCTGGGCCTGGGCCAGGTGGTCCCGCTGGTCCAGAAGGTCCTGCAGGGTGGTGCCGGAGAGAATCCCCAGGCGCGCCTCCTCCAAACGCTGCTCCAGCCGGCCCAGCACCTCGAATTCGGGGGTGGCGCTCTGGCCAGCGGAGCGGGGGGCCACCTCCCCCTCCAGACAGCTGACGATGTCATCGACACAGATCTCCGCCGGCGGCCGGGCCAGTTGGTAGCCCCCCTTCGGGCCACGGATGCTGCGCAGGATCTGCCCCCGTCGCAGGCTGGCGAGCATCTGCTCCAGGTAACGGTCGGGGATGTCCTGGCGCTGGGCGATCTCCGCCACCTGCAGCACCCCTCCGCGGGAATGGATGGCGGCCAGCTCCATGAGCGAGACGAGGCCGTAGCCGGTTTTCGCACTGAAGGCCACGGGATTCCACGGTTGTCTTACGGGGATTGTGACAGCACCCACCCCCGGGCCAGCCGCCAGCCAGACACCCGGGGGATGTCATCCGCCCTACATCGCCGCGGCGGCGCGACGGATAGGTTTCACCAGTTCACCCATCGGACAACCGTGCTTCATCCCTTCTCCTCGCCGGTCCCGCCAGCCGCTCGCCGCCCCTGGCATCCCGGCCTGGTGGCCGCCCCCCTGGCCGTCGCCGTCGCCCTGGGGGGTTCCGGCACCCTGCTGCCCCTGAACGCCCAGGCGCAGCAACCGGCGAAAAATCAGGAACTGCTGCTGGTCTCCTACGCCGTCACCAAGGCGGCCTACGACAAGATCATTCCCCGATTCACAGCCGACTGGAAGAAGCGGACCGGTCAGAGCGTCGTCATCCGCACCAGCTACGGCGGCTCCGGCTCCCAAACTAGGGCGGTGATCGACGGCCTGGCGGCGGATGTGGTGGGCCTGGCCCTGACGGCCGACACCCTGAAGCTCGAGGAGGCAGGCCTGATCCGTCCGGGCTGGGAGAAGGAGAATCCCAACAACAGCATCATCACCAACTCGGTGGTCGCGTTCTTCGTGCGACCCGGCAATCCGAAGAAGATCCGCACCTGGAGCGATCTCGACAACAAGAATGTGGAGGTGATCACCGCCAATCCCAAGACCTCCGGCGGCGCCCGCTGGAACTTCCTGGGTCTCTGGGGCTCGGTGACGGAAACAGGCGGCAATGAGGCCAAGGCCCGCGCCTTCGTAACGAACGTGTATCGCAATGTGGACACCCTGCCCAAGGATGCCCGTGAGGCGACCGACGTGTTCGTGAAACGCAACCAGGGTGATGTGCTGCTCAACTACGAGAACGAAGCGATCCTGGCCAGGAAGAGCGGCACCTGGAAAACCCCCTACATCGTGCCCACCACCAACATCCTGATCGAAGGGCCGATCGCCGTAGTCGACAAGAACGTTGACCGCAAGGGAACCCGAAAGGTGGCCGAGGCTTTCGCCAGGTATCTGTACAGCGAGCCGGCCCAGCGGGCCTTTGCCGAGGAGGGATTCCGACCCGTCAACGCCAAGGTCAAAGCCGAGACAAGATCCCGATTCGCTCCAGTCTCGAAGCTGTTCACGGCCCGGGACTTCGGCGGCTGGGACACCATCAACAAGCGGTTCTTCGGCAAAGGAGGTCTCTGGGATTCGATCTTCTCCAAGTCCCGTTGAGCCAGGAGCTGACCCCCTGAGCGGGGGTGGAACAGGCCAGGGGAGGCGGACCAGGGGCGCAGGGGCCTCTGGTTAGCCGATCGGGATACCGGTGTATGCTCTACCGAATTACCGATCAGAAAACCGTGGTTTCCCGCTCCGCCCGTTCCGCCGCCTCCCTCGCCATCACCGGCCTCCTGCTGGGGGGCCTGACCCTGACCGGCTGCAGCCCCCGGTCCGAGGGTGGCGGAGGTGCCGGCGGCAGCGGCGCTCCCCAGGAGCTGCTGCTGGTGAGCTACGCCGTGACCAAGGGGGCCTACGACCGGATCCTGCCCAGGTTCGAAGCCGACTGGAAGGCCCGAACCGGCCAGGCCATCTCCGTGAAGACCAGCTATGGGGGCTCCGGTTCCCAGACCAGGGCGATCATCGATGGCCTCGATGCCGACGTGGCCACCCTGGCCCTGGCCGGTGACGTGCTCAAGCTGCAGGAGGCGGGCCTGGTGCAGCCGGGGTGGGAGAAGGATCTGCCCGGTGACTCGATCATCACCCATTCGGTGGTGGCCTTCATCACCCGCGACGGCAACCCCAAAGGCATCCGGACCTGGGCGGATCTGGCCAAGCCGGGCGTCACCGTGGTGACGGCCAATCCCAAGACCTCCGGCGGTGCCCGTTGGAACTTCCTGGGGCTGTGGGGCTCGATCAGCCAGACCGGGGGGAGCGAGGCCCAGGCCAGGGCGTACGTCAGTTCGGTCTACCGCAACGTCGACAACCTGCCCAAGGACGCCCGCGAGGCCAGTGACGTGTTCCTCAAGCGCGGCCAGGGCGACGTGCTGCTCAATTACGAAAACGAGGCGATCCTGGCCAAGCGCAGTGGCGATCTCAAGGCACCCTTCATCGTGCCCGAGGTGAACATCCGCATCGAGGGCCCGGTGGCCGTCATCGACCGCAACGTGGACCGCAAGGGCACCCGCAAGGCCGCCGAAGCCCTGGCCACCTACCTCCAGAGTGAGCCGGCCCAGGAGATCTTCGCCGAGGAAGGCTTCCGTCCGGTCAGCCCGGGCGTCTGGAGCCGGGTGAAGCACCGCTTCGCCCCCGTGAAGCAGGTCTTCTTGGCCGGCGACTTCGGCGGCTGGGAGAAGATCAACGCCACCTTCTTCGGCAAGGACGGGGTCTGGGACCAACTGTTCAGCCGCTCGCGCTGATCCCGGCGGGGAGAATGGGGGCGTCGGTGGACCTCGGGTGATGTGTGAACTGCTGGCCCTCAGCGCCAACACCCCCACCGACATGCGCTTCTCCTTCCATGGCCTCACCCGCCGAGGCGGCGCCACCGGCGTCCACGCCGATGGTTGGGGGGTGGCCAGCTTCGACCCCGACGGCCGCGGCGTGCATCTGTACCGGGAAGACGCCCCGGCGGCCTTCTCGCCCATCGCCGCCCGGGTAGCGCGCCTGGATCTGCGCTCCCGTTGCTCGATCGCCCACATCCGCAAGGCCACCCAGGGGGTGGTCGCCCTGGAGAACTGCCACCCCTTCCATCGCCGCTGGCGCGGGCGGGAGTGGGTGTTCGCCCATAACGGCAACCTGCTGGGGCCCCTGCCGGGCACCCACCTGTTTCGGCCGGAGGGATCCACCGACAGTGAAATTGCCTTCTGCTGGATCCTTGAGCAATTGAACGCCGCCGATGCCGATCCGGAGGATCTGGAGGCCACTTTCGCCATCCTGGTCGAAACCTCGCGGCGGCTGGAGCATCAGGGCACGTTCAACTGCCTGATCAGCAACGGCAGCTGGCTGTTCGCCCACGCCAGCAGCGGGCTGCACCGGATCACACGACGGTCGCCCTTCGGGCGTGCCACCCTGGCCGATGACGACCTCAGCGTCGACTTCTCCGAGCTGGCCGGCGATGGCGACGTCGTGACGATCGTCAGCACCGAACCACTCACAACCGACGAGGAATGGCTGCCATTGCAGGCGGGAGAAGCCGTTCTGCTGGTGGACGGAGAGGTGGTGCACCGCCAGCCCCCTGGTGCTCCCGTTATCCCCATCCTCTAAGCCAGGCAACATCAGCCGACCTGCGATCATCGAACGAAACGTCACTCGCACCACAGCGGGATGTGGGCCTGGATCATCGATCGAACATCCAGCCGCCAAGCAGACAGAAGACGGCGATGAGAACGAACAACTGGGGGGAGAAACCGATCACCTGGCCGACAAGAACACCCGCCAGCATCACCATCCAGGCACGCCAGTTCGACCACGGACTGAAGAAAGAGCCCCCACGGACTGGCTCGGCCAATGTAACTGGAAACACATCCGCTCAGCGACGGCCGGGGACATCCCACTGACTAAGTTGTGAGCCTTCGCGGTGCCGATCGGTGCTGAAAGATCCGTTCAGCCTCACCACCGCTGCCCGCTTCTGGCTGCGGCTGGGACTGGTCAGCTTCGGCGGGCCGGCCGGCCAGATCGCCCTGCTCCACGCCGAACTGGTGGAGCGCCGGCGCTGGCTGTCGGAGCGGCGCTTCCTGCACGCACTCAACTACTGCATGCTGCTGCCGGGGCCGGAGGCTACCCAGCTGGCCACCTACCTGGGCTGGCTGATGCACGGCCTGGGCGGCGCCCTGATCGCCGGCGGCCTGTTCCTGCTGCCCTCGGTGATGGTGCTGCTGAGCCTCTCGGCGATCTACGCCCTCTGGGGCCAGCTGCCGGTGCTGGCGGCGGTGTTCTGGGCGCTCAAACCGGCGGTGCTGGGAATCGTGCTGCAGGCGGCCTGGCGGCTGGGCAGGCGCACGCTGCACAACCCCGCCCTGGTGATGATCGCGGCGGCGGCCTGTCTGGCCCTGGCCGTGGGCCGGGTGCCCTACCCCGCCCTGATCATCGCCACGGCCATGGTGGGCTGGTTCGGCGGTCGGCTGCGACCGGCCCTGTTCCGGGGCCCCTCACCCCATACCCCAGGCGCGCCCGGGGGCGCCACCCCCCCGGAGGCCGCCCTGCACGGCGACGACACCCCCACCCCCGCCCACGCCCGCTTCCACTGGCCCGGCCTCGCCCTCACCCTGCTGGGGGGCGGGGTGGCCCTCGGCCTGCCCCTGGCCCTGCTGAGCCTGGCGGGTGGCTGGGAGGGCCAGCTGGCGACGATGGCCCGGTTCTTCACCAAAGTGGCCCTGGTCAGCTTCGGGGGCGCCTATGCCGTGCTCCCCTATGTGGCCCAGGGGGCGGTGGACACCTACGGCTGGCTGGACGCCGCCCAGATGGTGGACGGCCTGGCCCTCGGGGAGACCACACCGGGGCCGCTGATCATGGTGGTGGCCTTCGTGGGCTTCATGGGCGGCTGGAACGGCAGCGGCACCCTGTCGGCCGGCGTCGTGGCCGCCCTGGTGGTGGTGTGGTTCACCTTCCTGCCCTCCTTCCTGTTCATCCTGGCCGGCGGCCCCCTGGTGGAGGCGAGCCGCGAGGACCTGCGCGTCGGCGCCCCCCTCACCGCCATCACCGCCGCCGTGGTGGGGGTGATTCTGAGTCTGGCGCTCTACCTGGCCGGACCGGCCCTGGCCCCCAGCGGCGGCGTCGACGGCGGCGCCGTGCTGGTGCTGCTGGCGGCGGTGGTGCTGCTGGGCCGGGGACTGGGGGCCCTGCCGGTGATCGGCGCCGCCACCGCGGTGGGCCTGGGGCGCTGGTGGCTCACCGCCGGTGGCTGAGTGGCTCGCTCAGGGGATCATCCCGCAGATGAACAGCTTGTTCATCACCGGGCCGGCGATCTGATCGAAGAAGGCCTGGCGCATCTGGGGTTCATCACTGAGCATCTCGAACACCCGCTGTTCCTGCGACCCACGCCGTTCGCTGCGGGCGGCCCAGAGCTGGTCGCAAGTGGACTTTTGGTAGCGCTCGGCCACTTTTTTGGCCATCAGGCTGACGACCGGGGACTGGGCCTGGGCGGGGGGTACAGCCCCGATCAGGAGGCTGAGGACCAGGGCGGCGGAGAGGGGCTGGTGCATCGGGATGGGACAGAGCAATGACAGTGGAGCGGAAACCTACCGAATGGCAGTCCAGCGAAGCGCCTCCTACGGGGCATGTCCGTCAAGGCTCAGCGCTCAATGATGTCCGAGCCGTAGTCCTCGGCCTGAAACACCAGCTGCGAAGGTCGTCTGATCCAGTGAATGCTGTTGTCTCTTACCTGCGCATGGGGAAACGCTCCAGGCGCGGATGCCCCCTCATGCCGTCGCGGAACATGAAAGCATTCGCGTAAGGATGGGCCTGACGCCCTATCCATCCGGTCAGGTCCGTGCAGTCCTTGCGCATCAGGCTGTAGGCCTGGGTGCAGAACAATGGCCGACGCGACACATCGTTCATCCAGGCAGCAGCCCGGTTGATGGGAGGAACGAAGGGGGAGTTTCCGCTGCCGCTTTTCCAGGAACCGACACAACGAGCGCCTGGGGAGATGGTCAAATTCACGCTGGGCCTCCCCATGTCTTTCTCGACAACATGTTCTGCGGCCAGCATCGAAGCCGAGCAACGGTTTTTACTGCTCGACACCGCAAGCCATGGCGCCACCGATGCTGCGACGGCAGCGTCAACCGCACCGGTTGGTAGGATGGAAGATTGGAATTGATCCCGTGCTCAAGCGCTCGTTTGCCGGTGTCATTGCCGCTCTGTCCGCAGGCCTGGCCGGCGCCCTGATGGCCGCCGCACCCGTGCAGGCGGGCGAAACGCTGTCGTTCTCCTATGGGCCGCTGATCCGGTCGCTGAAGATCAGTTCCCTGAAAACCTTTGCCGACTCCGGCAAGGTTCCTGAGGATCTTGCCTATTTCCTGCAATTCTCCTCCCCGAAGCAACAGGTGGAGTTTCGCAAGGCGCTGGTTCAGAAGACGACGATGGATCCGCTGCTGGTCTCGCGCTTCTTCAACAGCGCGATGGGCGAGAGCCTATTGGAGCGACTGGGCAGGGCCATCACGATCACCCGAGCTGGCAACGGCAAGTACGCCATCCGCTCCGCCCTGGTGGCTGCGGCCTTTTCCAAGGATGGGTTGAGCCTGCTGAGTGTGCTCGAGCAGCTGCCCACCAATGTGCAGATTCATGGGGAGGCGGTACTGGGGGCAGCGAAAGCCGGGGAACGGGTGATCAAGGCCACCGAAACCCTCACCACCACGTTGCGAAACCTCACGGCCCAGGAAGCGGCCACCCAGACACCGGTGGACTATGCCGCGCTGCCGGATCCACGCAAGCCAGGTCCCTTCGTGGTGAAGAAAGATGTCTGGAATCTGGTGGATCAGGGCCGACAACGAAAGTTCTACGTGGATGTCTACCGGCCGGAAGGAAAGGAGCAGAAAGCCACATCCATCATCGTTTTCTCCCATGGTCTGGCCTCACGCCCGGAGGACTTCGAGGAGGCGCTCAAGCATCTGGCCACCCATGGCTTTCTCGTGGCCGCACCGCAACACCCCGGCAGCGACGCGATCTGGCTCAAGGAGATGCTCAATGGTCTGCACAAGGACATCTTCGACGGCCAGGAGTTCGTCAACCGTCCCAAGGACATCAGCTACGTGATCGACGAACTGGGGCGCAGGAACCAGAAGCAATTCGGTGGCAAGCTAGATCTGGAACGGGTCGGGGTCGCCGGACATTCCTTCGGTGGCTACACCGTGCTGGCGATTGCTGGAGCCAGCATCGATTTTGACCACCTCAAGCAGGAATGCGATCGTGAGTTCGGCGGTTTAAATGCTTCTTTGTTGCTGCAGTGTCGTGCCCTAGAGTTACCCCGCCAGACCTACCAACTGCAGGATCCACGGGCAGCGGCTGTGTTTGCCGGAAATCCGGTGAATCGGGCCATCTTTGGCCCCAAGGGCCTCAGCAACATCACGATCCCGATCCTGATTGGTTCAGGCAGTTACGATCCCGCCGCTCCCGCCGCGATGGAGCAAGCCGCCAGCTTCACCTGGCTGACGGTTCCTCAGCGGTACTGGATGATGGCCGAGGGGCAGGCCCATGTGAATTTCAGCAAGATCGACCCAGGCATCGAAGACGCCATCAAATCCGCCACCAACCTGACCCTGCCCAGCCAGGGCCTGATCAGCGGCTACGTCAATGCCATCATCGTGCCCTTCTTCGCCACCCACATCCAGAACAGTGACAGCTTCCGGCCATTCCTTCGCCCTGCCTACGCGCAGTACCTCAGTAAGAACCAGACCTTCAAGCTCGACTTCATCAGCGGAGCCTCCACTCCGGGCCTGGTGAACGCCATCGAGACGTTCAAGAAGAACAACCGTTGATTCCAGGCGCGGGCGAAGCCCTCAGAACACGTCCAGGGAGGCCAGTGACTCCACGTCCCGTTGTTCCACTTCGGCCGCCTCCTTGGGCAAGTGGTGCTCCACCTTGATGTGGCGATGGGCCACCTGACGCCGGGCCGATTCGCCGCAGCTGCGCGGCGTGGGGAAGATCTTGCCGGGGTTGGCCAGACCCGCCGGGTCGAAGGCTTCTCGCACCAGCCGCATGGTGGCCAGGTCGTCGGGGGCGAACATCCAGTCGAGGTAGCAGCGTTTGTCGCTGCCCACCCCGTGCTCGCCGGTGATGCTGCCGCCGGCGTCGATGCAGAGACGCAGGATCTCGGCCCCCAGCTCCTGCACCCGCTCGATCACGCCGGGCTCATCGGCCCGGTACAGGATCAGCGGGTGGAGATTGCCGTCGCCGGCATGGAACACGTTGGCCACCGGCAGCTCGTAGCGGCGGCTCAGCTCCTCAATCGCCGCCAGCACCCCGGGCAGGGCGCTGCGGGGCACGACACCGTCCTGCACGTAATAGGTGGGGGTGATGCGGCCGACGGCGGCGAAGGCGGACTTGCGCCCCTTCCACAGCAGGGCGCGGTCGGCCTCGCTGGAGGCGCGCCGGATCGTGCGGGCCCCGGCCTGGCGGCAGAGCTCACCGGCGATCTCCACAGCCGCCGTCACCTCCCGCTCCTGGCCGTCCAGTTCGATCAGGAGCACGGCGGCCGCATCGCGGGGGTACTCATCGCGGCCGAAGAGATCGTCGACGG
This sequence comes from Synechococcus sp. CCY 0621, assembly GCF_019038465.1. Lineage (GTDB taxonomy): Bacteria > Cyanobacteriota > Cyanobacteriia > PCC-6307 > Cyanobiaceae > Cyanobium. Next base: position 85,261 of record NZ_JAFKRH010000001.1, on the reverse strand, counting down.
CGTTGATCGTGAAGTTGTCCATGATCTCCATCCCGGCGGGCAGCACCCCGGCCGCCGTCACCAGACGGACCGCCTCCCCGGCCGCCTCCATGGCGGTGAAATCGGCCAGCAGCACCGCCACGCTCTGGGGCGCCCGCAGCAGCCGCAGGGTGATGGCGGTGGCGATGCCGAGGGTGCCCTCGCTGCCGATGAACACCCCGCGCAGGTCCAGCTCGGGGGTCTCGGCCAGGCCGCTGCCCAGGGTGGTGACCGTGCCATCGGGGAGCACCACCTCCATCTCCAGCACGTGGTTGCTGGTGACGCCGTACTTGAGGCAGTGCACGCCGCCGGAGTTCTCGGCCACGTTGCCGCCGATCGAGCAGACCACCTGGCTGGAGGGATCCGGGGCGTAGTAGAAGCCGTCGCCGGCCACCGCCCGGGTGACCCAGCCGTTGATCACCCCCGGCTGGACGGTGATGCGGCGGTTGGCCAGATCGACATCGAGGATCGAGCGCATGCGGCTGGTGGCGATCACCAGCGCCTCGGTCTCGGCGAGGGCGCCGCCCGAGAGGCCGGTGCCGCTGCCGCGGGCCAGGAAGGGCACGCCGCGGCGGTGGCAGAGCCTCAGGATGGCGGCCACCTGCTCGGTGGTTTCCGGCAGGACCACCAGCGGGGGCTGGGCCCGGTGCAGGGTGAGGCCGTCGCAGTCGTAGGCCAGCAGCTCCTGGGCCGCCGCCACCACCGCCCGCGCCGGCAGCAGGGCGCGGCAGTGGCGCTCCATCGCGGCCCAGTCGATCGTCACGCAGGGGCTCCGGTGGGCCGGGGGAGGGGGGGCATTGCTTCCGAACTTACTGAGGCCAGGCACCCCGGCACCCTTCTGGGTCAGGATGGGAAACGAATGCGTCCACCTTCCGCGGATCCCGCCTTGAGTTCGGCCACCCCTTCAGCGCCCACCTCGGCCCCTGCTCTCCTCACCACCCGATCCGAGGAGATCTTCGCCGCCGCCCAGAAGCTCATGCCCGGCGGCGTCAGTTCCCCGGTGCGGGCGTTCAAGTCCGTTGGCGGCCAGCCGATCGTCTTCGACCGGGTCAAGGGCGCCTACGCCTGGGACGTGGACGGCAACCGGTACATCGATTACGTGGGCAGCTGGGGCCCCGCCATCTGCGGCCACAGCCATCCGGAGGTGATCGCCGCCCTGCACCAGGCCCTGGAGAAGGGCACCAGCTTCGGGGCTCCCTGCGTGCTGGAGAACGAGCTGGCCGAGCTGGTGATCGCCGCCGTGCCGTCGGTGGAGATGGTGCGCTTCGTCAATTCCGGCACCGAGGCCTGCATGGCGGTGCTGCGGCTGATGCGCGCCTTCACCGGCCGGGAGAAGGTGATCAAGTTCGAGGGCTGCTACCACGGCCACGCCGACATGTTCCTGGTCAAGGCGGGGTCCGGGGTGGCCACCCTCGGCCTGCCCGATTCCCCCGGGGTGCCGCGGGCGGTCACGGCCAGCACCCTCACCGCTCCCTACAACTGTCTCGAATCGGTCAAGGAGCTGTTCGCCAACAACCCCGGTGAAATCGCCGGGGTGATCCTGGAGCCGGTGGTGGGCAACGCGGGCTTCATCACCCCCGAGCCCGGCTTCCTCGAGGGCCTGCGGGAACTCACCAAGGAGAACGGGGCCCTGCTGGTGTTCGACGAAGTCATGACCGGCTTCCGCATCAGCTATGGCGGCGCCCAGGCCCGCTTCGGGGTCACCCCGGACCTCACCACCATGGGCAAGGTGATCGGCGGCGGCCTGCCGGTGGGGGCCTACGGCGGCCGGGCCGACATCATGGCGATGGTGGCACCCGCCGGGCCGATGTACCAGGCCGGCACCCTGAGCGGCAATCCCCTGGCCATGACCGCCGGCATCAAGACCCTGCAGCTCCTGAAACAACCCGGCAGCTACGAGCGGCTGGAGGCGATCACCCGCCGGCTCAGCGACGGCATCCAGGCCGCCGCCGCCGAGGCGGGCGTGCCCTGCTGCGGCGGCAACATCAGCGCCATGTTCGGCTTCTTCCTCTGCGAGGGGCCGGTGCACAACTTCGAGCAGGCCAAGGCCGCCGACACGGCCCGCTTCGGCCGCCTGCACCGCGGCATGCTCGAGCGCGGCGTCTACCTGGCACCGAGCGCCTTCGAGGCCGGCTTCACCTCCCTGGCCCACAGCGACGCCGACATCGACGCGACCATCGCCGCCTTCCGCGACGTCTTCCGCACCCTGGCGTGAGCGTCGGTCGTCTCCTGCGGCTCGGCACGGGGCTGCTGACCCTGTCCCTGCTGCTGGCCGGCTGCGGCAGCGATGACACCAACCAGCCAGTGGATGTCACCGGCGGGGTGCCGGTGGGGGCTGTGCTGGCTCTCACCGGCAACGCCAACGTCTACGGCCAGGACCAGAAGATCGGCCTGGAGCTGGCCCTCCAGCAGCGCAACGGCAGCGGCGGCATCAACGGCCGGCCCCTGAAGCTGGCCCTGGAGGACAGCGGCAGCGACGAACCGGGGGCCAACGCGGCCTTCACCCTGCAGATCAACAGGGGCGTGCTGGCCCTGATCGGCCCCACCCTCTCCCAGCAGGCCTTCTCCGCCGACCCCATCGCCCAGCGCCGCGGTGTGCCGGTGGTGGCCCCCTCCAATACGGCCACCGGCATCCCGGAGATCGGCTTCTTCATCAGCCGGGTGTCGGCCGAGAGCTCGGTGATCGCGCCCCTGGCGATCGAGCGCGCCCTGAAGATCCAGCCGGGCCTGAAGCGGGCGGCGGTGTTCTACGCCCAGGATGACGCCTACAGCACCGCCGAGACCACCATCTTCCAGAAGGCCCTCAAGGAGAAGGGCCTTGAGCCGGTGACCGTGCAGCGCACCCAGCTCAACGACCAGGACTTCCAGAACCAGATCAGCGCCGCCCTGCGGGAGAAGCCCGATCTGATCGTGCTGTCGCTGCAGGCGGTGGATGGGGGCAACCTGATCCGCCAGCTGCGGGAGCTGGGTTACCGGGGGCTGATCGTGGCCGGCAACGGCATGAACACGCCCAACATCTACCCGATCTGCCAGAAGTACTGCGACGGGCTTCTGATCGCCCAGGCCTACAGCCCCGAACTGGACACCCCTGCCAACGCGGCCTTCCTCAAGGCCTTCAAGGCCGCCAAAGGTGGTGCCATTCCGCCCCAGCTCACCGCCCAGGCCTACACAGCCCTGCAGGTGATCGGCGAGGCCCTGGCGCGCCTCGACAAACGCCAGCCCCTGACCGGCGCCCCCCTGGCGGCGACCCGCAAGCAGCTGATGCAGGAGCTCCTGGCCGGCACCTATGCCACCCCCCTGGGTGAGATCCGCTTCACCCCCGAGGGTGAGGTGATCCAGAGCCAGTTCTTCGTGGCCCAGGTGCGCATGGATCCGGGCGGGCGCAGCGGACGTTTCGCCCTGCTCAAGTAAGCCCCGGGTGGACCTGCTCCAGATCCTGGTCAACGGTCTGTCGGTGGGGGCCGTCTACGGGCTGTTCGCCCTCGGCTACACCCTGGTGTTCTCGGTCCTGGGGGTGATCAACTTCGCCCATGGGGCGGTGTTCACCCTGGGGGCCTACTTCACCTACCTGCTGATCGGCGGCGCGGTGGGGGCCAACGGTCTGCTGGCCGGCTTCCAGCTGCCCTTCGCCCTGCCCTTCTGGGGTGCCCTGCCCCTGGCGGGGCTGGGGGCGGCCCTGGTGGCCCTGCTGGTGGAGCGGGTGGCCTTCCGCCCCCTGCGTCGCCGCCGGGCCGACCCCCTGCTGGCCCTGATCACCAGCCTCGGGGCCGGCGTGATCCTGGTGAACCTGATCCAGCTGCTGGTGGGAGCCGAAAGCTATGCCATCCCCACCGGCGCCCTCGGCGGCCTGCCGGCCTCCTTCCCCCTGCTGGGGGCCAGGGTGCGCACGGTCCAGGCCCTGCTGCTGGGGATCGCGGTGCTGCTGCTGGCCCTGCTCACCCTGTGGCTGGAGGGCAGCCGCAACGGCAAGGGGCTGCAGGCGGTGGCCGAGGACCCCGAAACCGCCCAGCTGCTGGGCATCGACAGCACAGCCATGGTGCGGCTCGCCTTCGGGCTCAGCGGCTTCCTGGCCGGGGTGGCCGGCGGGCTGGTGGGGCTGAGCGTCAGCATCGCCGGGCCCTACTTCGGCATTGGCTACGGCCTCAAGGGGCTGGCGGTGCTGGTGCTGGGCGGGCTGGGCAGTGTGCCGGGGGCGGTGTTGGGCGGGCTGATCGTCGGCCTGGCGGAAGCCTTTGTACCGGCCGACTGGTCGGGGTACAAAGATGCCGTGAGCTATGGCTTCCTGTTCCTGGTGCTGCTGCTGCGGCCCCGGGGGCTGCTGGGCCGGCCGCTGCCCACCAAGGTGTGAGGGCCATGGACGCCGCCCTGCTCGAACAGATGCTGCTCGGCTCCCTGCTGGCGCTCTCGGTCTACCTGCCCCTGCGCTGCGGCCAGCTGTCGCTGGCCACCCCGGGCTTCTATGCGGTGGGGGGCTACGTGGCCGCCCTGCTCTCCACCGGCGTCGCCGCCTTCGCCGGCAGCGGCGCCACCTCTCCGCTGCCGGCCCTGGTGGCGGAGATGGTGCTGGGGGGGATGCTGGCGGGGCTGATCGCCCTGGCGATCGGCGGGCCAGTGCTGCGGCTGCGGGGCATCTACCTGGCCATCGCCACGATCGCCCTGGTGGAGATCCTGCGGGTGCTCAACCTCAACCTGCCCTTCACCGGCGGCGCCATGGGCATCTTCGGTATCCCCCAGCCCTTCGCGCACGCCGGCGGCTACGTGCTGTTCACCCTGGCGCTGCTGGCCCTGGCCTGCTGGTTGTGCCAGCGGCTCGAGGCGATGCGGCTGGGGCGGGCGATGGCGGCCATCCGCGACGACGAACTGGCGGCCGCCAGCGTGGGCATCGACACGCCGCGCACCAAGCTGATCGCCTTCGTGGCCAGCGCCGTGCTCGCCGGCATCACCGGGGCGCTGGCCGCCCACTTCTTCAATTCCTGGAACGCCCGTGCCGGCAGCTTCGACGCCAGCATCACCACCCTGGCCTTCGTGGTGTTCGGCGGTTCGCGCTTCTGGCTGGGGCCGGTGCTGGGGGGCCTGGCACTCACCGCCCTGCCGGAGCTGCTGCGGCCGGTGGGGGACCTGCGCCTGATCCTGTTCGGGGCGGTGATCCTGCTGGGTCCGCTGTTCTTTCCCCAGGGACTGGTGACGGCGGAGCGGCTGCGCTGGCTGGCCGCCCTTCTCCGCCTGGGCCGCAAACGGGGCCACCAGGCTCCCCAGGCCCCATGAGCCACAGCACCCACGGCACCGCCCCGTCTCCCCTGCTGCAGGTGGAGGCGATCAGCTGTCGCTTCGGCGGCCTGCTGGCCCTTGATCGGGTGAGCCTGGAGCTGGCTGAGGGGGAGATCTTTGGCCTGATCGGCCCCAACGGCGCCGGAAAGACCACCCTGTTCAACGTGATCTCCGGCCTCACCAACCCCAGCGGCGGCCGCTGCCTCTGGCGGGGGGTGCCCACCACGGGCCTGGGGGCCAGCGGTCTCAACCGGCTCGGCATCGCCCGCACCTTCCAGAACCTGCGACTGTTCGAAAGCCTGTCGGTGCGGGAGAACGTGCTGGTGGGCTTGCACAACGCCGCCCGCGCCCCCCTGCTGGGGGCCCTGCTGGGCAACGGCAGCTTCCGCCGCCACCAGGGGCGGCTGGAGGCCCGGGCGATGGAGCTGCTGAGCCTGCTGGATCTGGGGGCCCTGGCGGAGCAGCGGGCCGGGGATCTGCCCTACGGCGACCGTCGGCGGCTGGAGATCGCCCGGGCCCTGGCGACGGCACCCCAGCTGCTGCTGCTGGATGAACCTGCCGCCGGCATGAACCCCTCCGAAAAGGACGACCTGCAGCAGCTGATCGGCCGGATCCGCGACCAGTTCGCCCTGACGGTGCTGATCATTGAGCACCACGTGCCGTTGATGATGCGGCTCTGCGACCGCCTGGCGGTGCTCAACTTCGGCGAACGGATCGCCCTGGGCAGCCCCGCCGAGGTGCGTCGCGACCCGCGGGTGATCGAGGCCTACCTGGGGGGTTCGGGTGGGGGTTCGGGTGGGGGCTCGGGCGGCGGCGCGGGCCGGGCCGCCGGAGACGGCCGATGACGCCATTGCTCGAGTTGCGCCGGCTCACGGTGCGCTACGGCGCCCTCACCGCTCTGCGGGGACTCGATCTGCAGGTGCGGGAGGGCGAGCTGGTGACGCTGCTGGGGGCCAACGGCGCCGGCAAGAGCACCACCCTGCGCGCCATCTCCCGGCTGGTTCCTACCGCCGCCGGCCAGGTGCTGTGGCGCGGCGCCGACCTGGCGGGGGTGCGCACCCACCGCACGGTGCGCCTCGGCATCGGCCACTGTCCTGAGGGCCGGCGGGTGCTGGCGCGGCAGACCGTGGCCACCAACCTGGAACTGGGTGCCTGGCTGCGACGCGACCGGGCCGGCATCGCCGCCGACCTGGAACGCTGCTACGGCCTGTTTCCCCGCCTGGCGGAACGGCGCCGCCAGCTGGCCGGCAATCTGTCCGGGGGCGAGCAGCAGATGCTGGCAATCGCCCGGGCCCTGATGGGCCGGCCCAGCCTGCTGCTGCTGGATGAGCCCAGCCTGGGCCTGGCGCCAAAACTGGTGGCCGAGGTGATGGCCGCCCTGGCGGCCCTGCACGCAGGCGGGCTGTCGATGTTGCTGGTAGAGCAGAACGCCACCGCCGCCCTGGAGATCGCCGACCGCGGCGTGGTGCTGGAGAGCGGCAGCATCAGCCTGGAGGGCAGCGCCGCCGACCTGCTGGCCGATGCGGGGCTGCGGGCCTCCTACCTGGGGAGCGGCTGAGGATGGTGCTGGTGCCGCTGCTGCTGGGCGGCCTGATCGTCCTGGCCCTGGCCCTGGTGCGGGTGGTCGGGCGCCCGTGGCTGGAGCGCACCATCCTCGAGACGGACACCCCCTCCGGCAAGGCCTTCGACGCCCTGCTGATGCTGGCGATCGCCCTGAGTGTGCTGGCGGTGGTGCTGGAGAGCGACCCACTGCTGCGGCAACACTGGGCCGGCACCTTCCTGCGGCTGGAGTGGGGCTTCACCCTGCTGTTCAGCCTCGAATACCTGCTGCGGCTGCTGGTGGTGGCGGAGCCACGGCGGTACGCCACCAGCTTCTTCGGGATTGTGGATCTGATGGCGATCCTGCCCTCCTACCTGGGCCTGCTGATCGGTGGCGGGCAGCTGTTCCTGGTGGTGCGGGTGCTGCGGCTGCTGCGGGTGTTCCGGGTGCTGAAGCTGGGGGCCTACCTGCAGGAGGCGGAACTGCTCTGGAGCGCCCTGATCGCCGCCCGCCGCAAGATCACCGTGTTCCTGCTGGCCATGGTGACGCTGGTGATCCTGATCGGCGCCTTCATGTATGTGATCGAGGCCGGCAATGACGGCTTCGGCAGCATTCCGGTGGCCATCTACTGGGCCTGCGTCACGATCACCACGGTGGGCTACGGCGACGTGGCCCCGGTGACACCCCTGGGGCGCTTCATGGCCTCGGTGGTGATGCTGATCGGCTACAGCATCATCGCCGTGCCCACCGGCATCCTCAGCGCCGAAATCGGCCTGAAGGTGCTGCGGCCTGCCGCAGGAACGTCAGCCGGATCGGGCGAGTTCCAGGCCCCGCAGCAGGAGGATCAAAAACAGTTGATCGTCTGCGGGGCCTGCCAGAAGGGCGGCCATGATCCTGATGCGCTCCATTGCAAGTTCTGCGGGGCTGGGCTCTGAGTAAAGTCGCCGGAGTGTCCCTCGCCAGACAGAAGGGAAGAGGGACCTGTCCGCGGAAAAATGACTGCTATGATATGCGGATATGGTCAACAGCCCATTTTCTTTGCAGTCCGTCCACCTGCCCATCGCCAGACCATCTGAATGGCTGGCCTGAACAATCCTCTGACATCGTGGCTGAAGCGCCGCAGCAGGAAACGCAAGCGAGCCAACCCAGCCCGTAGGCAGAGAACTCAGGCTCGACGATCGCGCTCCATTGCCAGGTTGCTGCGGAGCCGGCGAAATCGGAACAATGGAAAACCGCGATGGGTCATTGCCGTGCTCTGCTGCACGGGCCTGGTCCTTCTCGCCAGCCTCGGGCTGCTGGGCAGGCTTACCTTCTTACCCGATCCGGCACCAGAGGTGACCGTGAAGGATCGGCGCTCAGAACAACAGGCGGAATGCGAGAAACTCGCAAGTAGCAAACTGCTGTATCCAGACAGTTACAAACGAATCAGCCGCTTTGACGAAACAGCGGATGACGGGGCGCAACGAACCTTCCAATGGACCTTCACCAGCCGGACCAACCAGGGGGGTACGGGCCAGGGGTCTGCCGTCTGCAGGGCCAGCAACCATCTGCAGATGGCGACCGTCGAAGTCAGGCAAGTGAACTAGCCAGTGTGGGGCGTCATCTCAAAGGACACGCCCATGCGGGTGAGCGGCGAGCCCGATGCGAGATATCAGAAACTGGCGTTTTTCTTCCACCTCCATTACGTTGTCGAGTGAGAACAATGGCACGTGGCCAACCCACTGCTTCAACCCAAGATGGTCCTTGCTCGTGATAGCCAGAGCAGAGCCAATCAAGCGGGTCACTGGTGGCAGTTCCATCTCCGGCCGCTGCTGATCAATCCAATCAAGGCCATAGTGCCGAGCTCCGTAGTCCTGCTCGCTGCCATGGGTTTCCTGATCCCGTTGCAGCCTTGAGAAGCCGCACCGCTCAAGGTGACGTTCAACGGCACGATTTATTCCATCAATCTATCCAGGTGTTTCGCCCCTGGACAGCCCTGAGCGGCTCAAACGGAGTCACGGACTTCCGGAAGAGTTCCTGGTTCAAAATTCACAGCTGGTCCAGAGTCTTTTAATGGTTTTGTGTGGGATCCGGTGCTGAAAAGGCCCTTTGTCAGAGGGGGCAGCTGGAACAGCTTCGTCGGCACGTCCCCTGGCCGGCCCCACCTTGCCGGTCAACAACGGCACCAGCCGCCAACACACGCCGGGGTGGGGGGCTCCTTCCGGAGCAACGTCAACGAACTCAGCTACGACGGCGGTGTGCGCTGGCGCTTTGGCGGTGCCCCCGTGCTGCCGTCGCCCCGTAGGCCCGCGGCCTCTGGTAAGCAGGAGAGACAACGCCAGCCGTCAGACCCATGGATGAGTCGTGCCGTGGCGCTGCACTCAGGGCAGTGGGCTGGGCGGAGCAGGACGTCCTTCGCTATGAACAACTGTGGACGCACCGCAGTCGCTGGGGTGCCGCCAACCTGGAACGTGATGAACGGCTCTTTCTGCGTTGCGCTGAAGCCGCCCTGCGCCAGCGGCAACCATCGCCAGCGCCAGTGATCGGCCCTGGCCTGGGGGACGTTCCGCAGGGTTGCTTCGTGGCCCTGGATTTCGAGACGGCCGATCAAGGCCGTGACAGCGCCTGCTCGATCGCCCTGGTGCGGGTGGAGCGGCGAACCATCGTGCGCCGCGAGCATCGCTTGATTCGCCCGCCGCGGCGGACCTTCCAGTTCACCGCCATCCACGGCATCAGCTGGTCGCAGGTGGCCCAGGAACCCCCGTTCGCGGAGCTCTGGCCGCAGCTGGCGGCCTGTCTGGAGGGGGCGCAATTCATCGCCGCCCACAACGCCAGTTTTGATGCCGGCGTGATGCGGGCCTGCTGTGAGCAGGCCGGCCTGCGGCCTCCGAGCCAACCTTTTGTCTGCACGGTCCAGCTGGCCAGGCAGGCCTGGAATCTGCGGCCCACCAAATTGCCGGATGTGTGCCGCCATCTGGGACTGCCACTCCAGCACCACGATGCCCTCTCCGACGCCGAGGCCTGCGCCAACATCGTGCTGGCGGCGGGCCGGGACGGAACGGCCGACTAGGCCAGGGACGTCCTGCCCCGCTGCCGGCGCCACAGGCTGACGCCAAGGGCCAGAAGTAAGCCGAAGAACTGCACGATCACCACGCAGGGGCCCGAGGGCAGGTTGGTGAGGCCAGAACCGAGCAGCCCCAGCACGGCGAAACTGCCCAGCAGGCCGCCCAGGGTCCCGCTCAGCAGTCCCCCCACCAGGGCACGCTGCATGAACGGCTGGCCGATCACCGTGCCGAGCTGGGAGAGCTCCGTCATCTGATCACCAGACCCCCAACCTCCGGCGCTTGCATCAGCGGAACGCGCTCACCAGGTCGGCGACGTTGCGGCCCATCACCTCGCCATAGGTGGCCGGCTTGCGGGAGGCCTCCTCGGTGCCGGTTTCCATCGGATCGAAGACGCTGATGCGGATCCCGAGATCGCCGGCCAGGGCGTTGAAGGAGCGGTTGCCCTCCTGGGGCTCGCTGAGCAGGGCCCGCAGCTGGCTGCGCTTCACCGTGTCGGCCACCCGCGCCAGATCCGCCGGCGAGGGGTTCTGCTCGGGCACATCCACCAGGTACTCGGCCTTGAGGCCGTAGCGCTCGGCGAAGTAGGGGGCGAAGTCGTGCACCACCACAAAGGTCTTGCCCCGGAAGGGCGCCAGTTGCTTCTCGAATTCTGTGTTGAGCTGGCGCAGCTGGCCGCTGAAGGCGGCGGCATTGCGGCGGTAGCCATCGGCGCAGGCGGGATCGGCGGCGATCAGGCCATCGCGAATGTTGTCCACCTGCTGGGCGGCCCGCACCGGATCGAGCCAGATGTGGGGATTGATGGGGCCGTGGTCGTGGCCGTGATCATGGCCATGGTCGTTCTCGCCGGCGGGCTTTTCGGTGTTCTCCAGGGTGGCGATGCCGCGGCTGGAATCGATCACCTTGAGGGCGGGGTTTTCGGCGCCCTGCACCAGCTTGTCGAGGAACGATTCCATGCCCAGGCCGTTCTTCACCAGCACCCTGGCGTTGCGGATGGCCGCCACATCTCCCGGCCGGGCCTGGAAATCATGGGGGCCGCTGGCGGCGGGGATCAGCGCCGTCACCTCGGCGCAGTCGCCGGCCACGGCGCGGGTGAACAGGGTGATCGGCAGGAAGGTGGTCACCACCTTGGGGCGATCGGTGCGGCCGCCCTGGGGTGCTGCCGACTCCACCGCCGGACGGCAGGCCAGCAGGAGGGCGGACAGACCCATGGCCAGGGCCAGCAGGGGACGACGGGAAGGGGGCTGGATCATGGGGCAAAACCTCCGGGACTGGGGGGGCGCGAGCGGACGGATGGGGGCAGGGTCACGGGCCAGAGCCACCACTGGCCCTGCTCACCACCGGCGACCAGATGGCGGCCATCGGGTCGCCAGCTGAGGCTGGTGATGGCCTGGCCGTCGCCCTCGAGCAACTGCTGCAACCGGCCTCGCCCATCCCAGAGACCCACCGTGCCATCGCCCGAGGCGGTGGCCAGCAGGCTGCTGCCGGGGGCAAAGGCGACGGCATGGACACGGCCTTCATGCAGCACCAGGGGTTCCGGCTTCCAGCCTTTGGCACCGCGATCCTGCTGACTCCAGAGCACGGCGATGTCGGCGGAGGCGACGGCCAGCAGCGGCGCCAGGCGCCCCGGCTGATCACACCAGGTCAGGGCCCGCGCCTTGCCGGGGAAGCCACGGAACTGCCAGCCGCGACCGGCCCCGCCGTCGGGCCAGAGCATCAGCGAGCCGTCCAGCTGGCCGCTGGCCAGCAGGTTGCCCTGGCCGGACCATCCCAGGGACAGCCCCGCCGAACCGGTGGCGCAGCGCTGCGGGGCCTGGACAGGGTCGTCCGGAGACCAGAGCAGCACCTCGCCGTGGCAGACCGCCGCCAGCCGCCGGCCATCACGGCTCCAGGCCAGGGCCAGCACCGTGCCCTTCAGCTCCTGGCTCTCCGGGCGCAGGCTCCGGCTGGCGCCATCCCACAGCCGCACCTGCTTGCCGGCCCCCACCGCCAACAGGGAGCCCTGGGGCTGCCAGGCGGCCGCATCCAGCCAGTGGCCACCTAGAGGCAGGGGGTCGAAGGCGATCGGCCGCACACCGGAGCCCCCCAGCTCCCACAGCAGCAGCTTCCCGTCCTGGCCCGCCGCCATCAGAAAGCGGTCGTCGGCGCTGAAGCCCGCCACATCGAGGCTGCAGTCCCGCTCGCCGCGCAGCCACTCCTCGCAGCCAGCGCGGAAATCGATCAACAACAGCTCGCCGCCGGCCGTCGCCATGGCCAGCAGCTCGCCATCGGCCGACCAGGCCTGGGCCGTGATCGCGTGGCTGCAGGCGCCGCAGAGTCGCTCCTGCACCAGGGTCGGGGGGGCCGCCATGGTGTCCTCAGGCCACACAGGCCTCGAAGCCGGCCCGCAGGGCGGCCTCGTCGAGATCGCGGCCGATGATCACGAACTGGGTGCTGGGGGTTTCGCCGTCACGCCAGGGGCGATCCCGGGTGCTGTCGATCAGCATGTGCACCGACTGGAAGACGTAGCGATGGCTGTCTCCGTCGATCCGCAGGATGCCCTTCATCCGGAACAGATCGGGGCCCCGTTCACTTACCAGCCGATCGATCCATCGCTCCAGCTTCTTGTAACTCATCGGGCGCTCTTCGATGAAGGCCACCGAGCCAACAGCCCCGTCGTGTTCATGGTCGTGGTCGGAGGTCAGAAACTCCGGATCGATCGCCAGGGCTCGCTCAAGGCTGAAGGCCTCCACGCCGAGGATCTGGTCCATCGCCGCATCGGCCTGGCAGGTGGGAATCACCCGCGCCAGCGGATTGAGGGCCCGGGTCCGCTGCTGGATCGCCACGCAGGCCTCGACATCGACCAGATCGATCTTGTTGAGCAGCAGCACATCGGCGAAGGCGAGCTGCTCCTGGACCTCCTCGCAGTCCCAGTGCTGCTCCACATGCTTGAGGTCAACCAGGGTGACCACGGCATCGAGCTTCAGTTCGTCGCGCAGGTCCTCATCGACGAAGAAGGTCTGAATCACCGGGGCGGGATCAGCCAGGCCGGTGGTCTCGATCACCAGATGGTCGAAACGGTCGCGGCGCTTCATCAGATTGCCGATGATGCGGATGAGGTCGCCACGCACGGTGCAACAGATGCAGCCGTTGTTCATCTCGAAGATCTCTTCATCGGCCTCGATCACCAGCTGGTTGTCGATGCCCACGTCGCCGAATTCGTTGACGATCACGGCCACTTTCAGGCCGTGCTCATGGGTGAGGATCCGGTTCAGCAGCGTGGTCTTGCCGGAGCCGAGATAGCCCGTGAGAACGGTGACTGGCAAGCGATCCCGAGGGGAGGCCATAGGCAGGGGCCTGGCGCTGCCGGGCCGGGTTTGGGAATCATTATCAAGTTAGCAGCCGCTGGGAGTGCGTCCGCGCTTCAACGCAAACCGCGTCCTTCACTACCGCCCCGGCATGGCGGGCTGCCTACGTTCTTGCTGTGAGGATGTGGAGCGATGGCCCCGGAACGCTTTTTCCTCGAGCTGGATCCGCCCCTGGAGGCCATGCGCGACTGGCCCCACGTGGTCATCGTCGGCGGGGGCTTCGCCGGGCTCAAGGCCTGCAACGCCCTGGCAGGCCAGTCGGTGCGCGTCACCCTGATCGACAAGCGCAACTTCAACCTCTTCCAGCCCCTGCTCTACCAGGTGGCCTCCGGACTCGTTTCGGAGGCGGATGTGGCCTCGCCCCTGCGCCAGATGGTGGGCGAGGCCGCGAACATCCAGATCCTGCTGGGCGAGGTGGTCGACATCGACACCGAGGCCAGGGAGGTGGTGTTCAACGACCACCGCTACGCCTATGACCACCTGATCCTGGCCAGCGGTTCGGGCAGCACCTACTTCGGCCACGAGGAATGGCGGCCCCTGGCGCCGCCGATGAAGATCCTCGAGCACGCCGATGAGATCCGCCGCCGGCTGCTGATGGCCCTCGAAGAAGCCGAGCAGACCCGGGACCCCGAGCGGCGCCGCTTCCTGCAATCGGTGGTGGTGGTGGGGGCCGGTCCGGCGGGGTGTGAACTGGCCGGCTCCCTGATCGAGCTGATGCACCGCGCTGTGGCCCGGGACTTCAAGCAGCTCGATCGCGACCAGTGCCGGGTGGTCCTGCTGGATGCGGTCGACCGGGTGCTGCCCGCGATGGCCGCCAACCTGTCTCTGGATGCCGCAGCCTATTTGGAGCGGGCCGGCGTCGAGCTGCGCCTGAACACGCTGGTGGCGGCGATCGAGCCGGGCCGGGTGATCCTCAAGCGCCCCCCGGAGGCTGTCGCTGGCGCGGCGGACGCCGGCGGCGATGGCCTCGGCGACCTGGAGGCCGCCACGATCTGCTGGACCGCCGGGGTGCGGGCCTCCCGCCTGGGCCGGCTGCTGGCGGAACGCACCGGCGCCCCCGTCGACCGGGGCGGCCGGCTGCAGGTGGAGGCCGACTTCTCGCTGCCGGGGCACCCGGAGATCCGGGCGGTGGGCGATCTCTGCCATTACGCCCACACCGGTGACGGCCGGGTGCTGCCGGGCATGGCGGGGCCGGCGGTGCAGATGGGCGGCTGGGTGGCGCGAGACATCCTGGCGGGCCTCGAAGGCCGCCGCAGCGAGCCCTTCCGCTGGTTCGATCTCGGCAGCATGGCCGTGATCGGCCCCTGGTACGCGGTGGCCGATCTGCGCGGGCTGCATGTGAGTGGGCTGGCGGGCTGGATTCTGTGGGCCCTGGCCCATCTGGCCTTCATCCCCGACACCGAGAACCGCATCGCCCTGTTCAGCAAATGGATGTGGCAGATCGCCACCCGCCAGCGCACGGCGCTGCTGATCACCGGCCGTCCCGATCAGCACCTCGGGGTGGATGTGGGCCTTGAGCGGGCCCTGACGCCGGATGGCGCGTCTCAGTCGCCGGAGTCACCCTCCTCCGGGGCCGCGAATCGGCTGATCAGCACCCCCAGAATCACGGCGATGTAGAGCGGCCCGGCGATCCCCAGCACCACGCTGGCCATCCGCGCCGGCGGCAGGGCCGGGGTGATGTCGCCATAGCCGGTGGTGGTGAGGCTGACGAAGGCGAAGTAATTGATGCGGGCGAAATCCAGCTCCCAGACACTGTGGGCAGCCACCCCGGAATGGGAGCGAACGATGGCGGCCTGGCCATCGGCGGTGTTGGCCAGGAAGCTGCCGGGCTGGATCGTTTCCAGCGCGCTCAGCACCAGGCCACCACTGAGTCCAAGCAGGAGATAGCCGGCCACCGCCCCGACCACCACCGGCCGGGTGGCCCGGGGCTCCCGGCCCAGGGTCCGCACCAGCCGCACCAGGCTCCAGCCGATGAACAGGGTGGTGATCAGCAGCAGGGGCACCCCGGACAGGCGCCGCGACTCGGGGGTCAGCAGCCAGTACAGCTGGGCGACGAGGTTGGCGCCTCCCAGCACCAGGTACAGACGGTCACCCCAGTCACGGGCCACCGAGCCGGCGAGGAAGCCGCCCAGCTCGACGGTGGTGAGGAGCGTGATCAGGAAGTAGCCCACCGATCCGGCCAGGCGCAGCGTCTCGGGAAACGCCAGGCTCAGCATCACCAGCAGGCACAGAAACAGCAGCCGACGGTAGAAGCGGTGCCGTCGCCGCAGCAGACCTTCCGGCGTGGCGGGGGCTGCCGGAGGTCGGATCACGGGGGCGAGGGATCGGAACCGACAACGTAGGTCGAACCTCTGCGGAGGCCAGCGGCCACCGGACGCGGGTCCGTTCAGCCGATGGATACTGGAAACACCCGCGAGGATCTCCATGGCCTTCCGCTTCCGGCCCGCCTCCCGCCTGCTGCCCGCCGCCGCGGGGCTCCTGCTGGCGGTGGCCCCCCTGGCCCCGGCCCTGGCCCAGGGGATCCCCTTCAACGAAGTCCGGGCCCTCAACCTGGCCCGCAACGCGGCCGTGCTCAGCAACGGCGGGCTGACGGTGTACACCCCGGCCAACTGCATGTTCACCACCTCAGCGGCCAGCAACCCCTGCCTGGTGCGCAGCGACGCCGACGGCTTTGTCTACCGCTTCCACGGAGGCCCCCCCGGCTGGGAGGCCAAGGGGCTGCCGGCCACGACGGAAACCGAGATCCAGATCGCCCCGGACGGCCGGCGGGTGGTGGCGATCCTCTACAACGGCCCGCCGCGCTCCCGCTGAGCCCGGCGGTCGGCCCGGGGAAAGCGGCCTAGCCTCCCACCAGCCTCCCCAAGCCCTTGTCCGTCCCCGCTTCCCCCACCGTGCGCTGGGTCACCGCCGGCCTGCTGCTCGTGGCGGCCGTCCTCTGTCTGGCACTTCCCTTCGTCTCGGCCACCCTGCTCACCATCGCCCTCGGTGGGGTGGCGGTGGCGGCGGGTGCCTCTCAGCTGCTGCGGCTCACCTCGGCCGATGACACCCGCAGCAAGGTGTTCCGCGCCATCTCCGGGGTGCTGTATGTGGTGGGCGGCATCGGCCTGGTGGCCTTCCCGGTGGCCAGCACCGTGAGCCTGACCCTGTTCATCGGCGTCCTGCTGGCCGTCGAGGGGGTGATGGAGCTGGCGGGCGCCGCCGCCGGCACAGGGCCGGCCAGGGGCCTGGTGCTGCTCGACGGCATTGTCACCGTTGTGCTGGGGGGGATGCTGATCGCCGAGTGGCCCTCCGACAGCATCTGGGCCATCGGCACCCTGTTCGGTTTCGGCCTGGCCTTCTCCGCCTTCAACCTGATCACCGCCGCCCCGCCACAAGCCCCCGTCGCGCCTCAGGGCTGAGCCTCACTCGGCCACGGCCAGGCCCTCGGCCCGGCGCGGATCCACCGTCCCCAGACTGCCGCCCCCCACCAGCACCTCGACGCTGTTGGCCGCCCCCATGGCCGGGGCCTGGCGGACGCTGTGGCCCATGGCCTCCAGCAGGCGGCGGGTGTCGGGGCTGAGGCCCTGCTCCGCATCGATCCGGTCGGGCCACAGCTGGCTGTGGATCCGGGGCGAGGCCACGGCGCTGGCCAGGTTGAGGCCATGCACCACCCGGTTGAGCAGCACCTGCAGCACGGTGGTGATGATGCGACTGCCGCCGGGGCTGCCCGTGGCGAGCCAGGGGCGGCCATCGGGGCGGAACACCAGGGTGGGAGCCATCGAACTGAGGGGCCGCCGGCCCGGGGCGATGGCGTTGGCTTCCCCCTGGCGCAGGCCGAAGGCGTTGGCGCTGCCCGCTCTGGCGGTGAAATCGTCCATCTCGTTGTTGAGCAGGAAGCCCATTCCTGGCACGCTGATGCCGTTGCCGTAGGGGAAGTTGAGGGTGGTGGTGAGGGCCGCCAGGCCGCCCTGCCGGTCGGCCACCGAGAGGTGGGTGGTGTTGGTGCCTTCACGGGCGGAGGCCGCCTCCAGCGCCGGGGCCGGGGTGTGGCGCTGCGGATTGATGCGGCGGCGCAGGCCATCGAGGTGGGCTGGCGACAGCAGCCGTTCCACCGGCACCGGCACCTGGTCGGGGTCGCCGAGCAGGGCATTGCGGTCGCGGTAGGCCAGGTTCATCGCCTCCGCCATCACGTGCACGGTGGCAGCGGCGTTGAGGCCACTGCCGGCCAAGTCGAAGGGCTCGAGGATGGCCAGCAGCTGCAGCAGGGTGAGACCACCGCCAGGCGGCGCCATGGTGAGCAGCGGATGGCCGCGGAAGCGGCCCTGCAGGGGCGCCACCAGCCGGGCGCGGTAGGCGCGCAGATCGCCGTGGCGGATGAGGCCGCCCCCCCGCTCCATGGCGGCCACCAGGGCGTCGGCCACCGGCCCCCGATAGAAGCCCTGCTCTCCCTGGGCGGCGATGCGCCGCAGGGTGGCCGCCAGTTCCGGCTGGCGCAGCCGCGTGCCCGGGGTGGGAGGCGGCAGGAAGAGGCGGCGGGAGGCAGGGTCGGCCCGCAGCAGGGGCGCTGAGGCGGTCAACGAATCGCTCAGGTCCTTGCTCACCGGGAAACCCCGTTCCGCAAGGGTGATCGCCGGCGCCATCACCTGGGCCAGGGGCAGACGGCCGTAGCAGCGCTGGGCCAGGGTGAGGCCGGCGACCGTGCCAGGCACGGCGGTGCTGAGCAGGCTGCGGGTGGCGCGGGCGCGGTCGACCTGGCCATCGGCGCCCAGGAACATCTCGGGTCGGGCGGCCTGGGGGGCGGTTTCGCGGAAATTCACCGTCACCGCCGTGCCGCCGCCGAGGCGCCGTTCCGGACCCTCACCGGCGGCACCACCGGGAACCGTGGCGGCCAGGCAGCCCCGCGCCGCTGCCGGCGACGGCCCCGGCAACCAAAGCAGAAGGAAGCCGCCGCCGCCCAGGTTGCCCGCCTGGGGCAGGGTGACGGCCAGGGCGAAGGCGGTGGCCACGGCCCCGTCCACCGCGTTGCCCCCCGCCCGCAGGGTGGCCGCCCCGGCCGCCGCCGCCAGCGGCTCCTGGGCCGCGACGATGCCCTTCGCCGACCAGAGGGGCCGGAAGCGCTGCTCCCCCTCCTGCAGCACGTTGCTGCCCAGGGCGCCGGCGGGCTGAAGGGCCCCAGGAGGCTGGGCGAATGCCGCCGGTGCGGCCAGCACAACCAGCGCCACCCCGATGGCCCCCCGGCGCCCGTTGCTCATGGGGGATCCCCGTTCGGGCCTGCCACCGGCGTGCCATAGCCGCCGCCCCCGGGGGTGGCGATCTCCAGCAGATCACCGGGCTCCACTGCCACCTGGGCGCAGCCGGGGAGGTCCTCGATCCGGCCATCGGCGCGCTCCAGCCGGTTACGGCCCACCGCCCCGTCACCGCCACCGGCCAGGCCGAAGGGGGGCACCCGCCGGGAACCCGAGAGAATGGCGGCGGTCATCGGCGCCAGGAAGCGCAGCCGCCGCACCACCCCCTCGCCCCCCGGCCAGCGGCCCACCCCGCCACTGCCGGTGCGGATGGCGAAGCGCTCCAGCCGCACCGGGAAGCGATCCTCGAGGATCTCCGGATCGGTGAGGCGCGAGTTGGTCATGTGGCTCTGCACGGCGCTGGCGCCGGCGAAGCCGCTTCCATCCGCCAGCACCCCGGCCCCGGTGCCGCCGCAGATGGTCTCGTAGTACTGGCAGCGCGCATCGCCGAAGCTGAGGTTGTTCATGGTGCCCTGCGCCGCCGCCATCAGCCCCAGGGCACCGAACAGGGCGTTGGTGACCGCCTGGGAGGTTTCGACGTTGCCGGCCACCACCGCCGCCGGCGGGCTGGGATGCAGCAGGGAGCCCTGGGGCACCACCAGATCGATCGGATCGAAGCAGCCGTCATTGAGGGGAATCGCCTGGCCCACCAGGCAGCGGAACACGTAGAGCACCGCCGCCCGGGTGATCGCCAGGGGGGCGTTGAAGTTGCCGGGCTGCTGGGGGGAGGTGCCTGTGAAATCCACCGTGGCCCGCCGTGCGGCCCGGTCGATCCGCACCGCCACGGCGATGCGGCTGCCGTCGTCGAGCTCCACCTTGTGGGAGCCGCCCTCGAGCCGATCGATGACGCCGCGCACGGCTTCGGCGGCGTTCGCCTGCACATGGCCCATGTAGGCCCGCACCTCGTCCACACCGGCCCGTTTGACCAGGCGCTGCAACTCCTCGGCCCCCAGCCGGTTGGCCGCCACCTGGGCCTGGAGATCGGCCAGCAGCTGCTCAGGGTTGCGCACCGGGTGGGGACCGGCCGCCAGCCGGGTACGCCATAGCGCCGCCTCGAAGCGCCCGCCCCGCAGCAGGGGCACGTTGGCGAGCACCAGACCCTCCTCGCTGATGCTGCGGCTGAAGGAGGGCATGGAGCCGGGGGTGATGCCGCCCACGTCGGCGTGGTGACCGCGGCAGGCCACGAAGAAGGGCGGCGGCCCGGAGCCATCGGCAACGAACACCGGCGTGATCACGGTGATGTCGGGCAGATGGGTGCCGCCGGCGAAGGGATCATTGGCGGCGATGGCGTCGCCTGGCGCCAGCGGCGGCACCGCCCCCCGCGCCACCGCCGCCAGCAGCTGGCCCACGCTTGCCCCCATCGAGCCCAGGTGCACGGGGATGTGGGGGGCATTGGCCACCAACCGGCCGTCAGC
The DNA here is from genome assembly GCF_019038465.1 of Synechococcus sp. CCY 0621. Lineage (GTDB taxonomy): Bacteria > Cyanobacteriota > Cyanobacteriia > PCC-6307 > Cyanobiaceae > Cyanobium. The sequence continues at coordinate 65,368 of NZ_JAFKRH010000001.1, read as the reverse complement.
GTCGAACAGGGCGCAGGAGAAGTCGAGCCGCTCGCGGATGTTGACTGAGCGGCTGCTCTGCTGCAGGCGCACCCCCATCTGCTCGGCGATGGCGGCGAAGCGATGGTTGTAGAGCTCCAGCCGCACCGGATCGGGTCCGGCGGGATCCGGTGCCACCCGCTGGGCCGGCGCGGCCCGGCCCGACGGCGGCTGGGCTTCCCCGGGTTCCCAGGCCAGCAGCAGTTCGCCACCCGCCAGCACCCGGCCCGTCCAACCCGGCTCGAGCACGGTGGTGCCGGTGGGTTCCACCACCAGGGCTGGCCCCCGCAGCAGCTGGCCGGTCGCCAGCTGCTCGCGCCGCCACAGGGGCACCAGGCGCCAGGCCATGGAAGGGCCGGCGCTGCCCGCGGCGGGGGGAACCTCCGGCAGACACAGGGGGGTGAGCTCGGGGGGCGGCGGCGACCCGGCGCCGACCGAGGCGTTCGGAGCCGGTGCGGGTTCGCCTTCCGCCACCCCGGCGGAGAGCTCCACCATCACCCGCTCCACCACCAGCGCCTCACCGGCCACCACGTGGCCGAAGCGGCGGCAGTGCTCTGCCTCATAGGCCTCGCGCAGGGCCTCCGGCGCGGGCAGCCAGGGCACCTCCAGGCCGCGGTCGCTGCCGGCGCTGCGCAGCTCCAGCTGCACCCGCTGGCGACAGGGGACGCCGGCGGTCAGATCGCCGCAGGCCTCCAGATCGGCGCGCGCGGAGGCCTCCAGATCGGCGATGCTCTGCGTCAGCAGGGGCATGAGCGCGGCGGAAAGGGGCCGCCGCACGGGCTGCTCCCGCACCAGGCCCTGGGGCGCCAGGCCGATACCGAGGGCTGACAGCACCCCGGCCAGGGGGTGCAGCATCACCCTTTCGAGGCCGAGACGCCGGGCCAGGGGGCAGGCGTGCTGGCCGCCGGCGCCGCCGTAGCTGATCAGCACGGCCTGGCGGATGTCGTGGCCCCGCTGGATCGAGATGCGCCGGATCGCCTCCGCCATCCTCTCGACGGCGATCTCCAGGGCCCCCTGGGCCACCGCCTCCGCCCAAAAGCCGGCGCTGCCGGCCGCCGTGAGCTGGCCTGCCAGATCGTCGAAGCGTTCCCGCACCAGGGACGCATCGGCGGGCTGGTCGCCGCCGGGGCCGAACACCCGCGGCAGGGCAGCGGCCGGCAGGCGTCCCAGCAGCAGGTTGGCGTCGGTGACGGTGAGGGGGCCACCGTTGCGGTAGCAGGCCGGGCCGGGATGGGCCCCGGCGGACTGGGGGCCCACCTGCAGGCGACCGCCGTCGGCATGGAGCACCGAACCGCCCCCTGCCGCCACGGTATGGATCGGCAGCATCGGCGCCTGCAGCCGCAGACCGACGATCTCGGTTTCGATCGCGTGCTCCCAGCCGGCGTCGCCGCGGCGGCCATCGAAATGAAACACATCGGTGGAGGTGCCGCCCATGTCGAAGCCGAGGATCGGCCCGGTGGCCAGGCCGGCGGCGCGGGCGGCCGCCACGGCCCCCACCATGCCGCCGGCAGGTCCGGAGAGGATCGTGTCCTTGGCCAGCAGCCGCTCCGGTGCCTGCAGGGCGCCGCTGGAGGTCATCACCCGCAGGCGGGCATGGGGTCCGAGGTCGGCGGCCAACCGGTCGAGGTAGCGGCGCAGCACGGGCCGCACCGCCGCCTCCACCACGGCGGTGGCGCAGCGGGGCACCAGCCGGGGCTGGCGGCTGACGGCATGGGACAGCACCACAGGCCCGGCCCCGAGCGCCGTCAGCCAGGCGCCCAGCTGCCGCTCGTGGCCGGGCTCGCGATAGGCATGCAGCAGGGCCACGGCACAGCTCCGGTAGCCGTCGGCCAGGGCGCGACTCACCCGGTCGGCGAGGGCGTCGTCGAGCCGGAGCGGCGCCAGCTCCTGGCCGTCAGCCGCGAGGCGGCCCTCCACCTCGATCACCCGCACCCTGAGGGGACGGGGCGGCACGATCTGGAGGGCGAAGATGTCGGGACGGTGCTGGTCGCCGATGCGGGGCAGATCGGCGAAGCCCCGGTTCACCAGCAGCAGCACCGGCTCCGCCCGGTGCTCCAGCAGGGCGTTGGTGGCCACGGTGGTGCCCAGGCGCACCTCCTCGATCACCCCCGGAGGGAAACTCACTCCCGGTGCCAGCCCGAGCACCTCCCGCAGGACCTCCACCACGGGATCGACCGACGCCGCCTCACCGTTGCCCGGGCGATGGGAGAGAACCTTGCGCACCACCCTCTCGCCTGAGGGGGAGGTGGCCACCAGGTCGGTGAAGGTGCCCCCCCGATCGATCCAGAACCGCCAGGCGTCCGCCACAGGCGTCAGAGGCGGCTGAGCAGCTCGGCCTTCTTGGCGGCGAATTCCTCCTCGGTGAGGATGCCTTTCTGCATGAGCTCCCCGAGGCGCTCGAGGGTGGCGAACACGTCGGTGGCGGGCTCGGTGGCAGCGGGTTCGGGCCTGGCCGGAGCGGCTGCCGGTGGAGCGGGTTCTGGAGGCGCCGCCGCAGGGGGCCTCGAGGGGGCCTCCGCCGCCGCTGGAGCACCCACCGCCGCGAGATGCGCCAGGCTGATGCTGCCTTCTCCTGTGCTGAACACCAGCCCGCCGCCGGAAGACTGTTGCTGGGAGGAGATGCCGGCGATCTGGTGGCCACTGGTGTCGTAAACGCTGACCTGGCCGTTGACCTCCACCGCCAGCCGCCCGGCAGCCGGGAAGTAGGCGTAGCGCACTTCGTTCTGGGCGCCGCTGGAGCTGGGGGTTCCCAGTTCAGCGGGCCACCAGGTATCGCGGGGGTCGGGGGTGAACAGGGGGGCGGAGCCGAAGCTCATCGGCCGCATCGGGGCCATACCACCGCTCACCTGCATCTGCTGGCCGCCAACGCTGGCCTGGTGCTGCAGTCCGGCGCCGCCCACCATCACCTGCTGAGCGCCGCCGCTCTGGCTCTGCGACTGAAAGCTGCCCCGCGGAAACAGCTCGGGCTGGCTGGCGATCGCGGCGGCGAGCTCCCGGCAGACCCCATCGACCCGGGCCTTGAGCCCATGGTTGAACATGTCGCCGAGCATCATCATCCCGCCGTTCATCCACTGGCCGGAGCCCGCGAATTCCGGGTGGTTGAACTGGGCCATGCCGCCACGACCCTTGAGCAGGGCGAAGGTCATGTGCAGCACGGCGTCCTGGCTGAAGCCATACCGCTGGGCCAGGTCGTTGACGACCTCAAGCCCTTCGGCCGTGAGTTTTTCCATTGCTAGGTCCTGGCGGAAGCCATGTCCGGCGCGAAACCGGACAGAAATTTTTGTGCGGCCGGCAACCTTACCACTACCCCCGTCGGATTCCCCAAGGTCTTGGGGCTCCACGCGTCAATGACGCACTGTCCCGCTGGCCAGCTCCAGGACTTAGACGCAATCAAACCAAGCTGAGTCAACCTCTGGATCCGTCCATGCAGGTGAACCTCCATGACGCCAAAACCCACCTCTAGCGCTATGTGAGCCAGGCGCTGCAGGGCGAGGAGGTGGTGATCGCCAAGGCAGGAAAACCGCTGGTTCGCCTGGTGCTGGTGGTCTCCAGCACCGATCCCCGCCGTGGCGGCTTCCTGCGGGGCTCCGCCGATGCGATGTTTGGCTGAGCTGGTGGCCAGTTCCACTGAACAGCGCCAGCCGCTTCTGCTCGACACCCAGCTGCTGCTCTGGCGGGCCGTGGAGCCCGAGCGGCTGTCGGCTGTCGTGGCGGTCATCTGGCAGACCCGTTGCAGCCGCTGACGCTGAGCGTCGTGAGCCTCTGAGAGGTGGCGATCAAGGCGTCCCTTGGACGGGCGGACTTCCAGGTGGATGCCGCTGCCCTGCGGCTCGGCCTGCTCGGGCAAGGATGCCAAGAGCTGCCGATCCGGGCCGAGCCTGCCCTGGCCGTTCAGCAACTCCCCTGGATCCACCGTGGTCCCCACCGCTGCGCGGAAGACTTCGTCTTCGATCGCCTGCTGGTGGTGCAGGCGCAACAGGAGGCGCTGCGGTTATGGAGCGCCGATCGGCAGCTGGCCGCCTATGGGGATCACGTGCAAGCCGTGAACTAGCGCTCCAGCGCGCTCCGCTCCCATCCAGCGCCGTCGGCGGCGGCCTCATAGGTGCTCTGCAGAAAGTCGAGCAGCAGCGCATCGGGCGAGGCGGCGGTCCGCACCAGCTCGTAGGGGAGCAGGAATTCCCCCAGGGCCGGATCCCAGATGGCCCCATCCGGCCTGACGGCGGCAGCGGCGAAGCCGGCCGGCGCTGGGTAGGAATAGGAATAGAAGGCCGGATAGGCGATGTCGCCGCCGCCGGGCCAGAAGCCGGCGCTGCTCACTTCATGGGAATAGGCCTCCCGCGCCACCCAGTCGGGGAAGTTGGGGATGCCGCCGGGATGGGGCGGCGCCGGCCGTCCGGAGAAACGGGTCACCGCCAGATCGAAACTGCCCCAGAAGAAATGAACCGGGCTGCACTTGCCCAGGTACCGGGCCCGGAATGCCTTGAACACCCGATCCGCCTGGAGCAGGGCCCGCCAGAAGCGCTGGGCGGCCTCCGGGTCGTACTGGTGGTGAACCGTGTCCTGCTCGAAGGGAATCGCGTCGGCGATTTCGCTGGGGGTGGTGTGGATGGACACCTCAAGTCCGAGCTCATGGAGAGCACTGAACACGGCGCCGTGGAAGTCGGCCACGCTGCGGGGCTTGAGGGCCACCTGCCGGAAGCCCCCATCACTGGACTGGATCACCAGCTGATGATCGAGGAAATCGAACATCAGCTCGAACAGCCTGGCGTTGCAGGGAATCGGTGAGGTGGTGAGTCCCCGGGCCGTGAGATAGAGAGGAACGTGCCAGGAATGGTTCGTCCAGGGCGTTTGCACCAGGCGGATCTTGCCCACGATCTGGGTCCACAGATGCAGGGTGGTGGCCGTGTCCGCCCAGTCGCCATAGGGCAGGGCCGGCCAGTCGCTGGTCACCGATCGCTGCGAGGAAGCCATGGGGTTCGGCACGCTCATGCCGTCTCAGTCTGAGGGCTTGGCAACGCAGGGCCCGGTTCATGCAGCGTGCCAGGACCATGGACAAGGCCGATCACGCGACTTCCCCAAACCATCTGATGCACCTCCACAGCCTATCTGCATCGGGCATTAAGATGCAGAGGAATGCATATCATGTCCGCCCACATCATAGAATGCTGGAGTAGATGACTGGGGGGAGAGTCGAAATGAAGCGGAATGAAGTTCGTGAATTCTCTTCCTATTTCATCGGAGCGATTGCAGGAATTTTGCTGGCCCCGCAGGCAGCCTATCCCCTTGATGTGATCTTCGTCTTTGATGGGGTGGTCGGCACGTTCCACAGCCTAGAGGCCGGCGTGACTACCAAGTTTCCACCGGGCGAAGTTGAGATTAACTTCGGGCCTGCCAAGGGTTTCTACCTGAAGGCGCCCCGATGCATTCTTCCGAACTGTGGCTATGTGTCCGTCACCGCCGATGGATCCACTTTGACGACCCCGGCCTTGTTCCATGGACATAACAATGGTTGGCAACTTCTGATCACGTCCCCTCCCCCGACACCAGCTGGATGGCCCCTGTTTGGATCACTTTTGTATTGCCCAGGCTATGAAGTGGACGGCGATCCTGAAAAGTGTCCGGCTCCGGGCCCAGGCACCGAGTCCCTGTCCGGATGGCTCACACCACCCCCTCGCCCCGATCCCGGGATGGACGCCGTCCCTGGCCCACTTCCATGGCTCGGAGTTGCTGCCGCCTTCGGGCTCAGTCGCAAGCTGAGGAGAAGGATCAACGGAACCCTCAGCGGTAGTTCTCGAACTGCAGCGGCACCTCCAGATCCTCAGCGCGCAGCAGCGTGATCACCTGCTGCAGGTCGTCCTTGTTCTTGCCGGTGACGCGCAGGCTCTCGCCCTGGATCGCCACGGTCACCTTCTTGATCTGGTCACGCACCAGCTTGCTGAGCTTCTTGGCCAGCTCCTGGCTGAGGCCCTTGCGCAGCTTCACCACCTGCTTGACCCGGTTGCCGCCCACCGGCTCGGGGGTCTGCAGATCGAAGATCTTCAGCGATAGGTTGCGCTTGGTGGCCTTCTGCCGCAGCACGTCCATCACCGCGTCGAGGGTCATGTCGCTGGCGGTGGTGATCGTCAGGCTGGCCTCCTCCACGTCGATCTCGGTGGCCGAGTCCTTGAGGTCGTAACGCTGGCCCACCTCACGGCGCACCTGGTCGACGGCATTCACCAGCTCCTGGCGGTCGAAGTCGGAGACGACGTCGAAGGAATAGCTGTCGGCCATGGGGCAGGCGAAGGCAAGGCAGCGCCAGCCTAGAAAAGAGACCTTGCGGCCCCGTTCCGATGACCTTCTCCCTGCCCAGCTCCCTTCTGGCGGCCAGCATCGCCCTGCCGGTGTTGCCGGCGGCGGCGGGTGGGCCCTTCGCCTGGTCGCTGGTGCTCTCGGGTGCCGTGGTGGTGCTCAGCCTGATCCCCCTGGGGGCCGCCCGCTCCCAGGCCGATTTCAAACCCTCCGACCTGGCCGCGCCGCGGGCGATGTTCGAGCGGCTGCCGGCCTGGGGCAAGCGGGCCAACTGGGCCCACCAGAACAGCTTCGAGGCCTTCACCCTGCACGCGCCGGCCTGCCTGCTGTGCCTGGTGGTGGCCCCTGGCGTACTGGCGGCCTCCCCCTGGCTGGCGCTGGCGGCCTTGCTGCACCCGGCCCTGCGCCTGGGCTACCTGGCGGCCTATGTGGCCAACCTGCCGCCTGTGCGCAGCCTCTGCTGGGCCGGCGGGATTCTCTGCACCGCCCTGCTGTATTCCGAAGGCCTGCGGGCGGTGCTGCGCAGCTGAGTCAGCTGCCGCCCTTCTCCTGTAGCCCCTTGAGGGCCGCCAGCAAGGACGCCGGGCTCTGGGGGTCCACCATCAGCACCGATCCCCCATGGGCGGCGGCCATCTGCTGGCCCATCGCCATCCAGTCCTTGGCGAGCAGCAACCGCAGGCCCTCGGCGGCCGCCGGATGGGCCTCGATCACCGCGGCCAGTTGGGTGGCCGACTCGGCCCGAGCCTTGGCCAGCAGCAACTGCTGCTTGGCCTGGGCATCGGCATCAAGCAGCACGGCCTCCTGCTTGGCTTTGGCATCGAGCACCAGGGCCTCAGCCCGGCCCCGGGCCGCATTCACCTGGGATTCCCTCTCCCCTTCGGAGCGCAGGATCGCCGCCCGCTTCTCCCGCTCGGCGGTCATCTGCTGCTCCATCGCCTGCTGCACCCCCTGGGAGGGCTGGATGTCGCGCAGTTCCACGCGGGTCACCTTGACGCCCCAGGGATCGGTGGCCTGATCCAGCTCCTTGAGCAGGGTTTCGTTCACCTCCTGGCGGGTGGTGAAGGTCTGGTCAAGGTCGAGCTTGCCCATCTCGGCCCGGATCTGGGTGAGCACCAGGTTGACCATCGCCGCCTGCAGGTTGTCGACGCCGTAGTAGGCGCGGGCATGCTCGAGCAGCTGCCAGTACACCACCGCATCCACTTCGATCGAGACGTTGTCGCGGGTGATGCACTGCTGGGGGGGGATGTCGAGCACCCGCTCCTTCAGCGATTCGTGGCTCACCACCCGCTCCAGGCCGGGGATCACCAGGGAGAGGCCGGGGCGCAGTTCGCGGTCGTACTTGCCGAGGCGCTCCACCAGCATCGAGCGGCTGCTGCTGGTGACCTTGACGCCGCTGATGCCCAGGCCGGCCAGCACCACCAGCACCGGAATGATGAGCGCTTCCATGCAGGCTTCTTCACTGGAGCCACGCTAGGCAGGATGGGAGCGAAGGCCAACGCTGCCGTTGCGTTCGTTGTCCTGGCCACCAACCCTTCGCCCCCCTGCCGATGCCCGCTCCCCCGATCCTCTGGCTGGCCCTGGCGGGGGTGCTGCTGCTGCTGGAGCTGGTGGGCGCCGACGCCGACGGCCTGCTGCTGGTGGGCGCCGTGGCCGCCCTGCTGCTCACGCTGGTGGCCGTGCTGGTACCGATCGTGCCGCCCCTGGTTCAGGTGCTGCTGTTCGGCGCTCTGGTGGGGGCCGGCTACGGCTGGATGCGGCGCTGGTCGGCGGGGCGCCAGGCGCGCACGATCCCCCCGGGTGCCCGGGCCGAGCTGGCGGAGGTGACCACGGCCTTCGATGCCAATGGCGAGGGCCGGGTGCGCTGGCAGGGCCAGAGCTGGGCCGCCCAGAACCTGGCGCCCGACCAGCTCCTACCCCCCGGCACCCAGGTGACGGTGATGGGCCGGGAGGGAACGCGGCTGCAGGTGCTGCCGCGCCAGGAGTCGCTGGGTTAGACGGCTGGCTAATCGAAGAACATCAGGCTGACCACCTTGCCCATGTCTTCGGCGGTGCGGCAGCTGGAGAGCAGCGTTTCGCTGTCGTGGAAGGCGTAGCAGATCAGCTGGTCGCAGCGGTTGATGATCTCCTGGTTGCAGAGGCTGCTGGCCATGGGCAGGGGCAGCTCATCGTTCTCAGGCTTTTCCACCAGATGCAGCACCCGCTCCAACTGGCTGCGGGATTCACCGGGCTGGCGCTCCAGGCTCTGGGGCAGCAGCACGGTGAGCCGGGCCGGATCCACCTCCAACACGCTGCGGATCACGGCGGCGTTCACCCCCTGGGCACCGGAGGTGATCAGGTTGTGGCCCTCCTGGGCCAGGGAGCGGGCCACCAGCTCCACCAGATGGATGGATACCACCGGCACATGGCGGCTGCCGAGGAAAGCGATTCTGCGTTTGCCCCGGTCCTGGAGCATGGCCAGCTCCTGGGCGAGCGTATCGATCCGGTCCAGTGCCGGAAGATCTAGGGACCGGGTCACCCGTTATCGACAACCAACGACCTGAAACTAGCAGCGCCCTCAGGCATGGACCGCCAGGCGCAGCCGGCCGAACAGCCGTTCGAAGTGGCAGTTCTCCTCGACCAGGCGGATCGCATAGGTGGCCTTCACCGCTTCGTGCAGGCGCACATGGCCGATGGCGGCATCAATCACCTCCACGGTGGTGAGGGTGTCGTGGTCGACCTTGAGCACGGGCACCTCCAGTTCCTCGGCCCGGCTGATCAGCTGGGGCAGCGGCTCACCGGCCCCGGTGAGGATCAGGCACTGGGTGGAGGCCTCCAGGGCCGCCAGCTGGATGTCGGTGCGGTCGGCGCCGGTGACCACGGCCATGTTGCGGCGGCGCCGGAAGAACTCCATCGCCGAATTGACATTCATGGCGCCGATCGAGAGGGTCTCCACCAGCAGGTCGAGGCCGTCGTGGCAGCAGAGCACGGTGGCCTCGAGGCGGCGGGCGAGCTCCTCCACCGTGACGCTGCGCAACAGGGGGCTGCGGGGCATCACGCCCAGCACCGGGATGCCCAGCCGCTCCAGGGCTGGCTGCACCGCCTCCCGCACCTCCGGCACCATGTCGGGCAGCACGGCGTTGAGCACCACACCAGCCAGCAGATCGCCCAGCTGGCGCCTGGCTTCGAGCAACGCATCGACGCTGCGGCTGTCGCTCCAGGGATGCACCAGCAGCACCGGCGCCTGCAGGGCGTGGGCCAGTTGCACCAGACCCAGGCCGTAGAGCTGGCCTTCGCTGAGGCTGCCGGCCCCTTCGAGCAGGACCAGGCGATCGGCGTCGTCGTGAATGCGCCGCTGCAGCAGCGTCAGCCCTTCCCCGGGGGTCAGGTCCCCTGCCAGCAGACGCTCCCGGGCCGTCGCCGGATCCATCACATGCAGCGACGGGATCAGCTGGTCCTGGGACAGTCCGAGGGTGTCGCCGATGAAGCGGACATCGGGATCGAGCAGGGGGTTGTCCGGCGCCGCGTCAGGAAAGTTGTCGAGCGGATCGTCCATGCAGGTGACCAGCGGCTTGCCGAAGGCGAGCGGCACGCCCGCGCGTGTGAGCTGGCGGCCAAGACCGAGCACCACCGCCGACTTGCCGCTGAAGGGTTCACAGGAGCCGATCAGCAGGGGGATGGACATGGGGTGACCTCGCCGGGTCCTGCAGGTGCGGGGCAATCTAGGCAGCACGTCCACTGCAAGCCCATGCCGGCCCCGTCGACCGACTCCCTCACCGTGGCCGTCACCGGGGCCAGCGGCGCCCTGGGCCAGGCCCTGCTGCGCCGCTTCCACGGCCGCGGAGCCCAGCTGATCGCCCTCTGCCACAGCAGCGCGCCGCTGCAGCTGGCCGGCCCGGACGGGCAGCCGATCCCCCTGCGCCAGGTGCACTGGCAGGTGGGCCAGGAGGCAGCCCTGGAACCCCTGCTCGAGCAGGTGGACGTGCTGGTGATCAACCACGGCATCAACGTCCATGGCGACTGCAGCGCCGAGGCGACCGGCCGTTCCCTGGAGGTGAACGCCCTGAGCGCCTGGCGGTTACTGGAACTGTTCGCCGCGGTTGCGCTGAGGCGGGAGGGGGCGCGGCGGGCGGAGGTTTGGGTGAACACCTCGGAAGCGGAGATCCAGCCGGCCGTGAGCCCCCTGTATGAGATCAGCAAGCGGCTGCTGGGCCAGCTGCTCAGCCTGCGGGCGCCAGCCCTGGCGCCAACCCTGCGGCTGCGGCGGCTGGTGCTGGGGCCGTTCCGTTCCGCCCTCAACCCCGTGGGGGTGATGGGGGCCGACTGGGTAGCGGGCGAGATCCTGAGGCAGGCCGACTGGAACTGCAGCCTGATCATCGTGACGCCGAACCCGCTCACCTACCTGCTGATGCCGCTGGCCACCCTGGGCCGCTGGGCCTACGTGGGCCTGCTGCGGCGGCCGTGAGGGCGGCAGGGTTGGACGGGCCTAGAAATCGCGGTCGGTGAGGATGTCGCAGCCGTCGGAGGTGACGACGATCGTGTGCTCCCACTGGGCCGAGAGGCTGCCATCCACGGTCACCACGGTCCAGCGGTCCTTGAGGGTGCGGCAGGCCTTGCTGCCGGCATTGAGGATCGGCTCCACTGCCAGGGTCATGCCGGCACGCAGTTGCATGTTGGGCAGATCCCTGGTGCGGTAGTTGAACACCGAGGGCTCCTCGTGCAGGTTGCGGCCGACGCCATGGCCCGTGTAGTCCTCGACGATGGCGTAGCCGTGGGCCTCAACGTGGTCCTGAACCGCGCCGGCCAGCTCCAGCAGGGTGCTGCCGGCCTTGACCGTGGCCAGGCCCTGCATCAGGGATTCCTGGGCCACCCGGCTGAGGCGGCGGGCCTCCTCGGGCACCCCCTCACCGACGCAGAGGGTGACGCAGCTGTCGCCATGGAAGCCCTCGAAGTAGGCGCCGGTGTCGATCTTGACCAGGTCGCCGGCCTTGATCACCCGTTTGGCGCTGGGGATACCGTGCACCACCTCGTTGTTGATGCTGGCGCAGATGCTGGCCGGGAACCCATGGTAGCCCTTGAAGCTGGGGGTGGCCCCCATGGCGCGGATGCGGGTTTCGGCGTGGCGGTCGAGGTCGCCGGTGGTCATGCCCGGGGCGGCCATGTCGATGATGTCCCGTAGCACCGTGGCCACGATGCGGCTGGCCTGGCGCATGATCGCGATCTCCCGCGCCGATTTCACCTCGACACCGCGGCGGCCCTTCTGGATGCGAGGGCCGGCCTGGGTGAGAGGGGTGCCACCGCCCTTGACGCCGTTGGTGCTGGCCAGCAGATCGGCGAACAGGTTCATGCGGTGGGAGTCGGAGCCGGACATTCAAGTTATCAATGGCGTCCCTCCCGCCGTCGGTTCACCGTGTCAAAAGCCACCCCGGCCGCACCCTCACGCCCCGCCGCAACCTCCTGGGGCGTGCGCCTGCGGCAGGCCCATGCCTGGCTGGCGCCGCTGGTGCTCGCCCCCCTGCTGCTCTCGGCCGTCACGGGGGTGGGCTACCGACTGCTGCGCGACTGGGGCGGGCTGAGCCGGGACCAGGCCCATCCGCTGATGGTGCTGCACGAGGGCGAATGGCTCCAGGGATGGGTGGGTGAGGTGGGCGAGACGGTTTACGTGCTGCTCAACGGCCTGGGGCTTCTGTGGATGCTCGTCACCGGAGGGTTCATGGCCTGGGAGCGGCTGCGGCGGGGCTGGCGGCGGCCTGGGGGGAAGGGGGTCACCTGAGGCGGTAAGGTGTTGGTTTGGCCTGGCGCTCCGAGAACAGGGATGGCAACCGAGATCGATCCGTCCACGGAAGTGGACCCACAAACCCCAGACGCGGAGCCCCAGTCGGTGGAAGCGGAAACTGCGACTGAAACCGTGATGGCCACTGCTGCTACGACGGTGAAGGTGACCACCGGCAAGCTCAGCGCCCGGGCCCTGATCGACGAGTTCGAGGCGGCCCAGCTGAAGAGCGACCTGCCCGAGATCTACGTGGGCGACACCGTCAAGGTGGGCGTGCGGATCCGGGAAGGCAACAAGGAACGGGTGCAGCCCTACGAGGGCGTGGTGATCGCCAAGCGCCACGGCGGCCTCAACCAGACCATCACCGTGCGCCGGATTTTCCAGGGCATCGGCGTGGAGCGGGTGTTCATGCTTCACAGCCCCCAGGTCGCCTCCGTGAAGGTGGAGCGGCGCGGTAAGGTGCGTCGGGCGAAGCTCTTCTATCTGCGTGACCGGGTGGGTAAAGCCACTCGCGTCAAACAGCGCTTCGATCGCTGAAGCCTGGTTTCTCGGGATTTCATTGCCCGCGTCTCCCTTTCACGCTTTCCAGGGACCATCGCCTTGCGCCGTTAGTTCAGTTGGTAGAACGCAGGTCTCCAAAACCTGATGTCGGGGGTTCAAGTCCTCCACGGCGCGTTCGATGGTCCCATTTGCAGTTTCGTGGTTCCGGACATGGAGTTGGATCTACAGCCCGGTGATGTGGTCAAGGTGCTGGAATCAGCGGCCCTTGGCTGGGTTCGGGCCCGGGTGATCCGGGTCAAATCCGGAGGTCGGGTCGTGGTTCAGAGCGACCAGGGGCGGGAATTCACCGCCCGGGGCAATCAGGTGCGCCTGATTGAACCCGCCGGCTTCCGCCCCTGAGGGCTTGGGCGTTCCGGCGCCCCTCAGCACCGTCAAGCGCCTACGGCCCCGTGCCCTGCACGGGGCTTTTTGTGTGGCCGACGTCGCCCCAACCCCTCGTCAACCGGAGCATGAGGGCGTTGACGGTGGGACGGGTGACGATGGATACTTCCTTGGTCGGCGTCAGCGCCGTCGCGATCGCCCATCGGCGCCGGATCCACCCCTCGGGGCGATTCGAGCCTCGAACGTCGGTCTGGGACTGTAGTTCAATCGGTTAGAGCACCGCCCTGTCACGGCGGAAGTTGCGGGTTCGAGCCCCGTCAGTCCCGTTCTCACCATCTGGAGCCGCTTCCGTGCCCGCAACGGTTCCTGTACGCGTTCGGCTGGCCCCCAGCCCCACCGGCACCCTGCACATCGGCACCGCCCGCACGGCGGTGTTCAACTGGCTGTTCGCCCGCCACCTGGGGGGCGCCTTCCTGCTCCGCATCGAGGACACCGACCGGGAACGCTCCAAGGCCGAGTACACCGAGAACATCCTCGATGGCCTGCGCTGGCTGGGCCTCACCTGGGACGAGGAGCCGGTGGTGCAGAGCCAGCGCATCGAGGCCCACCGGACCGCGATCGAGCAGCTGCTCGCCAGCGGCCATGCCTACCGCTGCTTCGCCAGCGACGCCGAGCTGGCGGCGATGCGGGAGCGCCAGCAGGCCGAGGGCCGGGCCCCCCGCTACGACAACCTGCACCGCAACCTCAGCCCCGAGCAGCAGCAGGCCTACATCGACGAGGGCCGCGAGGCGGTGATCCGCTTCCGCATCGATGACGGCTCCACCATCACCTGGAACGACCTGGTGCGGGGGGAGATGCGCTGGGCGGGCGGCGACCTGGGTGGCGACATGGTGATCGCCCGCCGGGCGCCCGCCAGCGCCATCGGCGACCCCCTCTACAACCTGGTGGTGGTGGTGGACGACGCCGCCATGGCCATCAGCCACGTGATCCGCGGCGAGGACCACATCGCCAACACCGGCAAGCAGCTGCTGCTCTACGCCGCCCTGGGGCTGACCCCGCCCCTGTTCGCCCACACCCCTTTGATCCTCAACCAGGAGGGCCGCAAGCTCTCCAAGCGCGATGGCGTCACTTCGGTGGGCGATTTCCGCGCCATGGGCTACACCGCCGAGGCCCTGGTCAACTACATGACCCTGCTGGGCTGGTCGCCGCCGGAGGGGATCGGCGAGCGCTTCAGCCTCGAGCAGGCGGCGGCGGTGTTCTCCTTCGAGCGGGTGAACCGGGCCGGGGCGCGCTTCGACTGGGACAAGCTCAACTGGCTCAATGCCCAGGTGCTGCATGGCCTGGCGGCCGGCGAGCTGCGCCAGCGGCTGCTGCCCCTCTGGCAGGCCCGGGGCTGGGGCGAGGGGGCAGGCGCTGACGCCGGCTGGCAGGAGGATCTCTGCGCCCTGCTGGGGCCCTCGCTCAGCCTGCTGGCGGACGGGGTGGACCAGGCCGCCCCCTTCTTCGCAACGCCGGAGCCGGACGAGGCGGCCCTGGCGCTGCGGACCGACCCGGGCAGCCGCGGCGCCCTGGGCGCCCTGCTGGAACGGCTGCCGCAGGGCCCGCTCGACGCCGAGACCGCCCAGGGGCTGCTGGCGGAGGCCGCCACGGCCGCCGGCGTCAAGAAAGGGGTGCTGATGAAGGGCCTGCGGGCCGCCCTGCTGGGCAGCCTCAAGGGGCCCGACCTGCTCACCACCTGGCTGCTGCTGCACCGGCTGGGCAGCGACCGGGAGCGGATCGCCGCCGCCCTTTGAGCCTCAATCTTCGAGGGCGCCGTAGATGGGCTCCACCCGGATCGCCTGGACGCTGCCGGCCCGCAGCACGAGGAATTCGCTGGTCAGGTCGCTGATCGGTACGTTGACGAAAGCATCGAGGGACGCCGCGTTCAGCACCCCGCCGTACCAGGTCTGGAAGTCTTCAAGGGTGTTGAAGTGCACCTCCTGGTGATGACCGCCGATCAGGAACAGGTGGATGGCGTAGCGGCGGGGGGTGCGGGCCATGGAGCAGCGGCTGCGGCTGAACGCCCACAGGATGGCCCATAGGGCCGCAACAGGCTCGCCGCCGGCTGGTAGAGGGGGTGGAGCGGGGCCCCCGCAGCGGTGAGGCCGAGGCAGACCAGCCGCGGCTGGTGGGGGGCCAGCAGCGCCAGCACCCGGGCGTCCTGGCCCAGCCGGCGGCCGCCGTTGCCCCAGCCCAACCAGATCAGCCCGGGGCTGGCGCGGCGATCAGCGGCCCGCAGGCGCCGCCGCAGCCAGGCCCCATTGGCGGCGCCCACCGGATCGGCGGTGTGGGCGAGGGCCGCCGGGCTGGGGCTCATGTGGGCGAAGAGGTTGAGCACCTCCAGCCCGCCGTAACCCCAGCCGGCGGCGAAGGCCATCAGCCGCCGCAGGGTGGGGTCGTCGTGGCGGTGGTCGGCGCGGGAAGGGTTCAGGCCGATGAACAGGAGCCGGCTGCCCTCCGGCTCCCACACCCGCTCCAGCCACCAGCGGTACTGGCGACAGCGGCTGAAGGCGGCCCGGCCGGTGGCTTTCACGGCGCTTGCGGGCCGCCGGATGGCAGGCTGTGGCGATCGGCGGGCAGATCCCAGGGACGGCCATGGAGCGGGACAAGCCCCTGTTGCTGCTGGTGGATGGCCACTCCCTGGCCTTCCGCAGCTTCTACGCCTTCGCCAAGGGCGGTGAGGGGGGCCTGAGCACGAAGGACGGGGTGCCCACCAGCGTCACCTACGGCTTCCTCAAGGCCCTGCTCGACAACTGCAAGGGACTGGCGCCCCAGGGGGTGGTGATCGCCTTCGACACGGCCGAACCCACCTTCCGCCACGAGGCGGATGCCGCCTACAAGGCCCACCGGGAGGAGGCACCGGAACACTTCTTCGCCGACCTGGCCAACCTGCAGGCCATCCTCAAGGACTGCCTCGACCTGCCCCTGTCGATGGCGCCGGGCTACGAGGCCGACGACGTGCTCGGCACCCTGGCCAACCGGGCGGCAGACGAGGGCTGGCGGGTGCGGATCCTCTCCGGCGACCGCGACCTGTTCCAGCTCGTGGACGACGAGCGCGACATCAGCGTGCTGTACATGGGTGGCGGCCCCTACGCCAAGAACAGCGGCCCGACCCAGATCCGTCGCGCCCAGGTGATCGAGAAGCTGGGGGTGCCGCCGGAGGGAGTGGTGGACCTCAAGGCCCTCACGGGCGACAGCTCCGACAACATCCCCGGGGTCAAGGGGGTGGGGCCCAAGACGGCCCTGACCCTGCTCAAGGCCCACGGCGACCTGGACGGCATCTACGCCGCCCTCGACCAGCAGAAGGGGGCCCTGAAAACCAAGCTGGAGACCGACCGGGAGAACGCCTTCCGCTCCCGCATGCTGGCGGAGATCCTGGTGCAGATCCCGTTGCCCGAGGAGCCCCGCCTGGCCCTGGGGCGGGTGGACAGCGAGGGGCTGGGGGCGCGGCTGGCGGAGCTGGAGCTGTTCAGCCTGGTGAAGCAGACCGAGGGCTTCGCCCGCCTCTTCTCG
The DNA here is from genome assembly GCF_019038465.1 of Synechococcus sp. CCY 0621. Taxonomy (GTDB): domain Bacteria; phylum Cyanobacteriota; class Cyanobacteriia; order PCC-6307; family Cyanobiaceae; genus Cyanobium. Next base: position 48,879 of record NZ_JAFKRH010000001.1, on the reverse strand, counting down.
GCCGAGCCCCCCGAGCCCACCGCCACCGCCACAGCCGCTACCGCCACGGCCGCCCCCGCCAGCGATCCAGCAACGCCGGAGCTGTCTGCAGCGACAGAGCCCGGGGCCGAAGACGGCCTGCCGGCCCTGCGGCCGGTGCTGATCACCACGCCGGAGGCCCTGGCCGCCCTGATCGAGCGGCTGCTGGCCTGCACCGATCCGGCGGCGCCGGTGGCCCTCGACACCGAGACCACCTCCCTCAATCCCTTCAAGGCCGAGCTGGTGGGGATCGGCGTGTGTTGGGGGGAGGGCCTGGGGGACCTGGCCTACGTGCCCATCGGCCACCACAGCCCGCCCGCCGCCGACCTGCTCAGCGCGGCGCCGCCGGCGCCGGAGCAACTGCCCCTGGACGCGGTGCTGCTGGCCCTGGGGCCCTGGCTGGACAGCGCCAGCCATCCCAAGGCGCTCCAGAACGCCAAGTACGACCGCCTGATCCTGCTGCGCCATGGGCTGTCCCTGGCCGGTGTGGTGATGGACACCCTGCTGGCGGACTACCTGCGGGATGCCAACGACAAGCATGGCCTGGAGGCCATGGCGGAGCGGGAGTTCGGCCTCCATCCCACGACCTACGGCGATCTGGTGGCCAAGGGGCAGACCTTCGCTGACGTGCCGATCGAGGCGGCGGCCCTCTACTGCGCCATGGACGTGCACCTCACCCGGCGCCTGGGAGCCCTGCTGGCCGAGCAGCTAGCGGCGATGGGGCCGGAGCTGCCCCTGCTGCTGCAGCAGGTGGAGCTGCCCCTGGAGCCGGTGCTGGCCCAGATGGAGGCCACCGGCATCCGCATCGACGTGCCCTACCTCAAGGAGCTGGCCGAGGAGCTGAGCAGCACCCTGGTGCGGCTGGAGCGGGAGGCCCAGGAAGCGGCGGGAGTCGACTTCAACCTGGCCTCCCCGAAGCAACTGGGGGAACTGCTGTTCGACACTTTGGGGCTGGATCGCAAGAAGTCGCGGCGCACCAAGACCGGCTGGAGCACAGACGCGGCCGTGCTGGAGAAGCTGGAAGACGACCACCCGGTCGTGAAGCTGGTGCTGGAGCACCGCACGCTCAGCAAGCTGCTGAGCACCTACGTGGAGGCCCTGCCGGCGCTGGTGGAGCCGGAGACCGGGAGGGTGCACACGGACTTCAACCAAGCGGTGACCGCCACCGGGCGGCTGTCGAGCAGCAACCCCAACCTGCAGAACATCCCCATCCGCACCGAGTTCAGCCGCCGCATCCGCAAGGCCTTCCTGCCCCAGGAGGGCTGGCGGATGATCAGCGCCGACTACTCCCAGATCGAGCTGCGCATCCTCACCCACCTCTCGGGCGAACCGGTGCTGGTGCAGGCCTACAACGAGGGCGACGACGTCCACGCCCTGACGGCCCGGCTGCTGCTGGAGACCGACACGGTGACACCGGAGGAGCGGCGGCTGGGCAAGACGATCAACTTCGGGGTGATCTACGGCATGGGCGCCCAGCGGCTGGCGCGGGAGACCGGCATGGGCCAGGCGCGGGCCAAGGAGTTCCTGAGCCTCTACAAGCAGCGCTACCCGCGGGTGTTCCTTTACCTGGAGCTGCAGGAGCGGCTGGCCCTCAGCCGCGGCTATGTGGAGACGATCCTTGGGCGGCGGCGCCCGTTCCACTTCGATCCCGGTGGCCTGGGCCGGCTGCGGGGCAAGGATCCGCTGGAGATCGACCTGGAGGTGGCCCGCCGGGGCGGCATGGAGGCCCAGCAGTTGCGGGCGGCCGCCAATGCCCCGATCCAGGGCTCCAGCGCCGACATCATCAAGCTGGCCATGGTGAGCCTGCAACGGGCGCTCAGCGAGGCCGGCCTGCCGGCCCGGCTGCTGCTGCAGGTGCACGACGAGCTGGTGCTGGAAGCGGCGCCGGAAGCACTGGAGGAGGTGCGGCAGCTCACCCGCCGCACCATGGAGCAGGCGGTGCAGTTAACGGTGCCGCTGGCGGTGGACACCGGGGTCGGCCCCAACTGGATGGAAGCGAAATAGCGGCGCGAAGGTAGGCTGCGCCTGAGCTTTTCCCCCGCCATCGATGCCTGAACCGGTGCGGGTGCTGCTGACCGGCCGCCACGGCCAGCTGGGCCAGGCCCTGGTGGCCTCGGTTCCTGCCGGCATCGAGCTGATCGCCACGGGCCGGGGCGAGCTGGATCTGGCCGATGCGGCCGCCTGCCGCTCGGCGGTGGAGCAGCACCGGCCCGACTGGGTGCTGAATGCCGGCGCCTACACGGCGGTGGATCGGGCCGAGTCGGAACCGGCGCTTGCCGAGGCGGTGAACGCCGGTGCCCCCGGGGCCTTCGCCGCAGCCCTGGCCAGCAGCGGCGGGCGGCTGCTGCAGGTGAGCACCGATTTCGTCTTCGACGGTGAGCAGGGCCATCCCTACGCGCCGGAGCAGGCCCTGGCGCCCCTGGGGGCCTACGGCGCCACCAAGGCGGAAGGTGAACGGCGGGCGGCGGCCGCCCTGCCAGCGGAACGCCTGTGCCTGCTGCGCACCAGCTGGGTGTACGGGCCGGTGGGGGCCAACTTCTGCCTGACGATGCTGCGGCTGCACCGGGCCAAAGCCGCCGCCGGCGAAGCCCTGGGGGTGGTGGCCGACCAGGTGGGCTGCCCCACGGCCACGGCCGGGCTGGCGGCCGCCTGCTGGCGGGTGATCGAGCGGGGCGTGAGCGGGCGCCACCACTGGAGCGACTGTGGCGCCGCCAGCTGGTACGACTTCGCCGTGGCCATCGGCGCCCAGGCGGCGGCGCGGGGGCTGATCGACGCCCCGGCCCGGGTGAAACCGATCACCACCGCCGACTACCCCACCCCGGCCCGGCGCCCCTCCTATTCGCTGCTGGAGACCAGCACCACCCGCCATGCACTGGAGCTGGAGGGCCAGCACTGGCAGGCCGCCTTGGCCGAGGTGCTGGCGCAGATCCCCCTGCCCACGGCCTGACACCACCCTTTTTGTCGTTTCGCCCCACCCCGATGCTCCCCAACCACCCCCTCGACCTACAGGTGCTGCTCGCCGGCCGTCGCCGCATCCTGGTGACGGGGGGTGCGGGCTTCATCGGCGGGGCGCTGGTGCGGCGGCTGTTGCGGGGCAGCACCGTGACGGTGTTCAACCTCGACAAGATGGGCTACGCCAGCGATCTGCTGGGTGTCTACAACACCCTGGCGCAGCTGGGGGAGGCGGCCGAGCGCTCCGACGGCCCGCGCCACCGGCTGCTGCAGGTGGATCTGGCCGATGGCGAGGCGGTGGCTGCGGCGGTGCGGCAGGCCGATCCGGATCTGGTGCTGCACCTGGCGGCCGAAAGCCACGTCGACCGCTCGATCGACGATCCGGGCGCGTTCCTGGTCAGCAACGTGATGGGCACCTACAACCTGCTGCAGGCGGTGCGGAGCCACTGGGAGAGGCTGACGCCGAAGCGCCGGGAGCAGTTCCGCTTCCACCACATCAGCACCGACGAAGTCTTCGGCTCCCTGGGGGCCAGTGGGCGGTTTTCGGAAACCACCCCCTACGACCCGCGCAGCCCCTATTCGGCCAGCAAGGCGGGCAGCGACCACCTGGTGCAGGCCTGGCACCACACCTACGGACTGCCGGTGGTGCTGACCAACTGCAGCAACAACTACGGCCCCTGGCAATTCCCCGAGAAACTGATCCCGGTGGTGATCCTCAAGGCCGCCGCCGGCGAGCCGATCCCGCTGTACGGCGATGGCGCCAATGTGCGCGACTGGCTGTATGTGGAAGACCATGTGGAAGCCTTGCTGCTGGCTGCCACCAGCGGCGAGCTGGGACGCAGCTACTGCGTCGGTGGCCATGGCGAGCGCACCAACAAGGAGGTGGTGCAGGCCATCTGCGCCCTGATGGACGAGCTGCGGCCCGCCGGCTCCCCCCACGCCGGTCTGATCACGCCGGTGGCCGACCGGCCGGGCCACGACCGGCGCTACGCCATCGACCCGGAACGGATCAGCACCGAGCTGGGCTGGCACCCCCGCCATGACTTCCAGCAGGGTCTGAGGCGGACGGTGGAGTGGTACCTGGCCCATGGCGACTGGTGCACCAACGTCCGCAGCCGGGCCGGCTACGGCGGCGGGCGCCTGGGCCAGGTCACGGCGGGAGCGGGCCGTTGACCCTGCGGCTCACCAACACCCTCAGCCGCCGCTGCGAGCCGTTCGAGCCGCTCGAGCCTGGGAAGGTGACGATCTACTGCTGCGGCGTCACGGTCTACGACCTGTGCCACCTGGGCCATGCCCGCAGCTACATCGTCTGGGACGTGCTGCGGCGCTATCTGCTGTGGAGCGGTTATGCCGTCACCTTCGTGCAGAACTTCACCGACATCGACGACAAGATCCTCAAACGGGCCGAGGAGGAGGGCAGCTCAATGGCGGTGGTGAGCGAGCGCAACATCGCCGCCTTCCAGGCCGACATGGGCGCCCTGCACATCCTTCCCCCCGACCGGATGCCCCGGGCCACCCGCAGCCTGGACGCAATCCGGGGCCTGATCGGCGAGCTGGAGGCCAAGGGGGCGGCCTATTCCGCCGATGGCGACGTGTACTTCGCCGTGATGCGCCAGGCCGGCTACGGCAAGCTCAGCGGCCGCACGCTGGAGGACCAGCAGGAGGGGGCCAGCGGCCGCACCAAGGAGGCGGAGGAGGCCCGCAAGCGCCATCCGTTTGATTTCGCCCTGTGGAAGGGGGCCAAGCCCGGGGAACCCAGCTTCCCGTCGCCCTGGGGACCGGGCCGGCCGGGCTGGCACATCGAGTGTTCGGCGATGGTGCGCGAGGAGCTGGGCACCACGATCGACATCCATCTGGGCGGCGCCGACCTGATCTTTCCCCACCACGAGAACGAGATCGCCCAGTCGGAGGCAGCCAGCGGCCAGCCCCTGGCGCGCTGGTGGCTGCACAACGGCATGGTGAACGTGGGCGGCGAGAAGATGTCCAAATCACTGGGCAACTTCACCACGATCCGGGCGCTGCTGGAGAGCGGTGTCAGCCCGATGACCCTGCGGCTGTTCGTGCTGCAGGCCCACTACCGCAAGCCGCTGGACTTCACCGCCGAGGCCCTGGCGGCGGCCGCCACCGGCTGGAAGGGTCTGGACGCCGCCCTCGGCCTGGGTGAGCGCCACGGGGCGGCCCTGGGCTGGGGTGCCGACCGTGAGCTGGCCAGCCTGGGGGCCTCCGAAGCGCTGGACGAGGCGCGCGGACGCTTCGCCGCCGCCATGGACGACGACCTCAACACCTCGGCGGCCGTGGCGGTGCTGTTCGAGCTGGCCCGGCCGCTGCGGGCCCTCGCCAACCGGCTGGAGCGGGGGGGGAGCGAAACCGAGGCCGGTGGGGAGGCGGCGGACCTGGAGCCCCGCTGGCGGCTGCTCATGGAGCTGGCCGGGGTGCTGGGGCTGGAGGCGGAGGCGGCGAACGCCTCAGCGGACGGAACCCCGGCGGAGGCGGAGGCGGCGGAGACAGCGATCCAGCAGCGGATTGAGGAGCGCCGGGCCGCCAAAGCGGCCAAGGATTTCGCCACCGCCGACCGCATCCGGGCCGAGCTGGCCGCCGAGGGCATCGAGCTGATCGACCGGCCCGGCGGCGTGACCGACTGGGTGCGGAGCTGAGCAGATGGCCAGCGTCTCGGTGGTGATCCAGTTCTTCGAGGACTTCGATTTCATCGAGCGGGTGGTGGAGCGGCTCGCCTGGGTCGACGAGATCGTGGTGAACGACGGACCATTCCAGTTCACCCGAGACCTGCTCGAACCGCTGGTGGGGCGGGATCTGGAGCAGCCCAGCCCGCGGGCCGCCGGGCTGTTCGCAGGGCTCGCCCGGCGGCTGGGGGTGCCGATCCACTACCACCACGGCGTGTTCGCCGGCGAGCGGGAGAAGCGGATCCATGGCTACGGACTGGCCAGCGGCGATGTGGTGCTGTCGGTGGATGCCGATGAACTTCTGCTGCTCGACCGGGCGGCGGTGGAACGCTTCTGGGAGAGCCGGGCGCTGGTGGCCAGCTTCGACTGCGTCAATTTCACCTATCTGAATCTGGTGTGCGGCAAGCTGGGAAGCCCGCTGGTGGCCCGCAAACCGTTCGCCTTCAAGCGCGGGGCGATCACGGCCGCCCGCCACCTCGACTACCTCTGGCTGGTGGGGGTGGAGCAGGCGGCGGTGGCCAGCGAGGACTTCCTGCCGGAGGCCCTCTGCGGCGGCGCCCACCTCACCACCGTGCGCAGCCCCTACGGCGCCAGCATCAAGTTCGGCTTCTACAACTGCCTCTACTTCCACCTGCACGGCGACGAAGGACTGCAGGGCAGCTTCCAGGCGGCGCGACAGTTCTTCGGCCGGGGAGAGTTCAGCCGAGAGGTGCAGTCGTCGGTGTACAGCCGGGCGATGGCGGATGCGATCGGCCTCCCGGACCAGCAGTTCTTCCGTACCGCCGATCCTCTGCAGGTGCCCGAGGCGATCCGGGAGCTGGCGGCGCAGGCCTGCGCCCCGTTCAACCAGGGCCTCCCCCATGACACTCTGAGCGGCAGCCTGGTCCCCGGAGTTCCGGTCTATGCCCTGATGCGCGCGGGCCAGACCCTGGCCGTGTCGCTGTCGATCGCCGGCCAGGCACGGATTCGGGTGTTCCCGGTGCTGGAGAACGGTGCAGCGCTGGACCTAAGTCGACCGACGCTGGAGTTCCCCTGGCAAGCGGAAGCCCTGAGGCCGTACGACGTGCAACGGGAGACCACGGGAGGGTTGAGCGGCAACGTGCATATCGGAGATTTGGTCGAACTTGTGGTGTGGAGCGGAACTGATGTTGTGGCGGCCTGGGGCATGTCTTCCATGGCACCCCAGTTCAGCTTGAAGGTGCTGTAATTCGCTATTGGCAGGGTCGGAGGATGTTGCCAATGGCATGGGAGCTCTCTTCCGTTTTGCCGCAGCCTGCTGGCTGCAGCGGGACCCTGCTCCCGTCCTCGCCCATGAAGCATGCTGTCTGAGCCATGCCTTGGGGAATGGCAGCCTTGCTGGGGCAGCCGATTGACTTAGGATTGTGTAGCTCGTGAGTAAACACCTGGTGGATAACCCCAACCGCCCGCTGTCGATGCCTTGCGAAGACGTACTGGCACTGCACGATCAATCTCGTAGTTATGAGAGCTTCGAAGAGTTCAGGGATGATCTGCCAACCCTGCTGCAGAAGGGAACCCTCCTTGAGCAATGCATTGAAGTCACCAGGGCTTTGGGGTTTGTTGAACCACTCTCAGGGAGATACATGCCTCCGGAGTCCATTCAGATCCTAGGATCAAACTATCGAGAATCCATCATCGCCAATGGACTCCTGAGCCGCAATCGCGGCCTTCTCCATACACTGGAAGCATGCTATGGGACCCTGGAGGCCCTGGAACAGCTTGATATTTTTTTCGCAGAGAGCCCATCAGGGATGACCGACTGGCTACGCAAGCATCTAGCAAAGAATCGACTGATTTGCAGCGAGCTTGTGGAGAAGGGCCAGAGCGTGGATCTTGAGATGCTCCATCAGGATTTATGTTCGCTCACCTTTCCTGATGCGAGCTTTGATCTGGTTCTATGCAACGAAATCTTTGAGCAGGTGAGAGATCTTGACGTTGCATTCAAAGAGATCGTGCGGGTACTACGGCCTGGAGGTCAACTCGTCGCCACCTGCCCGATGGCATTTGGCCAACGGCAGTCGATCATCAAAGCCCTGCCTGATCCAAACGGTGGAGCACCAGTTTTTCTCGACATAGCAGAACGACATGGCGATCCAGTGGATTCAGGAACAGTGGTGTATCGCATTCCAGGCTGGGAGTTGATTGAGCAACTCGTAGTGGCAGGCTTTTGCGATGCCAGCATCCAACACATTTCCAGCTGGAAGCATGGGATTCTGGGCGCGGATCTACCCGGGATTTTGGTGATTACGGCCAACCGTTAACAGCCCACTACAGGGCAGACCTCACCCGCCAAGGACTCTGCACCTATACCAGGTGGGATTCCTCGTTGACAGGGATCTGTTCAGACAAGCACGTCATCAACGAGTCCATCTGAAGATGGATGATCTGCAGCAAGATAACGATCTAGATTCTGTCGAAAGCATCCCAATCCGCAAAGCATTGATTCAAGGAAGCCAAACGATTCAAATCCAGCAGAAGTCACTGGGACAACCGGCAGTACCGCCAAGCGAAGCCCGATCAATCACCGAGCGGAGCAGACGGCACAGATTGTCACCCTGGGCTCATTCATACTTACAGTGCACTCAAGGCTACTCTCATCAGCTACTTACTCGCCCTTGATAGACATACGTCAGAATCATTCTGTGATGTCAAGTCCCAATCCGGAGGCAACGACACTGAATGCGAAATGGTATTGGTTGCATGCATTCAGAGAACGAAGAGACTCATTCCACCTCCCATCCGAATCCTTCCGATCACTTCTGCTCAAACTTCCCGGGGCCGGCATGGAACTACATTCAGTTGCTGTAAAGCTAAGAAAGAGCCTATTGCATCATCCCAGATCGCCAGAGGTGTGGGAGAAGTTATCAAACCTAGCCGAAGTCGATGGCGACCATTGCGTGAGATCAGAAAGCACAAGTCCTCCAAGACAGCCACTCTCATGCATAGAACCCATTGGGAAGAAAAGAGATGAGCTTCAGCAGCAGGGCCTGGTAGCGAATGGCTTGCAGGCCCACCGGGCCAACGATTCTGACAGCCTCCGCGATTGCGTTGGCCGCATGCAAGAGCTAGCCCCTGACGAGGCCTGGACTCATGCACTCAAGGGATTGCTGGCCGAAGTGAGTGGGGTCGACGGATATAGCGACTTTGCAGAAGCCCTCCAGAGAGATGCCTGCAATTATTGGTTTCGATATTGGACAAGTGTTGCCGCACTAAGACGACGTAACTGGATTGGATTTGCCCATTTGGCTTTACCTCTGGCGGATTCAGACATCATGGAGCACCAGGTCAGTGCTCTTGCTGCAGTGCACCACTTTGCCGCTGCTTCCCTGGAGCTTCTCATGCCAGATCTTTGCCATGCCAATGCCCTGAGGGCCTCCGATCTCCTGCATCCCGACATGATTCCGCACGATCTCGGCGATGTGGTTCATTATGTGCATCGCAATATCAACAAAGAGCGCCGGAAGATGATACGCATTCTGATCACTAGTCTCAGGGAGTCTCATGAATGCTCTAGCTGCCAATGCACACCGCACCTGACAATAAAAGAGCTACTCAAATGGCGCATCAAGGGCTTCCAAGATCCCCCAATCAGTGCTGGACTCTATGGCTCACTCCAACAGCAGCTGCAATCGCTACCGGCCGAAAGACTCGGTGACATTCCGCTTGAGAAGATTCTGCCCCAGCACCAGGATTCCATCATTGATGACACTTACCATCGAGTCCTGCGTGACTTCAGACTTACCTTGATAGCCGCGTCGTGAACCATCAAGCTGGGGAGCCGCTGGCTCCAATCGCATCTGAACTGCTGAAGGTCATTGGCATCTCTGAGCACTTCACAGCGTCAGCCGCTCTGCTCCTAGCCGGCGGCCTCCAACGCATCGAGAAATCGGTGCTCTTGCAAGAAGCAAAGGCGGGCTTAGGTGAATCCCTGGTATTCGCCTATTACCAGTCGCTGGCCTTGCACTCAAGCCAGAAGCAACGGCTGACAACTGTCACCGAATTGCTGCTGCGCTATCGCTTCCTGTGTGCCTTCCATGGTGTCTACGACGACCGCAGCCATGAGGCTTGGTTCCTGCATGGTCTCGATCAGGAAATTCAAGAATCCGAGATCCTCCATCAAAGTACGCAGCTGGAGACATCGCACCAGGTTGACCAGTTCTGCTTCGGCAACCAACTGGCCAATTACTTCGGCATGGAGTCACAGAGAGATGGCATGTCCAGAGCTAGCGACGAATCGATCTATGTTGGCAAGGAGTCCCTTGGGGGTGGATTATGGCATCTCCAAATCGCCGCTAACCAACCGCACGATGGGTACCACGCGTATCTTCTGATCCCCCATCCATTCATTGCCATCGTCGGCGAGATGCGACTCTTTCATCTGGTGGCTGAAGTCACGCCATTACTGAAAAAGCTTAGTCACAAAAAAGATTCGCTGATATGCGCTCCGCTCTCCACCCGCAAGGTCTCAATCTCCAAACCCGGCTTTCATAGTTTTTCCACCTACTTCGATAGCCGTAAGCCGGTCCCATTTTCCCTCAACCGTGGCATTGATGCCTATCTTCTGCTAAGCCCTAAACCCCTAACAAGACCTTCCGAATTTCTACTCGTCGATTCATGCTATGGACCTGTTATCGACAGCATGTCGACCTTAGTGTTCAGGGATCCCGCTGACTATCAACTGGGGGATGGTGCCTTTCTTCACAAGGCCATGGAATCACCGGTGCAGGAAACACTGGTCGGTGCGGACAGGACAGCTTCCCTGCTCTCCCCGAAATCAACGCGCAGTTGCCTGGTGGAAGGACTCCTCGTTCAAAGCGAGATGGCAGGATTTTCACTGACTCCTTGTCAACATCTTTCGGATCGCTATGCCATCGTCAGAGGGCTATCCGGCCATGGTCCGTCGGGGGTGATGAACCAATCACTGCTAGCAACTCAAGAGACGGTAGTTTCTACGTGGCGTTATGAACGAAATTTTGACAGCTGGTCTGGACGACGTGCGGATGTTGGACGACATCCATCGATTAACTTCCTAGGATGGGAGCAGCCCGCCTCAGGCAGTTTAGCAGATCCTAAAAGGCTTCAAGTCAAGCCATTAGTCTACATCGGCTATCCAAGTGAGTGTAAGATAGAAGACTTGAGGCTATTCGCCTATCAAGGCAACATCTACGCCATTGGAGCAGTCATTTTATCTCGAACTCGCTATCAGAAATGGCTACCCAAAATTTCCACGAATGCAGCCGCGAACAATACCATCGACGACATGCTAGTCGTCCAAGCATTGGGGCGCTTAGACCCTGAACAGGGCGTCATTCATTTTGAGGGATTGCCAATCCTGCATCGGCTTAGCGAACACCATCAGAACACTTCTCAGTTGCCAAGCGGCTTCGAAAAGAACTGGCTCATCCATGAAAAGGACAATCAAGCTTACCTGTTCTATTCAGTCCAGCCTTGGCAAGTCTTCCGTGCCGATAGCAGCCTACTAGATTGGCATCAAGTTCATCATAAAACGCTGAATCTACCAGCCGCTTTAAACTGCCCAATTCGCAATAGTGCACATCCCTTCATGCTGCACGATGGGAAGGAAGAACGAGGCCTTGCAATGATCGTTCACCGACGTCGACTAGGTTCATATATCTATGACCAATTTCTGATGACTATCTCAAGCGAAAGCCTTGAGCCGATGAGCATAAGCCGTGAGCCAATCCTATCAGTGAATACACAGGCCCTTGCCAAGGATCATGGCTTTCGCAAGAATGAAGGTGTCTGCTACGTGAGCTCGGTATTGGTGCAGAGGGAGGAAGTTCGTATCTTCTTTAATCTGTTTGACTGCAGAACATGCGTCATCACGGTAAATATGAAAGACCTAATCAATCTCATTGACAATGATGAGCTTTTTCATTCCTTAGTCCCATAAGTCAGGATTAGAGAATGTCACGTGGATCGCCTCTCTTGCGAGTCGCTGACTTTCAGTCAGTGACGTAGAATACTCAATAGACTCAACTTGCTTGAGTGCTGTCATAAACAATGGCATCGTCATCTCTTCTGGCGACACTGATACGATACCCATTTGGCGCGCAAGGTCTTGATTCTTTTTTGAGTTGCCAATATTCATCACTGGAATGCCGGCCGTCAAGGGGAAGATCAAGCCGTGAAACTTCATCGAAACAGCTGTGTCAAAATAGGGCATCAAACTCAAGATCTCAGCCGGATCGATATAGCGAGATAGAATATTGTATTGAACTGACTGACTGGAGGCCCTCGCCAGGCGATATCCGACAAAAGCGTCAATTGAATTATACCAGTAGCTTAGGCTAAAGAAATAGAGATTATAGTACGGACTGATCTCATCAAAGGAGAGTCGTAGATTACGGAGGAATATCCTGTCGGAAGCCTCGCGCTCAAGAGCTTCAAGCACATTTCCGCTTTGAATAGTCTTGTAGTCATAATAATGATCAGACAAGAATATGGCCATGTTTTTATCTCTTAACTTGTCTGGACTCTGCGTATTTTCGCAATATTTCTCCATGAGTTCCAAAAGCCGACGATTACGGGTTGCTCGGTCAAGGCTGGCAACCACCTGACTATCTTCAGGACTCGGCCCAAGCGAATGCACGATATCGGGTAGGTATGAGATACTGCGATCTAAGGATGTCAATTTTCGAAGCTGTGCCGCATCAGTCTCGCTACGAATCCAGGATGTTTGCATCTGGGCGAGGCTAGGAATGTACCTATTGACAAGATTGTCCTGTGATCCAATGTCAGCACTAATCACATGAAATGGTGTTTCGGCTGGCAAATGAGCCCAGAAGTAGGGCTCGCCAATAATTGCGCCACCGCCCACAATTAAGCGCGCTTTGCCAGCAGCAACATCCTGACGGATCTGGCTACTGAGATCCAAGTTGTCTGCGAGTTCTGATGGCCTGATGAATCGAAGACTTGAATGCGATGGAAGTATATGCCGAAATGCTAATCGAAAGGCCTCGTCGCCGGCATTCTTTGATCCATAGTAGCCATAGATGTAGAACGTTTGTGGAGGCATGATTCGAAGATTGATCAGAGATGAATGGCCTTTAGCTTATGGAAACAAGTTCCAACAACCTTAACCCCTACAATGTTGCCAACCCATTGTAAGGGTCTTCACTGGAACTGCAGGGAAGCTAGCGTGAACGTTTCTGCGCCTGCAGACCCTTAGAATCTCTGGTTTGTTCTGAATTTCATCTGAGTATCCACTGAAGACGTGAGCATCTCATCAGGACTGGACGGCACCTAATCCCACATTGCAGACTCTTTAAACTCTCCGACGCTCCCAACGCTCACTTGGTCTGTTCATGATGATCATCGGGCAGATCTCTTGATGGGCACATCGTTCACCTGTATACGCAATCTCCCCTTTCAATCAGTAGACTTTCCGTAGGCGCGCTGCTGGCTTACCCCAGTCTTCAAAAGCCACCGACAATCAGGTAAGTTCTTTCAGACTCCTAAAGGAATCACTCTATCTTTAGCCATAAACTGAGATCCGAAACGCATACGAACTGATCAAGTTTATGTCTTAAGCCGATGCATGCCAGATCAATAGTCGGTACTCTCTAAATGTCAACTATGAAGATAATTCCTTACCGGCAGACTGCGTCTACATCCCGCCCTGCGAACCAGCCCAAAAGCGTTGCTGCGCCTGATGCGGCAACGCTGGGCGATCGAAAACCAGTGGCATTGGCCCCGCGACACACAGGTCGGTGAGGACGCCCAACGCTACAGCCAGCGCCATGGGGTGCAGGTCCTGGCCCTGCTGCGCACCTTGGCTCTCAACCTGTTGCGCTGCAACAGCTTTCGGTCAATCCGTGCTGGCCAATGGCAGTGGCGCATGACATCCACCGAATGCTGTGTTGGGTTGGCACCAGCCCAGCAGAAACAGCTTGAAGTGACTTTCAGTCAGCCCTGTCCCCTCTGCCGCCTGCTGTCGGGCCTGCCCGCCTGCGAGCCTTGAGGGGGCCTTGCTCACGGCCCAGTGGGTAGAAGCTTGCCCAGCCGGGCCGCTACACCTGTCCGATCGGCGGCGGCCAAAGAACCCAGGCTCCCCAGCACCAGCCGCTCATCCAGGGTGAACAGCTTGAAACGCACCAGGCAGGGCTGGGGCAGGCCGGCGGCCTGCAGATCTTCAATGGGCCAATCGAGGGGCCACGAGGATTGCCGCGCTGATGTGATCATCGCCAGCAGCAGATGGCCGCAGCCTCGCTGGAATTCGGGCTGGGAGAGCACCAAGGCCGGCCTTAGCTTCGGGGCCTCCCGATCCGTGAAGGGGAACGGCACCCGAACCACCGTATGGCGGTCGAGGACGCTCACAGATCGCGGAACGCCTCCTCGTCCTCCGGGCTGCTCCACTCGTTCAGGCTGCTCTCCAGCCCCTGCAGATAGGCCAGATCCAACGGCGCCACGGCCCGCACGCGCACCGAACCGTCCTCAAGCTCCCAACTGAGTTGATCGCCTTGCCGCAATCCCAGGGCCTCACGCACCGCCTTCGGCACCGTGACCTGCCCCTTGGCGGTGAGTGTGGCGACCTCCATCGCTGGCAAACCAGTCACTGAACACCACTTTAGGCCGGAGGCCTCCTTGTCGTAAGGCGTCCTTACGGGTTCGATTCCATGCCTTCCCCTGAGGTGCGGGCTGATCGCGATCCTGGCTGAGCTGCTGCGCCATCACGGTGCTCGGCCAGGCCAGCAGATCGAAGTGCGTCCCCTTCCGAACGGGCGGATCTCTGGTGTTCATCACCGCCCCACCACCTAGCTGGAGGCAACAGGCGACCTGCAGCGCAACCGGCGTGCGCAGGCTGTGACGCCCGCGCAGGTCGGTGGCCAGCTCAAACACAGCAGCCGTGAGCTCCAGCCAGATGAGATCCGTGCGGGAGAAAAAGGCATCAAAGGTCGCCAGGGTGGCTGGATCGTGGCGGCGCAGAGGTCCGACACGGCATTCCATCCAGCTGAGACGACTCACGGCCGTACCCATTCCTGGGTCGGTGGCAGCCAGTTCCGCCAGCGCCCGTTTCACGCCGTGAACCCACGGCTCACGAACCTTGAGCCCATCGATCTCCTTCTTGGTGCGGCCCTGCGCTGCCGCTGGGCAGCTGACCAGCCACTCCAAAGCAGAAACCTCAGGGGCCAGGGAAGCCCGCTGGCACAGCTGCAGGTAGTGGCTTTCGCTCAGCACAACCGCTGCCGTATGGATCCGCTTCATCAGATGCACCGGGCCCCTTTGCAGGGCCTCTTCACTGGCGGCGATCCCTCGACGATTGAGCTCACTGGCACTGAGGTGACTGCCGTTCACCCGTTCCATCGCACGCCAGGGCCGTTGCTTTCCCCACAACCTGGCCATGGTTCATGACTGAAAACAGTGCTGCCCTGAGCCTCACGCCTCCACCAACCGCCAGAAGCCCCACCGCCCCCCAAAGCACTCCAGCAGCCGCGCCACGAAGGCGGCATGGTCGGGATGGCCCTGCCAGTCGTCCAGGCGATCGGCGAGCAGATCGCAGCTGCGCAGGTGCTCGGCGGCGTAACGGTAGCGCTGGCTGCGGCCCATCTCCAGCGCCCCCCACACCATCGCCCGCAACAGCAGCGTGGCCGCCAGGGGGTGGTCGGCGCTGAGCCGCTCGGCGGCGCCGCTGTGGATGGCGTAGGCCTCCCCGTCCCACTCGGTGGCGTGGGCCAGCACCAGGCGGGCGGCGCGGGCGAGCGCCCCCCAGGCCACCAGGAACTCCAGTGCCAGCAGGCGGCTCGGGTGCTGCTCGGCCAGCCGCAGGGCGCGCTCCTCCGCCTCGCCATCCTCGAAGGCCTCGAGGTGCCGCAGGTGGTCGCGCAGGTGGGGGATCGAGAGGCTGCGGCAAAACCACTGCCAGCGCATCTCCTGGGCCTCGGCGGGGCGATTCAGCGCCTCCAGAACGGCCAGGCGGCTGTCCTGCCAGGCGCCATCGAGCCGGCCTGGGTTGTCTGCGGTGGCGCCATCGAGGATCTCCAGGGCCTGCGCCGCCCGGCCGTTGGCCAGCAGCACCCGGGCCACGTCGGCGGCCACGGGACGGCGGCGCAGATCCGCGACGCTGAACTGGCCCAGGTAGCCCTCCCCATCCCCGCGGGCCTCGGCGATCTGCAGCAGCAGACGGCTGCCGTTGCGGGCGCCGCGATCGCGGCAGCCCCGCTCCAGCCGCTGCAGGCCCCCTTCGCCGAGGGCCTCCGTCAGGGCCGGCACCAGCCCGTCGAACGCCCCGTGGCTGTCCTCCAGCAGCAGCTCAGCGGCGTGCTCGGCCAGGGTCTCGGGCGCCAGCTGGGCGGCCAGCGCCAGCGGTCCGAGCTGTTCAGCCGCGCGCTCAAACACGCCGCTCACCGCGCCGGTGCTGTCGGAGCAGCGCGTCAGCACCCCGGCGGAGATTTCCAGAAAGCGCAGCAGCAGCTCGCAGGCCACCCCTGGGTCTTCGTCGGCGATCGGGCCGGTGATCGCCTGCCGCTGGGCCTCCAGATCGCTCAGCAGCGCCGGGCGACGGGCCGACCCCACAAACGTCCGGGCCCGATCGATCGCCGCCAGCCGCTTGCGCACCTCCTGGGCGGCACCACCGGCCCCCTCCGCCGCCGCCAGCGCCAGCCGCAGCCGCCGCTGGATCACCGCCTGGCCGCTCGACACCTCCAGCAGCAGCTCCGCCAGCGCCGCCGCCCCCAGGGCCTCCAGGTTGCGGGCGTTGAGGGTGCGCTTGCTCGTCACAACGGGCGTCAGAGGGTGTAGGGGACAACCACGCCGACGCAGAGGGGACGGGCCTGGATCCACTCCAAGGCAACATCCCGGCCCTGCAACACAACGATCACAAACGAATCCGCCGCTGCAGCAGGAGGGTCAGGACCTCCAGGAGCGCCTGGGACGGGGAAATGTCCCACTGGGAACGGAGCGTAGGCGCCGTTGACGCCAGGCCGTCCGGCGGATTCCGGGGGGAACCCGGAGGGCTCGCGGGGCCCGACGCCAGACCTGTACAGCCTGTACACAAGTCCGCATTCCGCCAACCAGCCCCCTCCTGTGCCCCCAACAGCGCCATTCACGGCCAGTCGGCCAGGCGCCCCAGAGCCGCCGCTGCCGCCCCGGCCCCGGCCAGTTCCAGGGCTTGGGCCAGGCCCAGCAGCGTCGCCTGCCGCTGGCTCAGGGCCACGGCCTTCTTCGACGCCCCCAGCGCCTCGGCGTGGGCAAAGGCCAGCCCGGCCTGCTGCTGCTGTTGGCGCTCCTGGGCCGAGGGCTCGATCAGCTGGCTCAGGGCCACCCCATACCGCAACCACGCGGCCGCCTCGTGGCTTTCGAGCGGGTGGGCCGCGATCACCGCCCGCCAGTCCGACTCTCTGCCTGCCTGTGGGCTCATCGGCCCAGCTCCGGCGCCGCCTCGGCCCCCAGCCACGCCGCCAGACCCGTGGCCCCCGCCACCGCCAGCACCCCGTAGCGGCTGCCGATCGCCTGGGCCAGGGGCAGCCGGTAGGCCCCGCCCCCGGCCAGCAGCACCGTGAACGGCCGCTCCTGGTAGAGCGCCTCCACCGCCGCCACCAGGGCCTCCAGGCTGTACTCGAAACCCGCGGCGGGCCGCTGCGGGTGGCGGCTCTGGGGCACCGCCAGGCAGCGCAGGCCGAACGCCCCCCCTGGGAACAACCGCCCGGCCCGGTGGGCCTCCAGCAGCGCCTCGGTGGCTTCGGGGCCCTCGCCCACCAGCAGCACCTCACCACCGCCGAGCCGCTCCAGCAGCTCGGAGCCGCGCGGCGGTTGGCGCCGCTGACCCGGCTGCCCCCAGGGCTGCCACAGGTCGTGGGTGGCCGCAGCGGCGCTCCACACCTGGGCCTGCAGCAGGGCCTGCAACGCCGGTCGGGCCCACTGCCGCAGGCTCTCCAGCGGTGCCTGGGTGGTGGCGTAGAAGCCGGCCTCCAGCTCGAAGCGCCGCAGCAGCTCCAGCGGGTCAGGCTCCGCCCCCAACGCCTCCGCAGCAGGCGCGTTCCAGAAGTCGCTGTCGTGGTGGCGGCGGCGCAGCTCGGCCAAGGCCTCCTCCAGGGGCTCGGCCGCCCCTTCGGCGTGGTGCAGCAGCTGCAGCTCCAGCGCATCCAGCTCCACCACCAGAGCGCCTGGGCGCCACTCCACCGCCGGCAGGGAGCCCGCCGCCCCAGGATCGGGCGCTTCGTCCTCCAGCCATTCCGCCTCCAGCACCTCCACACCCTCGCCGTCGCCGGGGCGCCTGACGTCACGGCCCTGCTGCAGCAGCTCCAGGCTGAAGCGGGCCCGCAGTAGGGCGGCATCGAAGGCCGCTCGCTGCTCCGCCGCCACCGGCAGACGGCCCACCCGCGCGACCAGCAGGGCCAGCTCCGGCTCCGCCAGGGCGCCGGCGGGCGGCAGGGCTTCGATCACCTGGCCCATCGCCGTGCGGCAGGCCAGGTCCACCCACACCGGCACGGGATCCAGCAGCTGGCAAAGGCGCAGGAACAGATCCAGGCAGGGCCCGGCGGCGGCCGCCTCCACCGAAACCTTCTGCTGCCAGGCAAGGGCTCCGTGCTGCACCAGCTGCTGCTCCAACACCGGCAGCCAGTCGGGCACCGTCCAGGGTTGGCCCGCCGTCGGCTCCAGGATCGCCGCCATGCGCAGGCAGAGCGCCCCGTCGCCGGCCCGTTCAGGGAGGCTGAAATCAACCGGCTCGCCGTTGCGGGGGACCAACCGCTCGTGCACCTGACCCGTCAGCTGGCCGAGCAGGTCGCCGTAGCGCTGCCACAGCACCGTCGCCACCTCCGGCCGCGCCGCCGCCAGCTCGATCACATGGCCCAGCAGATCATCGTGGGCGGCCAGGGCCGCCTCCAGGCGGCCGTGTTCCAGGGCTTCCCGCAGGGCCGCCGCACTGGCTTCCGCCAGTTCCGCCAGCAGGGGATCCTCACCAGCCCCGCTGGCCTCGGGCCGCAGCGACGCGATCAGCTGGTGATAGGCCGGGTAGGGCAGCGCCAGCTCCCGCAGCAGCCGCAGCGGCACCCGTACCGCCGGTTCTCCGCCTGCCGGGTCCATGGCGACACGAGACAAAGCGGTAGGGCGGCAATAACGTTCCACCAACGATTCCAGCATGGCTGCGATGCTCGCCGAGCCGCCCGGCACCCTGGAAACCCCCACCGCCTCCCTCGCTGAATGGCGTCGCCCCGGCCTGGTGGGCCGGCTCGAGGGTTGGAGCCCGCAGGGCGGCCTGTGCGGCTGGGCCTGCCCCTGGCCCCTGCAGCCCCAGGCCGCGCCACTGCACCTGCAGATGGTGATCGACGACCTGCTCGACCCCGGCCAGCACCAGCTGGTCGCCGAACTGATGGCGGCCCAGGCCCGGCCTGATCTGCAGGCGCTGGGCATCGAGCAGCCCTGCGGCTTCCGCTTCTGGTGGGGCCCCTCCCACCCGCTGCCCCCGTTTTCCCAGGGGCTGGTGCTGCGGGTGCTGGTCGCGGCCAGTGGCACCGAATTGGCCGGCAGTCCGATGCGGCTCGATGCGGCCACCTATGGCCAAATCGACCAGCAGCGCCAGCACGGTCCGATTCGCGAAGGCGCCTTCACCCGGCTGGAGGCCCCCCTTCTGCACGGCTGGGGCCGTGGCCCCGAGCCCCTGCTGCTGCGCCTCGACGGCCGCACCACCCTGCCGATCACACCCCCCGAGCCGCTGCCGGAGGAGCCCTGGCCCTTCCAGCTGCTGCTCCCCACCGCCCTCACGGACGGCAGCCTCCACCACCTGCAGCTGGAAACCAGCGCCGGCCAGGTGCTGGATCAACGTTTCGAGCTGATGCCCTTCCATCTCACCCCCTGGGCGGCCCTGCAGCAGCACGCCCGTCCCCCCTTCCCCGACGAGCTCTCGCCCCTGGCCCGCGAGCGCTACCGCAGCCTGCGCACCTGGCTGGCCTGGTCCGACAGCGATGGCACGCCCCTGCCCCCCGATCTGCCCCTGCTGCAGCGTCTGCTGGAACACCCCCTGCCGCGCAGCGAAGGGGGTCCCCCGGCGGTCATGGTCAGTGAACCCGGCCCCGACGGCGGCGCCGTGCCGCGCCAGTCCCTGCAGCTGCCGATCGCGGCCGATCCCCTCGTGTCGGTCGTGATCCCGGTGCACAACCAGTACGGCATCACCCGCCGCTGCCTGGCGGCGATCGCCTACGCCCCCACCCGCATCCCGTTGGAGATCGTGGTGGTGGACGACGGCTCCAGCGACGGCACCGCCGAGGCCCTGGCTGCCGACGCCCCCGGGGTGCGCGTCATCCGCCACGACTTCGCCCGCGGCTTCAACCAGGCCTGCTGCAGCGGCGCCGCCGCCGCCCGCGCCCCCTTTCTGGTGCTGCTCAACAACGACACCGAACCCTGCGCCGCCTGGCTGGAGGAGCTGCTCGATCCCTTCGAGCGCTGGAGCGACACCGGAATGGTGGGGGCCCAGCTGCTCTACCCCGACGGCAGCCTGCAGGAGGCCGGCGGCATCGTCTGGGGCAACGGCGAACCCTGGAACTACGGCCGCGGCGGCAACCCCCACGATCCCCGCGTCGCCTACGCCCGCCAGGTGGACTACGTCAGCGCCGCCGCCCTGGCCATCCGCCTCGATCTGTGGAAGGGGATCGGTGGCTTCAGTCCGGAGTTCTCCCCCGCCTACTACGAGGACACTGACCTGGCCTTCAAGGTGCGACAGGCCGGCCACACGGTGCGCTATGCCCCCCTGGCCCGGGTGATCCACCACGAGGGCCTGAGCTGCGGCACCGACACCGAGGCCACCACCGGCCTCAAGCGCTTCCAGGCGGTCCACGGGCCCGTCTTCCAGCAGAAATGGGCCGCCGCCTTCGAGGGCAGCCGCGAACCCGACCACGCCGCCGCGGAAACCATCAAGGACCGCGGCATCCTCGGCCGCGCCCTCTGCCTCGATCAGGAAACCCCCCGGCCCGACCGCGATGCGGGCAGCCATGCGGCCCTTGTCGAGATGGGCCTGCTCCAGGACCTGGGCTGGAAGGTCACGCTGCTGCCCCTCAACCTGGCCTGGCTGGCCAGCTACAGCGAGGAGCTGCAGCGCAGCGGCATCGAGCTCATCCACGCCCCCTTCGTGCTGTCCCTGGAGGAGTTCCTGCGGGAGCGGGGCCGTGAGTTCGAGCTGATCTACCTCACCCGCTACACCGTGGCCGCCCAGGCGCTGCCGCTCATCCAGCTCCACGCCCCCCAGGCCCGCCTGCTCTTCTGCAACGCCGACCTGCACCACCTGCGCCAGCTGCGCGCCGCCCGCGCCGAGGGTCTGCAGGGCGAAGCGGGCCGCCGCGCCCTCGAAGCGGTGGAAGAGGTGAAGCGCCAGGAACTGGCCGTGATGCGCCAGGTGGATCTCACCTTCAGCTATTCCGAGGTGGAGCGGGCGGTGATCGAGGCCGAGACCCTCGGCGAGGCCGCCACCGCCCCCTGCCCGTGGGTGGTGCATGGCCCCGAGGCTCCCGCCCCCCTCGAGGGCCGCACGGGCCTCGCCTTCCTGGGCAGCTACGGCCATCCCCCCAACCGCGATGCGGTCGAGGCCTTCCTGCTGCAAGTGTGGCCGGAGCTGCAGCAGCGGCGGCCGGAGCTGCGGCTGCATCTCTACGGCAGCGGTCTCGATGCTGGGCTTGCCGCCCGCTGGGGTGCCGAAGCCGGCGTGGTCGTCGAGGGCTGGGTGGCCGATCCGGCCACGGTGTATGCCCGCCACCGCGTCTTCGTGGCGCCGCTGCGCTCAGGCGCCGGCCTCAAGGGCAAGGTGGTGGCCGCCGCCGCCCACGGCCTGCCCCAGGTGCTCAGCCCCCTGGCCGCCGAGGCCACCGGCCTGCGCCACGGCCAGGAGGTGCTGATCGCCCGCAGCCCCGACGACTGGTGCCGGGCCGTGCTCCAGCTCAACGACGACGACGACACCTGGCGCGCCATGGCCGCTGCCGCCTTCGGCTACGCCAGCGCCACCTGGAGCCGCGAGCGCGGCCTGGCCCTGATGGCCGAGGCCCTCCATCGCCTCCAGCTGCCCCACCGGGGGCCCTCCCCATGAGCACCCCCCGCGACACCCTGCCCGAACCCCTCGCCGGCCTGCCGGAGCCGGCGGTGGTGGAACTGCCCCCCGGCCGCCCCTGGCTGGCCCTCTCCGAACTCAACCGCCTCATCCGCCAGCAGGCCCAGGCCCGGCCCCTGGCCCGCGCCTGGGTGCTCGATCAGCTCGTGCACGCCATCCCCCTGCCCATCGAGGAGGAAAAGGCCCTGATGGCCGCCTTCCTGGAGCGCCGTGGCATCAGCGACGACGACCAGGTGCCCGGCTGGCTCAAGGAGCGCGGCCTGGTCTTCGACGACCTGCGCATCCTCGCCACCCAGAAACGGCGCCTGCAGCGCCTGGTGCGCTGCCGCTGGGAGGACGAGGTGGAAGTGCGCTTCCTGCAGCGCAAGCCCGAGCTCGACCAGGTGGTCTATTCCCTGTTGCGTGTCGACAGTGAGGACCTCGCCGCCGAGCTGCACCACCAGATCGCCGAGGGCGAAGCTGATTTCGACAGCCTCGCCCCGCTCCATTCCGAAGGCCCCGAGCGCCACTGCCGCGGCCAGATCGGCCCCCTGCCATTGGCCACCGGCCACGAGAGCCTGGTCAGCCGCCTGCGCCGTGGCCGCCCCGGCCAGCTGTTCGAACCCTTCGCGGTTGGCGAGAGCTGGGTGGTGCTGAGGCTCGAACAGTTCCTGCCGGCCGAGTTGAACGACCTCACCAGGGAGCGCATGATGGGCGAACTCTTCGAGGAATGGCTCGAGCAGCGGGCGCGGCTCCTCCTCGAAGGCCAGCCGCTGCCGCCCCTCGACGCGATGCTCGCCCTGCTGCAGGAGGACCCCGCCCCATGACCTCCTCCCCCGGAGCCATCAGCGGACTGCTCAACGACTTCGCCCCCTTCGACCGGCTCCCCCCCGCCCGCCGCGACGCGATCGATGCCCTGCTGGAGCCCCTGCGCTTCCGCCTCGGCCAGACCGTCCTGCGCCCAGACGTCTTGCCCGAGGGCGTGCTGCTGCTCTGCAGCGGCCAGCTGCGCAGTCTCGGCCCCAGCCCCAGCGGCCGGGGCCTGCGCACGATCGAGCGCCTCGGCCCCGGAACCCTGGCCGGCTGGGCGGGCCTGCTGCGCCGCGACGCCTGCGAACACCTGCGCGCCACCACCGAGGTGGAGGCCTTGCAACTCCCCGCCGCCGCCTTCCGCGACCTCCTGAGCGGCCATCCCGACTTCGCCGCCTGGTTCGCCAACCAGCCCAGCGCCGCCGAGCTCCACACCCTGCTGCTGGCCCTGGCCCAACGGGATCCCCACGCCGAAGCCCTCCTCGACGACTGGCCCCTGCCGCCCGAGCAGGTGCGCCTGCGCAGCCTGCCCCCGGGCGGGCCCGGAGAGCTGGGCCTGCCTCCGGGCTTCCGCTGGTACGCCAGCAGCGGCCTGCCCCTGGCCGAGCCCTGGTCGCACCGTCCCCTGGTGCGCCCCGGCCCCGAGGCCCCCTGGCTGCGGCTCGTGGGCCTGGCGATCCCCCGGGAGGCGGAAGCGCCGATCACGCTCGGCCCCAACCCCCTCACCCCCACCGTGCTGGCCGAGGGGGCGGGCGGCACCTACGCGCCCGCCCTCGAACCACCGCCGCGCCGCGCCGGCGACCGCAGCGGCCAGCTGGCCCTGGGCCGGGCCAGCGGTGTCCGCGCCGTGCCCATCGCCCTCTGCCAGTCCCTGGCCGACTACTTCGGCCTGCCGCTGAACCGCGATGCCCTCGCCGATCAGGTGGACGCCATCCTGCAGCGCCAGGACCAGCTCAACCTGGTCAACATCGGCCAGATCATGGACACCCTCGGCCTGCGGGTGGTGCTCTCGCGGGTGCCCGCCAGCCGCCTGGGGCGCGTGCCAGCCCCGGCCCTGCTGTTCCAGAACGGCCACTTCGGCCTGCTCGATGGCGTCGAACCCGATGGCCGCGCCCGCCTGCTGGAAGCCGAACTCGGCGCCCTGCTGGTGCCGGCCGAGGAGCTGATCACCCACGACGGCGGCCTGGTGGAGCTGCTGCTCTTCGATCGCAAACCCGATGCCAAGCAGCAGCGCTTCAGCTGGAGCTGGTATGTCCCCTTCCTGCGCCAGCACCGCCGCGAGCTGGTCGAGGTCCTGGTGGCCTCGGTGCTGATCAACGCCCTGCGGCTCGTCTTCCCCCTCGGCCTGATGGTGCTGATCCAGAGCGTGGTGGCCAGCCGCAACATCGGCGCCCTGGTCAGCATCGCCAGCGTGATGCTGCTCGCCACCTTGATGGAGAGCATCTTCAAGACGCTGCGCAGCTTCCTGTTCACCGACCTGGCCAACCGCGTCGACCAGGACGCCAAGGCCACGATCCTCGACCAGCTGGTGCGGCTGCCCCAGGGCTTCTTCGATGCCCGCCCCGTGGGCCAGATCACCTTTTATTTCTCCCAGCTCGATCGCCTGCGCGACTTCCTGCTCGGCCAGACCCTGCCCACCCTGGTGGATTTCGGCTTCAGCCTGATCTACCTGGCCATCCTCTTCGCCATCAGCCCCCTGCTGACCCTGGTGACCCTGGCCACCTTGCCCCTGATCGCCGCCGTGGGCCTGGTCACCAATCCCCTGGTGCGCAGCCAGATCAACCGCACCATGGCCCAGGCGGTGCGGGCCTCCAGCTTCCTCAACGAAGCCATCACCGGCATCCAGACGATCAAATCCCAGAACGCCGAACTCAAGACCCGCTGGGAATTCCAGAACCGCTATTCCGCCTACATCGGCGAAGACTTCAAGCTCAAGGTGACCCGCGAAGCGATCGCCAACCTGTCCAACTTTCTCAGCAACCTCGGCCAGCTGGTGGTGATCGCCGTGGCCGTCTGGCTGATCATCCAGGGCCAACTGAATGTGGGTGCCCTGTTCGCCTTCAACATCCTCGCCGGCTACATCCGCCAGCCCTTGGTGCAACTGGTGGGCACCTGGCAGGACTTCCAGTTCAACACCCAGTCGCTGCGCATGGTGGCCGATGTGGTCGACCGCGACACCGAGCAGACCAGCGAGCAGGCCAGCAACATCCCCCTGCCCCCCCTGCAAGGCCGGGTGCAGTTCGTCGATGTGGGCTTCCGCTTCCGCGACCAGGGTCCCCTGGTGCTCGATGGCGTGGATCTGGAGATCCCCGCCGGCTCCTTCGTGGGGCTGGTGGGGGGCTCCGGCAGTGGCAAATCCACCCTGCTCAAGCTCCTCTCCCGCTTCTATTCGCCCGAGCGGGGCAGCGTGCTGATCGATGGCCTCGACATCGGCAAGGTGGAGCTCTATTCCCTGCGCCGCCAGATCGGCGTGGTGCCCCAGGATTCGCTCCTCTTCGACGGCACCATCCGCGAGAACCTGCTGATGGTGAAGCCCGATGCCACCGCCGCCGAGATGATCCGCGCCGCCCGCATCGCCTGCGCCCACGACTTCATCATGCAGATGCCCCAGGGCTACAACTCCAACGTCGGCGAGCGGGGCGCCGGCCTCTCGGGCGGCCAACGCCAGCGCCTCGCCCTGGCCCGGGCCGTGCTCCAGAACCCCCGGATGCTGATCCTTGACGAGGCCACCAGCGCCCTCGACGCCAGCACCGAGCGCCAGGTGTGCATCAACCTGTTCGAGGCCTTCCGGGGCCGCACCGTCTTCTTCATCACCCACCGCCTCTCCACCGTCCAGCCCGCCGACCTGATCGTGTTGATGGACAAAGGCGCCGTGATGGAGCAGGGCAACCACCGCCAGCTGATGCAGCTGCGCGGCTGGTACTACGCCCTCTTCCGCAGCCAGAACCAGGAGGGTCTCAGCTGATGGCCACCCCACCCCGCTCCGCCGATCCCGCCTCCCGCCTGGTGTCCCTGCTCGACGGCTGCGTCGACTGGCTGCGCTCCCCCCGCTCCAGCCGCCGCCACCCGGTGATTCCGGTGCGCGTCGATCTGGTGGGCCAGGATTCCCTTCCCACCGGTGCGCCTGCCGAAGAGGCCCCGCCCACCAGCGAACCCACCGACCCCTCGGCCGTCAGCCACCCCTTCGGCAGCGGCCTCACCCCAACGGGATCGGAAGCGGCCAAAGAATGGTCGTTCCGGGAAACCGTGGTGCTGCGCAAGAGCCGCCGCAGCTCCAGCCTGCTGGTCTGGGCGGGGGTGGGCGGGGTGGCCGCCCTCGGCCTCTGGAGCGTCACGGCGCCGATCTCCGAAACCGTGGCCGTGCCGGGCAAGCTCGAGCCCACCAGCACCGTCAAGGACGTCGCCTCCCCCGTCCCCGGCGTGGTGGAGGAGGTGCTGGTGAAGGAGGGCCAGGCGGTGAGGAAGGGCCAGCCCCTGATCCGCTTCGACCTGCGCGAGCCCCGCAGCAAGCTGGCCGCTGCCGAGAGCATCCGCGAGCGGCTGCTCAACGAGAACCGCGTCGCCAGGGCCACCCTCGGGGAGGAGGCCGCCACCGCCGGCCTCACCGCCAACCAGCAGAACCAGCTGCGCGACCGCGCCCGCGAGCTCAACAGCCGCCTGGACGCCGCCCGGGAGGAACTGGCCAAGAGCACCACCCGCCTGGCCGGCTACCGCGATTCCCTGCGCATCTACGCCGACATCGAACGCCGCTATCAGTCCCTGGTGCGCGATGGCGCCGTCAGCGAGGTGCAGCTGCTCGAGGCGCGCAACAAGATGCAGGACCTGCGCACCAGCGTGGCCGAAGAGGAGAGCGAGATCGCCCGCCTGCGCTCCCAGCTGGTCAACACCGGTTCCGGCACCGATGTGGAGCTGCGCACCGCGATCGAAGCCAACCTGCGCCAGATCAGTGATCTCGACGCCCAGATCCGCCAGGCCCGCCTTCAGATCCAGTACGGCCTGCTCACCGCCCCCGCCGATGGCCTCGTCTTCGACGTCGACGCCAGCGCCGGCAGCGTGGTGGGTGTCAACGCCACCACCCCCCTGCTGAAGGTGGTGCCCCAGGACTCCCTGCGGGCCAAGGTGTACCTGCCCAACAAGGCCATCGGCTTCGTGCAGGTGGGCCAGAGCGCTGAACTCTCGATCGAGACCTTCCCTGCCAGCACCTTCGGCTACCTGCCGGCCAAGGTGGAGCGCATCGGCTCCGATGCCCTCACCCCCGAGGAGCAGACCCAGGTGCTCGGCACCCAGGCCGAGGGCCTCCACTTTCCGGTCATCCTCAAACTGGGCCGCCAGACCATTCCCCTGCCTGACAAAAGCAGCGTGCCGCTCCAGGCAGGCATGGCCCTCACCGCCGACATCAAGTTGCGCGAACGGCGCATGATCAGCCTGCTCACCGGCCTGTTCGAAGACCAGCGCCGCAACCTCCAGCGTCTGCGGTCCCAGTGAGCTCCCGACCCCAGGGCGACTGGTGGCGCTTCGTGCCGCCCGAGCAACGCCGCCGTCGCCGGTTCAAGGCCTGGCGGCTGCGCCTCAAGGAACGCCTGCGCCAGCGCTGGGTGGGCATCGCCCTCTCCTTCCTCGCCTATGGCCTGGTGCTGCTCTGGTTGGTGCTCCACCTGCCGCCGGTGGTGACCCTGTTCGCCCTGGCCCCGATGGTCCTGCTGCCCCTGCTGGGCTACCTCACCTACTGGCTGCTGTGGAAGGAGTTCCACGAGTGAGGGCTCCCGGCACTGGGGCCTGCCCTGTTCAGCTCTTCACGTACAGGCTGGGCAGGGCCCCCAACAGCCACTGGGGCATGAACTGCTCGCCGCCGGCAAAGCCGATCTTGCCCGGGGGATAGAAGGGCAGCACCGCCAGCACCACCTGGGTGGCCTTGGGCCGGGTCATGTTGCGCACGTAGTGAGCCAGCTGGGTCCGCAGCTGCCGGTCTTCCTCCGCCAGGGGCGTGCCGGCGTAGCCGCTGCGCAGGAACTTGCGGTAAATGTCGCCGAACGGACTCTCGAACAGGGGCTGGAGTCGCTCCTCGGGCGTGTCCAGCCAGATCTGGCCCAGCTGGCGCCGGAAGCTGCCCAGCTCCTGGAGGATGGCGCCATCGTCGGGGTCGATCTCGAACAGGTTCACCAGCCCGTTGAGGCGGGTGAGGAACTCCTCGCTGCCGGTGAGCTGCAGGGCCTGGGCGCCGCTGAAAGCGGAGAGCTGGGGCAACGGCGGCAGGTCCGGCTCTGCGGCCAACGGCGCCACCACCCCCGCCCCAGCCCCCGCCGGGGCCAGCGCCCGGCGCTCCAGCGGGCTGGGCTGGCGCAACCGCGGCAGCAGCTCCGGTTCGAACAGGCTCGCGTAGTCCACGAGCAGCCAGTCGGGAAGATTCTGTTCGCAGTTGCGCACTTTCATCTTGCCGCGGCGGAAATAGGGCATTGCCGCCAACAGCACATTGGCCATTTCCGGCCGATCGAAGCCGCTCTGGAGGCGCTCGGAGAGATGGTCTCTCCAGCTCTCTTCATCGCGAAGCAGGGGCTGGGAGGCCAGCTCAGTTCCGATCATCTGGCGATAGCTCTGGCCCACCGCCGAGCCATAGAGAAGCTCCAGGGCATCGATCGGCGCACTCAACCAGAACTTTGACAGGCACTGGCGTGCCAGCCGCGCCTCCGCCAGCCGGGTGGGGGTGGCTTCGTGGGCGAAATCCATGAAGATCGTGCCCAGACGCGCCGCCGACCAGGGGGTGATCTGGGGCCGGCGATCCATCTCCATCGGCACGCTGCCTGGATCACTCACCAACGTATCCAGAAGATCACTATCTTTATGCACTTTTCTTTCACCCCAGCTCACCGTATCCCGGCGTCCGAACAGACGGCTCCAGAGCGACATGACGCAGGTCAGGTACACGCAGGGGGATTGTAATAGCGTTAACGGATGGAACTGTTGCTGATCCATCAGAACCATCCAGGCCAGTTTCGTGATCTGACCCCCGCCCTTGAACGCCGCGGCCATCGCGTCCTCGGTCTGGGTGCCACCCCCCGCGGCCAGCGGCTCGACTACGCCTGGCAGCCGCCGACCCTGCCGGTGGGGTTGGTGGATCCGCTGCTGGAGACCAACCTGCACCGGGCCGGGCGCGTCCAGGAGCGCTGCCTGCAACTGCGTGAGCAGGGCTACCGCCCGGAGGCCGTGCTCGCCCACAGCGGCTGGGGGGAGCTGCTCTACCTGCGCGATGTCTGGCCTGAGGCGGTGCTGATCGCCTACCCCGAGCTCTATGCCGCCCCTCTCCTGCTGGGCTACGGCTTCGATGCCGACCTGGGAGAACCCTCCCCCGCCCTGCGGGCCCAGTGGCGCCGCGGCAACCTGATGGGTCTGGCGGCGGTGGCCGAAGCCGACGCCTGCGTGGTGCCCACCCGCTTTGCCCGCGACAGCTTCCCCCCCCACCTACGCAGCCGATTCCATGTGCTGCACGAAGGCATCGCCCTGCCGCCCGCCGCCATCGGCAGCACCAGCCTGCGGCTGGAGGGCGGCCCCACCCTGGTCAAGGGCGATCCGGTGATAACCTTCGCCAGCCGCAACCTGGAACCCCTGCGGGGCTTCCGCAGCGTTCTGCGGGCCCTGCCGGCCGTCCTCGCCGCCAGGCCCGACGCCCGGGCCGTGATCGTGGGGGGCAGCGGCAGTGGCTACGGCGCCCCTTCCTCCCACCCTGAGGGCCACAAGGGCGAACTGCTGGCCCTGCTCGGCCACCGGCTGCCCCTGGAGCGTGTCCATTTCCTGCCGCCCCTGGCACACCGCGAGCTGCTGGCCCTGTTCCGCATCAGCGCCGTCCACGTCCACCTCAGCTATCCCTATGCCCTCTCCTGGAGCCTGCTCGAGGCGATGGCCTCCGGCGCCCTGGTGGTGGGCTCCGACAACCCGCCGCTGAACGAAGTGATCCAGCACAACCACAACGGGCTGCTGGTGCCCTTCAACGACACCGATCGCCTGGCCGAGACCCTCTTGGCGGTGCTGGCCGACCCACTCGCCTTCGCCGCCATGGCCGACGCCGGCCGCGCCACCGTCGCCGCCCACTACGAGGTGAACCGGGCCGCCGAGGGCTTTGAGGCCCTGATCCGCAGCCTGCGCCTGCTTCGCTGAAGGGCCTGCAGCACCGCCTCCACCACCGGCCGCCAGTCCCGGTCGTCGGCCTGGCGGAACAGGCGCAGACTCGGGTACCAGGGGCTGTCGTCCCGCTGCCTCAGCCAGCGGGGATCGGCGCTGAAGGGCAGCAGCACCCAGGCCGGATGGCCCATCGCGCCGGCCAGGTGGGCCATGGCCGTGTCCACCGTGATCACCAGGTCGGTGCCGGCCAGCACCCGGGCCGTGGCGAGGAAATCACCGGTTGGGTCGATGGCCCCGCCGAACAGATGACCCACCGGCTCCGCCAGCTGCCGGTCCTCCCCCTGCTGCAGCAGCACCGGCTCGCACCCCAGGGCCACCACCCCCTCCACCAGCCGCACCAGGGCGGCGGCCGGCAGGCTGCGCTTGCGGTATTCCCGACAGGTGAAGCCATCGCTGAGCTTGCGGCCGCTGGCCCAGGTGAGACCAATCCGCGGTGGCCGGCCGTAGCCATCAGCGCAGGCGGCGGGGTCCAGGCCCCGCAGGTAGGGGCCTGGTGGCTGGGGGCAGGGGGCGCCGCCCAGGGCCGCCGGCAGCGACAGCAGGCTCACCAGGCTCCGGCCAGCGGAATCCCCTTCGCCGTCTCCGTCGGTTTCGGGTCGGGCCCGCACCTCCGGCGGCTGGGGCAACCAGGCCAGCCCCGCCTGCAGCAGCGCCACCAGCGACGGCTCCACCTCCAGCACCACCCTCTGGCCCCGTACAGCGGCCTGCTCCATCAAAGGGGGGATCCAGCGCAGGTACTGCAGGCCATCCCCCAGGCCCTGTTCGGTGCGCACGTGCAGTCGCCGTGCCCCGGCCACCACAGCCGCCACCCCTCCCTCCGGTCCGGGGGCGTGGCTGGGCAGTTCGAAACGGCGTTCCGCCAGGGCGTAGGCCTCCGCGTAGGCCTCCAGGCCGATCAGCACCGAGGCGTGGTTGCAGGCCACCTCTGGGCCGTCCCGCAGCTGGCGGCTGGCACGGAAAGCACGATCGGCTGCCTCAAAGCGGTTGAGATCCCGCAGGCTGTTGCCGAGGCCCATGAGGGGAGCGGGGCTGGACGGCACCAGCAAAGACGCCCGCCGATAGAGCACCAGGGCCTCCTCCGGCTGATCCGAGAGCCAGAGGGCATTGGCGGCACGCAGGATCAACGGCCCATCTGCAGCATGCGCCCCAATCAGCTCCTGGTACATGCAGGCGGCTTCACGCCATTCCTGCCGGCTCTCCGCCTGCCTCACTTCCTGAAGGACCTGCTCGAATTCGGAATTACCGGGAAGCACTGGCATGACAGGAATAGTGGCCAAGCGGTAGCACTGTGGCAATGATATCTTTCCTGAAAGTCTGCCTGTAGTTCGCGGGGCAGCGACATAGGGCCAACAAAGACAACCTTAGGTTTTGCTCACAATTAGTGAGATGTTTGAGAGGGTATGTTGAAAACGTTACACGGGATACACGTAGGTTCAAATACAAGCCCATAAGCTTTGTTCCAACGAATATCAAGCACTTTTCTCGAGATGGCTTCCTCCGATACCCTTTCAATCTTCGTGCCGACTCCCGGCGATACGATCACCCAGACCACCACCTCCGGCGCCAGGGTTCTCACCAGCCTCAGCGCTGACACGGTCAACACCCGCGTCTTCCCCAACAAGGGCCGGAGCATCGAGGATGTGAACATCAAGGAGCCCACGACTGGTGACACGCGCACCACCTTCTCGGGAGCCTCCAAGGACATTTCCTACGCGGGCAACGCCGACGACAACACCGTCACCTTCACCGGCAATTCCCGGAATACGTCCATCAGCACAGGCGCTGGCGACGACACCCTGATCGCCACCGACATCACCAGGGGCACCATTTCCCTTGGCAGTGGTGACAACACCGCCATCACCGGTGCCCTCAAGAACACCACCATGACCTCCGGCGCTGGGGCCGACAGCTACACCATCACAGGCAAGGCTGATTCTGTGCGGATCAGCGCCGGCGCCGGTGACGACACCCTGATCTTCGGGGGCAAGGTCAGCGATTCCACCATCCTGCTCGGCAAGGGGGCAGACGTTCTCGACTTCTCCAACAAGGTGCAGAACACCTGGATCGATCTCGGCAACGATGCCGTCGTTGATCAGGTCTTCTTCAACGTCAAAGGTGATCTCGGCAACGGCACCCAGATCTTCGGCGCCGGCGACGGCGATCTGCTCATCATCGGCGGTGAGGAATACACCTTCGATACCAGCCAGACGGCCTTCATCTCCACCCAGGGCGACTCCATCACCTTCGGCTGATGACCCCAGCCACCGGTGGCCCGCTTGGAACAGACCCGCTTCGCCCGTAACTACGTCACATGCCTCCAGAAGGGGGACATGGCGGCAGCAAAGTCCCTCCTTTATCTCTGGACCAGGACCTTTTTCTCCACGCTGCCGTCGTCCCCCTGCCGCGGCGACCTCACCAATCCCGACCTCTGGGGCTGCCTGGCCCAGTACGCCTCCCTCAGCGGCGATCGCACTCCGGTGGACGACTTCTGGCGGCAGCTGGATGGGGTCTGCCCCCGTACGTCCATGCCCACCGCCATCCCGCTGCTGGGCGTTCCGATCCTCAATCGGCCCGACCTGCTGCTGCGTCTGCTCGACAGCCTCGATCACCCCGTCGAGACCCTCGCCATCGTTGATAACAGCATCGCCT
Source organism: Synechococcus sp. CCY 0621 (assembly GCF_019038465.1). Taxonomy (GTDB): domain Bacteria; phylum Cyanobacteriota; class Cyanobacteriia; order PCC-6307; family Cyanobiaceae; genus Cyanobium. Next base: position 16,545 of record NZ_JAFKRH010000001.1, on the reverse strand, counting down.
CCGGCCTCCCCGACAGTGCGGCCCTCGGCCGGCTGCTGGCCCAGCTGGAGCGGGAGCCGCCCGCCGGCATCGGCCAGGTGCGGGTAGCCCGGCCCTTCGCCAACCAGGGTGTCGCCTCCAGCTGGAACGCGATCCTCACGGCCTTTCCCGAGGCGCCCTTCGCCCTGCTGGTCAACAACGATGTGGTGTTCGCGCCAGGGGTCCTGGCCCGGCTGATCGAGCGGGTCGACCCATCCCGTCCCCAGTTCCTGCCGCTGCTGCCGGCCCCCCAGGAGTTCTCCGCCTTCGCCATCACCCCAACCGCCTGGGATCGGGTGGGCCTCTTCGATGCCAACTTCCACCCGGCCTATTGCGAGGACCTCGACTACGCCGAACGCCTGCGCGCCAGCGACTCCGTCGAATGGATCACCCCCGACGACCTCCAGAGCCTGCAGCTGCGGGCCAACCCCACCACCAGCGCCACCATCGCCAGTGACCCCCGGCTGGAGGCCTGCAACCGCACCACCTTCCTGCTCAACAGCCTCTGGCTGCACAGCGGACGGCGGCTGGAGCAGCCCCATCGCGGCACCTGGATGCGCCGCTGGCTGAGCCAGTGGGTGCTGGAGCCGGCCCATCCCCCGGCGGTCGATCCCGTCGGCCCCATCGGCGCAGGGCATCGATGAACACCCTTCCCCGCCTGATGCGCCGGTTCCAGGACCAGGACCTCGGCCCCCGGCCCCGGATCGTGGTGCTCGGGGCCCCCAAGCTCGGTAACTACGCGGTGCTGCAACCGCTGCTGCGGGGGCTGCGCCAGAAGTACCCCGGCGCCTGGCTCACCTACGTGGGCAGCCAGCGCACCAAGGAGCTGGAGCGGCTCAATCCCTGGATCGATGCCAGCCTGCCGCTGGCGGAGCAGGGCCCGGCGGCCCTGCCGGCCCTGGCGCAGTGGCGACGAACCCTGGCGGACCGGAACCACGGTGACGGGGTGGATCTGGTCATCAATGCCGACGGCCACGCCCCCTATACCGCCGCCTGGGCCAGGGCCCTGGCACCCCGCTTCGTGGTGGGAGCGGCACCGATCCCGCCCGGCGACCACCCCCTGCAGGCCCTGGCCCTCGATCCCCACTGGGCCAGTCCCACCCTGGTGGAGCGCTACGGCGGCTGGATCGCCAGCAACAGCATCCGCGAGTTGCACTGCCGCGTCGCCTGGGTGGACACCGACTTCGAACGGGTGGAGATCCCCTGGGAGCCCGCACCGCCTGGGCTGCCCCAGGTGCTCATCGCCGTGAACGGTGAGCGTGCGGCCAAACTCTGGCCGCTGCAGAACTGGCTGGCCCTGCTGGAGCGCCTGCGACGGGAGATGGGCCTGACGGCCGGTGCCATCGGCCTGATCGGCGGCCCTCCCCCCGCGGAGCCCCGCCAGGCCGGCGATCGGCTGGAGCGGGCCCTGCTCGCCCGCGCCGGCCTGAGGGACCTGCGCGGGCGACTCAGCCTGCCGGTGCTGGTGGGGGCCCTGGCCCGCAGCCGGCTCTGCATCGCCGTTGATTCCGGCCCGCTGCATCTGGCCGCGGCCGCCGGTTGTCCCACCGTGGCCCTGTTCGGCACCGACGCCGACGGCATCGGTGCCAGCCCCCGGGATCTCTGGGCCCCCCGGGCCGACCATGTCTGGATCAGCCGCAGCCGGCAGTGCTGCGGCGGCTGCCTCCAGGTGCGCTTCGAGAACCCGAGCTGCCCGTTGGAGCATCACGCCTGCATGGACGGGCTGCCGCCCGAGGTGGTGTGGCCTCTGGTGCAGCGGGCCTGGCAGCAGGGCAACCGGCGCTCCTGAGGAGCCACCGGGTCAGGGCTGCTTGCCGGCCATCAGCTTTTCCAGCTTGCGGATCCGCTGCAGGGTGGTCTGCCACACCTCCAGCTGGAACGCCCGCTCCCGCTCCCCCGCCGCCACCGCAGCGCGGCACTCCTCCACCAGCGCCTCGAGGTCCTCACGACGCTCGAAAGCCTCCCAGAGCTGGCGCTCGATCCGGGCCCGCTCGATGAAGTTCCAGCGCTGCAACCAAGACATGAAAGCGGTTCGGGGTCGCCCCAGTTAAGCCAGCACCGCCGGCGTCCGGAGATGGGACACTGGGACGCCGTCCATCCTGCTGGGGCCAGCCTGTGAAAGCCATCGCCGTGCTGGGCTCCACCGGGTCGATCGGCACCCAGACCCTGGAGATCGCCGAGGAGTTCCCCGATCGCTTCCAGGTGGTGGCCCTCACCGCCGGCCGCAACCTCGATCTAGTGGTGGAGCAGATCATCCGCCACCAGCCGGAGGTGGTGGCCCTGGCCGAGGCCGACCGGGTCGCCGAGCTGGCCAGCCGCCTGGCGGCCCTGGAACCGTCACGTCGTCCGGCCCGGCTGCCCGAGCTGGTAGGGGGATCCGACGGCCTCTGCGCCGCCGCCGCCTGGCCCAGCGCCGACCTGGTGGTCACCGGCATCGTCGGCTGCGCCGGTCTGTTGCCCACCCTGGCGGCGATCCGGGCCGGCAAGGACCTGGCCCTGGCCAACAAAGAGACCCTCATCGCCGCCGGCCCGGTGGTGCTGCCCGAGCTGCAGCGCAGCGGCAGCCGGCTGCTGCCCGCCGACTCGGAGCATTCGGCCCTGTTCCAGTGCCTGCAGGGCACCCCCTGGGCGGACACCGCCCGCCTCTCCACCGGTGTCCCCACACCCGGTCTGCGGCGGATCCAGCTCACCGCCTCCGGCGGCGCCTTCCGTGACTGGCCCGCCGCCGACCTGGCCAAGGCCACCGTGGCCGATGCCACCAGCCACCCCAACTGGAGCATGGGGCGCAAGATCACGGTGGACTCGGCCACCTTGATGAACAAGGGGCTGGAGGTGATCGAAGCCCACTACCTGTTCGGCCTCGACTACGACCACATCGAGATCGTCATCCACCCCCAGAGCATCATCCACTCGATGGTGGAACTGGCCGATTCCTCGGTGCTGGCCCAGCTGGGCTGGCCCGACATGAAGCTGCCCCTGCTCTACTGCCTCAGCTGGCCGGAGCGGCTGGAGACCCCCTGGCGCCGCCTCGATCTCACCGCCGTGGGCCAGCTCACCTTCCGCGCCCCCGACCGAGAGAAATATCCCTGCATGGAGCTGGCCTACGCGGCTGGCCGGGCCGGCGGCACCATGCCCGCCGTGCTCAACGCCGCCAACGAGCAGGCGGTGGCCCTGTTCCTGGAGGAGGCCATCCCCTTCCTGGCCATCCCCCAGCTGATCGAGCGGGTCTGCGACCGGCACCGCGCCGACCACCACGGCGAGCCGTCCCTTGACGACGTGCTGGCGGTGGACGCCTGGGCCCGCCAGGCCACCCGCGAGGCGGCCGTGGCGCTCCGCGGCCAACCGGCCGCGGCCCTGCCGGCATGAACGGGGTCCAGCACCACCTGCTGCTCTGCGCCACCCCCACCAAGGCGCTCTGCGGCGACCCGGCCGTCGGTGCGGCCAGCTGGGACCGGCTCAAACAGCTGGTTCGGGAGCTGGGGCTGGAGGAGCCCGGCCGGCCCCAGGGCGTGGTGCTGCGCACCAAGGCCGACTGCCTGCGCGTCTGCAGCGAAGGCCCGGTGCTGCTGATCTGGCCGGAGGGCCTCACCTACGGCGGCGTGACCCCCGCGCGGATCGAGCGCATCGTCCGCGAGCACGTGATCGGCGGGGTGCCGATCGAGGAATGGATCGTGCGCCGCACCCCCTTCAGCCGCCCCCTTCCCCCCGGCTGAGGCGCCGCAACCAGGCCACCACCAGCCGATCGGCCCAGCAGGCCGGCCCGTCGCCGGGGGCATGGAAGCCGTTGTGGCCGCCATGGGGCGTGATCACCACCGTGGGGACCGCTCCCACGCCGGCCCCAGCCAGGCTGGGGAGTGCGGCCGCCAACTGCCGCAGCGGACCCACCGGCACCCAGGGATCATCGCCGGCGTGGAGCAGCAGGGTCGGGGGCATGGACCAGCCCTCAAGCAGAGAAGCCAGGGGGCTGGCGGCGGCGTAATAGGCAGCCACCGAAGCGAAACCCCAGCGCGGAGCGGTGATGGCCGCATCGAAGGCCCGGATCGTGCGGGCACGCGTTGGCCCCAGCAGCGCCTGGCGCTCCGCCTCCTTGAGCCCACCCGGATCGGCCAGGGTCTGCTCCCGCAGACGCTGCATCAGCCAGCGCTGGTAGACCCGGTTGCGGCGGCGCTCGAACTGGACAGCGCAGACCCCCAGATCAAGGGGGCTGCTGACGCTGACCAGGCCATCGAAGTCCAGGCCGCCCAGGCCAGCGTTGAGCAGCACGGTGCCCCCCAGGGAAATGCCGGCGCCATAGAGCGGCAGGTCAGGGGCCAGCTGCCGGGCCCAGGCCACGGCCGGCCGCAGATCGTCGTTGCAGAGGGCGCAGTAGGTGCCCCGGGCGAGGGAGCGGCCGCGGCCGGCACCCCGCAGGTTGAGGCGCAACACGGCGAAGCCCTCGGCGGCCAGGGCCTGGGCCAGGCGCCGCGGTCCGGGGCCGTCACTGGAGCCCCCCAGACCATGCAGCACCAGCACCAGACCCAGCGGCGCTCCGCCATCGGGACGATCCAGCAAAGCCACCAGCTGGTCGCCGTCCGCCAGGGGAATCGCCAGCGCCTCGGCGCGATCGGGGGGGAACCGCAGGGGCCGCAGCGTGTCCCGCAGGGTCTGCAGATCCCCCCCGATCCAGGGGGAACGCTGGCGGAAGGGGGGGAGGCCGAGATGGTGGGGAAGTTGGCTCACGACCCCGGCCCTCCCTCAGGCCGCCACCTTCGTCTTGCCCACGCCCATGGAACGGAGCTCGCTCAGCAGGCCGTTGAGCACCGCCTTGGCATCGCCGAAGACCATGGCGGTCTGGGGCATCTCGAACAGGGCGTTGTTGATGCCGGCATAGCCGGCCCCCAGGCTGCGCTTGACGACGAACACCTGGCGGGCCTGATCCACCTCCAGCACGGGCATGCCGTACAGGGGGCTGGTGGGGTCGTTCTTGGCCTGGGGGTTCACCACATCGTTGGCCCCCAGCACGATCACCACATCGGTGCGGGGGAACTCGGGGTTGACCAGATCCATCTCCAGCAGCTGCTCGTAGGGCACGTCGGCCTCCGCCAGCAGCACGTTCATGTGGCCCGGCATGCGCCCCGCCACCGGGTGGATGGCGTAACTCACCTCCACCCCATGACCCTCGAGCAGCTTGGCCAGCTCCCGCAGGGAATGCTGGGCCTGGGCCACCGCCAGGCCGTAGCCCGGCACGAACACCACCCGCTCGGCCTGCTCCAGGGCCATGGCGCATTCCTCGGCACTGCAGCTGGTGATGCGGGTGTAGCCCGCCTCGCTGCCGCCGCCGCCCACGGCGCCGGCGCTGGCCCCGAGGGCGCCACCGAAGAGCACCGACACCAGGGAGCGGTTCATGGCGGTACACATCACCTGGGTGAGGATCAGTCCCGCCGCCCCGACCATGGCGCCGGCCACGATCAGCAGCTGGCTGCCCACCACGAAGCCGGCCGCCGCCGCCGCCACCCCGGAATAGGAGTTGAGCAGGGAGATGACCACCGGCATGTCGGCGCCGCCGATGGGCAGGGTGACGCCGATGCCCAGCAGGGTGGAGCCCCCCATCAGCAGCCACAGGGGCAGGCCGGAGGGATCGCCTGGCAGCAGCAGGGCCGAGACCAGGCAGAGCACCGCCAGAGAGATGTTGACGCCGTGGCGCAGGCGGCTCTGGGTCCAGCCGGGGGTGTCCAGCCAGCCCTGGAGCTTGGCCATGGCCACGATCGAACCGCTGAACGTGATCGCCCCGACGAACACCGACACGGCGATCGACACCAGGGCGACGATGTCGGCCTCACCCCCATCGAACAGGGCCACTCCCATGGCCACCAGCAGGGAGGCCATGCCGCCGCAGCCGTTGAACAGGGCCACCGTTTCCGGCATGGCGGTCATCGGCACGCGGCGGGCTGTGACCAGGCCGGCGAGGCCACCGGCGGCGCTGCCGGCGGCGATCCAGAGCCAGGCGATCGGATCGGGCCGGATCTCGATCAGCAGCCCCACCACGGCCAGTCCCATGGCCAGGGCCGCCAGACCATTGGCTCCGCGGGCGGAGCTCACCTTCGAGAGGCCCTTGATGCCAAGGGCCAGCAGGAGCACGGCCGCCAGATCGATGGCGGCGGCAAAAGCATCCATGGAGAACGTCATCGGCTGTCACCCTTGCGGCGGAACATGGCGAGCATGCGATCGGTGACGAGGAAGCCGCCGATCACGTTGTAGAGAGCGAAGCCCAGGGAAAGGGCTCCGATCACCAGCAGGGCCGTGTTGTCTCCGGCCTGCTGGATGAGGGTCAGGGACGCCAGCACGGTGATGCCGCTGATGGCGTTGGCCCCCGACATCAGTGGGGTGTGCAGGGTGGGGGGCACCTTGCCGATCAATTCCAGCCCCAGCAGGCTGCCCAGCAGGAGCACCCAGAGGGACTGCGTCAGAAGGCTCATGAACGGGCTCCGATGGGGGACAGGCCGGCGGGTTCGACGATGTCAGCGCGGCGGCAGGCGCCGGCATGGGTGAGCAGACAGCCATCCAGGATCGGATCCTCCGGATCCAGCCGGAAGCCGTCCTCGCCCAGCACGTGCTCAATGAGGGTGGCGATGTTGCGGGCGTACAGGGCGCTGGCGTGGTTGGGCACGGTGCTGGGCAGGCCATCGGCCCCGATCAGCAGCACGCCCCGGCGCTCCACCGTGGCCCCGGGGATCGTGCCGAAGCAGTTGCCGCCCTGGGCCACGGCCAGATCCACCACCACCGCGCCAGAGCGCATGCCATCGAGCATCTCCTCGCTGATCAGGCGGGGAGCCGGCCGGCCGGGCACCAGGGCGGTGCAGATCACCATGTCGGCCAAAGCAAGCTGGTCGGCCAGCTGCTGGCGTTGAGCCGCCAGGAAGGCCTCACTGGCCTGGCGGGCATAGCCGCCCACCTCGGCGGGGGCCTCCTCCAGTTGCGGCGGGTCGATGAAGCGGCCCCCGAGGGATTCCACCTGCTCCTTCACCGCCGGCCGCACATCCGAGACGTACACCACGCCGCCCAGGCGGCGGGCGGTGGCCAGGGCCTGAAGACCTGCGACGCCCGCACCCAGGATCAGCACCCGGGAGGGCTGGATCGTGCCTGCCGCGGTCATCAGCATCGGCACGTAGCGGTCGAGGGCGGCCGCCGCCAGCAGCACCGCCTTGTAGCCGGCGATGTTGGCCTGGGAGGAGAGCACGTCCATCGACTGGGCCCGGGTGATCCTTGGCAGCAGCTCGAGGGCGATGGCGGAGGCCCGCCGGCCGTTGAGCGTTTCGACGAGGGCTGTGGCGCCGTAGGGAGACAGCAGCCCCACCAGCAGGGCTTCCTCGCGCAGGCGACCCAGATCCTCGCTCCGGGGAGGCTGCACACAGAGCACCCCATCGACCGCCCCCCAGGCCCCGGCGTCCCCGTCCCACAGTTCGGCGCCCACGGCGGCGTAGTCGGCGTCGAGGAAGCCGGCCGACTGGCCCGCCCCCTGTTCCACCTGCAGGGTCGCCCCCTTGGCCACCAGCCGCCTGACCGTTTCGGGGGTCGCGGCGACCCTCCGCTCTCCGGGAGCCGTCTCCCTGGGAATCAGCAATTTGACCAACGCGGGGCGACAAACAGTTCTCCCGCGATAGACAGGCCCGCCCGTGGCGGCAAGCAACCGGGCGCCAATGTGCGGACACGCCCACCGGGCCCTGGCCAGCCCAGCAGAATCGGCCCATGGCGCCACCGTCCTTCGATCTGGGTCTGCGCCGTGATGCAGGCCTGCCGGGAGTCCCCGGCGCCCCCCGCGGCCCCGAGCCCCGGGCCTGGCAACGCCGGCTGATTCAGCTGCTGCGCGCCCGGTTGGTCGCGGCGAGCCCCGGGGGCCAGGACGTGCTCCTGCACGCCGGTCCCGGCGCCGGCAAAACCCTGGGGGCCCTGCTCGCCTTCCAGCAGCTGCAACGGGAAGGACGCCTGGAGCGGTTCGTAGTCTTCTGCCACCGCAGTGCCATCGCCCGCCAGTGGATCGGCGCCGCCGCCCGCCTCGGCCTGGTCCTGCAGGAATGGGAGACCCCAGGGGGACCGCCTGCGGCGGCGACCGGCCAGGGCCTGCTGCTCAGCTACCAGGCGGCTGCCCTGCACCGCCGGCGCCTGGAGCGGGAGCTGGCCGCCCATCTGCATGGCCGCCGCTGGCTGGCGATCGGCGACGAAGTGCACCACCTGGGCCTTGATCCCCTCGAACCGGAAGCCACCGCCTGGGGGCATGCCTTCAGCAGCCTCAGCGGCGGCGCCCAGCTGCGCCTCGGGCTCACCGGCACCCCTTTCCGCGCCGACAACCTCGGCTTCTGTTCCGGCCGCCGGGTGCGGATGCACGACCAGCACGGACCGGCCGAGCGCATCATCCCGGATCTCTGCGTCGAGCCCCGTGCCCTGATCGCCGCCGGCGATGTGCGGCCCCTGGAATTCCGCTTCCAGGATGGCTGGGTCGAACACGGGCGACCGGAGGGCGGACGGGACACCGAGACCTCTCCTCTGTCGGCGGAACAGCGTGAAAGCTGGCGTGCCCGCAACCTGCGCCGGGCCATCCGCCCGGGGGATCGGGGCGGGATCGCCCTGCGGCTGCTGCTGCAGGCCCGCCGCCGCCTGGAACGGGTGCGGCTGGAGCATCCAGGAGCCGGCGGTCTGGTGGTGGCCCGCGACATCGGCCATGCCGGCTGCATCGCCGACCTGCTGGCCAAGGAAGGGGACCGGGTGCACCTGGTGCACTCCCAGGATCCGGAGGCGGCCCAGCGCCTGGCGGCCTTCCAGGCCGGGGAGGCCGACTGGCTGGTGAGCATTGACATGTGCGCCGAAGGCTTCGATGCCCCCCGGCTACGGGTGGTGGCTTACCTGACCACCGTGGTCACCCGCAGTCGCTTCGTGCAGGCGATCACCAGGGCCGTTCGCATGGACGGGGATCGCTCCGGTCAGGAAACCATCCCACGACGGCCGTCCTACGTCTTCGCGCCGGCCGATCCCCTGCTGATCAGCTATGCCCGGGCCTGGACCGTGAGTGAGCCCTACGTGATTCGGCCCCGCCCGATGGAAACGGTGCCCGGCAGCGCTGGCTCCCCGGCCAGCGACCAACGCCTGCCGCTGCAGGCCATCGCGGACGATGCCGGCCGGATGCTCAGCGTCAGCGGGCCCGTGCTGCCGTCCTTTGGGCGCGGATCGGCCTGAAAGTGGCTGCATCTGGCCGTTTGCCGCCGATTTTCCTGCAACGATGTGACAACCAACACCATCGAGGTGCCCACCAGCAGCCAACGTGGGCACTACAGGACTTCCACCGAGATCAACCCGATGGACAATCCAAGAGACGCCAGCGACCGGGACGGTGGTTTTGATGCCCCGCTGGATGGTCCCCTCAATGCCGCTGTCCATCGTCGCGTGACCGTGGCGGTCTGCTGGGCCCTGGCCCGCCGTGCCGCCCTCGATGGCCGTGAGCTGTTCGAAGACAGCTACGCCATCAACGAGGAATTCCGTGAGTGGCTGCTCACACTGGAAGATCACCCCGAACTGCTTCAGGCCAATGTGCTGATGGTGCCCAGGGATCTGCACCTTGGCCGCCGTCCGGAAACCGACGGCCTGCTGGAGATCTGAGCAGGCTCAGCGGCGCCTGGGCCCGCCGGGACGGTTGCCCCCCGGCCTTGGGCCGGTGGCTCCGGCATTGCGCTCCCGGTAGGTGATGCGGCCCCGGGTCAGGTCGTAGGGGCTGATCTCGACCAGCACCTTGTCCCCGGCCAGCAGCTTGATCCGAAACTTGGTGAGCTTGCCCGCCGCCCGGCAGAGGCACTGGTGACCGGCAGGCTGCTCGAGGGTGACGAGGTAGAACCCATTGCCCTGCTCCTTTTCGATCACACCGGACGTTTCGATCATGCGGGAAGGCTGGCTTGAGGAAAACAACAGAGTTTCAGCTTAAGCGCCGGCCGTGCCGGCTCCCAAGCCCTTCACACGATGGGAAGACCGGAGCGATAGGGTCGGCCGACCGAGCGCCCCTGGCCCCACCCCATGATCCTTCCTCCCATCTCGATGGATCTGGGCCTGCTGCTGATCTCGATCGGCGTGGTCAACCTCTGGCGGGCCCGGGAAAGCGCCTGATGCGTCTGGAGCAGTGACCACAACCCTGCTGCTCCACAAGCCCTACGGGGTGCTCAGCCAGTTCCGACCGGAACCGGGCAGTCCCTGGGGCACCCTGGCCCAGCTGGTCGATCAACCGGGCGTCTATGCCGCCGGCCGCCTGGATGCGGACAGTGAGGGCCTGCTGGTGCTCACCGACGATGGCCGGCTGCAGGCCAGGCTCACCGACCCGGCCCGGGGACATTGGCGCCGGTATCTGGTGCAGGTGGAGGGTGTGATCACGCCGCCCGCCCTCGACAGCCTCCGTCAGGGGGTGATGGTGCAGGGGCGACGCACCCTGCCGGCCCGGGCCCGGGCCGTGGCGGACCCGGCCCTGCCCGAAAGGGACCCGCCGATCCGCCACCGGCTGCGGGTGCCGACCGACTGGCTGGAACTGGAGTTGCGCGAGGGGCGGAACCGCCAGGTGCGGCGCATGACTGCTGCGGTGGGGCTGCCCACCCTGCGCCTGCTGCGCACGGCGATCGACCTGATGGATGGCGGTCCGCCCCTGGATCTGGTGGGTCTGGCCCCGGGCACCTGGCGCGCCGTGAGCGCCCAGGAGCGACAACGTCTGGCGGCGCTGCTCAGACCAGGGCGTCCTTCAACTCCCTGACGGTCTGGAGCTGGCCGTAGTAATAGTTCGCCCGGGCACGGCGATCCGGATCCTCAAGCGTGTCGAAGGCATCGAAGCCCAGCGAGGCCCAGAGCTCGTGGCCGCAGGCCCGGGTGAGCTCGGCGATGGCCTCCTCCTCCAGGTTGGCCAGCCGCCGCTGGAGGTTCTTGATCTGGGAAATCGCCATGACCGCCGGCAAACCCCAGCAATAGTACACACGAACTGGCAGCGGGTGGCGCTTCAGAACGGAAGCTTCTTCTTGGCTTCCTTGTCGAGGTCGGACTCCATCTCCCGCAGACGCCGCAGGATCGTGTCGTAATACTCCTTGAGGTAATCCTCGAGCAGGGTGGTTTCGGCTGGATCCAGGCCGAAGGCGGCGTAGCTGGCCTCCATGGGCGCGGTGAGGGGCTCGCCGCCGCCCACCACCTCGGCGAACGCCAGCCGTTCGGCCACGTTGAGGCTGGCCTCGAAAAATCCGGTGACCGACTGCATTAGGCCCAGCAGCACCGGCGGCACCCGGAACACCCGGGCCTCGCGGCCGCTGTACCGCTCGCACAGCTGGGTGATCTCGCCGGTGATCCAGGCCCGGGGACCCACGACCGGGAACGCCTGCCGGATCGTTTCGGGCCGCTCAAGAGCCGCCACGGCGAAACGGGCCACGTCCTGGGTGTTCATGTAGGCGATCGGCGTCGGTGCACCGCTCACCCAGACGGTCTGGCTCTCCAGCACAGGGATCGCAAACTGGCTGATCAGGCCCTGCATGAAGGCGACACCACGCAGGATCGTGTAGTCGAGGTCGGAGGCCTCAAGCCACTCCTCGGTGCAGGCCTTGATGTCCATCAGTGGCACGCCACGGTGCTTGGCGGCATCCAGCAGCGACATGAACACCAGCCGGCCCACACCGGCGCGCCGACAGGCGGCGAAAAGGTTCTGTTTGCCGTCCCAGTCGATCTCGTAGGCGCTGCCGCCATCGGTGGCCCGGGCCGTGGCGGCATCGATCACCGCCTCCTGGCCCTCCAGGGCGTAATCGAGGCTGGCGGGTTCCAGCAGGTCACCACGGGTGAGGTCACAGCCCCATTCCTGCAGAAAAGCAGCCTTTCGTGGAGAGCGCACGACGCAACGGACGGTGTGTCCCGCATCAAGGGCACGACGGGCGATCTGGCGACCGAGGGTTCCTGTTCCACCGACGACCAGAACCTTCATGGACCCCTGCAAAGGAAGCGGGCTGAGCCTAAGGGTGCGTCCGGCCCCAGCGCGGAGCCGGGCTCCGGCGCTCAGTCGTTCAGGAGCTTGAGCAGCAGGGCGCCGCCCGCCAGCCCGACGGGGATCAGCACCCAGAAGATGGCGGCGGTGCCGAAGATTTCAGAGGCCATGGCCCGGACAAGGGGGAACGGGGTACCTATCTAGCAGCCGTCGCGGCCACCAGCTCCCGGGCCGTGGCCACGATCACCGGCCAGGGAGCCTCGCTGCGCAGCTGGCCGGCCATCACCCCGCTCGCCGCCGCGGCGAAACCCTCCGCCGTCAGTGCCGCCACCAGCTGCGCCAACGGCGGGGGCCCCTGACCGAGACGGCGGGCTATCGCGTCCACGGGCCAGCAGCGGGGCGTCGCGGCCGGGTCGTTCCGGAGCCGCTCCAGCAACCGCCGGCCCGGCCGGTCCAGATGGGCGCCAGCCCCCTCGGCCAGCTGCAGCATCGCCACCAGCGTGGCGGAATCCTGGAGGGGGCCGATCCAGAGCGGGCCGCTGACCGCCAGAGCCGGCCCGCTCTGGATGGCCCCCTGGTCTGAAACAGCCCCGGGGCAGGCGCAGGGGCGCCAACGGCCGAGCCGCAGCAGGCTCTGCACCTGCTGATCACCGCAGCCATGACAGTGGGCCACCAGGCCGAGCTGGGCCTCCTCCCCAGCGGCGGGATGGCGCGCCAGTCGCACGGCGGTGCGGAACGCCCGGCCTTCGCTGAAGCTCAGCAGGGGGGTGAGCCCCCGCCCCATCGCCCAGGCGGTCCGGGCCAGCAACCCCAGCTGAAGGCGCAGGGCGATCTCCCAGCTGGCGGGGTGGGCCCGGGCGGCGGCACCGAAACGGCGCACGGCGGCGCGGCGGTCATGGCCCGTGGCCGAACGTCCGTCCGTGCTGGCCAGATAGAGCACGCCGCCGAAGGCCACAGCCTCCAGGGCCAGGGGAACCAGGGCAGCCGGACAGCCGAAGGCATCCAGATCCACCAGATCGAAGCGGCGCCCCTCCACCAGGCAGCCGGCCAGCAGCTGCTGGGCCGTGGCGGTGCTCAGCTGCCGTTCCACCGCCGCCGGCAGCCGGGCCAGATTGCGCTCCAGCAAGGGCAGGCGGTCGGGGTCGGCGTCGTTGGCCCACACCGCCGTGGCGCCGCCCTCCAGGCCGTAGCGGAGGGCCCGGATGCCGCAGCCCGCCATGCCATCCAGCACCTGCACGGGTCGGTCGCGGCCAGAGGCCGCCAGGCTGCGAGCCAGCAGCACTCCGAAGTCCCTGGCTGGCCTGGAGGCGGGTCGGAAGAAGCCGCCACCGGTCTCCACGACGGCGGCACCTTCGCAATAGTGAGGGGGTTCGCTCAACTTCGGGTCCTTGCCGCAACCATCGGTGTCGTCCGCCGACCCCCAGCCTGCCCCCGTGCAGACCGCACCGCAGCAGGGAGCCGACTGGGGGGAGCACGCCCAGTGGGACTGGCGCGGCCACGGCTGCCACTGGCGCCGCCTGGGTCCCCCTGACGGGCCGGCGCTGGTGCTGTTGCACGGTTTCGGGGCCGCCAGTGGCCATTGGCGCCGCAACGCCGGCCCCCTGGCGGCAGCGGGCTGGTGCGTCTACGGCCTCGACCTGATCGGCTTCGGCGCCTCCAGCCAGCCGGGTCTGGATCGCCATCAGGCCCTGGACAACCGCCTCTGGTCAAGGCAGCTGCAGGCCTTCCTGGCGGAGGTGGTCCAGACGCCGGCCGTGCTGGTCGGCCATTCCCTCGGTGGCCTGGTGGCCCTGACCTGCAGCGTCTACTTCCCCCAGTGGGTGCGGGCCGTGGTGGCGGCTCCCCTGCCCGATCCCAGCCTGCTGATGGCCCGGCGCCACCCCCCGCGCCGTCCCCCCTGGCGCCGGCGGCTGAAGCGGGGGGTGATTCACCTGCTGCTGCGGCTCCTGCCCCTGGAGCTGGTGGTTCCCCTGCTGGCCCATTCCCCCCTGCTCGACCTGGGCATCCAGTCGGCCTACCACCACCCGGTGATCGGCGATCAGGAGCTGCGTCGGCTGATCGCCCGACCCGCCCGACGCCCCAGTGCGGTGCGGGCCCTGCGGGCCATGAGCATCGGCATGGCGCTGCGGCCGTTCCGCGCCACCGCCGTCGCCTTGCTGCAGCGGCCGGGCCGACCCACCCTGCTGGTCTGGGGCGGCCAGGACCGGCTGGTGCCGGTGGAGGTCTCCAAGCAGTGTCTGCGGCTACGACCCGACCTCCACTTGCAGGTGATCCCTTCCTGCGGCCACTGTCCCCACGATGAGACCCCGGACGCCTTCCATGGCGCGGTGCTCAGCTGGCTGGAGCGCCTGGAGACGGGCTGAAGGGAAGGCCTCCCCTGGCGCGTACCTTGGTTAGACCATGCCGGCTTTCCACCCGGTTCCCCGCCGCACCCCGATCACGAGCCCGACATGAAGCACACCCTCTCGGTGCTGGTGGAAGACGAATCGGGCGCCCTGAGCCGTATCTCCGGTCTGTTCGCCCGGCGGGGTTTCAATATCGAGAGCCTGGCGGTGGGGCCGGCGGAGCACCGCGGCATGTCCCGGCTCACCATGGTGGTGGAAGGGGACGACCGCACCCTCGAGCAGATGACGAAGCAGCTCAACAAGCTGATCAACGTGCTCGGCGTGATCGATCTTTCCACCATTCCGGCGGTGGAGCGCGAGCTGATGCTCCTGAAGGTGGCGGCGCCGGCGGAGAACCGCGGCGCCATCTTCGATCTGGTCCAGGTCTTCCGGGCCAAGGTGGTGGACGTCGCCGACGATGCCCTCACCCTTGAGGTGGTGGGGGATCCGGGCAAGCTGGTGGCCCTGGAGCGTCTGCTTGAGACCTACGGGATCCTGGAGATCGCCCGCACGGGCAAGGTGGCTCTGGAGCGGGCCTCGGGGGTGAACACCGAGCTGCTCAAAGCCACCGCCTCAGACAAGCGCGTCCCCGCGTGAGAGGGCAAGCGCGTCCCCGCCTGAGCGGGCCTCAGGGCTTCTTCTTGACCAGCGTGCCCCCTTCAATCACCCGGGCCCGGATCAGCTTGTCCCCCTGCTGGATGCGATCGATCACCTCCATCCCCTTGGTCACCCGGCCGAAGACCGCGTAGCGGCCATCCAGTTCGGGCAGGGCCTGCAGGGCCACATAGAACTGGGCGCTGGCGGAATTGGGGTCGCTGGAGCGGGCCATGGCGATGGCACCGCGCTCATGGGTGAGGGCCAGCTGGCGCGTGGCGGTGGGGGTGGTGATCTCCTCGCCGTAGCGAGGTTCCTGGGAGTTGCTGAGCTTGAGCTCCAAGGGGATGCGCCGGGACTCGCCACTGGCGGGGTCAACGAAGCCGCCCGAGCCGTAGTCGCTGGGGGCCACCTTGGGATCGGCGCTGCTGGGGTCACCCCCCTGCACCACGAACGGCACCGGCTCCCGCACCACCCGGTGAAAGACCGTGCCGTTGTAGACCCCGCGCCGCACCAGATCGACGAAGTTGCCCGCTGTGAGCGGTGCCGCCGCACCGTCCAGGCTCACTTCCACCGGTCCTTTGCTGGTCTCCATGGCCACCACCGCCGTGCCCTGCAAACAGGGGCTGGTGGCTGCCTCGCAGCCCAGTGGTTGGTTGCCGCTGTCGGCGGCGCAGGCCGCCAGGCCCAGGGGCGTCAGCCCCAGAACCACCAGGAGCAGCAGCCGCCAGCCAAGGGCTGCAGGGGTTGTGCGCTGTGGCTTGCCTGTCTGACCCATCTCAAAGGCCCTCCAGGGGAACACCCAGGAAGCGGGCCAGGCGCGCACCCGCCAGCTCCAGATCGGCCAGGGGCATCGGTTCGCCCACCCGGGTCAGGGGCATGTCCCGGCGCCCCTGCACCCGCAGGGCCAGGCGTCGCTGGGGACTGAGGCCATCGCGCACCTCCACCTTCACCGCCTGGATCTCCCGCAGGGGGATCACCACTTCGATCAGCTGGCGGAAGCCGCGGCGGCTGATGCGGGCTTCGCCGGACCCGCGATCGAAACGGTTGAGGCCCGAGCCCACATCAATGCTGATCACGAGCCACAGGTAGGTGGCCAGCAACAGCGCCGCCACCCCATAGAGCCCCATCACAAGACCCTGGGGCACCCAGACCAGGGCGGCAGGGTGGCCGATGGGCAGCAGATCACGGCCGAAGCGGCTGGAGGCGCTCGTGAGCACGAAACCAAGGCCACCGATGCTGACGGCCGCCGCCACCAGCAAGTTGGAGAGACGGCGGGAGCCGAGCACCGGTTGCTCCAGCACCTGCTCGTCGGCCGAAGGGGAAGCGACGCCGGGCGAAGCCATGCGGGACGAAAGGACAATGGCCCGCCATCCTGCCGCGAAGCGTGCCGGAGGCGTCAGTTTCAGCCCGTGTCGCCTGGCACGGGGGGCGGATCAACGTTGTTACCATCCCCCGGTAACCCACAGCCCTGCGGGTCATCCGCACCGCTTTCCCCCATGACGATCGCCCTAGGGCGTGCACCGGCCACGCGTGGATGGTTCGACGTCCTCGACGACTGGCTCAAGCGCGACCGCTTCGTTTTCGTGG